>CAZSSM010000056.1:0-46232 GCA_964609385.1 uncultured Planctomycetia bacterium
GGGCGGAGCGCGGTCGGGCCGCCCCCCCCGCCCCCCGCGCCCCCCCCCCCCCGCCGCCCCCCGCCCCGGCCCCCCCCCCCCCGCCGCCCCCCCCCCCCCACGACCCGGTCGACGCCTCCGCATTGCAACCCGAAGCCGGCCAGGGCAAGTCGAAAGCCAAGAAGAAGTCGAGCCCCCTAAACGTGGTGATCCGCCTGGTGATCCTGCTCGTCATCGTGCCGCAACTGGTCATCCGCGGCATGTTGCCGATCATGAACATGAGCATGGGCACGCTCCTCAACAAGCGGCCCGATGATATCTCCATGGGTGCGTTGGCCGCCTGCGCCTCCGAAGAGAACTGTGTGATCTCCACCGGCGATCCTGGCAACCCGACCTATATCGATCCGATCGCCTACGAAGGGACGGCTGAGGAGGCGATGGCCGACCTTAAAGAAGCCATTGGTCGGATGATTGCCGTCCCGATCGGTAGTTACTATCTCTATGGCCCTCACATGATTGAAGTTCAAGACGACGAAGGCAACGCGTCAAAAGAGTACCTTTACGTCGAGTTCACCGGCTTCCTCGGCTTCATCGACGATATGGAATTCATCGTCCGCTCCGACAATCAGATCGACTTCCGTTCGGCCGGACGCTTCTCGTTCGACAACTACGGCCGAACCCGCGACCGGATGGAATCGCTCCGCAAGACCTTCGGCGAGATCAATGGCACCGGCGAAACGGACGGAGCCGCCTCATCAGGGGAAGAAACCGACACAGGAACGCCCGAGAGCGAGACTGAGGAATCGAGCGACGACGAGTCTGCGTCCGAGGAAATCACCCCTGAGGTGGAGTCGGACAACGGTGACGAGGAAGCCTGAGCGCTGAAGCGTGTTTTCGAGTCCGATTCAGTTTCCGGACGTCAATGATCAAACCGGGCCAGGGATTTCGATCCCGAACTGGGTCAAGATCGTCGTCAAGGCGATCAGTGGAAGTCCAGTGATCGCGGAATGGTCCTCCGCGGCGATCCGCTCGAAGAGAGCGATCCCACCGCGCTCCAGCTTGTATCCGCCGGCGCAGTCGAACGGCTCGTCGGCGGCCACATAGCGCACGATCTGCTGCTCGGACAGATCACGCATCCGCAGATGGGCCACATCGAGGTGCTCGACGAGCCGCTGGCCCGCGACCACAGCCATTGCGGTGATGATCCGGTGCTCACGGCCGGACAACCGGGCTAATTGACGACGGGTCGCTGGGATCGCCCCCGGCTTGCCCAAGATCTCTGCGCCGAAGACGGCCAATTGATCGCCCCCGATCAGGAGAGCGTCGGGGTATTCGGTGACCAGGCTCTGGGCCTTCGACCGAGCTAACATCTGCGCTAGACCCTCGGGATCATCGGGGTGAACAGCCAGATAGTCGGTTTTGAGCACCTCTTCGTCGACGGCCGGCCGTCGACATCGGAAGGCGATTCCGAGCCGCGCCAATTGCTCGCGACGATAGGGCGACGTGCTGGCCAGGATGATCTCGGTGACCTCAACCTGGGACGATTCGCCTTCCTGGATTCCGCTCACATCAGGGTCCGAACGATTTAACGCATCGGAAGCCAATGTGGTTCGAGCCGCTGTCAATGGCCCCTTTGCCCCGAGTTCCCGGCATGTAGCGGTTGCAATAGAGGTCGCTGCAGAGGAACGACCCACCGCGCTGCACACGCTTGGGGATGTTCGGTTCGGACGGATCATAGCTGAACTCAGGCCCCTTCGGATTCATCGGGGCCTCAACAATCTCGTACGCTTGCACATGGTACCAGTCGTTGCACCACTCCCAGACGTTGCCCGCCATATCATAGAGGCCATATTCGTTAGGAGGATACGTTTTAACGGGAGCTGAGCGGGCGAAACCGTCATCGGCGGTGTTTTCGTTGGGGAACCGGCCCTGCCAGATATTGGCCATCCAGCGCCCTTCTGGTTGGAGTTCATCGCCCCAAAGATAGGTGCGGTCGGTCTTCCCTCCGAGCGAGGCCCATTCCCACTCAGCTTCGGTCGGCAGCCGCTTACCGGCCCACTCGGCGTAGGCAACGGCGTCTTCGTAACAGACCTGGACGACCGGATGGTCCATCCGATCCTCGATCGAACTGCCCGGCCCCTCGGGATGTCGCCAGTCAGCGCCGGGGACCCAGGCCCACCAGGCCAGGTGATTGTTCAAGCTGATCGGCCGATTCGGGGGTGTGAAAACCGCCGAGCCGGGATCGAGCTGGTCCTTGGGAATGGTGGGGAACTCCTCCGGATCGAGCGGGCGCTCGGCGACGGTCTTGTAACCGGTCGCCTCAACAAAGGCGGCGAACTGGGCGTTGGTCACCTCGGTTTGGTCCATCCAGAACCCGTCGACGGTGACCGAGTGGATCGGCGTGGTGTCGCCGTACTCGCGGCCGATCCGCTGGATCCCCATGCGGAACGTCCCAGACGGAATCCAGACCATCCCCACGGGTGCCTCGCCCAGCGGTTTCGACGACCCAAGTCGTGTCGGCTCTCCGGCCTCGGTCGATCCGGGGGCGGACGCCGAAGCCCCCACGTCGTTCGATCCGCAGCCGGCCAGTCCGAAAACGAGCCCCGAGATCAAGACGAGCCCGAACATGGTGCCGATCCGCCCGGCCCTGTGGGTAGTCAACTCGACCTCCGACTGTCCAGGGACGACCCAAGATGGACCAACAACGAAGCGTGGATCTGGCGGGCAGAGCGGGCTCATGATCGTGATCACTCCATCGATGGAAGGCCGAGAACACCTTGGCGGATCGCGCGAGTTGGGACCGAAGCCCGTCCTGAGATGCCACATCATCGAAGTGGGAGACGGGTCGAATCATTCAACCCGATGTGGCCCCGAATGGGCTTCGGTACCTCCCTGAGTCAGTTTACTCCGCGTCGGCGGATCCGAGAGGGAATCGATCACCTTGAGCCTTGGTTCGGACGCGGAGCAGAAGCATGTCGGCGGTGATGAAGAGGGTCGAGCCATCCTCACCCCAGCAGCAGTTGGCGGTCCGTTGACCGGTCAGGATCGAGCCGAGGTGGGTTCCGTCGGGGGCTAGGATTAGGACACCTCCCGGACCGGTCGCCCAGAGGTTGCTCTGCCTATCAAGCTTCAGGCCGTCAGCGCCGCCGGGACGACCGGCCTTCGACAGTGCTGTGCCGTCGAAGAAGACCCGGCAGTCGGCCAGAGTTCCATCATTCTGGACGTCATAAGCATACCAGACGAGCTTACCGGGATCGGAATTGGCCACATAGAGGGTCGACTCGTCGGGCGAAAAGGCGATGCCGTTGGGTCGGGTCTGGCTAGCTAGCGCGGTCACCTCGCCGTCGGTCGTGACGCGGAAGACCCCCTGGAACGGCAGCTCCTTAGTCGGGTCAAGCATGTTCCCGACCAAGCCATAGGGCGGATCAGTGAAGTAGAGGTCGCCGTTGGACTTAAAGACCAAGTCGTTGGGGCTGTTGAACCGCTTGCCCTGGTAGCGGTCGACTAGGACCGTCTTGCTGCCGTCTGCTTCAAGACGGGTGACCCGGCGATCGCCATGCTCGCACATCACCAAGCGGCCTTGGTCATCAAGGGTCAGCCCGTTGGTGCCCGGTTCGCCACCCCGAGCCGCCGAGCCGGTGTAGCCGGCGGGCTTGAGGAACGTGGTCAGGCCGTCTTCGGGATGCCATCGCATGATCGCGTTGTTGGGGATGTCCGAGAAGAGGACACATCCTTCTTCAGAGATCCAGACCGGCCCTTCGGACCACTCGAACCCTTCGGCCAACACCTCGATCGGGGCGTTGGGGTCGATTAATGCGTCGAGCCGTGGGTCGAGCCGCTCGATCGAGCCGACCGTCTTGAACTCTTGGGCCGAGCCCGAGTGAGTCCCACAGATCAAGGCCGAGGCGAGCACGAGGCCCCAAAACGCGTGGTTCTTCATCGCTCTTCTCCGGTTCGAGATCCGCCTATGCAGAGTTGGGAGGGTTGCCGGTCGTCGGTCGACGTAGGTCGTTGGGGTCCATGACGTTCCCGTGAAGGTATCGCTTCCGAGACGGCCAAGCAAACGGAAAACCCCGACGACCCGGCTCCCCCGCGCCAACGACCGTTTGGGGCGCTTCGAGTCGACGGCATGGGGGATCACGCCGTGATACGGTCTCAATGCTCTCTAATCCTGAAAGTGTCCTTTCGCGTCCCGGCTCATCGTAGACCACATCGGTTTCCTTCGGGAACAATCGTTGCCTCTCCGGCAGGGATGTCGATATGCCTTTGCGAGCGAAACGATCGGGACGTCCTTCCGAAGGCTTCGACGCGTCGAGGACAACGGGCTCCGGGTCCGGCTCAGGTAGCACCCCAAATGTCGCGTTCTTCCATTTGGGCCTGATCGTGCTCGGCCTGGCCCTGGTCGACTTGCTCGGCCCGTATCACGGGGCCGGATCCGACGTATCGGTCGCCGAACTCCCACCCTTGAACGCCTCAGACTGGATTGCGAACCGTCTCAACCGCGCGGGGGCAATCCCGGAGAGTCTGGTCCGGGGCACGACCAAATTGCATTGGGCCGACCTCTTGCTGCCGTCCTTGTTTCTGGCCTACGGAGCCCTCATGCGAGCCGGGGTTCGGGGGTCTGGATCGTCGCGGTCAGTCGGCACAATATCGGGGGGATCGCTTCGGACCTGGGGAGGACTTGCCGCCGGACTCCTGCTGATCGGCTTGGTCTTCGTTGCGCCCGAACTAGGCTACGCGAACTGGTCAGGCCTCCGACGCGATGGCCCCATCGGTGTCATCGAATCGCATTTGCTACGGGGACCGACCCCGTTGGCGATCCAACTCGGGTTGACCGGTCTCTGGGTTCTCCCAGTCATCGGGGCGAACGCCTGGTTGCGTCTGGCCTGGATCGTCGTTTCGGGCTTGGCGTTCCTGGGCCTCGGTGCGGCTGGTTACCCTGACTGGGTCGCCGACCGTGGGCTCAACGACGGGGGCCCATTGGGATTCCTAGCCTGGACCTTGCCGATGCTTGTGGGGAGCCTGGCGCTCGACATCGTCCACGACGGAACCCGTGGTCTGCCCCTAGCGGCCCTGGGCTTCTGGTCCTTGATCTTGATGGCCTTGGGGATCGGGGCGGATACCCTGACCCAGGGCGTCGACTGGGAGCGGCTTGGCTCGTCGCTCCGGGGTTGGGAGACCGCCCCGATCACGAACGCAACCGCTGAGACGCCCGCGATCAGTTGGCTCGATGGGCAGGACGTCCCCTGGAGATCACTGAACCCCCGATCGGCGGCCATGGCCTACCAATGTCTCGGGGCCGGCTTCGGACTGGCCGCCTTCGCGGCCTGTCTTCTGATGGCCGAACTGCTCGGTCGGTTCGTGGAACCGCTCGGGATGCTGGGCCGTCGGGCGGTAATCGCCTACGTACTGCATCGCCCGATCGCCTCGACGATGGACGCCTGGGTGCCCCCCGACTCGCCGTTGTGGTACGTCTTGCTCGGAGCAACGGTCGCCTTGACCGTGCTCCTGCTGGGTGTTCGTGCCGTCGACACGATGGCGAGGATCTCGACGTCACGCTAAGAAGCCTTGAGGAGTCCCTCTGGCGCGCCCTGTATCCAACGCATGAAACCGCTCTTCGTTTGCATGAAATCGTCGCCATCCACAACTTCATGAATGTGGCTGACGAAGCCGATCGCGGAGCGGACCGGCGCACCCAACCAGGAAGCCGGTGAAGAGCCCGCTGAGGTGCCCGAAGTTGTCGATCCTCAGCATGATCGGCACATCCGCGTCATCGATCGCCAGGATCTGTCGGTTGATCTGGAGCTGGAAACCCAGCAACAGGTAGATGATCGCCAAGAAGAAGAATCGCGGGTGGATGCCGATATTGAGTCCGGGATCATACTGCATCTTGATCCAAGCGTAACCGATCAGGCCGTAGACGATCCCAGACATGCCGATCCCGGTCCGCGTCGAGTCTAACAGGTGCGAGCCGAGGACCGTGCCCACGCCGGTCATCAGGATCACAGCCAGGAATCCGAGTCGGCCGCGTCGCGGCTCGATGACCCGACTCAGGTAGACGAAGACGAGCATGTTGAGCCCGAGATGGATCAGGTTGACATGCATCAGGTTGGGGGTGACGCAGCGCCAGACCTGACCGCGCAGAATCCAAGCGAGCGTCGGCTCGGGGACGGGTTTGCCCTGTCCATCGTAGATCGGATTAAGCGCCAGGCTGCTGTAGACCCACAAGCTGAACGATAGGCCGGAACTCCCGGGGACCACCCCATCCAACAACCTCCAGTTGAAGACCAGGAAGATCAGCAGACAGAGCCCGAAGCAGGCCGAGCCGACTCGACACCGCTGCCAGAACCCGGTGGTCCAGGGTTCCGAGGCGTCGCGGAACAACTTCCGTCGCTCGCGCTCACGGTGCTCCTGTTGACGACGGATCGCCCGCGCCTCGACGACGGTCTCCAGGTAGCGGGGCGCGTCGGGATCGTCGAGGAACTGCGTGAACTCTGCGCTCGCGCGTTCCATGTCATCTTCGGAGTGGACCCAGACCGCCCAGCGATCCTCGGACGAGGAACGTACCGTCGCCGAGATCTTTTGGGTCAGCAGGTAATCGACCAAACGCTGGGCCGTCGCCTCTTGGGACAGCTCTCCCACTCGTCTCATCGCGGCGCGAACTCCTGATCCAGCCTCGAACGACGGACAACGCGTCAACCAGGTGCCTCACCTTACCCGAGCGTCCACAATGAGCCTATGCCCGAACCGCTCGCGCATCGGGCACGTTAACGCTCAGGTCCGACGGCTTCCGCTCGTTTCGCCCCAACGAGCCCTCTAGTGTGGTCCCGCGATGCAGTCCGACACCTCGCACGTTGACTCAACCGTTTTGTCCCAGGTCCTTACGAGCCCGACCCCCTGGAATGAGGCTCCCTCGCTTGATCAAATCGTCAACGAGATCTGGACGGAGCTTCAAGCGGGGGTCACGTCGGGTAAACACCCCTTCCATCTCCCGGTGCTCGGGACCGTCGACGCGGCCGGTTGGCCCCAGTTGCGGACCGTCGTGCTCCGGGGCGCCGACCCCGAACGTCTCCGACTGCTCTGCCATTGCGATCGACGAAGTCCCAAAGTCGACCAGGTTCGCACGCAACCGTGCGTGACTTGGCTATTCTATGATCCCCAGGCCAAGGTCCAACTCCGAGTCCGCGCTTGGGCCGAAGTCCTTGCGGATGATCCCGAGGCCGATCGTCGCTGGCTGGCCACGACAATCCGGAGCCGACGCTGCTACCTAGCTCCCCGCGCTCCGGGTACCAAGAGCGTTGATCCCACGTCTAACCTGCCCGAGGACCTTCGAGACAATGACCCCGAACCGGCCCGCTCTGAGCAAGGACGCGATCGCTTCGCCGTCATCGCGGCGCGAGTCCGGGAAATCGACTGGCTCTGCTTGGATGGATCCGGCCACTTGCGCGCATTGTTCCGCTGGGACGCGTCAGGTCGGCGCGAGCAGGTCTGGTTGGCCCCTTGATCCGATTCCGCAATTGGCGCCGGCCCACTCGCGTCCGATGATATGGCGATCGGCTGAGGACTGCGTGTCCTGTCGATCCTAGAGCGTCATCCCGACGCGTACCGCATTGCCTCTCGCCTCGACCATCCTGCACCTCGATGCCTGCTCACTTTTCGACCCAAATACCCATCACCAGGATGGGTCGGTGGGTTGCCCCCATTCTCCGTTCGGCTTGACACTTATGCGCTTCGCCACGCCCGCCAACGCCGAACCCCTATGCGATGCGATCCGATGGGTCGACCTACCGCTGAGTGTCCATCGCGGATCGAACGGCCGGATCGTCTGCATCGCCCGTGACGACTCGACCACATTGGACCCCGATCTTGGTCCGGAGATTGCCGTCGTCCCCGCATGTCGTCCACACGATCTTGGCGATACCCAGTTTCGCGACACACACGGGGTCCGGTTTGCCCTGGCCAGCGGTGCGATGGCCAACGGAATCGCCTCCGAACCCTTGGTCGAAGCAATGGCCCGCGCTGGTCTGCTCGGGATCTTTGGCGCCGCCGGCCTGCCACCACGACGCGTCGAGCAGGCCATCGACCGCCTTCAGACCCAGCTCGGCTCCGAGTCTCCTTTCGGCTTCAACCTGATCCACAGCCCGAATGAGCCCAACCTCGAAGCTTCCGTGGTCGACCTCTATCTCAAACGGCAAATCCGCCTAGTCGAGGCTTCAGCATACCTGAGACTGACTCCACATGTAGTCCGATATCGGGTCCACGGGATCCATCGCGATGGTCAAGGTCAGATCATCGTGCCGAATCGGATCATTGCCAAGGTCTCACGCGAGGAGGTGGCGCGACAATTCCTGAGCCCACCGCCACGCCCGATCCTTAATGACCTCGTGTCCCGGGGCTCGATCACCGCGTCGCAGGCGGAGATGGCCGATCAGATCCCGATGGCTGAGGACCTGACCGCCGAGGCCGACAGCGGAGGGCACACTGACAACCGCGCCGCGTTGACCTTGCTGCCCTTGATGATCACCTTGCGCGACCGGCACCAAGAGCGGTATGGAACGTCGGTCCGGCTCCGCGTCGGAGCCGCTGGAGGAATCGCCACACCCGGCTCGGCCGCCGCCGCATTGGCTATGGGCGCCGACTATCTCGTCACGGGATCGATTAATCAAGCATGCATCGAAGCCGGCACCAGCGATCATGTCCGACGCATGCTCGCTGAAGCCCAACAAGCTGACGTCACCATGGCTCCAGCAGCCGACATGTTCGAGATGGGCGTCAAGCTTCAGGTTCTCAAGCGTGGCACGATGTTCGCCATGCGTGCGGCCAAACTTTTCGAGATCTATCAACGCGTCGACTCTTTGGAGGCGATCCCCGAGTCTGAACGCCTCGATCTCGAGTCGAAGATCTTCCGCGCTCCCTTGGAGCGGATTTGGGCCCAGACCATCGATTTCTTCCGGGAGCGCGACCCAAGCCAGATCGACCGGGCCGAGGCCGATCCCAAGCACAAGTTGGCCTTGATCTTCCGCTGGTACCTGGGCCTCTCCTCGCACTGGGCCAACGCAGGTCAGGCTGACCGTGCAATCGACTACCAAGTCTGGTGCGGGCCGGCCATGGGCGCCTTCAACAGTTGGGTCCGCGGCTCACACCTGGAAGATCCGGCCAACCGCCGTGTCGCCGAAGTCGCCCTAAACATCCTCTACGGAGCGGCCGTTCTGACCCGAGTTCAGGTCCTCCGGAGTCAGGGGATCGATGTGCCGGCCGAGGCGCGTCGGGTCCCACCGTTGCCGCGTGATCAGCTCACCGATGTTCTCGGGTCGTCCACCAGACCGTGGCTCCCCCCATCACAGGTCGTCGATGGTACTGACGGCAATCAAGACGCGTCGCCCGCACGGTCGCCGACCTTACCTGAATCCGCCAATGGGAGGACGCGCCCGTGACCCGAGCCGCCGATGACCCGCAGGCCCCAGTCTCGGCCTCTCCGATCGCCTTGGTCGGGATTGGCTGCCTGTTTCCCGACGCCCGTGACCGACACCAGTTCTGGGGCAACCTCGCGCAGGGCCATGATGCGGTCCGCGACGTCCCGGCTTCCCATTGGGATCGTCGGAGTTACTTCGACCCCGATCCACGATCCCCGGACCGGACCTACGGGCATCGCGGCGCATTCGTGCCGAGGGTCGACTTCGCGCCGCTCGACTTCGGGATCCGCCCCGACACACTCGAAGCGACCGATACGACCCAGTTGCTCGGGCTCTGGGCCGCACGGCAGGCTCTGACCGATGCCGGATACGGTGACGGCCAGCGTCCCTTCGACCGTGATCGGACCGCTGTGATCCTCGGAGTCACCGGAACCCTCGAACTGGTCATCCCGCTGGGCGCTCGGCTGGGTCACCCACTCTGGCGGCGTGCCCTGGATGAGGCCGGCGTCGATCCCGAGACCGCCGACCGCGTTGTCCAAACGATCGCTGAAGGGTACGTGCCCTGGCAGGAGAACTCGTTCCCCGGCCTGCTGGGCAACGTGGCCGCCGGTCGGATCGCGAACCGGCTCGACCTAGGCGGCACCAATTGCGTCGTCGATGCGGCCTGTGCCAGCTCCTTGGCCGCCTTGCATCTGGCCGTCCTCGAGCTGCAATGCGGCCAGAGCGACATGGTCCTCTCAGGGGGCCTCGATACGTTCAACGACATCTTCATGTATATGTGCTTCAGCAAAACCCCAGCGCTCTCGGCCTCGGGCCACGCGCGGCCCTTCGATGCCGACGGCGACGGCACTACCCTGGGCGAAGGGCTCGGGGTAGTCGTCCTGAAGCGGCTCAACGACGCGGTCCGTGACGGCGATCGGATCTACGCGGTCCTACGCGGCCTAGGATCGTCCAGCGACGGCCGCGGACGCGCCGTCTATGCTCCGGCACCCGAAGGGCAACGGCTCGCGCTTCGACGCGCTTATCGCGTTGCCGGGATCACCCCGACCGACCTCGACCTGATCGAAGCCCATGGGACCGGGACTCGAGTCGGTGACGCGGTCGAACTCCAAGCCCTCACCGAAGTCTTCTGCGATGTCCATGACGCCAACAGTTCGAACGGTCGACAATCTGGCTCGGACAACATCCCGACGTTGCCTTGGTGTGCCCTGGGCTCGGTCAAGTCGCAGATCGGCCACACCAAAGCGGCAGCCGGAGCGGCCAGCCTCATCAAGGTCGCCTTGGCGCTCCACCACAAGGTGCTCCCGCCGACCATCAAGGTCCGCACTCCCTTGGATCCGCTGGGTCAGCCCGAAGGTTCCGATGCATCCCCATTCTTTCTTCATGATCGCGCCACACCCTGGATCGCGTCCCCGGGTCGGCCCCGACGCGCCGGCCTCAGCGCTTTCGGGTTCGGAGGCAGCAACTACCACGCCGTCCTTGAGGAGCACGATCCTACACGCGTTGAACCGGTTTGGGACCCCGACGGTTCCGGCGAAGTCGAGTTGGTCGCCCTGGTCGCCGATCAACCGGGGACGCTCCACGACTGGGTCCGAACACATTTGCCCGCTGGCAACGATCTCGAGGACGAATCGACTTGGCTCGGCGTGCAGGTCCAGGCTGCTTTGACGCGTCGTCGATTCTCCGAACATCCCGGTGGGACTTGGCGGTTGCTTCTGGTCGTTGATCGCGATCGGACCGCGTATGAGCGACTCCATCGAGTCCTCGATAAGGCCTTGTCACATCCTAACATGGTCCGGGAAGGTCGGGCCGATGCCGTGATCGATCCGGCCGCCGGTGTCTTTCTCATCGGCCCGGATTCCGACTCCCACGCGTCTCGGTCGTTGGGGACGCCCCGACTGGCCATGCTGTTCCCCGGTCAAGGCTCGCAATATGTTGGAATGTTGCGCGAGTTGGCCTGCCGGTTCCCCGAAGCGCTCGATGCCTTGAACCTGGCCGATACGTCGACCGGGTCAACCGACTCCTCGGGCTCGGAGCGGTTGAGTCGGATCCTCTACCCGCCGGCCGACTTCGACGACCCCGCACGACGCGAGGCCGATCGGAATCGATTGACCGCCACGATCCATGCCCAGCCGGCCTTGGGAGCGGTCGCGTGGGGCGCCTGCGGGTTGCTCGGCGGATTTGGGATCCAGCCTGATCTGGTCGCCGGACACAGCTATGGTGAACTAGTCGCCCTGGCCGTCGCCGGAGCCTTCGACACCTCGACCCTCTTTGCGCTCTCGAGGCGTCGAGGACAGTTGATGGCGGAGATGGCCTCGAAGCCTGGATCCGATCCCGGTACGATGCTCGCCCTGGCCGCAACCCTCGAACAGACCCGTCAATTGATCGCCGATCATCGGCTCGACCTGGTTGTGGCCAACCATAATGGCTCACACCAGGTGATCCTCTCGGGGACCACCCCGGAGATCGAGCGTGCTCACAAGACGGCCGGTCGGCTCGGGATCACCGCCAAGCCGCTTTCGGTCGCCGCCGCATTCCACAGTCGTTTGGTCGCCGAGGCCGCTACACCCTTCGCTGACCACCTCGAACGCATCGCCGTCGCCACGCCCCGGATTCCCGTCTACAGCAACACGACTGCCCGGGCCTACCCCGACGACCCACAAGCCATCCGACATCTGCTGGCGAACCAACTGGCCGAACCGGTCGACTTCGTCGCGATGGTTCGCGCCATGTATCGCGATGGCGCGCGTCTCTTCCTCGAAGTCGGACCGGGCACGGTCCTGACCCGATTGGTCGAGGCCATCCTCGATGGCGAGCCGCATCGGGCCATCGCCCTCGACTCCTCGCAGGGGCGTCGGACCAACCTCCAAGATCTCGCCCGCTGTTTAGCCGGGCTGGTCGCCGCCGGGTATCCGGTTGAACTCAACATCTGGGGCGGACCCTTCGCGCGAGAACGTGTCCGACGCGTTGAGGACCCCGCTCCTCCGAAACCTAAGTTGGTCGTCCCTCTCTGTGGAGCCAACTATCGATCGACCTTGACCGGTTCGACGATGCCCGACCGCAACGACCGGGCCAATGATGGAGACCAGGCCTCTGTCACCGAAGACTCGAGGTCAACCGCGTCGGATCCGCGACGTTCGCTCGACGCGTCGCCTCTGGATCCAACGTCGACCGATCCTCTCGAACCGACCGCAACGGCGCCCGATCCCCCCGAACGATCGCTCTCGGATCCTCGCATGAAACCTGAATCGTCCCCAGCCGCCACCTCAACGTCCAATCCGCAACAGCTCGACCCTTCCATCGATCCCGAAGCCCCGACGATCGCCAACGGCCACGGTTACAATTACGGGCATCGCATGCCGCCCGACCCGACACCGCAACCCGATGCGCCAATTGGATCCGGACATCTCAGCCGGTCCTTGGAACAGAGCTTGATCGTCCTGCACGAGATGGCCCAGCAGACCGCTGAACTCCATCGCCGTTTCCTCGAGAACCAAGAGCGACTTCAGCACAACGTCCGGGTCCTGCTCGATCCGGCCACCGTCGAACCACACCCTTTCGATGGCGCGAACCAGCAGCCCGAGCCGTCGATGATCGCCCCAACGACGGCCGGGCCGGAACATCACACACCGGCCACGCCGCACCTAGACTCCAATTCAAAAAACATTCGGAATATTCCTCGAGACGAGTTACCTCTCGACGACACACCGAAACACATAGACACTTTGCCGACGTCCGCTGACTCCGTCTCGGGACTAAGTCCCGATCCTACTCCTAGGCCCGCCCCAAGTTCAGCGTCATTCGAGTCCGAGTCAGCCATTGAGACCCCGGTCGCCGACCTTGCTCTTGGTTCCGGACCCGGACTCGACGGAAATCCTCGAGCATCTGTTGATCCTTCGCTGACGTCGATTCTCTTGGATGTGATCTCGGAGAAGACTGGTTATCCGACCGAAATGCTTGAACCGACCATGGAACTCGACGCCGACTTAGGCATCGACTCCATCAAACGGGTCGAAATTCTCGCGGCACTGCAGGAACGCCTTCCCGAACTCCCCGAGGTCCAGCCTGAGCAACTCGGAAAGCTCCGGTCGTTGGACGATATCGTTCTGTACCTGGAACGTGATGGCGGGGCGGTCCATGAATCTCCTGCTTCGACCGCGACTGCTCAACCGGCAGATTTCTCATCAGCGGAGACTTCAAACGGGTCGACTTCCATTGCGAGCCACGGTCATTCGACTCCGAATCGCTCAACACACCGGGACGACCACGCCCAGGCGGTCCTGCTCGAGGTGATCTCGGAGAAGACGGGTTATCCGGCCGAAATGCTCGAACCGACCATGGAACTCGACGCCGACCTCGGAATCGACTCCATCAAACGGGTCGAAATTCTCGCGGCACTGCAGGAACGCCTTCCCGAACTCCCCGAGGTCCAGCCTGAGCAACTCGGAAGGCTCCGGACTATCGCCGAGATCGTGGACTGCTTCCAGGATGAGATTGGTAAGGTTCCCGTAGGTGTCGAAGACTCGCCACGCCAAGCTCGGGATGAGCCCATCGACGCGTCATCCACCTCAATGATCCCATCATCCAATTCTCTCTGGAACACACTTCTGGATGTGATTTCGGAGAAGACGGGTTATCCGGCCGAAATGCTCGAACCGACCATGGAACTCGACGCCGACCTCGGAATCGATTCCATCAAACGGGTCGAAATTCTCGCGGCATTACAGGAACGTCTCCCTCAACTCCCTGAGGTCCAGCCCGAGCAACTCGGACGACTGCGGACCCTTCAAGAGATCACCGTTCATCTCAAGGGGACCGGGCAAAGCGATGGCCCACCCGATTTTACACCCACGGGAGGATCGGTCCCGGAGCCCTTGGCCGCGCCGATCGTCACGCCTGAGCACGGGCGTCAGATCGGCGCGGCCTCCGACCACGCCCTCCGAACCTTCCAGGTCGTGCTGCGTCCGCTCGATTCGGGTCACGACCGCGATGAGGACCGCCTCCGACCACAGGGCGAGATCCTCGTCATCGGCCCACCTGAACCGCTCGTCCACGCCCTGGTTCGTCGGATCGATATGCTCGGTCAGAGTATTCGTTCCGTCCCTTGGGATCGTTGCGAGTCGATCGCTTGGACCGATCAACTCAGCGGTCTCGTCATGATCGCGCCGTCATCCGGATTCGGCGAAGGAACCAACGCCGGCAAAGCATCGGTGAATGTGGCTTTACCCGCGTTCACGCTGCTTCAACACATTGGTGCCCGCCTCCGAGAATCCGGTCGTGAGCACGAGGTGGTGCTCGCGCTCGTGAGTCGGATGGATGGCGGGTTCGGCTTCGACGACCCAACACGGATCGGCGACCCGTCGCAGGCTGGTCTCGCCGGTCTGGCCAAGACGGCCGCTCGCGAATGGCCAGAGGTCTATGTCAAGGCGATCGATGTCCCCTCGTCGCAAAAGGCGGAGGACTTTGATGAAGTCGTACTCGCCCTGGCTGAAGAGATCCTCACGCGCCGGAGTATCGAGGTCGGAATCGCTGAGGACGGGACACAACGGGTGCTGGCCCTCGATGAAATCACCGATTCACTTCAAGTCTCGGAGGAATCGGAGTCACTCTGGGGGTCCGAGCATACCGTCGTTCTGACCGGCGGTGCGCGGGGTGTTACCGCCGAAGTCGCTTTGGCTTTGGCCCATCACGGCCGACCTAACCTCGTCCTGATCGGTCGGACCGCCCCGCCCCAAGCCGAACCGGACTGGCTCCAACCCCTTCAAACGGAAGCGGAGATTATCCGGTCGTTGCTGAGCCAGACCGGATCCGGCTCGACGCGACCGACACCCAAAGAGGCCGCCCGACAGGCTCGACGTTGGTTAGCCCACCGTGAGGTGCGCCGAACCCTCGATCGGCTCACTGAGGCCGGCTCGCGTGTGCTCTACCTCTCGGCCGACGTCCGCGATCGCGACGGTCTGGACCGGGCTCTCCGCGAAGCTCGAGCCACCTTTGGGCCCATCCACGGACTCGTTCATGCCGCCGGGATCCTGGCGGACCGCCGGATCCTCGACAAGTCAACCGAAGACTTCGAACATGTCTATCGAACGAAGGTCGACGGGGCGCGTCACCTGCTCGAGTCCCTTAGCGAAGATCCGTTGACCGGCCTCGTCCTCTTCTCCTCAACGACGGCGAGGCTGGGTCGAATTGGCCAAGCTGACTATGCCGCCGCCAACGAGGTGCTCAACAAGCTGTCACAGCAGTTCACCATTGACCATCCCAATTGCCGAACCCTCGCTCTGAATTGGGGTCCCTGGGACGGTGGCATGGTCCACGATGGACTCAAGTCTCTCTTCGAAAATGAGGGTGTCGGACTCATCCCCTTGAAAGATGGCGCTCACTATGTTGTCTCTGCGTTGGCCGAGTCGAGAGACCGTGGAGCACCGAACGCCGTTGAGCGAGTCGTCATTCATGGCCCACTCCCCGAGACCGACTTGCCCCAGCCCAAACCCCAAGTTCAGATCGATCGCGTTCAGGACCTAGACCAGAGTACGAGGTCGCCCACGAACCACCGCCTCGTCCCCGATCACATGACGAGATTGGACCACGCCTTCACCTTGCGGATCGCTCCCGGACGCATGCCGGTACTCCGCTCGCATGTTATCGGCGGTTCAGCAGTCGTCCCGTTGGCCTTGGCCATCGAATGGCTCGGACATGCTGCGCTCCACGCCCACCCAGGACTCCGATTCTTCGGATTAGACAACCTGCAAGTCTGCAAAGGGATCGTCCTGGAAGACGATGCGGCCTCGATGGACGTCGAGGTCTTCGTTGGACATGCCGAACCCGACGACGAGTGCGATCGAGTCACAGTGGAACTGCGCGAGTCGGTCGCCGATTCCAAACCGGGTCGTCCCTTGATCCGCGCCCGCGTCCTGTTAGGCGAGCAGACTCCCAACGCGCCCGACGACTCGATTTCCAATACTGACTCGTCCGACGATTCGACCCTCCTGGCCCCGTTCGATCTCTATGGGCCGGTCCTCTTCCACGGTCCCGATCTCCATGCGTTCGTCCAGGTCGACTGCTGCGACGCCGATCGGATTGTTACACGAATCCGAACAGCGCCTCGACCGTCCTTGTGGCTGGAGACGCCGCTGCGTGGAACATGGATCGCCGATCCACTCGTGCTCGACGGCGTCTTTCAAGGGCTTGTTCTCTGGGCGAGCCGCGTTCGTGGACTCGGCTCGCTGCCGAACGCTGTCGGCGCCTACCGCCAGTACCAACGCCGGTTCGATGGCCCAGAAGTCGTCGCAATCACTCGGATCACCCGGGCCACCGCTCACCAGGTGACCGCCGACATCGAGATCCGGACGCCAACCGGATCGCTGATCGCTCGGTTGAGCGACTGCACTCACACCATGGACGCCTCGCTGCTCGAGGCGTTCGCGCAGACCACCCTGGCCCAAGGCGCACTGTCCTGATGGCGTCTCCCGATCGAGTCCCAAACCTCGGACCGCCCGAGCACGCCCCGTCACGTCCGCAAATCGCCCTGGTTGGGATCGGCGCCCTCTTCCCAAAGGCCTCCGATCCCGAGGCGTTCTGGGAGATCGTCCGCGACGCTCGCTGCACCGCTCGACGCGTGCCCGACGGACGTTGGCCGGTCGATCCAGCCAATGTCCTCGGCCCATTCCCCGCCGACGTCGATCGGGTCAACGCGCTCTCGGGTTGCTACCTCGATCCGTTCGTGCTCGACCCCGACGGACTCGACCTGCCGCGCGGCCTGCTCGACGGTCTCGACCCAACGTTCCATGTCGTCCTGGAGGCGGGACGCATGGCCTGGCGCGATGCGGTCACCGGACCGCTGGACCACAATCGAGTCGGCGTGGTCTTGGGCCATATCGCGCTGCCGACCGATTCCGCCTCGACCTTGGCTTGGGAACTCCGGGGGCTCGCCTTCAAAGAATCGCTCATTTATGGAAATGAGGTTGTTCTCAACACTACCTCTTTAGTGCACCCATGGAACCGATACGTCGCAGGATTGCCCGCCGGTCTACTCGCCCGCGCCTTGGGGCTCGGCGGCGGTGCGTTCGCCTTGGACGCAGCCTGCGCTTCGTCACTCTATGCACTGAAGCTTGCCGCCGATGCCTTGATCGCTGGTCGGGCAGACGCGATGCTCGCCGGTGGTCTCTCTAGGCCCGACGCCCTCTACACCCAGATGGGCTTCGCTCAGCTCCGCGCCCTTTCGACCAAAGGCATTCCGACCCCTTTCGATCACCGTGCCGACGGGCTGGTCGTTGGTGAGGGGGCCGGCCTGTTCGTCCTCAAACGGCTTGACGATGCCCTGCGTCACGGCGACACCATTCACGCTCTGCTGGCCGGCGTCGGACTCTCCAACGACGTCGAGGGCAATCTGCTCGCCCCGGCCAGCGAGGGCCAAATCCGTGCCCTTCGCGCCGCTTACGATCAAGCCGGCTGGTCGCCGACTCAAGTCGACCTGATCGAGTGCCATGCCACAGGCACACCAATGGGCGATGCTGTCGAGTTCGCCAGCCTCCGCGCATTGCATGACGGGCTCGAATTTAACGCCGACAAGGGTCGTAACCCGACGGTCGTTGGCTCGGTCAAGTCGAACATCGGACACCCCCTGACCGCCGCGGGCGCCGCCGGCGTGCTCAAGGTTCTCCTCGCGCTTCGGCATCGGACGCTCCCACCGACCGCCTCGTTCAGCGAACCCAACCCGGCCATCGCCGACGAACTGCGAAGTGGACGGTTTGCGATCCTTCGCGAGCCCAGACCTTGGACCTCGCGAACTCCTGAAACACCCCGACGCGCCGCCGTCAGCGGGTTTGGGTTCGGCGGCATCAACGCCCACCTGCTTCTCGAAGAATACCCCCCCGCGACGGCTCATCCCGATCGTACGACGACTCGGAAGCATCCGGTTTCCATCGGATCGATCCGAGCTCCCGACCGCGCTCGTCTCGATCATGCATCGCAATCTCTCGATCTCGCAGTCGTTGGGGTCGCGGCGCGGGTCGGCCCTTGGACGAGCACCGAGTCAGTCCACCAACGCCTTCTCGGCTTAGAAGGTCCGCCGGCCCAATCGCCGAGCAACTGGTGGGGCCTGCCCGGCGTTGGAACGCAGGTTCATGCGATCCCCCATTTGAATGTGCCCCTCGGACGGTTCCGGATCCCCCCTCGCGAGCTGGAACAGGCCTTGCCTCAGCAGTTGCTGGCCCTCCTGGTGATGGCCGAAGCCGTCGGCGACCGCCCACCGCGTTGGTCAGCCCGCGATCGTGAGCGGATCGGTGTCTTCCTGGGCGTCGAACTCGACCTCAACACGACCAACTATCAGCTCCGTTGGCGGCTCGGCGAACACGCGGGAGCCTGGGGTGACCGAGCCGGCTTCGATTGGTCGCTTGAAGATAAGGAGACGTGGTTCGCCCGCTGGCGCGAGGCGATCAGCCCGCCCTTGACCGCCGACCGGACGCTCGGGGGGCTGGCCTCGATCGCCGCCAGCCGGATCGCGCGGTTGTTCCAGATCGGTGGTCCCAGCTTCACCGTCTCCCGAGAGCGGGCCTCGGGCCTTCAGGCACTCGCAATGGCCGCCGATGCGTTGACTCACGGCCAGCTCGACTACGCCCTCGTCGGCGCAGTCGACTTCGCTACCGAGGCCCGTGCTGTCGACGCTGCACGCCGTGCCGTAAGCCCATCTTTACTCCCTGAGTGCAGCGAGCCTCCTCCACTCGACGTCTTCGCCGATGGTGCCGTCGCCTTCGTCCTCCGACGGCTCGACGACGCGCGACGTGAAGGCGAACCGATCCTCGCAGTCATCGAGTCCATCGAGACGAACCCCGTCAACGGTCCCGACACACGACTTAATGATCACAAAAGTTTTCTTCGATCCTCTCAATGCTTCGGTGATCTCGGTGCGGCGTCCGGGGCGTTCGAGGTGCTCAGCGCGATCTGGTCGCTGACCGATCGGGTCATTCCTCCGGAGGGCACGGTGTCTGGTTCGCGACCGCGCTACGCGATCGGCAACCGTAATGACGGACCACGGCGGGTCCGTGTTGAAACACCCTCTATGGATCGGACCGTCGTGGCCGCCACGCTCCGCGAAGCTGACCCTGCTCCGATCTCTGACCGTAACGGGCCTCCCGGTCGGCCGATCCGCCCGCTCCAGGAGGGCCTGTTCCTCCTTGAGGCCAACTCGATCCCTGAATTGCTCGCCGAGATCGATCGACTCCGCGACTGGGTCGGGAACACGAACAACGCTGAGAACGCCGATCCGGTCCTGATCTCCCCCATTGATCAACTCGGCTCGCTCTGGTGGCATCGACACGCCGAGCGATTCGCCCCGATACGATCGGCCAAGCTCGGGGCCGCGTTGGTCGCATCCAACCTCGACGAACTCGCTCAGCTCGCCGACCAGCTCCGCGACGCGATTACGCGAGGTGACGACCGCCCCCTGCCCGGCGACCGCATCTTCTTCGAAGCCTCGCCGATCGCCCCCGGGAGCAAGCCTGTCTTTGCCTATCCTGGCTCGGGCAACCACTTCCCCCGGATGGGACGCGACCTCGCTGGACTCTGGCCTGCGATCCTCGACAAACACCACGCGCAAAACCGATTCCTAGCCGATCAGCTCCGGCCCGATATTTTTTGGGATCAGGAAGATCTCAACAGCGTCGAATCTGATCACGTCTCGATGATCCAAGGTCAGATTTCGCTCGGTGCCTTTCTCGCCGACCTGCTCGACGCCTTCGACGTTCGACCCGCCTCGGCGCTCGGATACAGCCTAGGCGAGACGACGATGCTCGTGGCGCATCGGGTTTGGAATGACCGCGACCTGATGCTCGAGCGACTCCGACGTTCCAGCCTCTTCACGACCGACCTAGCTGCCCCCTACAACGCGGCGCGGACCGCCCTCGGGCTCGCTCCCGACGACCCTTTCGACTGGTACGCCGCCCTGATCGCGCGGTCAACCGTTGAGGTCCACGACGCGATCGGCTCAGATCCGACCTTGCACATCTTGTTCATCACCGGCGACCGTGAGTGCGTGCTTGCCGGTCCTCGTGTCGCCGTTGAGCGGGTCGCGGAGCAACTCGGCGTCCGCGCGGTCCGGTTGCCCGGCGTCAGCGCCGTGCATTGCCCCTTGGCACAACCCGTCGCCGACGCCTACCGCGACCTCCACCGCCTGCCGACGCGATCGGTCTCCGGGATCCGCTTTTACAGTGCCGCATGGGGACGCCCCTTCGTCCCCGATTCGGAAACGGCTGCCTCGGCGATCACCGACCAAGCGTTGGCGACCGTCGACATCCCCCGGCTTGTCCGACGTGCCTGGGACGACGGGCACCGGCTCTTCCTCGAGATCGGACCAGGGGCCTCGACGACCCGGATGATCACGTCCATCCTCCGAGACCGTCCCCACCGGGCCCGGGCCCTCCATCATGCCGGCGCCGACCCTGTCTCGCTCCTGCTCCGAACCCTCGGCTGGCTCCATGCCCAACGCGTTCCGTTGCGGGTCGATGACCTCTTCGACGTCATCCCTGACCCGTCGTTGAACTCCAACTCGGATCGGACCATCCGCGTCCCTGTTGGTAGTTGTTCGATCGAAATCCCAAAACCTCTGCGCAAGAAAGCCTCAAGCGAACCGGTCTCGCCCGAGACGAATGGGTCGAGCTTTCGAACGTCCTCAGTCTCAACGATCCAACAACCGTCGACATCCCGAATCATGCCGCCTCAGCAATCCCTAAACTCTCCCGATCCAATGAATGCCGACACATCCCAACCTCGACCCTCAATAGCCCCATTGACTACCGCGGCACCTCCAGTCTCGAAGTTGGTGGATTCAGAAGATGGATCGCGGACAGGAGGCGATCACCGGATGGTCGAAGCCACTCCGTTGCTCCATGCCATGGCCGCCAACGCGCGGGCCCAAGCCTCAGCGCACGCCGCTTACCTCACTTTCACCGACGGTATCGCCACGACTTATGCGGATCACGCATCGCGGTTCAACAGTTCATTCGCTCTGCCACTCTTACACAACGATTCCGGAACGAGCCGTGACGAGGCCCATCCTAAGAGGTCGGACCCTCGGGATTCATCCGCTCTTCACGGCGGGGCAGCCCAACCCGAACGATCCGACATCGTGCTCGATCGCGATCAGTGCCTGGAGTTTGCGCGCGGCTCGATCGCCGCGGTGCTCGGCCCCGACTATGCCGACATCGATGCCTACCCAACTCGGGTTCGCCTCCCTGACGAGCCGTTGATGCTGGTCGATCGGATCACCGCTTTGGAAGGCGAACCGCGATCGCTGAGCCATGGTCGAGTCGTCACCGAGCACGACATCGATGCCGACCGTTGGTATCTGGACGCCAACGCGATCCCGACGGCCTTGGCGGTCGAGTCAGGACAGGCCGACCTGTTCCTGGCCGGATACCTCGGGATCGACTTGCGGACTCTTGGCCGATCCGTTTACCGACTGCTCGACGCCTTTGTCACCTTCCACGACCGCTTGCCCGGACCCGGTCAGACGATCCGGTACGACATCCGGATCCTCAATTTCTTTCGCCAAGGCAACACGTATCTATTCCGGTTTGAGTTCGACGGAACGGTCGACGGTCGACCGCTGTTGACGATGCGTGACGGCTGTGCCGGCTTCTTCAGCGCCGAGGAGTTGGCCGCCGGCAAGGGCCTCGTCCTGAATGGGCCAAGAGCGCCTCGTGATGCGAAGGCCGAGCAACTCTCCGCCGACCCGTTCGGCTTCGTTCCGTTCGACGACCCGATCTCCCTGAACGAGTCGGCGGTCGATCGGCTCCGTGCAGGAGACCTCGCCGGCGCGTTCGGCCCGTCCTTCGCCGAACTCGACCTACCCGACCCGTATCGACTCCCGACCGACAAACTCCGGCTGGTCGATCGGATCACGAAGCTCGATCCGCGCGGCGGACGCTTCGGGCTCGGCTTGGCTGTAGGGGAAGCCGAGATCGAGCCGGACGCCTGGTTCCTCACCTGCCACTTCGTCGATGATCAAGTGATGCCCGGCACCTTGATGTATGAATGTTGCCTGCATACTTTCCGCGTCTTCCTGATGCGTCGCGGGATCGTTGGGCCTCAAGGGACGATCCGATATGAGCCGATTCCCGGTATATCCAGCCGGCTCCGATGCCGGGGCCAGGTCACCGCCCAGTCGTCTCGGGTCCGCTACGAGATCCACGTCAAGGCGGTCGTCCTCAGCGACGATGGGACGCCCGAGGCGATCGCCGACGCGATCATGTTCGCCGACGACAAGCCGATTGTCGAGATTGTCGACATGACGATCCGTGCCAGCGGCGTCACCCGAGACGGTCTCGAACGACTTTGGGACGACGCCCGAGAGCAAATGGTCCCAGCGCGACCCGTCGACGTCAACTCGTATGAGCAGATCCTCGAGTTCGCGACCGGTCGCCCTTCGCTCGCTTTCGGACCGGACTTCGCCCCGTTCGACGACGATCGGTTCATGGCCCGGCTCCCCAGGCCGCCCTACGCGTTCCTGCACCGGATCGTCCGTGTCGACAATTGCCAACCCGGCGTGCTCTCGGCCGGTGGCACGGCCCTGGCCGAGTACGATGTGCCGTCCGAAGCCTGGTACTTCTCCGCCGAGCGGACTGGCGCGATGCCGCTCTCAATTCTGCTCGAGGTCGCCCTTCAGCCCTGCGGTTGGATGTCGGCCTACCTTGGAGCCGCCCTGAGCAGCAATCACCCGCTCCATTACCGGAACCTCGGTGGCGAGGCGATCCAGCATCGCGCGGTTACACCGGACATCGGTACGCTTGCCACTCGGATCACTTTGACCAAACAGAGCCAGTCGGCCGGCATGATCATCCAACACTTCGATTTCGAGGTCGTTTCGCGATCCGGTCCTGTCTACTCGGGATCGACCTACTTCGGCTTCTTTCGACCCGAACAACTGGCAGATCAGGTTGGACTCCGCGACCCCCGCTGGTCCGATTTCAATGCGCAACCGTTCCCCGACATGGATCGGCCCGCGCGTCCTTACCCGACCGAGCCCCCCTTCCCTCAAGCTCAGCTCCGGATGGTCGACCGCATTCGAGTGGATCGAAGGGGTGGGGATCAACCCGCTGATGCCTCATCCCTCAAGCGCCTCCGTGGCGAGTTCGACATCGATCCGTCGTCCTGGTTTTTCCGCGCCCATTTCTTCCAAGATCCTGTCATCCCCGGCTCATTGGGCTTGGAATCGCTGATCCAATTGCTCAAACTTGCCGTTGTTAGTCCGATCGGCTCGTCTGCTCTTGCCCCAACGGTGCAGTTCGCGCCTGCTCTAGGTCTGCCAGCGCACCGCTGGACCTATCGGGGGCAAGTGATCCCGAACGACGGAATGGTGACCATCGATCTGCTCGTAACTCACGTCGATCCAGCGACCGGCCAGGTCCGCGGTGATGGTTGGCTGCTTGTCGATGGCCGTCTGATCTATCAGATGCAGGATTTCGCCATCGCTTGGACTCCCACCGCGAACGAGCCTGATGGTAAGCCCATCTCAAGGACCAAGACCCTCGCCGCATCAAGAAAATAGTGGCACAATGAAATACCAGCATGTTTATATCGATGCGATTGGCTATGAGTTGCCAACCCAGGTTGTCACGACCGACGAATTGGAGTTGGAGTTGGAGCCGGTCTACCGCGCGTTGCGGATGGCCCCGGGCCAACTCGAGAGCCTGACTGGGGTCGGGGAACGCCGGTGGTGGGATCGAGGCTACGCGGTCTCGGACGGAGCGATCGCGGCGGCTCGGAAGGCATTGACGTCGGTCGACTTCGCTTCGAAATATTTAGACGTGGTAATCTATGCTGGGGTCTGCCGCGAGCTGCTGGAGCCGGCCACAGCCTGCCGGGTGGCAGCCGCATTGGGGGTCAGCCCCGACTGTGCGCCTTACGACCTGAGCAACGCCTGTCTAGGCGTACTCAACGGGATGATCGACGTGGCCAATCGGATCGAGTTAGGCCAGATCCGAGCCGGCCTGGTCGTCTCATGCGAATCGGCACGCGAGATCAACGAACTGGCGATCAGCCAACTGCTCGCTGAACCGACACCGCAGCAGTTCCGCGCATCCTTGGCGACGTTCACTGGAGGCTCGGGCGCCGTCGCGTTGCTGCTGACCGACGGCACCTTCGGCCACGCACGCCGTCGACGCCTGGTCGGCGGCGCCTCACAGTCGGCCCCACAGCATCACGACCTTTGCCGTTGGGGGTTCCGCACCATCACGAACATGCCCCGAGCCGCGCAGCAGTTCACCCAGTTCTTCGTCACCGACTCGGTCGCCGTGCTCAAGCATGGCGTTGAACTGGGCCGACGGAGCTTCGCCCAGTTTCTCCAGACACTCGCCTGGAGTCGCGAACACGTCGACAAGGTGATCTGCCACCAGGTCGGCAAGCCACACCGCGACACGATCCTGGAAAGCCTCGGCCTTGGAACACACCAAGATTTCTGCACGTTCCCCTATCTGGGCAACATCGGGACCGTTTCACTCCCTTTGACCGCCGCCTTGGCCGAGCGCCGGGGGTTCCTCCGAGCAGACGACCGCGTCGGGTTCCTCGGGATTGGTAGCGGACTCAACTGCCTCATGCTTGGGATCGAATGGTAAATAATGAGTGACACAAACAACTATTCAATCGACCTCGATGGCGCCGCATCCCTCTATCCGTTCTGCTCCCGATATCTCGAGCGGTCCGGGCTGAGGCAGCATTTCATCGACGAGGGTTCGGGCGATCCGTTGGTGATGGTTCACGGCAACCCGACCTGGTCGTTCGCCTTCCGCAACCTGATCGTCACGTTCCGCGAACGCCAACGCGTCTTGGCGATGGACCACATCGGTTGCGGGCTCTCAGACAAGCCGACACGCTCAGAATATCCGTTCACATTGGAGCGTCGGATTGACGATCTCGAGGTCCTGCTCGAGGAGGCCGGCGTGTCCAAGCGTTTGACCCTTCTGGTCCACGACTGGGGTGGCATGATCGGGCTTGGATACGCGACTCGGCATCCCGAACGAATCGGTCGTCTGATCATTCTCAACACAAGCGGGTTCCATCTCCCCAAATCGAAACGGTTCCCCTGGTCGCTCCGGTTGGCTCGCGACACCGCATTCGGCCGCTGCATGGTCGTCCAGCAAAACGCGTTCGTCCGCGCCGCCTTGCGATTCTGCGTCACGCGGACGCGACTGGACCCCGATGTCCGTCGTGGTTACCTCGCGCCCCACGATCGTCCCGAGCACCGGCTCTCGGTTCTCGAATTCGTTCGCGACATCCCACTTACGCCGACCGACTTCAGCTACCGGACTGTCTCAGAGATCGAATCGAACCTCCCCTCGCTCTCACACATTCCGATGCTGATTTGTTGGGGAATGCGTGATTTCGTGTTTGATCATCATTTCTTCGATGAATGGCGGCGGAGATTCCCGAACGCCGAGGTCCATTGCTTCCGGGACGCCGGCCATTTTCTATTCGAGGACGTACCGAACGAGCTCATCGACCGGGTTGATTCGTTCTTGGCACGAACCCATCCCGACGCCGTTGCGGAAATACCGTCATGAGCTTGTTCCCCAGTGCCGTGGCGGGCGACAAACCTTCAGCACATTTTGCGAACATCGCCGCTCATCTCCCAGCGATGGCCGCGAGTCGGCCGGATGACTTGGCCGTCGCCGCGCCGACGGGTCGCGATCGGCACGGAAAGACGACCCGCCGTGCGTTGACGTTCGCCCAGCTCGATACGTGGAGCGATGAGTTGGCTCGGGGCCTGGTCGTCTCGGGAATCGGCCCCGGCGTCCGCACGGTCTTGATGGTCCCCCCGAGCCTCGAGTTCTACGCCTTGACATTTGCCTTGTTCAAGGCAGGTGCCGTCCCGGTCCTAGTCGACCCGGGCATGGGAGTTTCCAAACTCGGGCACTGTCTCGCCGAGGCCGCTCCCTCGGCGTTCGTCGGCATCGGCAAAGCTCACCTCGCCCGTGTGGTTCTCGGCTGGGCGCGTTCGACGATCAACACCACAGTCCACGTTGGTCGAATCCCGCTCCCGTTCGGCCTCGACCTCGAAACGATTGCCCGTCGGGGTCGAGACGCCGATGAGAAGCTGCCCTGGCGATCGACACGCCCCGACGATCTCGCCGCAATCCTATTCACCAGCGGGAGCACCGGGCCACCAAAAGGGGCGGAGTATCGACACGCCACGTTTCAGGCACAGGTTCAACTTCTCAAACAACTTTATGGGATCACTCCAGGCGAACGCGACTTGCCGACCTTCCCGCTATTCGGCCTGTTCGGTCCAGCGTTAGGCATGTCGGCATTGATCCCACGGATGAATCCGACTCGACCCGCAGAGGTCGATCCGATCGAGATCATCGAGACGATCGCCAACCACGAAGTCACCAACATGTTCGGGTCACCGGCTTTGATCGATCGGGTCGGTCGCCATCTCGAGTCGACCGGGTCGGGGCTCGCGTTGCCGAGCCTCCGTCGTGTGATCTCGGCGGGCGCTCCGGTCCAGGCCGCGATCCTCGCCCGATTCGTCCCCTGCTTGACCGCCGGGGCTGAGGTCCACACGCCCTACGGCGCGACCGAGGCTCTTCCGGTCAGCTCGATCGGGAGCCGGACGATCCTCAACGAAACCCGCGAGGCCACCGATCGCGGGGCCGGCGTCTGCGTCGGACACCCCGCCCCCGGAATCGACGTTGAGATCATTGGGATCAACGACGGTCCCATCGGCACATGGTCCGATGACCTTCGCCAGGAACCCAGTCGCGTTGGCGAGATCGTCGTGCGCGGGCCGGTCGTCACGAGGGCCTACTTTGGACGTCCTGAGGCGGATCGCTTGGCGAAGATCAGCGACCGCAACGGTGATGTCCTCCATAGAATGGGCGATTTGGGCTATCGTGACGATCAAGGGCGGATTTGGTTCTGCGGCCGTAAGACACAGCGGGTCGTGACCCGTTCGCGGACCCTGTTCACGATTCCCTGTGAGGCTGTATTCAACACCCATCCTGCCATCAAGCGATCGGCGTTGGTTGGCATCCCCCAAGGTTCGGAAGACGAGGTGACTCCCCTGCTCTGCGTCGAGCGTTTCGATGACGTCAACCCCCACTCAGACTCGTCGCTCCATGAGGATCTCGAGAGGTTAGCCTCAGCCCAAGAACACACCCGCGCAATTTCCATGTTTTGGATTCGATCGACGTCGCGACAACCGTTTCCGGTTGACATTCGTCACAACGCAAAGATCGGTCGCGAGCGTCTAGCCATTGAGGCATCGAAGAAGTTCAGTACGCCCCCCCGTTGACGGAGGATTCGAGGATGCGGGTGTTGGTCACCGGAGGGGGCGGTTTCGTCGGCTCGGCCCTGTGTGCCCGGCTCCGCGATCGCGGCTGGGAGGTCCGAAGCCTCGCGAGGCATCGCTACCCGAAGCTGGAATCCCTAGGCATTGAACAGTTCACTGGCGATCTGGGCCGTGCGGAGGACGTCGAAACCGCAGTGGAAGATTGTCGACGAGTCTTCCACGTCGGGGCCAAAGCGGGAATTTCCCAGCGACCGGAGGTGTTCGAGCGGACCAATGTCGACGGGACCCGACACGTTATCGAGGCCTGCCTCCGACACGGGGTCGAGGCCTTAATTTATACCAGCACGCCCAGCGTGATCAGCCACTGGGGAGGAACCGAGGGCGGCGACGAATCTGAACCGTATCCACCAGTCGACCAGTACGAGGCCCATTATCCGAGGACCAAAGCGATCGCCGAGCATGCGGTGTTGGCGGCCAACTCGGATCGGCTCGCCACCATCGCAATCCGCCCCCACCTAATCTGGGGCCCGGAAGACACGAATTTGATCCCCAGGATCCTGAAGCGGGCGAAGGCTAGGCGACTCCGCAAGATCGGCTCGGATGATCCGATTATCGATGCGACCTACATCGAGAACGCCGTCGATGCCCACATGCTTGCCTCGGATCGCCTCATAATCGGCTCCCCGGTATCGGGTCGGGCCTACTACATCACGAATGGGGAGCCAATGCCGCTCTGGGACCTCGTCAACGGCATCCTGAATGCGGCTGACGTTGCTCCTGTCCACCGCTCGATCCCAATTTCACTAGCATTGACTTTGGGATTCTGCTTTGAGGTGGCCTACCGACTGGCGATGACTCAGGCAGAGCCGCCGATAACACGTTTTCTGGCCCGACAACTGGCCACGCCCCACTGGTTTGACATATCAGCGGCCCGTTGTGACCTCGGGTACGAACCAAAAGTCACGACGGCCGAAGGGCTTGAACGGCTCAAGGTTTGGTTCCAGACCTCGAACATTCAATACGGTTGAGTGAAAATACTTGAGGATATTCAAGCCAAGATTACGATAGCGAATCAGTGCACCGTCGCATCGTGAATCGCGACGGTGCACCGAAGATCGCGAAGGTTAAGAACAACCCATGCTGTTGCCGCAATTAAAGCAGCGGTAACAAGTTCCGCAACGGACGGTCAACGCGCCACAGACATCGCAGGCCGGAGCATCACTCTGGAATCGAGCGAATTCCTGATCCTGGACCTTAATTCGGTCGAGGTCCGAGGGGGCTCCACCCTGCAGAGGCGCGGTCAGAACCGGCTCGGGCCGGATTGGTGAGGCGGTTATCGCCGAGGAGATTGGATCAACCGCCGCAGAGACCGACGGGCCGGACATCGGCGACCCTTGGAGTGCATGCGGATCGGGAAGGTCGTCGGGCAAGACGGGCATGCGTTGCGCCGAGTTGGCCTCACGATAGCCGGGGATGAACTCCATGCCGAGCCAGCGGAAGATGTAGTCGGTGACGCTCTTGGCGATCGGAATGTCGGGGTTCTTGGTGAAGCCGGATGGTTCGAACCGGCTGTGGGCAAACTTGTTGGCGAAAACCTCCAACGGGACGCCGTACTGGAGCCCGATCGAGATCGCCGTGCCGATGACATCCATCAGGCCACCGATGGTCGAGCCTTCCTTGGCCATGGTGATGAAGACTTCGCCGGGTCGACCATCCTCGTAAAAGCCGACGGTAACATAGCCTTCATGGCCTTGGATGTCGAACTTGTGAGTCAGGCTCCGACGGGTGTCGGGCAGGCGTTCCCGACGCGGCAGGTTATTCGGTCGATTCGTCGAAGGTGAGACCGAGACCTCCGTGGTATCGCTGCCCTCGTGGGATGCGGACGAAGGAACCGCCTCAGTGACTGGGGCATCTTTGGAAGCCAGTTCGACAGGCGCGTCCTGTGTATCCTGCGAGCCCTCTTCGGACTTCGTGCTTAGGGGTTGAGACTCCTTAGAGCCGTCGCGATAGATCGCTAAGGCCTTCAGGCCCAACGCGTGGCCCTCTAGGTAGGCGTTACGAACGTCCTCGACGGTCGCCTCGCGTGGCATGTTGACGGTCTTCGAAATGGCCCCGGAGAGGAATGGTTGTACCGCGGCCATCATTCGGATGTGGCCCGTGTAGTAGATGCTGCGGACACCTTGGGCCGGCGGGAAGGCGCAGTCGAAGACGGCCAGGTGCTCGGACTCCAACCCAGGAGCCCCTTCGATAGTGTCTTCGCGGTCGATGTAATCGAGGATCCCGCGGATTACCGGTTCGTCGTAGCCCAGGGTCTGCAGGGCCAGCGGGACGGTCCGATTGACGATCTTGAGCATACCGCCACCAGCCAATTGCTTGTATTTGACCAGAGCGATATCGGGCTCGATGCCGGTCGTGTCGCAATCCATCATGAAAGCGATGGTGCCGGTCGGCGCCAGAACGGTTACCTGACTATTGCGATACCCATGCTCGCGACCCAGGTCGAGGCACTCGTCCCAGATGACGCGGGCGGTATTGCGGAGCGAGTCCGGGCAGGATGCACCGATCTGATCGACCGCCTCAGCGTGTTTGCCCATGACCCGGAGCATCGGCTCGCGATTCAAGGCATAGCCATCGAACGGCCCGACATGCCGGGCCAGTTCGGCGCTGGTCAGATAGGCCTGGCCGTGCATGACCGCCGCGATGCCCGCGGCCAAATCGCGACCCTCGTCCGAGTCGTAGGGCCGACCCGAGGCCATGATCAGGCTCCCCAAGTTGGCGAAGCCCAAGCCCAGCGGTCGGAACCGATGGCTGTTCAAAGCGATCCGATCGGTCGGGTAGCTGCAATGATCGACCAAAATCTCTTGGGCGATGATTGCCACTCGACAGGCAGCGCGGAACCGTTCAACGTCAAAGCAACCCGTTTCATCGCGGAACCGCATCAAGTTCAAGGACGACAGGTTGCACGCCGTGTCGTCCAAGAACATGAATTCGCTGCACGGATTGGAAGAATTGATCGGCCCCGTGTTTGCACAAGTATGCCAATCTTGAATCGTGTCCTCGTACTGCATACCAGGATCACCGCAAAGCCAGGTGCCTTCGGCAATCTTGTCGAGCAGGTCGCCGGCGTCGTGGGTGGTCATGGGCCGACCGGTGGTCACGGCGCGAGTGGACCATTCGCGTCCTTCAGTGGCGGCGCTAAGGAACTCATCGGTGCAGCGGATCGAGAGGTTGGCGTTCTGGAAGCAGACCGAGCTGTAAGCCTCACCATTGAAATTGGCATCGTAACCCTGACGGATGAGGGCCTGGGCCTTACGTTCCTCATTGGCCTTACATTCAATGAACTCGAGAATATCGGGATGCCAGCATTTGAGGGTCTGCATCTTGGCGGCGCGTCGAGTCTTGCCGCCGGACTTGATCACGCTGGCAATCGAATCGTAGACCCGCATGAAACTGACCGGGCCGCTGGGCTTGCCGCCTCCGGAAAGCTTTTCCTTGCTGGAACGGAGCGTCGAGAGGTCAGTGCCCGTGCCTGAGCCATACTTGAAGAGCATCGCTTCACTGGTGGCCAGTCGCATGATATCCATCATGTCGTCGGCAACGCTCTGGATGAAGCAGGCTGATCCTTGGGGATACTTGTAGGCGGCCTCGACGGCAGCAACGCGTCGGGTTTCGGGATCCCAGCGGTAGTTATTGGCGGGACCCTCGATGCCATACTGATGATAGAGCCCCACATTGAACCAGACCGGCGAGTTGAAAGCCAAGTATTGATTCAGGCAGAGCGTCGTCAGCTCGTCATAGAATCGGTCGGCATCGGCATCAGTAGCGAAGAGCCCATCGGTCCGACCCCAGTCGGAAATGGTTCGGCTAACCCGATCGATCAAGTCGCGGACGCTGCCTTCCCGTTCGTCGGTACCGATCTCGCCATAGAAATACTTGCTGACCACAACGTTCGTGGCCAGTTGCGACCAAGATTGGGGCACGTCGACGTCGGTCTGCTGAAAGATGACGGCGCCCCGGTCGTCTTTAATTTCTGCAGTCCGCTTGTCCCAAACCACCTCATCGAAAGGACTAACGCCCTCGGTGCTGAAGATGCGGGGAATCTCCAAGCCTTGTGCCCGATTCGACGACGCGGCGGAGCTCTCCGCACGGATTGTTTCGTGGATCTGCTCACCTGCCGAAGCCATAGCGTGGATTCCTCCGGATTATGACGTCGAACCTATTCCTCCCACCGTATCATCCGCCTGTGCGACGAGCGATGCGAAGGAAAAGGGCTTCTAGTTTATCGGAAATGGCCAACCGTCCACCAGCCCAAATGTCCAGATCGCGATGCGATTTCTCCCGGGGCCAATCGTCATCTTGCTGATGCATCGACAAGGCGCGGGCCGAGTCCGGACAGGATTCGTCCGTGAGGTGGGACCCCGTGACTGCTCACCAACAGACCGCCAGCCGGCACTGGGAATGCGAGCGACGAACATCACGGAAACTTAAGGTCGGGCAGCAACAGACCATGTTGTGGAGGCGAGTGGTCTCGCCGAAGGTTGATTATGGATCGTCGCTGGGGCTCGGCGACGAGAAATCGCAATCACTCGGGCCCATCGAAGTCGCATCGCGACTGTTGTGACGATCTCTCGAATCAGTGCAAGACTGTCGAAGGCGCCACCCTGTAACGGGTTGTTTCGAGATCATCGCTTATGGGACTGGAGCAGCCATCGTGTCATAGATGGTTAGGTTGCGGGGATCGTCCCAAGAAGATTCAATTCTCGATCCCGAGAGAAACTCCCCTACGGTCCTGGAGATGGCTCGGTCGATTCCCATTCGATCGAGTTTGAGTTTCGAGATATTCAAACAGACGTGACAAGGAGTGCCGGGCAGCAACCTGAGCCGGCGATCCTGGATGCATCGCTTCGGGAAAAAGCCTATGCTTGCATAGCTGACGTGGATGAACCTCGATCAATGACCCCACACGAGCAACAACGGGGAAAACCTGTCGAGTCGTCGGGGTCGGTGAATTTTGGGAGCGCGAAGAGGCTGTGGTGTCGCTTAGGCGGTGACGATCTGAGTGACCTTGATCATTGTGTATGGCTGACGATGCCCCTTCTTGCGGCGATAGTTCTTCCGGCGGCGGAACTTCTGGATCAGCACTTTCTTGTCGCGGAAGTGCTCGATGACCTCGCCGACCACCTTGGCGCTTTCGACGCAAGGGTCACCAATTCGAGGCTCCTGACCATCGCCGGCGACGAGAAGGACTTTGGAAAATTCTAGGTGGGCGCCGGGTTCGACATCCCGACAGTCGACGCTGATCACATCGTTGGCTTCGACACGATACTGATGACTACCATCTTCAAAAATCGCGTACATCAGAGCACCATTTTCGACGACGATCCGCCGTGGCCTCGGCTGTAGGGAAACGCCGAGGTGGTTCAACGTCGGATCGGAAATGCAGGGTGGGCAACCACGAACGGGTCTGAGTCGTCAGAACCATTGTGGAACCGTTGGCACAACCGGTTTCCGGACAACAACACTGCTGAGGTCGCCCGAGCAAAAATTCGAGTTTATCTCCTCAAGCCACGGCTGTCATCGCCATCTGCGTCCACGAATCTGCGGACTCGAGAATCGAGTCGCTCCGGGCACCCGTTCAACGTCGAACGAAAACGCCCTCCCGGCTCGTTGTTGGGCTGAGGATCGTCCATTACCGGGGGGCCCGGGGCAATATCAGTTGTTCTGAGCGTAAGATGGACCACGTCTCCGGGAACCGCCGCCGGAGGTCGATGGGACCCCAGCGCTACCGTTGGGCGAGCTGGGCAAGACGCGGATCTCGGCGTTGTTCGCGTCGAAGCAGTCGATCTGGATGAAATCGGCTGGGCATTCCACCTCGGCACGAACGTGGATGTTCAACTGGTTCTCCTGCTCCAGTTGAACAATATCCCCACGCTTGCGGTTGTTCAGGTAAGCGGCCACGTCGGAACGGACGCGGACATTGATCCGAGCGACCTCTTGGCGATGGCTAGCCAGGGCGAGCAGCCGCATGACGTCGATGACGACACTTTCGGCCGACTTAATCACGCCACTACCGCCGCAGTGAGGGCAGTCCTGGTAGACCGAGCGTTTGATGCTGGGTCGGATCCGCTGACGAGTCATCTCGATGATGCCGAAGGCGCTCATGCGGAGCACCTTGGTACGGGCCCGGTCGCGTTTGACCGCCTCGCGCAGTGCCCGTTCGACGCCGCGCCGATGTTTCTCGTCACGCATGTCGATGAAGTCGTTGACGATGACGCCACCGAGGTCGCGGAGCCGGAGTTGACGGGCGATTTCCCGAGCGGCGCGGAGGTTCATTTCATAGGCGGTCTTTTCGGCATCGTCCTGAACACGGAAGTTACCGCTGTTGACGTCGATGGCCACCAGCGCCTCGGTCTGCTCGATGACGATCGAACCGCCTTCGGGCAGTGGGACCTGCCGGCGCTGGATCTTCTCGATCTCTTCCTCGATTTTGTATCGGTGAAACAGTGGGACCCGCTCATCGTAGAGTTTGACCCGCTCGACATAGTGGGGCATGACGTTGCGGAGAAACTCACGGGCGTACTCGTAAGCCGAGACCTCGTCGATCCAGACAGTGTCGATGCTGTCGTTGAAGATATCACGAAGGGTTCGTATAATCATATCTGATTCTTGATAGATCGACGAAGGCGTTTTCGCCTTTTTGATCCGCAGCAGGATCGTCTTCCAGAGCCGGAGCAGGTAGGCCAGGTCGCGGGCCAATTCGTGCTTGGTCCGATCCAGACCGGCGGTCCGGACGATGAAGCCAAGTCCCTTGGGGGGATCGAGTTCGGTCATGATCTTGCGGAGCCGTCGGCGCTGATGTTCGTCGGCGATCTTGCGCGAAACACCCACGCGGTTCAGGCCCGGCATGAGCACCAGGTAGCGACCTGGAATGCTGATGTAGGTTGAAAGGGTCGGCCCTTTGTTGCCGATGCTCTCCTTGATGACCTGAATGAGGACCTCATCACCGCGTCGGAAGATATCTTGGATGGGGGGCTTGCCTGTGCCTCGGCCCCGACCCGCCTTATGAATCGTCCGATCCGTGGCGGTGGTCATGCGTGGCCGATCGCCGCCTCGCGGTTCGCCGCCGCGGATGCCCAGTTCACGTTCTAGGTTCGCGATCTCCTCAACCTCGCGACGGATCTCATCTTGGAGTTCGGTATCGAGCGGTTCGAAGGTCTCGGGCTCCGTCTCGGCCGTCACAGATCGTCGACGGGCCCCCCGACGCCCGCGGAACGGTTCCAGTTCATCCTCGTCACCGAGATCATCATCGTCCGGTTCGTCGTCGAAGTCATCGTCGGGTTCATCATCGAAATCGTCGTCGGGCTCATCGTCATCGAGGATCAGGTCGCTGACCGGTTTCTCCTCGTCGGCATCGAGATCCAGATCGTCTTCAAAGCCGAAGGGGATGTCGTTCTCCTCAGGATCGTCGCGTCGGGTGCGACCCTCGGGTTCGTGTTCGGCCCGAGGCTCGCGATCGCTGCGGCGTCGACGTCGACGGCGGCGACCACGTCGGCGGTCGTCGACGGCGTCGAAGTCATCCAGTTCATCCGCTTCGTCGGGGATCTCGAAGGACTCCACATCCTCGTCGCGGTCGTCTTCGACGGCGCGTGGGCGTGAGGGTTCGGATCGTCGAGGAGGAGTTGGATCGTCGGTCGCGGTCGGCTCCCGATCGGTTCGTCTCGAGGCCGTTCGCGAGGGTGCTTCGGCGCCCCCACGATCGATCGCGCGGTCCTCATCGAACTCGGCGAAGTCGTCGCGATCGCGTCGGCGTCCAGCAGTCCGGTCGGCGTCGGGTTGAGGATCGCGGGCCGACCGTCGCACGGACCGATCGTCGGGTCGCGATTCAGGCACTGGGTTGGCGGGGACGGACAGACCGATGTCGGCTTCTGGCGCGAAGTCGAAGGAGGAGACATCGGCCATCCGAGCCCGTTCGCGACGCGGAATATAACCTTTCTCACCGGCCTTGGCGTGTGGCAGGGGACCGGTGCGCTGACGACTACCGGATCCACTCGAGCGGCCGGGCCGATGCGGCGACAACGATCGCGGGGGCGTTGAGGACGACGTGACCGGGTCGGCCTCCACAACCGGTGGTGTCGGCTCGGACCGTGATTCGGATCGATCACGAGCGCCAGGGATGATGTCGGGGGACTGGGCGGATGATCCGCGCTCGGGTGCAGGTGTCGGTTCCGACGAACCTCGGCGTCGCGTCGCACGTGCCGGCTCAATCGTCGATCCGGGACCGGCCTCTCGTTCGGAGCTTCGAGCGCGCCCCGATGGTCCTCGATCGCCAGAAGCAGGTCGTGAACGGATCGCATCGCGGCCCCGGAGTCGTCCCGATCCCGACGAAGACCCCTCGACGATTGGATCGGTCCAGGAATCGACTCCCGAGTCGGCGGGAGTCGGCTCATCAGCCGTTTCGTCCGGATCCGTCGTCGAGGTCGGCTCATCGGGTAGAATCCCCTCGGCGAACCCTCCACGGGATCGAGTTGGGCGATCTCGACCAATCGTCGTGGCACTCGCCGAGGCTGCCTCGAGTGAATCTCCATCGAAGTCAGCATCGATCGATGACTTGGCGGATCGGGCCGTCTCCGAGTTCGGGTCCGACTCAGACTCGAGATCAACCGCTCGTCTGCTGGCACTCCCGCGTGTAGACCGACCGCGTGATCCCACACGGCTCCAGGTCGACGACCGCGTCGCGATCTCCCCCTCCTCTTCGGAATCGTCGGCATCCTGAGCCGAACGATCCACCTCCCATTCGAGTGAGGGAATCGGTTCTCCGAAGGGTGGAGCATCGGCGAAAGGCTGAGCACCCTGCAGGGGCTCAGCCTCTTCAGAGGTCTCGGGTTCCGGCTTTGCAGTCCGGCTAGCCCCACGTGTCGATCGAGTCCGTGAGGTCCGGGTTCTCGTCTCCGTCGCGTCAGGTTTCTCGCTGGCTTCGTCGGCAACGTTTACCGGTTCTGAGGACTCAACCGCATCGCGGAGCTTGGCGTCCTTGGTGGCGCTGGCCTTGGTTTTGGTCTTGGCTTTGGACTTAGTTGCCCCAGCACGAGTGCTCCGGGGCGATTCGCCAGTGGCTTTACGTCGACGTCTCTTAGGAGCGGACGTCTCGGCGACGGTCTCATCTGCGGGCGGTTCGGTGGTCGCCTCGGTAGGCTCAGAGATGTCGCCAGGGTCAAGCCTCGGGGTTGAACTGGGTTCGGCTCCGGTTGCCTCAGTGGAGAAGGCCGCCTGCGGATCGGTTGGAGGGGTCTCCTCGAAGTCGTCGATCCCCTCACCGAAGCGGCGTCGGCTGCGATCGCGGCGTCCTTGTTCAGAGCGATCGGGACGGGGCCTCCGGGTTCGTGAGGGGGGCCGAGGCTCCTCGCGGTCAGGTCGTTCGCGTCGTCTTCCGCGCGACGTCCGGCTGGGCGGTAGGTCGTCCTCGAAGTCGAAGTCGTCGTTGCGCGAACCACCGCGGGTCGGTCGGTCATCCTCGAAGAACGCGGATTCCTCAGAATCCTCGAAATCGGCTTCCGTTCCTTCGCGGTGCCGATCGCGCGGGCCCACCGCGAGGTCCTCGACCTGACCACGATAGTACTGCGGCTCGACGTCGGAGACGTGAAGGAACCCGTTACGGCCCACTGCGAAGTCGACGAAAGCGGCCTGGATGGCCGGCTCCAGGTTAACTACCTTTCCCTTATAGATATTGCCAGTGTAGTTCTCGTTGCTGGAGCGTTCTAGATAGAGTTCTTCCAGCACTCCGTCCTCCACGATGGCGATCCGACATTCTTCGGACTGGAGGACATTGATGAGCATCTCTTTTTTCATGGAACGAATGTCTCGCGATCTGGGCCCGGACTCGACCTGGATCGGCCTCGGCGGATCATGGGCCGTGATCGATCGGATCGGAGGGCGTAAGGGGCATCGACGGTTGGGGCTCCGCGGTGACCGGACCGGAAGGCCGTAGGGGCTCGGAGCGGTCAAACGTTCGGGGAGCTGGGCGCCCAAGACCCAAGCCCGATCGAGTCGATCAGGGTCGGCTTTGGGGTCAACCTTCGATGGTGTGAGTACCTGAAGTCCGGGACGGTGATGAGGCGAACTTGGGTTTGAGTTGCGTTGTGAGCGGTTCGGCCCGTTGGGGCGCGTCGCGTGTTGACGTGGACGCGTCTGGTTCAACCGAGGAGATCACAAGTGACGTCATCCGGAGCCGAGTCGCGTTCGAGAGATCGCTTCGCGATGCCCGAGGCGGGTCGACCGAGTGTCAGATCGTCGGCATGGACCAGACGTGGGCCGGATTAGACCGGCTCGGTGGGACAAACAGGATTCGTCGTGACTGCTCCGGAACCGGGCGAGCTGCGTGGAGATCCCAGGGGACCTGGAGTGATCTGAGCAGCCGATCGGACGGCATCGCCGCCCTCGTTGGGACCGATCCCAAGGGGCAAGATCGGATCGTCCTCGTCGATCAGTCGGATGTCGGTCCGGGCCAGGACAGCACCCTGCTCCAGGATGTCTGCTAGGTCCCAGGCCTGAAGGAGTTCGTCAGGCCGGGCCGAGCAAACCGAATCGACCCGAAGGACGAAGCGCAGCCATCCCTCAGCATCGCAGTGGGCTCGGAGCACCTGGTCACGGAGATCGAGGTGACGGGTCTTACCCTGACGGTTGGTCCGGGTGATCGGCCATTGGGTCTGCTCAAGGAATCGAGCAAGGGCCAGACGGGCCACGTCGCGCCGGGGCTCGGGCACGCGGAGGGCGTAACAGACTGTTGAGGCCGGCACAGGCCGACCCCGCGCGATCGGCAAAACCTCAAGGAAGCATAAGCCTTCAGGCGCCTGCTCCTGGAGGCGGTTCCGGACCGCCTGGGGATCGAGCGGCTCGACCAACTCAAGCTCGACCACCTCGCGGTGGCCTTCCGTTCCCAAAGCCAAGGCGAGGGTGAACATCACCTTAGGCCGCGGGTTGAAGCCTTGGCTGTACGCCATGGGCAGAGCGGCGCACCGGAGCATCCGTTCCAGACACCGGACCAGATCATGATGACTGACCAGGCGGAGCGTGCCAGTCTTAGAGAACCGGAGCCGATACTTCATCGAAGTCGTCGTGGCGGCGGTCATCGGTGGCTCAAACTGAGGATCCAACGGGCCGGATCTCGGGTGGAGCCGACCTGATTCAGACCGATTGCTCGGCCCGGAGTGTTGGGGGACAGTTCCGGACAGGTCTTCCGATCTTCGCGAGGCATGCTCTCAAAGAGAACCCCTGGCGCGTGTCGGAAGTCCAGCCGAGGCAATCGACGGACGGCCCGGTTGGGGAGACGGCCTGAGCAGTCCGAGCCGCGACGCGCAACCGACCCATGGTTAGTGAACCGCATCCCGAGCCGATTGACAAGGTGAGAGCGATCCAAGGCCGATCGCATTAACCGATCGGGTGAACTGTGGGCCCGCATTCAATGATCCGATGATCGAGAGACCCCGTTGTCCGATGACAGATCATCCTCCGGCTCATCGAAGCCCGATTCAACCAACGCGCTCAGGGCCTCGACGGCCTCTTGAGCGTCGGGACCGTGCGCTTCGATCGTGATCCAGGCGCCCGGGCCAGCTCCCAGCGTCGTGACATCCAAGATGCTCTTGCCGTCGGTCTGCTTTCCTTCGAAGCAGACCAGCACACGCGCAGTGAACTGTTGGGCCAACGCGACGAACCGGTCGGCTGGCCGGAGGTGAAGGCCCAAGCGGTTGGTAATCTCGACCTCGCGACGCATGGTGGGCCAAGACGTAGTCATCGGTCACACTCGGTGCATTCGACCGGACGTCCGGGACGACCGGTTGGCAGACCACCGTCGTCGACGGTGAGGCCAATCCCGAGCGGAAGGGCTCTGCCGGGACTCGTGCGCCTCCCCGTGCGAAAGCCACCGGGTCAGGACCGGCAGCGGGGGTGGCCGAGTTGCAGCGGAGCAGATCCGCGATGAGCCACAGGAACCGACTATCGGAACGCACGAATCACGAGAAACGCACGTTCTCTCCTACTCCTACGCTATCTGACAGTCACTGGTTACAGAGCGATCGGTCCATCACACCGAATCGAACCGACCCGCTCGAAAACGACCGCGATTGATCTCGGAGCGTCTCCACCGAGACTCGACGATTCGAGGGGCAGTGTCCCAGTCACTCACATCGCCGAGATGGCGACCAACCACACCCATTCGGGGAGACGACTCACGATTCATGGCCAACGAGCGGGTCTTGTCCGTCCCATCAGCCAAAGCACGGGGAATCCGTTCGCTTTCGTCACGTATTTCGCTGATCTGCCTCTTCGATCAGTCCCAGAACTTGCTCACGCGTCTGGGCCCGACGGAGGTAGTCGGCGAAGGACTGATCCCTGAGTAAATCGGAGATCCGGCTTAGGGCCCGCAGGTGATCGCGCGGCAGTTGCGGCGGCGAGATCAACAGGAACAGGATGTCCACCGGTTCGCCGTCCTGCGCCTTGAATTCGACGCCATGACGCGAAAGGGCCACCGTCCCAATCAACCGATCTACGGTCTGATGTCGAGTGTGCGGCACAGCCACACCGTTGCCGATGCCGGTCGTACCCAGTTCCTCGCGACGAATGATCGCCCGCACCACGTTGTCGACTTCGTCCTGGCGAATCTGGTCGGCCTCGTGCAGGCTCTGGACCATCTCCCGGACCGCCTCTTCGCGCGAGGTGGCCTGCAGATCTACGAGGATCGCCTCGCTGACCAAGAATTCCGACAGCTTCATGCCCCTCTCCCGCGCCTAGCTTGTGGGGTCGTTCACGGGGTGCTCAGAGCCCGTGCCGATCGGATGTTTCGGACCACCGATCAGACCCCAACGCGCTTAAATCAGACGCGCCGGTCCCGTGATGACAGCGAGGGGCCCTCTTGAACGTTCGGACCCGTCTCAAGATCGACGATCCGGGCCGACCCGGTGATGTACAACCGCACCGAAGTTCAGACCCGAAACCCACTCCATTCCATCCTACCTCGATCCGAACTGTGATGGTTCAGGATTCGCTCCTCGGCGGCATGAATTGGCGATCAAGCTCCAGGTATTCCCCCCGACTGAGAGGGCCGAAAACGTCTGAGATCTGGCCATGACCGGTTACCAGGCCCCGTAACCCTTCCCACGCACGGGGCCGCTTAGTTCGCTCCGCTAGGAGGGTGATCCGGGGCTTCCGGCAGATCGGGATGCTGCGGAGACGTTCCGCCCTGGGGCATCTCACCATGATGGTGGACCAACCGGTCTTTGTAGCGCCGCAGTTGCTGCTCCATCTTGTGCAGCGCCTGGTCCATCGCCGCTTCGGGCGACTCGGCCTGCCCAGTCGCCACGAAGTCTTTCTTGTGCTCGGCCGAAATCAGGATTTCCACTTTCCACTCGTGCTTGATCGGTTCGACGGCCAGTTCGATCCCCATGAGCCGATCGAAGTACCGATCCAGCTTGGTCGCCTTTTCCTCCAAGTACGAGCGCTGGGCTGGCTCGAGACTTCCGTGCCGTGTCGCGATGGTGATCTGCATGTTCAACTCCTCACCGACGAGATCGGGCGATGCCGAGTTTCGGTCGGTTATCGAGGCACGATCGTTTGGTTTCAGACTACTGGGGCGTCCTCGAGCCGGTCAAGCATCAAAGGCCGAGACGAGAACACCCTCGGATCTCGGGCAACATCGCCCTGGGAGGACGACGTTGCGGCCGACCGAGACCGGGTCTGCGGATTTCGGGATGCCACGCATTGACCCGCCAGATCAAGACCCTGCAAACTCGTCCCCATTAGCGGCCATTATGCCGCGCTCGACAAGGCCCACTCAGGGCGGAGATCGGACATGCCATGGATTCAACAATACGATCCCTTTTCCCACGTCGGGCTCTCGACCGCCGCGGCCACCTCACCAGTCTTGGTCCTGATGGGTCTCTTGATCAGTGGTCGGGTCCGCGCATGGCAAGCGGCCTGGGCCGGCCTGGCCACCGCATGGACCGTGGCGGTCTTGGGCTTCGGGATGCCCGCGTTGACGGCCACTGCGGCGGCCGGCTACGGCTTGGTCTTTGCCATCTTCCGAATTGTCTGGTTGATCTTGGCGGCCGTGTTTCTGTACCGCATCACGGTGGAGACCGGCCAGTTCGCCGTGATCAAGGCGTCGGTCGCACGACTCTCGGGCGATTGTCGAATCCAAGCGGTTCTCGTGGCCTTCAGCTTCGGTGCACTGATCGAAGGCGTGGCCGGGTTTGGTGCACCGGTGGCGATCTCGGCGGCCTTGCTGGTTGGGTTAGGGTTCCCGGCCCGACGAGCAGCCGTGGTCTGCCTGGTCGCCAACACAGCGCCGGTGGCTTGGGGGGCCTTGGGGATCCCGATCCAGACCTTGGCCGATGTCACCGGACTGCCAATCGAGGCTCTCAGCGCGACCGCCGGGCGCATCCTGCCGCCGATCTCGCTGATCATCCCGTTCTGGTTGATCCGGATTCTGGTCCCGGGTCATCAGGCTCGTGCCGTCTGGCCCGCACCGTTCGTGATTGGTCTGACCTTCGCCCTGACCCAAGCGATTTGGTCTAACTTTGTCGGACCGGTCCTGGTCGATATCGTCTCATCAGTAGCCAGCCTGGGCGCCGGTGTGCTCCTACTCCGGTCTTGGAGGCCAGCCCAGACCCTCCACTTCGATCAGGACGGCCGGATCGTCGAGGACGAGCCGCAAACCCCGGCACAGGTCGCCGACGATCCGACCCTCGGCCCGCTGACGACGCCTCGGGTGCTCCGCGCCTGGATGCCCATCGCGTTGTTAACCCTGTTGGTGATGATTTGGGGGCTCCCGGCAATCGAGCCCTTGGGCTTGCCGAAGATGCAGAGCTGGCTCAACCAGCACACCTCGTGGACCCCCGGCATGCCAGGCTTGGAAGGCGCGGTCCTCAAAGGGTCGCTCGATGGCCAAGCGCAGGTTGTTGACCCGTCGCGAACCGAGTCGGCGCGACTCCCCTTGGTGCCGGTCTCGGCCACCGGCACGGCGGTCTTCTTAGCGGCCGTGTTCAGCGGGTTCCTGCTCGGTCTAGGTCCTCGAGCCCTAGCCCAGATCTTCCTCAAGACCGCCGGATCCCTAGTCCCGGCTGCGGCAGCCATTTTCGGGATGCTTGCCCTCGGATTCGTGACCAAATATGCCGGGCTCGACACCGTTATGGGCCTGGCCTTGACCCGGGTCGGTCCGGAACTCTACCCGATCTTCGGAACCCTACTGGGCTGGCTGGGCGTTGCCTTGACCGGTTCGGACACCTCCAGCAATGTGCTCTTCGGCAATCTTCAGGCGATCACCGCGCGTGAGCTGGGACTCAACCCGATCCTGATGGCCTCGGCCAATTCGACCGGCGGTGTGATGGGGAAGATGATCGACGCTCAATCGATTGTGGTAGCCACAGCAGCCACTGGATCCCGGAACCAGGAGGCCTCGATCCTCCGAGCGGTCCTGGTCCACAGCGTCGTCCTCGTCTTGATGGTCGCGGCAATCGTCTGGATTTACGCCAAACTGCTTCCAAACGCGATCCCAATCGTTGAGTGAGCCGGGAACGTTCCCGTCCCGGCCTTGAGACATCCCCCGCAGACACAATCGATGGTCCTTCCTCTTCGACAGCAACCAACGGTAAGTTCGGCTTGGCAGGACCCGGCACCGCGAACAAGATGACCGCACGTCACCACAGCGGGCTCCCTTGCGCTAACAAGGGCGATCCCCTCAACCAGTTAAGTTGATACGAGAAAAGCCTGCGGCACTCTGAGGCGACGCTTCGAGGATGAGCGACGCTCGATCCACAACGGCGGGGTCAGGATCCCCGCTCCCACCCGGTTCCGGTAAGGATGCCCCCATGAGCCCGCGACTCTGTTTGGTCGAGGACGCCGCTGCGACGCGGCTGGAACCGTTGACGTTGACCCGTCCAAGCTTTGCACTGCGATGTGGTGCCTGGAGCCTAGGACAACGGATCGGCCGCGCCCTCGGCATCGGACCCGGACCAGCCCGCAACGGCGCGGTGGTCCGATCTGGTTTGGCCGAACTCGTCGCCGAGGATCAACCGCATTTGGCCGTTAACGATCGGCTCTGGCTCAGTCGAGGGACGACCCTCATGGCCAATGGGCGTTGGGTCCCCGCGGAGGACCTGCCCGCGGCCGATCCGTCCGAGGGTCCTTGGGTCGGACTCTGCCAGGGCCGACCCGCGTTAGCCCAAGTCGGTCCCGATGAAGCGATCCAGCTTGAGCCCGGACACATCGACAACTGGTTTGAGCAAGTCGCATCGCGTCACGCCCGTCGCGAGATCGGTGGTCACTGGATCGATCACCCTTGGGATCTGGTCGAACTGAACGGCGCGTTGATCGAACGTGATTTGGCGACCTGTGGTCACCGGGGTGTGACGAACCGCCACCTCTCAACGATCCATCTGGTCGGACCCTCTGACCGCTTGGCCATCCACGAGTCGGTGCAGATCGACCCCTGCGTGGTCGTCGACACCCGAGGCGGTCCGGTGATCATTGAGGCTCAGGCCCAAGTCCAGGCCTTCACCCGGATCGAAGGGCCATGTGTCATCGGGCGTCAAACCCAATTGTTCCGGGCCAACCTCCGAGGTGGAGTCACCTTGGGACCCCAGTGTCGGATCGGCGGAGAAGTCGAAGAGTCGATCATTCAAGGATACACCAACAAATACCATGAAGGGTTCTTAGGTCACGCTTATTTGGGTGCTTGGGTTAACCTGGGCGCGATCACCTCGAACAGCGACCTGCGCAACGATTACGGTCCGGTCCAGGTCCCGCTCACCGGTGAGCCGATCCCGACCGGTCGCGCCAAGATCGGCTGCTTCCTCGGCGACCACACCCGGACCGGCCTGGGAAGCCTGATCAACACTGGGACGGCCGTCGGTGTCATGTGCAACCTGCTCCCGGCCGGCCTGCTCCTGCCGAAGTATGTCCCGTCCTTCTCGGCGGTGCTCTACGGTCGGATCGCCTCGAGCTGGGAACTGGACAAGCTCTTCGAGACAGCGAGGGTGGTCAAGGGACGTCGAGGCCTCGAGTTCACCCCCACCGAGGAACGGTTTTACCGTGATCTCCACGAGCGCACACGCCTGGAACGCGAACGCCTCTATCTGCGAGCTGCTAACACCCCGACGGTCCGCGAGCGCGTCACACCTCCGTCCCAAACCGGTTGATTCGAGCCGCCCAATGGCTCGATCGATCTTCATGCAATCTCCGCAAGTTCTACATGGAGAGTTGTCGCACAGCTCGCTCCCGAGCGGAGGATGGGTTTAGAATGATCCGCCGACCCTCCACTCTCCGACCTCGATCGAGCTGTTCATGACTTCAACGCGCCTCACCACCTCGGACTCGAGCCGATACGCCCCGCCATTCTCAGCCACTCCCAAGCCCAGCGCAAGCGCACCGGTCTCGCTGCTCTTGATGGTGTTGCTGACATCGACGACGGCCCCGTCGGCCCGGATGGCCGTCCAGGAGATGCCGATCGCGGTGCTCCCGCTGATCCGGTTCGGATCGGCCGGGCTCTGTCTCCTGCCGGCGGTGCTCTGGAGAGGACGGAGAGGCCTAACCCGGCTGTTTATCGAGGACTGGCCTCGCTTGCTGATCGCCGCGTCGCTCTGCATCCCGATCAATCAGGCGTTGTTCCTCAACGGAGCCAAGCTCGCCCCGACCATGCACGTCGGGCTACTCTATGCAGCCTGTCCGCTGGTCGTGCTGATCGTGGCGATCCTGATCGGCCAAGAAAATCTGACCCGCCCTCGACTGATGGGCATCCTGCTAACAGTTCTCGGCGTGGCGGGCATCGCCCTCGGCGCGGCCTGGGAGGGAGCGCTGGTCGCCGAGGGAGCAGACCCAGACCCGGACGTCGTCCGTCGGACGCTCCTGGGCGATGCGGCGATTGTTGGTGCAGTACTCTCGTGGGGGATGTATATGGCTCTTTCGCGACCGCTGATCCTCAAGCACGGGGCCTTGACGACCCTAGCCGGTGTCTTTCTGACCGGAAGCCTGTTGCAAGTGCCGCTGGGGCTGATGGCTACCGACGTCGGATCGCGGCTCGCTCAGGCATCCACAACGTCCTGGCTAGCGTTGACATATCTCAGCCTCATCGTGACCGTTCTGGGCCTCTGGTTCCAGAACCGCGCCCTTCAACGCTACGAGGCCAGCCTGGTTGCCGCCGTCGGCAACGTTGCGCCGTTGTTGACAGTCCTTTGGTCGATCTGGCTCTTCGACGAGCGACTCACCACCGCCTTCGTCCTGGGAGCCTTGTTGATCCTGGTCGGGGTCGGCTGGGCACGGCGACAGCCGAAGCCCTCGCGAGCTCGAGCCCTAACATGATTTGTATTTCACAAAATTACTTGAATAGCATAAAAATATGCTTAAAAAAAAACGGCGGCCCGTCATGTGACGAGCCGCCGGTCATCAAGAGTCGTTCACGCTCCGACTTGGGTCGCCTGATCTTGGTAGGATTCGCGGCCGTCCTCGAGCGAGTCGTGAGCGCGGTAGTGGTGGAGGTTGTGGGCCCCGTGCGCCACATGGGTGAACTTCTT
>CAZSSM010000057.1:0-44716 GCA_964609385.1 uncultured Planctomycetia bacterium
ACCACCGGCACCCGCTGCGGTGGTGGCGATCAGGAGCAGACCGGTTAGACCGATGGCGAGGCGACGCACTTGGAAGTCGTCGCCTTCCGACTCGTGTTCCTGGACGATGGCCAAGGTCCAGCCGGTCGCCTCCAGGGTTCGATGGAGCAGTTGGGTGGGTGAGGGCGCGTCGGGCGGCAAGAAAGGGATTTGTCCATCGCCCTGCAAGGCCTGCTGCGCGATCAGGGCCAAAGGTTCCTCGCCCATCGCGCCGAGCAGGCCGACCCAGTCGCTGGCGCGTTGGATCAGCGACGGTTCGGCCGAGTTGGCCAGGATCTGACCGCCCGGCTCGACCATGTAGACGGCGCCGTCCTCGATCTCCTCGAACCACTCGAGGATCACCGCGTGCGGCACCATGAGCTGGACCTGACCCATCGGCATCGATGTGTCTAGACCGGGCAGGGGTCGATCGAAGGTCGTCGTGAAGAGGAACGGCGGCTCGTCGTCGGCCTGCTCAGAATCCTCGGTTTGGGTGGCCCAATCCCCGGACTGGGAGGGCATTTCACGGGCTTGGTCGGTGGAGGTGACCGATTCGCCCGTCTCGAGATCGACGGTGAGGGTTCGTCCCTCGGGTCCGGACTGCATGGCGTAGGGGGCTGCCTGAACGACCAACTGAACCGGTAGCGGATTGGTCCGGGCGAGGTCTTCGAAGTAGGCTTGCAGATCGTCCCAAGTCATCTCACCGGACTGCAAGGCCTCGGCGACGCCCTGGCCAACGGCGGCCAACTCGCCGAGTTGTTGATCGACGTCCTCGGTCAGGGCGCCGGCGCGATTGACGAACTCCAAGGAGGCTTTCTCTTGGGCCTCTTCGATCCGATCGCTCAGCTCAAGGGCTTGGCCAATAATCGCGGCCACGAGCAAAACCAAGGCCACGAGCTTGGCGCGCGGCCCGAACCGCCGGCGTTGTTTGGGGAGGAGCGACCCCAGGTGCCGATCGACGAATCGTTGAACCGTGTCACGGAACCGAGTCCAAGCCATGGACGACGCCCAAGCGAGAACGGAACGCCACGTGTTGCGAAAACGCGACGAGGAGAGTGCCCTGGTTATGCGAACGGCGCGGGAGTTCGTGACGCGCGGGGAGATCCTCGAGTTCAGTATTATTCGACTCGGGTCGAACCCGAGGAAAAGTTGACCGAAAACCGATCGGACATCGATTTAACCAATGAGGACAGAACCGGCCCCCTTCGAGGAGGGGGTCCGAGCAGATTCCCGACTACGAACGAGACGCGACAAACAGTCACTCAGACTGAAGCGGCCCGCTTGAGATCATCAGCCTTGTCGGTTTGCTCCCAGGTGAATTCGGGCTCGTTGCGACCGAAGTGTCCGCCTGAGGCGGTCTTGCGGAAGATGGGGCGTTTCAGATCGAGGTGCCGGATGATGCCGCCCGGGGTCAGGGGGAAGAGTTCCCGGATCAATCCGGCTAAGGTCTCATCGGCGACGCGGCCGGTGCCGTAGGTGTCGATGTGGATGCTGACCGGCTCGGTGACGCCGATGGCGTAGGCCAGTTGGACCTCGCAGCGGGCGGCCAATCCGCTGGCCACGACGTTTTTGGCCACATAGCGGGCCATATAGGCGGCCGAACGGTCGACCTTGGTCGCGTCCTTGCCGCTGAAGGCGCCGCCGCCATGACGGGCCGCGCCGCCGTAGGTGTCGACGATGATCTTGCGACCGGTCAGGCCCGCGTCACCGTGTGGGCCGCCGATGACGAAGTTGCCCGTCGGGTTGATGTGGAAGGTGATCTTGGAGCGGTCCAGATCCTCGGGCAGGCAGGGCAGGATCACCTGCTCGCGGACGGCGGCGACCAGGTCGTCCTGCTTGACCGAGGCGGCGTGTTGGGTCGAGAGGACGACCGTATCGATCCCGACGGGCTGCGATCCTTCATAGGCGATGGTGACCTGGCTCTTGCTATCGGGCCGGAGCCAGTCGATCACCTGATCCCTGCGGAGTTGGGTGATCCGATTGATGATCCGATGGGACAGGGCGATCGGCAACGGCATCAGTTCGGGTGTCTCGTCGGTGGCATATCCGAACATCAGGCCCTGATCGCCGGCACCGATCTCCTTGCCGCTCTGGGAGTCGGCGTCGACGCCCTGGGCGATGTCGGGCGACTGCTTATCCAACGAGACCAGCACGGCGCAGGTCTTAGCGTTGAACCCCATCTCGTCGGAGGTGTAGCCGATGTCGCGGATCACCTCGCGGGCCACGTCCTGATAGTCGACGACCGCTTTGGTCGTGATCTCGCCGGCCAGGACGACCAGACCGGTCGTCACCAGGGTCTCGCAGGCCACGCGCGATTGGGGATCCTGAGCCAGAATCGCGTCGAGCACACCGTCGGAGATCTGATCGGCCATCTTGTCGGGGTGGCCCATCGAGACCGATTCGCTGGTGAAGAGGTAGCGCTTGGGGGACGTCACGTGAGGGGGGCTCCCTTAGGGGTCGGAGGTGTGGAACGGGAAGACGAACGGCGCCGACGAGCCCCAGGACGAGACGTTCCGTTCCTGGAGCTCGAGGCCAGCGGAAAATCCCGGGCCGTTCCGACGCCGCATCGCTCCGATCCGGCATGAGGCCCGGAGTGTGGGGCTTCGGATCGTCACGGCTTGGCGGGCGTGATGCTCCGTTGAGGTCGTGACAGGACGGCCCTAGCACCCGATCGTCGAAAGCTCCGACGCGGGTGTTCAAGGATGGTCAGGCCCGATCGCCGACCCGTTGAGACGCAATGCACACGCCGACCCTGACTGGCTCGGTGGGCCGGCCCGTCGTGGTCAACGCCGAAGAGTCGGGGCGACTCGTCCCAACGCGGCCTTCGAGCGTCGCGTCGGGTCGGGGCCGCGGGTGGGATGGGCGTGATCGCTGAGCTTTTTCCCACGTTGTGCGCGAAACACTTACCCTGAGTGGGAGGTCGGACGCCCGAACGACTTCGATGGATGGATCACTATACCAATCTTCCGCGAGGCTTGCGAAGGGTGAGTTTCGGTTGGGCCGGTCGACCGTCGCCGGTTGCGGCCGATCCTTTCGTGGTCGTTGGCGATCATTTCCAAGACGAGTCTGGTTCGGCGGCCTGGCTCGGCAGACGCACCTCGAAACAGGTCCCGACCCCTTCGGTGCTGGTGAATTGGAGGGTCCCCCTATGGGCCTCAACGATGCTCTGACAGATCGCCAGGCCGAGGCCGCTGCCGCCACGGTCGCGGGATCGTGCGCGATCGACCCGGTAGAACCGTTCGAAGAGGTGGGGCTGGTCGGCCTCGGGGATTCCCGGCCCGGTATCGCGGACGCGGAGCAGACCGAACGGCCCCTCCTGATCGGTCTCCAGTTGGACTGAGCCGCCGAGCCGGTTGTAGGTGATCGCGTTGACCAGCAGGTTGGTGATGACCTGGCCGATCCTCGATGGATCGGCCTCGACGAGGATCGAGTCGCCGCTCAGTTCGATCCGGACGTTCCGGTTTTCGGCCAACGGGGTTAGCAGCGCGATCTGATCCTCGGCCAGGGCGTGGAGGTCGATCGCGTGACGCTTCAACTCGAGTTCGCCGGCATCGGCGCGGGCCAAGGTGAGTAGGTCTTCGACCAGCGATCGCATCCGTTCGGCGGCGCGTTGGCAGGTGGCGATCGTCTCGCGATAGGCGGCGGCCGTGCGAGGGCGGGACAGGGCCAGTTCGGCTTGCGTCAGCAGGACCGCCAACGGAGTCCGTAACTCGTGCGAGGCGTCGGCGGTGAAGCGGGTCTGCTGCGTGAAGGCGGTTTCTAGGCGATCCAGCATCTGGTTGAGGATGGCTCCCAGTTCACCCAGTTCGCGGTCGACGTTGCCCAGGTCGATCCGATCCGAAAGGTTCCGTGCCGTGATCCCGGCGGCGGTTCGGCTCATCGCTTCGATCGGCCGAACCGCCCGCGTCGAGAGCCACCAGCCGCCCAACAGGCCGACGACGAAGACGCCCAGGCCGATCACGACGAGCAGTCCGGCCAGGCGATCGAGTTCGCGAAGGACCGGCCCAAGATCCCGGCCGACATGGACCATGATTCCTCCGGGACCTCGCATGTACACTTCGCGGTATCGACCTTGAGTCCGGTACGAATAATTTTTGGTTGTCAGCCATCCTGGGTAGGACAGGTTTCGGTGTCGGTCCTGTTGCTTAGGAGGGATCGCGATGATCTGTTGTCTATCCCCCCAAATAACGGCGAAGTAGGGGTGGGACTGTTCGTTGCTCTGGCCCAATCGTTGGTTCTCCCAATCCTTCAAGGCCTCCAAGAACCGCTCATGGAATTCGGGATCTGATAAGAGCCCATCTCGACCAGGCGGTTTTCCATGGACTAGTTTTCGGGGCGGCTTACCAGGTGGGTGATGGTCCCAAAACTCTTTTGAGTGTGCAGGAGGAAGGCCTGGGGGACGGTGAGGACGATCTGGTCGAGGAGGTGGCCTGCGGCCAGGCGGTGGACGCCCATCGCGTTTGGCGTACCTGCGGAGGAATCCCTCGATCATACGGACCTCGTTGAATAATTCAGTGTCGATGTCGTTCATTCGAGCTCGCCGTACTTCGAAATAGAGCACCGACCCGAAGCCGACGACCACCAAGAGTAGGATCAGGCCATGCCAGAACTGCAGCCGCCAGCGAAGAGAGCTTGTGTTAGCCATCGATCAAGTACCCCTGCCCGCGACGCGTGACGATGAAGTCTTTGCCCAGCTTCTTGCGGACGTGCGAGACATGGACCTCGACGACATTCGAAAGAGTCTCATCCTCCTCACCGAAGAGGCGGTCGTAAATCATGGTTCGGGACACCAAGCTCCCACGATGCAGGGCGAGCAGCTCGACCAAGGCATATTGGCGGGCGGTTAGGCCGACCGGCTGACCTTCCAACGAAACGGTCCGACGGGCGGTGTCGATGACCACTGCGCCGATCCGGATCTCGGGGTGAGCCTGACCGGCCGATCGACGGATCAGGGCACGGAGGCGAGCTAAGAGTTCGCCGAGGGCGAACGGCTTGACCAGATAGTCGTCGGCTCCTCCGTCAAGCCCCCGGATCCGGTCCCCCAGCGCGTCGCGGGCTGTCAGGATCAGGACCGGTGTGGCCTTGCCCTCGCCTCGGAGCCGGTCCAATATTGTCCAACCATCCAAAATCGGCAGCATCAGGTCGAGCACGATCCCATCGTAGTCCCAGCCCGAAGCCTTGTAGAGCCCCTCCTCGCCGTCGGCGGCCTGATCGACGGCATAGCCCTCTTCGCGGAGCGATTGGACCAACGCGCTTCGGAGGTCGGGCTCGTCCTCGATCACCAGGACTCGCAACGGGATGTCACTCCGTGACGGGGTATGTGATGCCTGAGCTAATTCGATACGTGTGTGGATTTCAGACAGGCTGAGTGGTCGTCAGGCCATTCGGGCTGAACTCGCCGAGGAGGATGAAGTCGCCGGTGTCGAACCCGACAGCGACGCCGAGCGCCTCGGAGGCCCCCAGAATCAATGATGGCTCGATCGTCTCGAGGAGTTCGCGGACAACGAACGTCCCGTAGCCCAGGCAGACCGGGTACTCCGCGTCGTTGCCGAGTCCGCCGCCTTGGTAGGCGATCCGAGTGATATCGGCCAGCAGGGGCGACATGGCGCGCCGGGTCTCGGGCCACCATTCCGGAGCGATCGCCCACTCGTCGCTCCGGGGGTCCGGGTCGAATCGCTCCGAGCCGCTGAGGTAGAGGTCCGCCACATTCTCGCCTTGATGGTGGGCGTTGAACAGGCCGAACCACAGGCCCCGGAGCGGGCGTTTCGGCGGCTCCTGCTGGAAGGGTTGCTGGATCCAAACGAGCAGTGGGGTGATGTCGTCAAAGGGCAGCGAGAGGAACCGCTCCCAGTCCGGATGAGGTTTGGCCGACTGGCAGAGTTCAATCAGGTCGCCCATCGACTCGCTGATCGAGCGGGAACGGGTCACCTCATCGACGATCCAATTGTGAACAGAGTCGAGGTCCAATCCCAACGTGTCAATCCTCCACACAGATTTGAGATTCGCAGCTCAGAAGACCGTCCGGTTCGGACGGGAACCAGCGGGAAGAATTCGGTGCAAACTGATGTGAATTATGATTTGTAAGTAAATTCAAGTATGAAAAAGCTCGACCACTACTACGTTTGGGCCGACGAAGGTCCGGGACGCACCGCCTTCATGGGATCCACCTCAAAGAGTCGGAGTTCCTCGAAGATGGTCACGCCGGGAGACGCCGGTCGATCTCGAACGACGTGGCGTCTCTCAGCGATCTGATTCGGGGGGCAGTGCCATCCTCATTGAGGTTGGTCGGCCTGGCGGGTTCTGGATCACATCCATGTTGATCCGATTTGGCTCAGATTCCATCGGTCGTCGTGGACGGACCGTCGGGCCCTCGTCACCGCGACCACCTGGACGACCCGGGCCTCCCGGGCCGGGATCTTGTCGCATCAGCTTGGGGAGTCGTTTGGCTTGCTCGTTGTTGAGGATCTCGTTGAGTCGTTGGCGTATCTGGTGGTCGAGTTCGCGGATCTTGACGAGCTGTTCATCGTTGAGGTCGAGTTGATCGAGGACGAACGGCGGCAAGGCGCCGATGATCGGTGGGCTGCCCGGACCTCCCTGTGGCGCCCTCTGACCGGGACCTTGGGCCGCGCGATCGTTGGGGGAACCGCCTACTACACCCGGCCTTCGTCGACGATCACCACGCCCCTCCAGTCGCTCCTCGAGGGCGGGGCGATTTGCCCGAGCGCGGCCACGGGCGGCCGGCTGATCCTGCGAGTCGGGTCGTCGGGCGTTAAGCCGCGTGGCTGGGCCTTCTCCAGCTTGTCGACGAGGTCGTCGGCCGGCTTCCGGGGCTTGTCGACGGGGCGCTCGTACCTCAATGGGGGAGACTGCGCCGTCGCCGTCCGTGTCGAGGGCTTTGAGGACCTCGGTCGCCTTGGCCAACTCGTCGGCGGAGATCGTCCCGTCGCCATTGCTATCGATCAGGGCGAGCAAGGGCCCCCCTGCGCCTCGGGGCGGCGGTCCATTGGGTCGACCACCCGGACCTTGCGCGGACGATTCCAACGACAACAGGCTGAAGGCCGCCAAAGCGCCCATCGCGATCCACGTCTTCACCATCATCGGACTGCTCCCTGGAAATCGGGGCCAATGCGGGTCGCCGTCGATTTGGGTCAACGGGGTGTTCCGCAACCTCCTCGACGACGAGGTCCGATTCTAGGGTGTGCCACCTTAAGCCAGGATGAAGCTCAATAACTGGGACTGTTTGACGCCCGTGATCCAATCGAAGCCGGGCTCGATCGACGAGTCTTGACCGAGCTCATGTCAGTCCAGTGGGCCTTGGATCAGCGGACTTGGGTGAAGTTGGCGGCTCGAGCAATCCCTTCAACGCCGCTGGGAATACTGCCCAGCTTGTCCGATAAGTCGTTTCCAGCGGAACCGGGACGTACACTTCGGGCTCGAGAAACAGGGGCATCTCCGGCAGTTCGTTCCCCACACCCACCGACTCGACATAGGCCGTCTTCACGGCACCCGCCGAGTACGATGCCAGCGTCAGTAGCTTGTTCGGAGGCGGCTCGAACTCCTCCTCCTGGAACTCATCCCAGATCGCCTTGTGCAGGCCCTGGGGGTCACGCTTGCTGGGCGGGAACAGGTCGATCACCAACACGTGGACCCCCTGCTAGATCAGGTCCGCGGTCTTGGCCACGAAAGCCCGTAGCTCACTGACGCGGCCCTTATTGCCAGGGGAGACGATCTCGATCACTGCCACGACCTCGCCGTGCCGGTGCCGGTGCCGGACCGTGACCCGATCTGCTTTGCGCGAGTAGACTCCGGCTTCGCTGACCCGGAACAGACCGACGCGAGGTGGTGCGTCGGCGACGGCCAAGGCTAGGCTGCTTCCACCTCGAGATCCTGCCTTGGGGTCCAACCGCGGGCTCAACACGTCCGGGATGGGCCCGCGAATCGACTGCTCGGCCAGAGCGAGATAGTCCGGCGGCAGCCCGCCGGTATTCAGGGCATCACACAGGGCGCTGATCCAGCGCTGGTGGAACGAGTGGAACAGGCCCGCATCGACCCGTGTCTAGTCATGGACCGGCATCGAATCTCCTCCTCAAGGGCCGAGGGCAAGGCCCGACCGTCTCTAGTCGAATTCCCCCCGCGACGTGGGCCTGTCCAGGGAGATCGACGACAAAGATAGGGCGTTCGGCCGGTTTCCTCAATCGTGCATGGTCTCGAACGGATCGGGGGGCTCATCGAGATCGCGTTTGCGGTCGCGGCAGTACCAGGACCAAAGCAACTGGATGGTGGCGTGTTCGAGCAGTGCGTGGGTGTCTCGGTAGACAGGGACGTCGGGCAGCGATTCGGGGTCGCGATCCGGCTCGGCCTGGTTAGGCGAATAGGCCACCAAGGCGTGGGTTCCCGGGGTGATGTGAGCGTCGTTGGTCCCCAGGTAGAGTTGTTCCAAAAGGATGGGGAAGTTCTCGGCGGCCGACGGTTGGCGGAACCGGCCTAGCGATCGATAGTGCATCAGGTTCTCGATGAGCCGGTAGGCGACCAGCGGATCTTGACGAATCAGGATCGCCGAGCCGACGAGGGAGGGGTCGATGCGTCCTCCTGATCGCGTAGGGTGGCCCCGAGCCGCGCGGGGGGCCCGCCCGATCAGGGCGTTGAGGCCCGTCGAGACCGCATCGACCCAGCCCGGTGGTCGGGCCGAGCGGAACTCTTCGGATGGCTCGACCAATCCGGCATCGATCAGAATGACCTTGTCCCAGGGGATCCACTGCGACGGCTCGCCATGTAGACCGGTGATCTGGAATCCATCGTCCTGACAGGCGATCCCGTTGACGTGGCGTGCTGGGTTGAGCTTCGGGAAGGCGTCCAGCCGCCAAGCCTCGGCCGCGATGGCCAACTCGTAGAGCCCATCTAAGAGTGGTTTGACCTGCTCGACGGGGATCGTCTGGGGCCAGACGCCGGGTGCCTTGCTGAGCCACTGCGTGGCATCGGTCCGATGGACGCCGGTGACCCGGGTGAAGACGGTGCGGACGCGTGGTAGATCGTCGATCGCGTCGAAGATCACCAAGCGATATTGAGGCTCCGGCTCGACCATGATCGCGATCTCGCTCTCAGCGTCTCAGTAGTCAACGCGACGCGCGTCTCGACCTAGCTCCTGTGGACCACGCGTCATGGGACGGCATACTCCGCATGGTACACCCGGTGCCACCACAGACCAGAGGCCGTTGCGGCATGACCCCCTGACAGGATCGGTCCGTGCCCCGTAAAATGTCGAACCTGTGAAGCTCGCGACGGCGAACCGTACGGTGAAGCGTATGATCCCGACGCTTTGTCCTGGAGTCGGGCCATCTAAGACCCGCGTCGTCACCGACCTAGCTCGACACCCAGCGATCGCGGCGACGACCATGTTGGTGATGACGCCCCGATCCCGCCTCGCTGACGCGGACCGCGCCCTAGAAATCCGAACACCTCAGAGCCGTTCGCGCTTTCGGACACGGACAGGAGTCCCCCCATGCCATCTGGTGCTCAGCCGACCCACGCGTTTGCCGATCGTTCGCGGCCTTCCTCCCGGCCAAGTCGCCTCCGTCCAGTCGTTCGAGGTCTGGTGATGATCCTCCTCGCGGTGACTCTGGTAGGGGGCACTTGGATGGGGATCGCGCCTCAGAAGGTCTCGGCCGTTCCGGCGACACAGGAACCTGAGCCAGCGCCCGAAATCGATCTGCAACGTCCGAAACAACTCTGGCAGCGTGGACGATACGCCGAGGCCCTGGAGATCTATGACGGTTGGATCGGCGTTCAGAGCCTCCCTGATCCCGAAGCCGAGGCCGTAGCCGACGAGGATTTGGAGGAGATCGAGGGGGCCGACGAACCCTCACCTTTAGACCTGAGCGTGGATCAGCAGGTGGCCATCGCCCTGGGCCGCGCCGATTGCCTGGTGAGCCTGGGTCGGATCGATGAGGCGATCGACGCTTTGCTGGCCGAGACAGTGTTGCACCCCCAACGTCCCGAACTCTGGGCCGCCCTCGGGGCTCGGGCCTTGGAACGCGGGCGCTGGGATCTGGCCGAGACGGCCGCGGGTCAAGCCGTCGAACTCGACCGTGAGAGCCTCCGGGGCCTCTGGACCCTGGTCCAACTCGACATGGTCCGTGGACGGACCGAGACGCTCACCGACGACCTCCGTTGGTTCGTCGACTATCGCAATGCCCACGTCGATACGGTGGACGACGACGCCGAGGCGCTCCTGATCATCGGTCAGGCCCTGGAGCAATACTACCGTCGTGAGGCCACCGGCCGCGAGTTGGCCGAGGGGCTCAACGACGTCATCAACTTACTCTACGAGCGGGCGATCCGGGTCGATTCGCTCTGCTGGCACGCCGCCTACCTCCAGGCCCGCTTGTTCCTCACGGGCCATAACGAGGCCGACGCCGAGCCCGAGATCCAGCGAGCCCTCCAGATCAACCCCCGCGCTGCCGAGGCCCTGGCCCTGCTCGGCCGGATCGATCTGAACGGGTACAAGCTCGAGGCCGGTCGCAAGAAGGCCAGACGGGCCCTTCAGATCAACCCCGAGCTGACCGATGCGCACATCCTCCTGGCCGACCTGGAGATCTCCGATGAGGAGTTCGCCGCCGCCCTTGAGGCGGCCCGTGAGGCGGTTCGGACCAACCCACGAAGCGGTGAGGCCTTGGCCCGCTTGGCCGCTGCCTACCGCCTCCGCGTCGAACCGCTCAAGGCCCTGGCCGTCGAAGGCTTGGCCCGCGCCGACAACCCCCGACCGGCCGCCTTCTACAGCGCCTTGGGCGAACGCCTAGCCGATCGCCGCAAGTATCCCGAGGCCGAACGGGCCTTCCTCCTGGCTGCCGAGGCCGACCCGAACCGCGCCGACAACCGGATCGGCTTAGGCATGCTCTACATGCAGATCGGCCGTGAGGCCGAGGCCAATGCCCTCTTCCAGGCCGCCTTCGACGCCGACCCCTTCAACATCCGCGCCAACAATATGATCGAGGTCCTGGAGCACCTCGCCGACTACGAGGCTGTTGACAGCGAACACTATCGCGTGCTCATTCACCCGGATCAAGATCGTCTGCTCGGCAAGTATATGTCTCAGTACTTGGAGAAGGTCCATGGCGAGTTGACCGAGCGGTTCGCCTTCGAGCCGCTGGGCCGGACCCAGATCGAGATCCTCAAGGATCACCAGTGGTTCAGCGGTCGGACCGTCGCCCTTCCGTTCATCCCGACCGTCGGCGCTTGCACCGGCAAAGTCGTCGCCCTGGCCAGCCCTCGTGCGACCCGCAAGCCCTTCAACTGGGCCCGCGTGCTCAAGCACGAGGTCGTCCACGTCATCACCTTGCAGCAGACCAACTTCAACATCCCCCACTGGTACACCGAGGCCCTGGCCGTCGACAGCGAGGGCTACCCGCGACCCCAGGCCTGGAACACCCTGCTGCTCGACCGCGTTCCGCGCCGCGATCTGCTCGACCTGGAGACGATCAACCTCGGCTTCATCCGGCCCAAGGAGCCCGACGAGCGTCAGTTGGCCTATTGCCAAGCGCAGCTCTACGCTCAGTACATGGTCGGTCGCTTCGGTGAAACGGCGCTGGCCGAGATGCTGGAGGCGTACCGACTCGGACTGACCACCCCCGAGGCCGTCGAGCACTGCTTCGAGGTGCCCGTCGAGGACTTCGAGGCGGACTACCTGAAGTTCCTCGACGAAGTCGTCTCCAAGATTCGGACCCGCGAGGAGAACCAGGAGCCGACCCCCTACTCCCAGCTCCAGCGGTTGCTCGCGGCCAAGCCCGACGACCCAGACCTCAACGCGCAGATGGCCTTCGAGAACCTCGCCCGACGCGCCTACCGTGAGGCCCGCCCCTTCGCCGACAAAGCCCTGGAACTCCAGCCGGCCCACCCGCTGGCCAGCTATGTCAAGGCCCGCCTCTTCGAGCTGATCGGTGACGAGGAGTCGGCCCTGAAAGTCCTTGAGCCGGCCCTCGACCTCGATCGCCCCAACCCGCGCGTCGTCGACCTGCTGGCCAAGCTCCTGCTGAAGCGAAACCGACTTCGCGAGGCCGAGGCGCTTTACGAACTGGCCCGTCGCGACGACCCCTACAACAGCAAGTGGATCGCCGGGCTGGCTCGGATCCATCTCCGGCAGGAGGATCAGGCCGCCTTCCTCGGTGACCTGACGTTGCTGGCCGCCAACGATGCCGACGATTTGGACGTCCGCAAGGCTTTGGCCGAACGTCACCTCGAGCGCGGGGAGTTCGCCGAGGCCGAGCGATGGGCCCGTGAATGCCTCTACATCCAGGTCTACGACGCTTCGACACACTATGTGCTCGGCGACGCCCTGGCCGCGCAGGGGGCGCACGAGGAGGCCGTCGACGAGTACCGCGTCACCCTCGAGCTGGGCGGTCGCGGACTCGACGTGCGCGGGATCCAGCTCAAGTTGGCCCGTTCGCTGGTCGCCCTGGATCGGGCCGACGAGGCCGAACCGCTGATCGACACGATCCTCCGGGCCGATCCCGAGAATCAGGAGGCTCGCGAACTCCGCGAACGCCTCAACGCGCTCGATTGATCCGAGCCGGTCGGTTGGCTCACCCCAATGATGGCCTACCCGGCTCGGAATGGCTTGAGGTCAGGTTGTCGGGGGGAAGCTCGGTGAGTCCGGGTTCTCCCTCCCCCTTCCCTGCGCGAGGACGTCGGGATCAGCGTTGGGGAGGCTCCTGCTCGCCCTGTCCGCCGATCGGAGGGAAGGCGACGTCGGGTTTGAGGGGTTTGCCCGATTCGAGATCGATGCCGTCCAGGCTCGGGTCGCCGCTGACCGGGTTGGGCCGCGCCGCGGCACCCCCAGGCAACTGAACGCGGTAGGCGCTCAACCGCGAGTCGGGTTCGGGGTAGTCGGTGCTAACGAACTGGGCTCCGCTGGCCAGGGCCGCTTCGCGCTGGCCGGTCGTGTTGGTCCTCGCCTGTGCGGTGTTGGCGTCGGCGCGGGTCCGGACGATGAACCCGTCGGCGACCAGGCGTCGGATCCGTTCTCCCTGGGCGATCGGGTTGTTGAGCTTGAAGAAGGCGGCTGCCGGATGGTCCGGTTCGCCCGCGTCGGCGAAGAGCATCCGGCCTCGGAGCGCGGGGTGACCCTCCAGGTAGAGGTCGCGGATCGGTCCGCCGTTGTCCAAGGCGAAGAGCACTTGCCCCCGGACCTCGTTGAGTCGGGGCCAGCCACGGGTCCGGATCGCTTCGGGCAGGGTCTCGGCATCGCCTCGAAGATCGTCGGGGGTGAAGACCTCCTCGGGCTCGAAGACCGCCTGGATCTCCTGATCGACCGTCTCGAGTTGCTCGGCATCGAAGGGATACGGTTCGGTTAGCTCGGGATAAGCCCCGTCCTTCAACTCGACCAGCACGGTGATCGGGACGTGGCGGGGGTTGGCCTGTGACCAAGCCCGGATCTGCTTTAAGGCCGAGCGGAACGTGGGGGTTGTCGTCCGGTAGTCGATGTCCTGAACGTGGAGCACCTTCAGACCCGGCTCAGCCAGGCTTTCGTCGGGTTCGGGGGCGGGCAAGCCTTGTTCCCGGAGTCGGGTGTAGGCCTTCGGTTCGGCGAACCGCCCACCGTCCGGGTCAGCGAAGACGTCCAGCTCGATCTGACGGATCCCAAGCCGCCCGAATTGTTCGGCCAGCGGCCGGTGGGTGTAGTCCAGCGCGATCACCAGCTCCGGTCGGATCTGGGCCAAGAGGCCCATCATTTCGGCCGACGGTGCGAGGTGATAACTGTTATGGGTTCCGATGACTTGAATTTGGTTGAAGCGAACGTCCTCCGGCGTCGGAGCGGTTTCTTCGTCTTGCTGGGCGAGCGTTGGACGTTGCGAGAGCCCTGCGATCAGGAGGCCCAAGGCGATCGCGCGCCGGGCGATCGCGAGTCGAGAGTGGTGGTTCATGAGTGGGGAGCCTCGAAGGGTCTGAGAAGTCGGGAGAGACGGCCTAGAACGGGTCCTAGGCCGGGTTCGAGGAATCCGGACCCGTCTTGTCGGATTCGGCGGCCTCATTCTGAACGGCTGATGACGGACCGACAAGCGTCGAGACCGGTCGCGACATTCTAGAATCGAGGGGATCTTGGACCGTTCGTCGGGCCACCCGGGTTTCCGAGGGTGGGGAGTGGACATCGCCGCCAGGATGTCACAGAGTGGTGAGGGTCCGACAACCGTCATCTGCTTGGATGAGATCGGCCGTTTGCGAAGGGTTCGGGCCGACTCGTGGCCGCCGAACAATTCCAAAGTCGACCGCGAAACAGTGGTCAACGCGACGAGACGCGGGCATCGCCGACGCGTGATCCCCGTGCGTGCATAACACCCTCGACTTGCGACAGACCGGCCCTCGGCTCATCGGCCGGCTCGCGACGCCCCACGCGCTTTGGGAGACGGTCACCGATGTTCGCGCCAGTCCGCGCCCGCCACGACCAGGAATCCTCGCTCACACCGTCGTCCCACAGGAGCTTTTGGGGACGATCGTTGATCCTCGTGATCGTGCTCGTCGGGGTGATCCTGGGTGCTGGTCCGAGTTCGGTCCAGGCCCAGGAACAGAAAGCCCCAATCTCGCTGGTCTCGCTGCGTGTCGGCTATCAGGGGATCTTCAAGATTGGCCGTTGGACACCGGCGTGGGCCAATCTGGAGGCCGGCCCGGAAGGTTTTCGCGGGGCGATCGAGCTGATCGTTCGGGACGATCAGGACGTCCCAACGGTCACCCGACGGACCGTACAGCTCCCGCCCGGGGTGGCGCGGAACGTCCCCCTTTACTTCCGGAGCGGTACCGGGATCTCGCAGCCGCAACTACGAGCGATTCCGGAGGAGGGACGGTCGATCTCGTTTCGGATCAACGACCTGACCCTTCGACGTTACGATCCGATGGTGTCGGGTCAGACGATCGTGCTCACGGCCGGCCAGCCCCGAGGGGTCTCGGATATCCCTAACGAGCCGGGCTACATCCCGGCCGAGAACAACCTGCGTTCCGGGGTCGTCGTGGCCGCCGCTGAGATGCCCGATGGCCTGCCCGGCAACCCGCTTGGCTACGACGGCATGAACGCCGTGGTGATCGACACCAATGACGACTCGGTGATGCGGTTGCTCAACGCGGGCCGGGGCGAGCCGCTCCGCCAGTGGGTCGAGCGTGGCGGTCACTTGGTGCTGGCCATTGGCGAGAACTGGCAGGCGGTTCTGGACAGCCCGTTGGAGCCCCTGCTGCCGGCCGTACCGACGGGTCGCCAACGTCTAGCCTCCTTGGGAACGTTGGAAGATTTCGTCGATGCCAGTTCGCAGATCGTCCCGATCAACGGGGATCCGATCGAGGTGACTGTCTTCGATCAGATGGAGTCGCGTGGCGGCCGCGCGCTGGATCCCACGCCCAAGACGCCGGTCTTGATCCGGGGCAAATATGGGTTCGGCCGCGTGACCCTGGTCGGCCTGGACGTCGACCTCAAGCCGTTCGCCGACTGGAACGATCGGGTCGGGTTTTGGGTCCGCGCGTTGGACCTCCGTCAGCCCGACCTGGAAGCCCTCGAACTCCAGCAGGAGCGGGTGTCCCGCTCCATTTATCAGGATTACCAGAACGATTTGACGACCCTGATCCGGAGCGGCCTGGAGCAGTTCCCGGGCGTCAAGCTGATCGGGTTCGGTTGGGTAGCCCTATTCATCTTTATTTACATTCTTCTGATCGGTCCGGGCGACTATTTCTTCCTGAAGAAGGTCGTCGGTCGGATGGAACTGACCTGGATCACGTTCCCGACCCTGGTGATCGTCGTCAGCGCATTGGCCTACTGGGCGGCCTACACGTTCAAGGGGACGGATCTGCGTGTCAATAAGATCGACGTTGTTGATATCGATGCGACCCGCGGGGTCCTTCGCGGCACAACCTTCGCCAACCTGTTCAGCCCGGAGAACCGCAGCTATGACGTCTCAATGATCCCGCACACGCTGCTCGATCCAGCCGAGGATCGGCCGACGGCCGTTTCGGTCGGCTCATTGGAAGAGGCCAACACCGAGGGGGCCGGACAGACCGTCGGCGGACAGGTCCTCAGTTGGTTCGGTCGGCCGGGCGGCGGCTACGGAGGCATGGACAACACCAGTCGGGGCTTGACCTTCGGCGGAGGTGGCTATCGCTACACACCCGAGGGTCAGTATGAATCGGTCCGAGGCGTTCGGGTTCCGATCTGGAGCACCCGTTGCTTCTACGGACAATGGTACGACACCGCGCCCGAGGTGGTCCGTGCCGAGTTGGTTTCCGACGGCAACCGCTTGGTCGGCACCCTGAGCAACATGACGGCCGTGCCGCTCGAGTCGGCGGTGCTGGCCTACGGGCGTTCGCTCTACGACCTCGGCACGCTTGAGGTGGGGCAAACGGTCCAGGTCGAACTCAAGGACCCCAACCCCCGCTTCATCCGCGGATATCTCAACGATCTCTGGAACGAGCGGCAGGGCTCCCAGAACAGCGAGTTCAACCCGTCGACGGTGTTGCGTTGGAACGACTTGGTCCGGATCGTCGGCCTGCGCCGCGAACTGGGCGATGAGGAGGTGATCCCCGAGAGCAACGCGCTGGCCGATCTGGACCTTAGTGGCCAATTGCAACTGGGGCACGCGGTCCTGATCGCCAGCATTCCGGGATCCGGAGCCTCGTTGGCCGTCGTCGACGCGCCCGACCAATTCCCCTCCGAACAGTCGACCGTGCTCCGCGTCCTCTTGCCGGTCGACGAGTCGTTCGAGTGAGCGCGTCGTCCCCGTCTCGTCCCCACGCCCTCGCCGCGATCTGATCGACGGTCCCCGACAGGACTGTTTGGACCGGTCGCTCGAGGCGATTGTCCCGGACCCCGATTCCTCCACGCCACGAACCCATCCAGAGCAGGGCACGACCGTCATGATCGAGACCCAAGAACTGACCAAAATGTACGGCGATCTGTACGCGTTGAATCGGCTCAATCTGAAGCTTGAGCCGGGCGACGTTTATGGGTTCATCGGCCCCAACGGCGCGGGCAAAACCACGACCATGCGGATCCTGGCCACGCTGCTCAACCCGACCTTCGGCGAGGCGAGCGTCTGCGGCTACTCGATCTACAACGCGCCCAAGGAGATCCGGCGCGTCGTCGGGTACATGCCCGACTTCTTCGGCGTCTACGACGATATGAAGGTCATCGAGTACCTGGAATTCTTCGCCGCGGCCTACCGGATCAATGGGCCGGATCGCCGTAAGATCAGCGAGGACGTGCTCGAGTTGGTCGACCTGACCTACAAGCGCGATGAGCTGGTCACCAGCCTCTCGCGGGGGATGACCCAGCGGCTCGGCCTGGCGCGGGTCCTGCTCCACGACCCGAAGGTCCTGCTGCTCGACGAACCGGCCTCCGGCCTCGACCCCCGGGCGCGGATCGAGATCCGTGCCCTGCTCAAAGAACTCCGGAAGATGGGCAAGACGATCCTCGTCTCCAGCCACATCCTGCCCGAGTTGGCCGACATCTGCAACAAAATCGGCATCATCGAGCAGGGCCAGCTCGTCGTCAACGGGCCCGTCGACGAGGTCATGAAGCAGGTCCGCACGGAGATCCTGCTCAACATCGCCGTGGCCGATCGCCGCGACGAGGCTGCCGACCTGCTCCGCGTCCAGCCCGAGGTCGAGGAGGTCTCCGACCGCGAGGGGACCGATGTCCTGGTGGTCCGACTGACCCCCGAGACCATCGAATATGCCCACCTCAACAAGCTTCTCATCCAGAACGATTTCATGGTCACGACCTTCAAGGAAGATGAGATCAATCTGGAAACGGCGTTCATGCAGTTGACTAAAGGCATCACCAGTTGATTGGCCTGGATCCAGTCTCGCTCGATCTCGGACGATGACCGAATCGGGGGGGAGGCCATGGGGCTCCGCGCTATGTGGACGATCATCGTGCCGGGTCTGCTGGTGGCGGCCACCGGCGTCGGCGCGGGAGACTTGGCCACGGCCGCCTTCACCGGCGGCGAGTTGGGCACCGCGATCCTCTGGGCCGTCGTGCTCGGCGCGGCGATGAAGTGGGTCGTCACCGAAGGACTGGCCCGTTGGCAATTGGCCACAGGGCGCACCTACCTGGAGGGGTGTGTTGGCGAGTTGGGTCGCTGGTCGATCGAACTCCTGCTGATTTATCTGCTCTTCTGGAGCATGACCGTCGCGGTGGCTTTGATGAGCGCCTGCGGCGCCGCGGCGCACGCGCTGGTGCCGTTGCCGGGCTCCAATCCGGTCCAGGACAAGGTGATCTATGGGATCCTGCACAGCGTGCTCGGTCTGATCCTCTTGCGGGTCAGTCGGTTTGAGGCCTTCGAACGGATCATGTCGGCCTGTGTGGGCCTGATGTTCGTGATCGCCTTGAGCGTGGCGATCTGGTTGGTCGGATCATGGCCCGAGGTCCTCAACGGCTTGGTCGTGCCGCAGATCCCTCGGATCGGCGATGGAGGGTCAGGCTGGACGATCGCCCTGATCGGCGGGGTGGGCGGGACCTTGACGATTCTGGGCTACGGCTACTGGATCGCTGAGGCGGGTCGGACCGAGACCTCGGCGCTGCCTTCCTGTCGGATCGACTTGGCTTGCGGCTATGGCGTGACCGCCCTGTTCGGCCTGTCCATGGTCGTGATCGGGGCAAGCCTGGGACGACTTCAAGGTGGCGGCGCATCGCTGCTGGTCGAGATTGGGGCACTGTTGCGTGCCGAGGCCGGACCGATCGGCCCGGCGGTCCGTTTGGCCTTCCTCTTGGGGGCTTGGGCGGCCGTCTTCAGCAGCCTGCTGGGTGTCTGGCAAGCGGTTCCCTATCTCTTCGCCGACATCTGGCGATTGCGAAGGTCCCAGAAATTGGCCGATCGTCCTGACGGGGCGGCCTTGCGGAAGTCCCGGGCGTATCGACGCTTCCAGGTCGCCCTGGCCCTGATCCCGATCGTGGGCCTTGGGCTTCCCTTCCGCGACGTGCAGCGCGTTTACGCGACGCTCGGTGCCTGGTTCGTCCCGCTCTTGGCCCTCAGCCTGCTCTGGCTCAACGGCGTCCGGTTGCCGAGGACAGCGCCTCGTTACGGAATCGGATTCATGTTGATCCTGATCGGGATCGTGATCTTCTTTCTCGTCGGGATCGTGATCTGATTCGGCAAAACCGCGTGACCCTGGATCAGCGCGTGAGCTTGGGTCACAATTGTAGCCGACAGAACGCGTGCGGGACTCCGAGCCTGAGGTGATCGGGCACACCCACACCCGGCGAGGAGACGAGATGACCGAGGGTGAAACGATCGCCGTCGCCTTGACGGTGCCGGTGGGGATTTGCCTGGGCCTGCTGGGTGCGGGCGGGACGATCCTGTTGCTGCCAATCCTGGTGGTCGTCGCCCAGATCTCGGTGCCTGAGGCGATCGGCCAGGCCATGGTGGTGGTGGCCGTCACCAGCGTCGTCGGCGCGATCGTCCATGCCAGTCACGGCGGCTTCGCCTATCGCGAGGCGTTGGCCTTCAGCGTCGCCGGGATGCCCGCGGCGTATCTTGCCTCGCACCTGACCCATCTGATCGGCCCGCGCCTGGTCTTGGGGCTTTATGGCGGCTTGATGATCGCCTCAGGACTCGGGACCATCCTCCGAGGACGTCCCCCTGCCCAGCCTTCGAAGGCCGACGGACCTCCAAACCCTTCGGAAAGCGTGCCAAAGAGGAACGGGCCCGCTCGCGACCTGATCGAACCGGACGCCGAGGCTGCCTTGGGGATCAAACGCTGTTTGGCCGTCGGCGGAGCTACTGGGGCCTTGACCGGGTTCCTCGGCGTCGGCGGCGGGTTCGTGATCGTGCCGGCCTTGGTCACGCTGGCCGGCGTGGAGGTCCGTCGCGCTGTGGGAGCGTCTTTGGCGATCATCGGTGCCAACGCCGTTGCCGGACTGGCCGGGCACCTCCAAGAGATCGAACTCGTCCCGACGCGGACGGCCTGGCTGGTCGTTGCCTCGTTAGGTGGCATGGTGATCGGCCAGCGGATCGCCCTCCACATCTCTAGCCGCGTCCTGCAACGTGGATTCGGTGCATTTGTGCTGGCCTTGGGATCATTCCTGGGCCTCGCTGCGTCCACCGGGATCGGGCTCGCTCCGTTCCAGCCCACACACGGCCCAGGTGAAGCACGCGAGGATCCCGCCACCGAGCCTCGGTCGCGGGATCCTCATCCGCGGACGACGGGGTCCGCACAGCCGGAATTGGGGAGAGATGGCCTCTGATCGGTGGGGCCGGTCCGTGGTGGCTCAGCGGTCGATGCGCGTCGACATCGACCGGCGATCGCTCCGGAAGATCGCCACGGCCCGATCGATCCCGTTGCGAAGGATCCAGGCGCGATCGAACTCGTTGCCGGCGTGCTCGGCGCGGTTCATGGCCGACTGCAACGCGTTGATCCCTGACTGGGGCAGACTGTCTGCGCCGGTCTCGATGAGCTGGGACATCACCTTTTGATAAACGCGGACACAGGTGTGGGCGTCGCCTCGGTTATATGCCGGGGCACCCATGCCGACCGCGTCGGCCAGCATCGCCAAGGCCGCGCTCGCGTCCATCTTCGGCGGCAGCAGGACCGTGTCGATGACGTGGATGACCCCGTTGGTCGCCTGGATGTCCGAGGCGACAACCGCGCTCTCATTGATCAGAAGCCCGTCGCCGGTGATCTCGGCGGTCACGTCCATGCCCTGCACGGTGGTGGCGCGACCGACTCGGGCGGCGTCATCGGAGTAGATCCGACCGGGAACGACGTGATAGGTTAGGATGGCCTTCAATTGGTCCCGGTTCTCCGGCTGCAGCAGCGTCTGGATCGTCTCGTCACCGAGCTTGGCGAACGCTTCATCGGTGGGGGCAAAGACGGTAAACTCGGCGTCGTTGTCGGCGACGACCTGATCGAGCCCGGCGGCCTGGAGCGCGGCCAGCAGCGTTGTGAACGAGCCGGCTTCGGTGGCCACCTCGGGGATCGACTTCAGGCTCGGCAGCAAGACGTTGTCGATCACGTGGATGATCCCGTTGCTGCAAACGATGTCGGTGGTGATCACACGAGCATTGTCGGCGCGCAGTCGAGTCCCATCACGGTCCAGGCTCAACCGCTGACCGCTGAGGGTTTGGGCCGCGTCGAGCCCGAAGGCCTGGCTGGCGGTCACACGACCGGAGACCACATGATAGGTCAGGATCGTGGTCAGTTGCTCTCGGTTCTCCGGCTTGAGGAGGTCCTCCAGCATCTCATCGCCGAGCTGAGCGAAGGCTTCGTCGTTGGGGGCGAAGACGGTGAAGGGACCGGGTCCTTGAAGGGCATCGACCAAGTCGGCGGCGGTCAGGGCGTTGGCCAGCGTCGTGAACGAACCGTTGGCCACGGCCGTCGCGACGATGTCGTCCTGAGCCGACGCCGTTCGGGGCGTGTTGAGGGATCCGGTCAGGACCGTTGCGAAGATGACGGCGGTCACGATGCGAAAGCGCATGCGATTCTCCCGAAATGTCGAGGTGCGTTGGGGTCCGCGACAAGGGCGGACTTCGACGTATCCGATATGGCCGACCCACGACTGCAGGGCAACATCGAGGATTCGGCCTGCCAATGGTGGGTTCGTCTCGACGAGGCGCCTGGATTCGGGCGTCGGGGTCTCCTGCATGAACGTACTGCACCGGATCGTTGCCGGATCGAGTCATGTCGCACAGATGGCTCAGTTTGTGATAAGTTGGCCGGACGCGTGTTCGGGTGAGGGGCGTGTGAGTTCGTAGAGTTGTCCCGCGTTGCCGAGCCTGGCGGCGGCCTGATTCCAAGAGGGCCAGACCTCGGTCGGATTGGACCAGGTGACCGTGGCGGCTTGATCACACCAATGGTCGAGCATCGGGATCGCTCGAAAATGGAGAGGTTCCCGGACGAATTGGACCATCGCCTGGGGAGAGTCCCAGGCCGTCAAGGTCCAGAATGCCAGGCCCTTGGTCTTGCGTAGCTTCACGCCGAGGTTCCCTTGGGGCGACCGCGTTTGCTTGAAGATAGCCTGGGATCGCAACAAAAATTCGGGGAGAAATCGGATCGAGCGGAGTCGGAGCCGCGTGACCGTCAGGATGGGCATCGTCGGGTTTGTCCTCCGCAGTGGTGGGTCGGGTCGTGAAAGGTCGTCTTCGGTCGTGTCGATCCCACCCATGAGGTGTTGGCGGATGCGTACCAATCATGCGACTCGTCGTTCGTGGGCACACACGGGTACGTTTCGACTCCGTTGTAGATAAGGGCCAGCGGTTCTACGATAACTCCTGGATGCTTTGTTCCCGGAGGGCCATCATGTCTCGCACGTCGATCGATGCCGTCCGACCCGTGTCGACCACGTCTCACGTCGAAGCGGATTCGCCCTGGGGCGCGGAGTTGGACCGGGTCGTCCAACAGATCGGGCCGCGGTTCGCGCGCAGCGAGGCGCGTCAGCGCGTGCGGGCGTACCTGCTGGGCCTGCTTAGCCCGGTCCCGCGCAAGAACTCCTGGCAACTGGCCGAGCAATTGGGGAACGCCACGCCCTACGGCGTCCAGCACCTGCTGGGCCGCGCCGAGTGGGATCCCAATGCGGTGCGCGACGACCTCGACGACTATGTCGTGGCCGGTCTCGGTGACCCCGATGCGGTGCTCGTGCTCGATGAGGTCGCTCTGCCCAAGAAGGGGACCCACTCGGCCGGCGTGGCCGAGCAGCGTGTCGGGTCGAACGGACGGGTCGAGAATTGTCAAATCGGTGTCTTTTTGGCCTATCGGAGCCGGCTCGGCACTGCCCTGATCGACCGGGCCCTCTATTTGCCCCGGAGTTGGACCGAGGATCGGGAGCGCCGAGGAAAAGTGGGAATTCCCGACGAGGTCCGATTCCAGACCAAGCCCCGGTTGGGACGACATATGCTCGAGGACGCGATCGCGAGGCAGGTCCCGTCCCGTTGGGTCTGTGGCGGCGAGGTCTTTGGAAGTGACACGCACCTTCGCCGATGGTTGGAGAAGCAGGAACGTCCCTACGCCCTGGCCGTCGCGACTGATCGGTCAGTCACTGTCGACGGGCAGCAGGAGTCGCTGACCGACTTGGCCGCGTCGTTGCCGAAGCGGGCCTGGCAGTCCGCCTCACGTCGTTCGGAAGATCCCGACGCCCCTCAAGACGCTTGGGCCTGGCAACCGATCGACGGGGATTCCGGCCCGGCCTGGCAGCGCTGGGTGTTGATTCGCCGTCGAGCCGAGACGCCCGACCAGTTGGAATTTGTTCTCGCCTTCGGGCCGAAGCGAACCACCCGCGCGCAACTGACGGAGGTCCTCGATGCACGGATGGCGATGGATCGCGCGATCGAGGAGGCCCGTCGCGCTGTCGGCCTGTTCGACTATGAGGTCCGAAGTTGGACCGGCTGGTATCGACACGTCACACTCGCCTTGCTGGCCCACGCGATCCTGGTCCTCTCGCGCAAGGCTCGCCCCAAGCGGAACGGAACGAAGCGTCCGGGACGTTCGCGTCGCGGAGGAAGCGTTCGGCACGATCACGCATGAAATCCCCTTGGGTGATCGTCTCTCCAACTCTCTGAGCCAGTTGGGGATTGCACAACACGTTTGGGTTCAGGCGGATTCAGGCTTTGACGCCGTTGTGCGGGTGGGCGTATGCGTTGATTTGGGCCGGGATGGCGTGCTGGAGGGTGCGCCAGGCCAGCAAGGCGCATTTGATGCGGAGGGGCGTCAGGGGGATCCCGAGTAGCTCGATCATCGCTTCGCTGGACATCTCCCGGACCTCAACGAGGGATCGGCCCTCGACATGCTCGGCGAGCATGGAGGCGGCGGCCAGGCTGATGGCGCAACCATGGCCGTCGTAGCGGATCGCGTCGATGCGGCCTTGGTCGTCGATGCGGAGGGTGATTTGGAGGTGATCCCCACAAAGCGGATTATCCAACTCGGCCTGATGGTCGGCCGGGTCGAGCTGGCCGCGAAAGTCGGTCGATCGAGCGTGGTCGAGGATCTCCTCGCGATACATCGGGTCGTCGAACATGAGGATCTCGATTCCAAGACCCCGGGACGAGGCGATCCTCAAGGGTCGAGTCGGAACAGTTTGCGGGCCTGGCGGATCGCCAAGGCCAAGCGATCCACCTCCTCCACCGTATTGTACAGGAAGAGGCTGGCCCGCGCCGACGCGGCGATCTCCAGGTGTTGGTGCAACGGCATGGCGCAGTGGTGGCCCGCCCGGAGGGCGACCCCGGCGCGGTCGATCAACTGGGCCAGGTCGTGCGGATGGACCCCCTCGACAGTGAAGCTGATGATCCCGCCGAGATCCTCGGGCAGCGTCGACTGCGCGAAGGGGCCGAGGGCGCGGAAGCCGGGGATTTCAGGGAGGACCCGATGGGCGTGTTCGAGCAACTCGCGCTCGTGGCGCTCGATGGCCGGTCGGCCGACGCGGTCGAGGAACGCGCAGGCGGTGCCCAGGCCGATCGCCTGGGCGATCGGGGGTGTGCCCGCTTCGAACTTGGCCGGCGGGTCGGCCCAGGTCGAGCCCTCGGTCGTCACCCGGCCAATCATGCCGCCACCACCCTGAGAGGGAGGCATCGCCTCGAGCAACTCGCGACGCCCCCAGAGGGCGCCGATCCCGCTGGGACCGCAGAGCTTGTGTCCCGAGAGGACGAAGAAGTCGGCATCGTGGGCCGGGCTGTTGGGGGCCGACAGGTGCGGCCCGCTTTGGGCGGCGTCGACCAGCACGAGGGCGCCGACCCGGTGCGCTTCTTGGACGAGGGCGTCGACCGGTGGGACCACGCCCAGGACGTTGGACATGCCGGTCAGGGCGAGCATCCGGACCGGGCCGGGGCCGTTGAGCCGGGCGCGGAAGTCGTCGAGGTCGAGTCGGCCGTCGCCATCGAGCCCGACGAACTCGACCGATGCGCCGGTGGCCTCGGCGACCATCTGCCAAGGGACGATGTTGGAGTGGTGTTCCAGGAGCGTCAGGAGGATCCGGTCGCCGGGCCTGAGCTGGGCGCGCCCCCAACTCTGGGCGACGAGGTTGATCCCGTCGGTGCAGCCGCCGGTGAAGACGACCGAATCGGGGTCGTTGACGCCTAGGAAGCGGGCCACCTGATGCCGGGCGTTCTCGAAGGCCTCGGTGGCTCGTTCGCTGAGCCGGTGGATCCCGCGATGGACGTTGGCCGGGTACTCGGCGTCGTAGGCGCGGACCGCCTCGAGAACGACGCGTGGCTTGAGGCTGGTCGCGGCGCTGTCCAGGTAGGCCAGCGGATAGCCGGGGTGGACTTCCTGATCCAAGGCCGGGAACTCGCCGCGTAATGACGTTACGTCGAGCCCGATCCCATCGTCCGACACCACGCTCATGGCCACCCCGTTCCCCTGGCTCGAGATCCCGAAAGCTCCCCTCGTCCGTTCGTCTCAATCAACCCAATTGTACAGGCTAGGACGTCAACGGACACCGGGTCCAGAAGACGTGAGCGGAGTGTCATGCGTCGAGTTCGGAGCGGATCCCGGATTCAATGTCTAATCAATCAATTCATGGGGAGATAGCTGTATCCCTCGGCCTGCTTGTTCACGATGCTGGTGAAGGCGGAGACGGCGACGGTGACGTGGTCCTCGGCGACCTGGTCGGGCGTGAACCCCGAGTGGGCCAGGGATTGGCCACAGACGAGGAAGCGGACGCCGAGGTCGCCGAGCCGCTGGATCGGCTCAAGGTTGGGGTTGGTCGGCGAATCAGTGGCTTGGGCGTATGCTTCATGATCGAGCGCGACCAGGGTGGACGGGCCGTGGAGCACGACGACCATATCGAGCTGGGTCGGCTCGGCGCCGGCAGCGGCGTGGATGTTGAGGAACCGGCCGAGCTTACGGATGCCCGTGTTGACCACGTTCGCTTTGGGGCTGCGCGAGACTAAGTCGATGACCACCTTGGCCCCGTCACGCGGTTGCTCGGCGGCCTCGGGCAGCGGTGTGACTCCGACGACCGCGCCGAAGGTGTCGTCGGCCGGGATCGCCGGCGAGAGCATCGTCTCTCGGGGGTCCGAGGTGCCCGACGACGAGGCCGCCACGCCCAGGCCGACGCCGATGGCCAAGCTGAGGACCGTCGCCAGCAGCACGAACGGTAGTTTACGAGATCCGATGCTCATGATTGACCTCAATGGTTAGTCGCTCGGTTGATCCGTTTCGAAGAGGAGGGCCTGCCAAGGAGTCCAGCGGATATCGATCGCGCGACCATCGGGCAGGCGTTGGCCGGTCCGGAGGTTGACCACGTTCGTCAAAGGTCTGTCGAAGGCCAGGGTCACGTCGAAAGGCTCGCGATCGAAACCAGCCACAGCGCCCAGGCTGGAGATCGACCCCTGCCGGGTCGGGTTGAGCACGACACCCACAACGAGCCGAGCGCCTCGACGCCAACGGACGACCTCGGCCATCGGCACGACGCGTCCATCCCGGTCGAGCACGCGAGCAAACGGCCGGAGCTCGGCCCGCGTCAGGACCTCGCTGACCAGGTCGCGCCAAGCCTGGCCCGGTTCGCCCAGCCGGACATGGTGATCATAGTAAGGCACCGGCGAGAGGTTCAGGTAGATGGCCAACCCTGGGCCGACCGACCGCTCGATGACCACATCGGCCGACCCGATCCGGTCTCGCGCTCGACCCGTCGTCGCGGTCGTTCCGCGTTCGATGACCGGCGCACCGCGATACGCTCGCGCGGGGTCATGGCGGAGTCGGTCGAGGAACGGGCTTCGATAGCGTTCTCCGTCGATTTCGGCGAGGGTTTGTCCGTCGAAGTAGCCGCGCGACTCGTCGCGACGGAGGCCGAAGAGGTCATCCAGGCCGCCCCGATCGCCTCGACCGACTCCGCGCTCGTCGAGCAGCGCCGTCAGGTGGTCGGCAATGACGGTGCCGCCGGCCTCGACGAACCGGCGGATCGCTTGACAGGTCGCATCGGACAGCGCGAGGGCTCGGCCCAAGACCAGGACGCGGTATCCCCGATCGAGTAGGGCGCCGGCCTCGACGTCATTGGCGTCGACGATCTCGTATTGATATCCGCAATCTTCGAGCAGCTTGCACCAGGCGACGCGGTTCTTGCCCAGCGATTGGCAGGTGTTATCCAGGCTGGAGGAGCGTCGAGGCCAGGTCTTGCCGTGCGCGGTGGTGTCGAGCGCCCAGGAGGCTTGGACCGATGGGTGCGAGTACAACAGCGCGATCGGGTCGGCCTCGAACCGCGCCTCGGGGTCGAGGATCGCTCGGGAGAGCGGCCCTTGGATCTCGTCGAGGGTCTTGGCGTTGGCGGCGATGACCGGGTCGACGGCGTCTCGACCTTTGGGTCGGAACCAGGGTCGGCCACCGCGATCGGGCCAGGCGATCACGCCTCGGTTGCCGTGGAGCAGGTAGTACCAGAGGAACCACGCATCGACCCGAGCATCGCCGGCGCTGAACCAGGTCTGGACGTGGGGGCGTCGGTCGCGTTTCCAGAATGAGCGGAGGATCTCGTTGGTGCCGCCGATGTCGTAGCACTCGGCCCACTGGACAGCTCGGGTGATTTGGGCGTAGTCGAACCCGCCGTAGGGGGCGGGCTGCTGGCCGCCGACGAACCCGGCAGGCGTTGATGGGTCGAGTGTATTGGCGTGGCGGGTCAAGGTGGCCAGGCAAGCGGCGAACTGGTGGTCGTTGAACCGTCGCCAGTCCATCCAGGGGGCGAGGTTCCAGTCGAGGATCGGCGGTCGGTTGTTGCTTGGGCGTATACCTTCGAAGCTAGTGGGCTCGACGGCGTCGAAAGATGCGTAACGGCTTCCCCAACGCTGGTTGAGGGCGTCGGTGGTTGCGTAAGCGTCTTTGAGCCAGCGTCGATAGGCCGCGATGGAGGCGGGGCTGGCGTCGACTTCGATGGGGGCGTTGAAGGTACCGAGGCTGATCTCGTCGTCGAAGGCGTAGGCGGCGACGGGGCCATCGCGGGTGGCGGCGATGTTGGCGTCGAGGTGTCCTTTGAGGCGCTGGATGGTTTCGGGATCGGCCAGGCTGAACGGTCGTGCGGCGAGCGACCCGTCGCGGGGCAGATCGTCGAGGCCGGTCCGGGAGGTCAGGTGGAGGATCCCCTTGTCGGCGGCGTGGTCGACGTAGTAGGGCCAGCCCCGTTGCTTGGCCCAGGCGACGCGATCCCCCTGCCCTGCGCCGCGGTCGATGTGGAAGGCGCGGAAGCCGTGTGATTCGTAGAGGTCCGCGTCGCGTTGGGCGTCGGTCCGATATTGCCAGATGAAGACGCGGAACTCCTGCCAGGCCTCGGGCGCCGGTACGGCGGGGACGTCTATGTCGAACTCCGACGCCTCGACGACCGCCGACGCGAGCATCATCACGACGGTCAGGGGGATGGGGGCCATGATCGTCGTCTCTCGCTCGAGGTTGTGTTCATGAACCGGAAGGCAACGCGATGGGTGGCTGGGGACTGCGAGCGCAGCGGAGCAGACCCCGGCTCAGGTGTCGTCGGGAGTCTATCCGAAGGTCGACCTGAACCGTGCCACCGGAGCCTCGATGTTACTCCTCTGGCTTCGCCTCGTCTTCAGCGTCCTTTGACTTGTCCTGATTCTCTTCGGTTGGTGGCTTGCGGAGCAGGAGCCCAAAGAGGCTGGTGATGAGATCCGTTGAGGCGGCGTTGGAGTTGAGGTCGATGGTCCACTTTCCGGTGGACGTTCGCTTGACCTTCAGGGACGTCAGCAGGACCTTGACGGCGAGGGTCGAGGCGGTGATCAGCGCGATCGTGCTCTGGGGGTCGATGGAGAACGATTCGCGCGGGGTGTCGCCTTTGAGCAGGAAGGCGATGCCCGGTCCGTGGACGGAATCGGCGGCGAGGACTTGGAGGGCGGCGCGGGCGAGGTCACCCTCGGTGGGCTCGACATCGGTGGGGGGTGTGGTGGTGTCGGCGGTCTCGGGCGGCGCTTCGTGGAGGGCTTGGGCCAACTCCGGGGTCCAGGCGGGGCTCGGGTCGGCGCCGGCATCGTGGGCGTTGGCCTGATGGTGGGCCCAGGTCCGCAGCACGCGCACCGCCGTGGCGTCGTCCAGGTTCGCGATCTTGGCGTTCATGAGGGTGAGGCCTCCCCGTTCCCTGGGTTGTCGTCCGGCTTCGGAAACGGACCCAGTCCCAGGCCCGCCTCGTTCCACATCTGCTCGATCTTGGCGCGGTCGTCTTGAGACGCGGACAGATACAGCATGGGAAAGGCCTGCAGCATCACCTGAGCGCGGTACTGATCCCCGGCCTGAAGGAATCCCTGGACGGCTTTCAGGAACCACCCCATTGCATCGACCCAACGTTGTTGGGTGAGGTTCACCACCCCGAAGGCCCCGTAGGTGCTTGCGGCACCGTGGAGGTTGTTGAGCTTGAGGTTGATATCCAGAGATTTATGATACCAGGATTCGGCTTGTTCGAAATCGCGTCTCTCCTGGGCGATCATACCCAGTTGGTGGAGGGCCCCGGCCTCATATTTCTCATTGTTGAGTTGGCGGGATTGCTCCGCGAGTTCTCCGAACAGCGTCTCCGCCAGCCCGAAGTTGTGGGTGTTCTGCGCGTACGCGGCCAAGGATTGGGTGATCGCCGCGTGATATTGGACCTGTTTGGCATCGCAGGCGAGGTCCCGGGCGGTGTGGAAGTTGGCCTCGTGCCAGTGGAAGCCGCTCCGCTGCTCGTGGAGCGGCTTCGGGGTGAGGTGGTCGGCGAACGTGGCCATGAAGGTGACGAAGGCGTTGGTCCAGGGGTCAAGGCTGCCGTCGGGCGTTGGGTCTGGCGGGTGGGCGGCGCGGAGGTAGCCGCTGAGCGCGGGGTGCATCTCGAAGACCGCCTGTCCCGTATCGCGGAGCAAGCCGGCCGAGGCGAGCGTGGTCAAGAATCGGTCGATCTTAGGGCGGTCCCAGGTGGCTTTGTCGACCACCTTGGCCATCGTCTCCAAATAGTCCCCATCAACATACTGTTCGTGGAGGGCGAGGGGCTTGAGCAGCGGGCGGAGTTCGGCGGGCAGCACCTCCATCCCGAGGTGGAGCGTGGCGGTGACGAGGTCCCGGGTCTCCTGAGCGCTGAGGTTGAGGTCCTCGATGTTCTTCAACAGCGCTTGGGCCAGTTGGGTCGCCGAGCGGCCCTCCAGCTTGGGCAAGATGACCCGCATCGCCAGCGGGTGCCCGCCGAGCAGGTCGAGGAGCTTCTCCAACTCCTCATCGTCGCGTTCTATGGTCAAACCGAGATCGTCGACGATTGTCTCGCAGTAGAGCCAGCGTTCCTCACCGTGGAGACCGCCCAGCGGGATCTTCTGGCAATGGGTGGTCCCGCCGAGCCAGTCGGCCTCATCGGCGCGGCTGGTGATGAGGATCTTCGACTTCCCGCCACGCAGTTGCTCGAGGAACGTCCTGAGGAGATCCTGGTCCTCCCGCGCGAGCGTCCCGACCCGGTCGGTCCCCTCGATGCCCCGGACGACCTCGAAGTTGTCCCAGACGATCAGGAACCGCTCCCGCTTCAGCACGGGGACGAGCGCGGGGATCATCTGTTCCTTGCGGAGCGAATCGAAGTTGGGGCTCACGACCCGCTTGCCGATCGCGCTGAGCACGCTCTCGGCGCTGCGGATCTCGCGGAAGTCGAACCAGGCGGCGCCGAGCCCGAGACCTTCGGTCTCGGCCAGCCAGCGGAGGAACCCTTTGGCCAGGGTCGTCTTGCCGACCCCGCCGAGCCCCTGGATCAGGATCCCGCCCGGATCGCGACGGAGCATCCGCTCCAGCTCCAGCACCGCCCGATCGCGCCCGATGAAGCCGTGCGGCATGGTCTTGGTTGTCTGCGTTTCGTCGTGGACCTCCGCCGGCAGAGCCTCGAACAGCGCCGCGCGATCGACGGGCTCCGCCTGCTTCGCGAAGCCGAAGTCGATCCCCTGGTCCTGCTGATAAACGACCGGGACCAGCCAGTCCTGGAGTTCGACCTTGCCTTTGGAGGTGATCCGCTCGCGTTTGCGGTACATCTGGCGACGTCCCGCGCGCGCTGCCTGGAGCACGTTGCCGGACTCGAAGAAGTCGGCGATAGAAGGCGGGGAGGAACTCCTGAGCCCCGACGACGTAGAGCGAATAGGCCTAGCGACCACGCTCCGGATGCCCGACCGGACCATCGAGGCGGCGACCGACGCGAAGGGGTCCGTCGCGCGGTCGTCGATCATTGCTGACCGACACGCGTTGAGGACCACTGCTGGGATCTTGTGCTCGCGGAGCAGCGTGCTCAACTGCTCGGCCGAGATCGCGTCCTCCTCACCCTTCTCGTTCTCGAAGATCAACCGACCTTCGATGGCATCGAAGATCTCCGCCCTCGACATCTCGGATGTGACGTCGGCGCCGAAGCCCCCGTGGCCGTCGAAGTGGACGATGTGGTAGTAGTTCGGACGTTCGCCCAGGTGCTCATCGAGGCGGTCGAAGGTCGGAGGCCGGAGCACGGTCACCGACGCGGGCAGGTCCTGCTCGTGCACCAGCTCGACCAGTGGCCGTGAGATCGAACGGTAGGGGACATCGCCCTCCTTCGAGTAAGGGCGGGCCGTGACCAACAGGATATTGACTCGGTCGTCGGGCAATCCTTCGGGGAGATCCGGGGGATCATGCTGCTGGTTGAGGAGCCGTTCGATCTGACACTGAGCCGAGAGGATCCCAGACCCCGGATCGCGGAGCGCCTCCCAGGGCCAGCCGAGGATCCGAGGATCGTCGCTGGAGACCTGAATGAAGAGGCTGTCGAGACCCTTTTCGATCGCCGACCGATAGAAGTCGCGGGCCCGACCTTCCGAGAAGAGTTCGTTGAAGGCCGTCTCGCCCCAAGACTTGAGGGCGGCCAACACTCGCGCGGCGACTCCGTCGTTGGGCGGTAACGGGAATTTGAGGTATCGTTCCAGATACCATCGTAAGTCGGCCATCAGGTCGGTGACGCGGCCCTCGACCGGAAAGCCGAGTGGCGAGGTGATCGTGACGGAGGGATCGGAATATCGACCATCAGAGGCACGAACGACCCGGAATTTAGGAGGTTCCGTGTCTTTGAGGTGTTCGATCCGGAGGACGTTCATCATCGAGGCCTCGTGCGGACATCGTCGGAGCTCAAGGGCGAGCCGAGTGCTTATTTCAGCGTATTGTCGATGGTGACGCTTTGGTTCGCAAGGGTAAAGCCGTGTTGGCTTATAAGGCTGTTTTGGTGTTGCTCTCGATTGGCCCCAACCCACCGGGCGCCGTGCACGGGTGGCTGGGGACTGCGAACGCCGCGAGCAGACCCCGGGGCCGAGATCTCGAGTCGGCCAACTCATCGTCCGAACGGTTGGCTCACGCACCGAGGATGTCCCCGGGATCTGGCCCCAAGGCGGCCCCGTCCCCAGCCACCCGAACCCGCCGTCTGTCCGAGAAAAGGGCAGAGCCACCGATTTCACCCCATGAGCCAGCCATGTTGGACTGCGCGGGGGTGACCGGGTCGAGCGGTCGGGGTTCTGGCTTGGGGCGCAGGGAACGCCTACATTGGGGGTCTCCGGGCGATTGTGTCCGGGACCCGAGTCGAGCGATGCGTCGCGCGGTCGTCCGGCGCATCGGACCCCCCTGCTCCATCCTTTGAGGACCCTCCCCATGAAAAACCTGATTTCGGTCGCCGTGCTGAGCCTGCTGGTCATCACGACGGGCGCCCGCGCCCTGGCCCACTGCCAGGTCCCCTGCGGGATCTACGGCGATCAGCGCCGATTCGAGGCGATGCTGGAAGACTTCGAGACCATCGCCAAGAGCATCGATCAGATTGAGCAGCTCGCCGGCAAGACCGACCCGCTCTCGCACAACCAAATGGCCCGCTGGGTCATGACCAAGGAAGAGCACGCCACCAACACCCAGATGGTCATCGCCAACTACTTCATGGCCCAGCGGATCAAGTCGAGCGACCAGGAAGGCTACGTCAAGAAGCTGACCGCCGCGCACACGGTCATGACCGCCGCCATGAAATGCAAGCAGACCGCCGACCCCGCCTCGGCGACCGCCCTCCGTGAGGCGATCCTGAACTTCTACCGCGCCTACGAAGGTCGTGAGCCCGAACTCGGCGACGAGTGAGCGGATCTCTCGGGTCGGTGATCTTCCATAGCAAATCACTTTAGAGCGGTGATCGCATCCAGATATGCAAAGGCGCCCGCGCGAGCTGTTCGAGAGAACGTGCTCGCACGGGCGTCGGTTGTTCGATTATCTCGGGGAGCGCGTTGGATCAGGGGAGGACGACGCCCGTCGAGTCGAAGAATCCGGCATTGCCGCCGGCAACGATGATCTGATCGACGCCGGTGATGGTACCGGTGGCGATGACCGGTCGGACGACGGTGTCGACGGTCAGGAAGCTGCCTTCCTCGAGGGTGAAGTCGCCGCGGACGGCGACACTGACGTCGTCGACGCCGGGAAAGATCGTGCCGCCGGTGCTGCCCGACTCGCCGGTCCCCTTGGCCAGTTGCAGCTCGGCGCCCAGGCTGTCGCCGACGTGGAACTGGGCGCCGTGGCCGAAGGTCAGGTCGGCGCCGGTGTTGAAGAGATTGAGGTTCCGCCCGACCGTGATGCCCCGCTCGGCGCCCCGGAACTCGGCGTTGTCAAGGATGTCCAACGTGTTGAGCGTGCCGCCAACAGTGATCCCGCCGCCGGGCAGGACCTCGTTGAAGGCGATCCGGTCGACCACACCGGTCCCGCTGACGGTCAGGGGGCCGGCGAGCTTGGCGGTGTGGAAACCCAGGATCGAATTGAACCGACCACTGGGCACGTCGAAGGCGCCGATGGTGAGTGTGCCGTCCTGAAGCGCCATGCCGGGCGAGAACCGGTGCGCGATGCCCGCAGGCTGGAACCGTGCCAGCTTCTGGATCAGAACGACGGTGTCGTCGTTAGATCCTTCAATGCTGACGCCGACTTGGCCGTTGAGCATCTTATACGTGACCACGACCCCGCCACCGGTGGCTGAGATCAAATAGTGCTCGCCGTCGACATCGGTGACCTCCACGGCGCGGCCGGCCTGGCGGATCTGTCCTTGGGTAAACAGGAAGGGACGGTTCTCGACTTGGGCAGCCGCCGGGAGCTGATTCAAGAAGGGCAGCGGTCGGGCTTCTCGGAGGAACGGACGAAGCTGATAAAGCGGTGGCTGGAGCCGAACTTCATCGATCGGCCGAACCGTGGTGGAGGAGAGCAGCTCCCGCTTCTCCAAGGGTTCCTGGAGATCCGGCTGAAAGGTTCGATTGGGCTTGGGGCACTCGCGGCGCGGCTTCGACATCGACGGTTCCTCCTTGACCGACACGCAGTTCGCCGGGATCGGCTACTCTAAGGACCCGACTCCGGGACCCGACGGCCGATCCCAACGCAGACCGGGCACTCCCCGCCCGACCTTTGGGATGTTCGTTGTATCGGATCCCAACGACCATCCCGATGCGAAGAACCAGCCCTCGAGAACCAGGCCCGGTCCGGTCGTGCGGCTCGCGATGGTCGCGCCACGAGGAGGCTCAAGACCCTCTCGAGGACTCTTGGAGTCTTGACGTGACGATCAGCTAGAATCCCGCAGCTTGGAACGTAAGACCTGACGTCAAGAAGATCAATTTCCACGTGTATAGATTTACTGGCCATGACTAACTGGCGACCACAAGAAGGATTGCGGCCAAGGATGTCATGATCGTGCTCGACCCGATCGTCGCCTTCAGAGCGTGGTGGCGTTCCTCGAGTCGGGCGTGTTCGGTCTTGATCGAGGTCAGGTCCTCGCTCTTCTCCTCAAGCTTGCGAGACAACTGGTCCCGATCTCGGACGAGTTGATCGCGTTCCCGGTCGACTCGGCGCTCGTTCTGGAGCCTATGTTACTCATCGCGGAGGCCGGCTTTGCCACTGAGTTTGTTCCCCGTGGCGAGGTCCCGATCCCTTAGCTCCTGCTGTTCCTGGAACGATTCGGGATCGGTGTCAAGGGTCGATTCGTCTTCGCCAAGATTGACCTCCGCAATCCTCAGCCGGTCGCCTGAGTTTTGCTCTTGTGGGGTCACGACGCGGCCAGCCCCAGATCTCGCGTGCGTTGGTTCTCCCGATAAAGCGACAGAAACGCCTCTTCAATCAAAAAGTCGGGAATGTGTCGATTGTCGGATTCACTTGAACCGATCTCATCTCGATGCATTTGCCAGGGCGAGCCTGGCTTGTGAGCGATTGAGGCGAGCCGTGTCTCCTCGAGACCGCCGTATGTTTCCCAGACTTTCTCGAGGAGCCTTTGAACTTGCCTCCACTCGCGTTGTGATTGCTCAACGATCCGGGATCGTTTGCCGGCTGGGTGGGTCTCAGGGAGTTCCTCCAGCGACCTGCCACCTCGAGCCTGATCGTGTCGATCATTGCGATAACGTTCGTGCAACGAGGCGACAACAGGGCCATGTGGGCCATAGGCGATCCCTTCCCGAAGCAGGGGCTCGCCGAAGATCGCGAGATGCCAGCCGTGTGCGAAGTAGAGCAGCTTGATCAGCTTCAAGGGGGTCAGCCTTCGGTGATCGCGGCGGGCGAGCCGGATGAAGCACCGGGCGACCTTGTTTGTGGGCCAGGCCATCGTTGTCCTCGTTCGTTCTCCAGATCAAATGCCCTGAGTTTCGTGACCACCGGTGTCAAATCCATCACTCAATCCTACCTCGGATCCCCCGAGAAACTAGGGGTGGAGCCAGATCTGATCGCTTGTGGATCATGTCTTCCGTATCGTTCGGAGCTGGTCATGGAGGAACTGGTGGTCGGCGTTGAAGAGCTGGAAGACGCTGAGGGCGACGACACCGACGGTGCCCAGGCCGGTTCCGGAGGCGATCAGGAACATAATCACGATCTGATATTTGACGGCGTTCAAGGGATCGACGCCGGCCAGGAGCTGGCCGGTCATCAAGCCGGGCAGGCTGACCAGGCCGACGACCATCATCGCGTTGGTCATGGGGACCAATCCGGTCCGGACGGCGGTGCGCACCGCCTCGCGAGCGGCCTCCCAGCGGGTCGCGCCCAGCGACAACCAGGCGTCGATCCGATCGCGTCCTTCGAAGAGTTGCACGCCGAGCCGGTCCAGGCCCAGCGAGATCCCCGTCAAGGTGTTGCCCAACATCATTCCCAGCATCGGGATCGCATATTGTGGCCGATACCAAGGGTCGACCCGAAGGATTAAGGCCAGGGCCAGGCCGGTGATCGTCCACGATGAGAGCCAGACCGAAACCATGCTGATGGTCGTGATCCCTCGATACCGGTGCTCGGTGCGCTGAACTGCTGAGAGGCCCGCTACGGTGGTCATCACCACGCCCAGCACAACGACCCACTCCCAACGGTCGAGCCGGAAGATGGTCTGGAGGACGACGCCGATCAGCAGCAATTGGACGATCGTCCGGACTGAGGCCAAGGCCAGCCGGCGCTCTAGGTCGAGCTTCAAGGCAACCGAGATCAGGCCGTTGACCAGGATCAGGGCTGCCGCCAGACCGACTTGGATCAGGTCGAGCGTCAAGTAATCAGCCGAGGTCGCGACCGGAATCGTCATCGGTGGGCCGATCCTTCAGAGTCGAGGCGTCCATCACGGAGCGACAGGCGATCGTCGGCGACGCGTTCGAGTTGCTCGGCGTCGTGCGTGACCCAGACGATGGTCCGGGATCCGTCGACTGCGTTGGTCTGCCACGTCTCGATCAGACGCTCGACGGCCTGTCTGGTCTGCGCGTCCATCGCTGCGGTCGGCTCGTCGAGTAAGAGGATCTCCGGATCGAGGGCCAAGGCCCGTACCAGCGCGACGATCTGCCGCTCGCCGCCGGAGAGCGTCCCAACGGCCTGGCCTTGGAACGATGCGTCACGTCCCAACTGCTCGAGCCAATGGCCCACGACATTGTCATCGAGGTGGCGACCCGCCTCGCGATGGATTCGGAGGGCGAACGGCGCTCGGAGGTCGGCCTCGACGTCGGGTCCGAACAGGGTCGGGCGTTGGGGGAGATAGACTACCCGACTCCGCGCAGCGACGACTCGAGGACCGGTCGGCGACTCGCCATGCCAGCGGACCTCGCCCTCGTCGAGCGGGTCGAGCCAGGCCAGGGCCCGCAGCAAGAGTGATTTGCCCGACCCGGTCGGCCCGACGATCGCCAGCCGCTGACCGGGCTCGACCCGCAGGCCGATGTCCCGGAGCAACCAGCGGTCGGCCTGGCTCGGATGACGGCGGCCAACCCCATCAGCTTCCAACAGCGGTGGGGACATGGCACTCCCAGCGCTCGACGAAGCGAAGCCAACGATCACTGTGGAGGAGATTGACCGTCCCCGAGACCCCGCGTCAGTCCGAGTCCGATCCCGCTTCGGCCGCACCCGCGTCGTCGGTGGGCTTGGTGAACTCGATGATGTGCTGCCAAGGGAGGAACGAGTGGAGCTTCCGGAACTGGAAGTTCTGGTCCTCGGCCTCCTTGCGGACTTGGGCCACGGTCATCTTGTGGTCGGGCTTGATCGGGATGGTCGGATCTTCGGCCTTGTATTCGACGAAGACGACACGACCGCCGGGCTTGAGGGCGCGATAGATCCCTTGGAGGACGGCCTCCGGGTCGCTGCACTCGTGATAGACGTCGACCATGATGGCCAGGTCGATGGCGTTGTCGGGCAGGCCGGTCTCGGTCTGGGTGCAGAGGATCGTCGTGATGTTGGTGACACCGGCCTGCTCGGCATTCTGCTTGAGGAACTCGAGCATCTGGGGCTGGATGTCGGTGGCCAGCACCTTGCCCTCGGGCCCGACCCGCTTGCTCAAGCGGAGGCTGATATAACCGGCGCCGGCCCCGATGTCGGCGACGACGTCACCGGGCTGGATCTGGAGGGCATCGAGCATCTCCTCGGGCCGCTCTTCCTGCTCGCGCTCCTCGCGGAAGAGCCACCAGGCGCCACGCCAGGACATCGTGCCGGCGATCGGCCGGCCTTTGTAGAGTTGACGCCCTTGAGCATCGTGTTCATGCTCATGCCCGGATTCGCTCGCCTTGGGCGGGTGGTTCCAGACGGCCGGGCTGGAGGTTGAGGCCAGGCCGGCGCAGAGGCAGGCGATGAGTACCAACGAGAAGGCACCGAGGGCGCGGGTGATCATGGTGAAACCCCAGACAACTCGAAAAGGGCACGCGGATCTCGGCCGAGCGACTCGGATCGTCGAGCCCGCCGACGGGAGATATCGTAGGCCGTCGCCGTCGGGCATGCCAGGGGTGGTTGCTCAGTCGGCGATGGCGTAGCGGATGATGCAGTAGAGGGCATCGAGGGCGTCGCGAGGCCCGATGTGCTTGCCTTCGCTGTAGTCGCGGCCGTCGTAGCTGACCGGCATCTCGTAGATCCGGCAGCGGCGGGACGGACGCCCGTCGGCGGCCGGCATTCGGAACCGCGCTACCTTGGCGGTCACCTCCGGCTCGAACCCGAATCGGTTGCTCTTGAGATCGATGTTCTGGATCACCTCGCGGCGGAAGACCTTGTAACAAACCTCCATATCGGTCAGATTCAGGTTGGTGAAGGCGTTGGAGAGCATCGTCAGGAACTTGTTGGCCACCGAGTGCCAGTAGTTGAGCACGCGGTGGGTCTCGCCGATGAACCGTGAGCCGAAAACAACGTCGGCCTTGCCTTCGAGGATCGGTTGGATCAGCAGCGGATACTCGGCCGGATCGTATTCGAGGTCGGCGTCCTGGACGATGACCAGATCGCCGGTGGCGTGCTGAAACCCAGTGCGGAGTCCGGCGCCTTTGCCCTGGTTGACCTCGTGGTAGCAGATCTTGAGGTCGGTCCCCTCGGCCTGCCAGCGCTGAAGGGTCTCGCGGGTGCCGTCGTTGGAACAATCATCGACTAGGATGATCTCTTTGGGGATCGGCACGGCTCGAACGCGTCGGAGGATCTCGTCGAGGGTCCGTGACTCATTGTAAACCGGGATGACCACCGAGAGCAGGAACCCGGCCGGCAGCCGATAGATCCCGAGGCGTCGGCAGACCGACTCGCCGAGCAGGTCGATGAGCCAATCGATCCGGCGTTCGGGGTCTTCCGGGGGCGTGGGCAGCCCGTTGGCCGTGGCCCGCGCGACCAGGGCCTCGACATGGGCCGTTGAGGGCGAGTGCTCCGTCACGATCGTAGGCTCCTCAGCCAAAGGCTTGCGAAGACGCGGGGACCGTCGGATCGCGCTTGGGGCACCATCTGTCGATCCGCGACCACCTGACCCGACCCTGGCTACGATACGTTGGAATGCCGAGGGTCGGTTCGTCGCCAATACCAAGGGATCGAAACCGACGACGCGACCACGACAACGCGATCCTCGGACCAATTTCGCGGGGGGCTCTGGGAAGGCGATGCGAATACGGACAAAGGCCGAGCATCGGCCGCTCCCCCACCATGTAGGCGAAGACGACCGAAGGCTCGGCCTTCTCAACAAACCGACGATCCGACGATCGGATCGAGATAGATCACATTTCTTCTTCGCTCATCACACCGGACTCGATTTCCGTGCCGCCATCCATATCCGTATCGTCTTCGGCGGGGATCGTCTCCATCATCGGCAGCGTGACCCCCTGCTTGCTGGGGATTGGCAACTGACCGGTGGCGATCGGAGCAGAGTAGTGGATCGGGGCCGGGGCAGGGTAGTGAACCGGAGCCGAGTGAACGACCGGGGTCGACACGACGCCGCAGCTGAACAGGCCGCTCAGGCACGAGAAGAGACCACCACGCTTGACCGAAATGGTCGGCACCGACGTAGCGTAGCAGCTCGAGTAGCAGGAGCTGTAGCAGCTGGAGTAGCACGAGTCATAGCAGCTGGAGTAGCACGAGTCGACACCGCCCGAGTAGCACGACGAGTAGCAGGAGTCGACGCCACCGGAGTAGCAAGAGCTGTAGCAGCTCGAGTAGCAGGAGCCGACGCCGCCGGAGTAGCAGGAGCTGGTGTAGCACGAGTCGTAGCAGCTCGAGTAGCACGAGCTGTAGCAGGCGTCGTAGCAAGCCGAGTAGCAGGAGCTGTAGCACGAGCCATAGCAGCTGGAGTAGCACGAAGAAGCCAGGGTCGCGTGACCACCGCAACCAACACCGCTCAGGGCGGCCAGCATCAAAAGGGTCGCTTGCATTGCTCGTCAAACCTCCGAGGTGTTCCGGAATCGCTTTTGATGACGCGTCAACGATCCCCAACCCATACATGACCCGAAGCAGAGCCGGCCACCGACGGCAGGCCGAGGAAACGCGAAAAAAACCGGCATACCAGGTGGTGGAGACCAAGCTCCCCTGAGGGATGCGAGGCTGGGCGGGTTGGGCAAGGTGGATTGTATCTTATGATTGGCAAAGAGCAAGCGCCTGGACTGAGTAAGTTAAAGCTTTCTGTTACGTGGTTTCGATAGTTTGGGTGGAGGCGTTGGCCCGCGGATGGCCCGATCGTGGATCCCAGACCCGGCCTCAGCGAATGGAGCGCCCTAGGATGAGTGATCGAGAAGCGACCCGAGCCGAGCAGGGATCCTCCGAGTCGAGGGAGGCCTCGCCGCGACCCTGGCCGGTTGCCGGTAAGGTGGCCGTCACCGTGATCCTGGTGATCCACCTCGGTGGGGTCTTCATCGGAGCCTTGGCCGGCGGCGGATCACCCTCGCCGCTCTGGACGACTTTGGCTGACCCCTACCGCTTCTACTTCGAAGCCCTCGATCTGGGCTACGCCTACCAGTTCTACTCGCGGCCGGGTCCGACGCCGATCGCTCTGGCGCGCTTGACGTTCCGCGACGGCTCGGAGCAGACGCTCCGGCTGCCAGGCCCGGAGGTCCGGCCTCGGATCCGCTATCAACGGCAACTGGCCCTGGCCTATCATCTCCATCAAGACGCTCTGGCCCTGGAACGCGCCCGCGCTCAGGATCCAGGGATCACCCTCCGGAGCTGGGTGGCCGAGAGCTATGCCCGACATCTCCTAGAGACCACGCCGGAGTCCGTCGAGGTCGAACTGGCTTATCAGATGTACTTCGTCGACATTGCTGAGGTCCTCCAACGGCTCAATGAACCGGGGTCGCGGGGGTCGGTCGACCTGAGCGGCGAGGAGTTCTACAGCGAGCCGGTGATCATCGGTGTTTATCCCCGCGACTTCAACCCGGATGAGGCGGTTCGGCCCTCAATGGAGACGGGCCCGATCCGACCGGGGACATCGCCGATCCGGCCCGAGCCGCTGCCCTTACCCCTACCCCCCGACCGAAGGAACCCCCCGGCTCGGCCCGAGCCCAAGTCTCAGTCTCAACCCAGCCTGCCGCCAGCTTTACCCGATCCGTTGCCGCGGCTCTGATCGGGCGTCTTGTGATGACCCTTGATCGTCGACCGGCATGCCGTTGATCCATCCGTTTGGCCTCTTCCGATCCGTTGGCAACCGAGCCGAGGAGCCTGGTCCCGATGAACGCGGTGCTCCATGAGATGCTGGCCTACCCGGGCGCGCTAGTCCGGGCGACCCGCGAGGGCTGGGACCGGTTCTTCTTCCGGCCCGCCGAGCCCCAAGCCTTGGGCCTGATCCGGATCGTGGTCGGCCTGCTTCTGCTCTGGAACCTGGCCAACTACACCGTCGATTTCGCCGACTACTTCGGCGCCAACTCGTGGGCCCGGCCGGAGATCCTCGAGACGATGGCCGAAGCGCGGGCCGAGTCCGAGGCCCGTCAGCAGCCCACCCTGATCGGTCGGCCGGTCGAGCCTCGAGAGCCCTGGACCTGGTCGATCTGGCTGAGCTTGCCTCAAGCCTGGGTCCCTTGGGTCTGGGCTTTGGCCTTGATCGCAGCCTTGATGTTCACGACCGGGACCTTGACCCCGGTGACGGCCTGGATCAGCTTCGCGGTGGTCGTCTCGATCGCGCGTCGGAACCCGTTCGCCCTCTACGGGTTCGACACCATGATCTCGGTCTGGCTCCTCTATCTGGCCGTCTCCTGCGCCTCAGGCCAGGCCTATTCGGTGGACCGACTCTGGAAACGCTGGCGGAGTCGGCCCGGAACCCCCGCGCCGCCCCATGCGACGGTCTCGGCCAACTTAGGCTTACGCTTGCTCCAGCTTCACCTGTGTGTCGTCTATGCGTTTGCCGGGCTCAGCAAGCTCCAGTCGCCGGCCTGGTGGGGCGGCGCGGCGGTCGGCCAGACGATCGCCAACGCCGAGTTCAGCCCGTTCAACCTCTCCTGGCTACTGGCTTATCCTTTGGCGATCAACCTGTTGACCTACGGCACCCTATTCATCGAGATCCTCTACCCGGCCTTGATCTGGGTCCGGATCCTCCGCCCGTTGCTGGTCGTCTTGGCCATCGGGATGCACGCGGGGATCGCCTTGACGATGGGCCTTTATGAGTTTGGGATCTGCATGGCGGCGGCCAACATGGCCTTCCTGCTCTACCGGAGCCCGGACGAGTCGCGGCTGGTGAGCTCCTCGACGATCTCCTACAATTCCCAGGGGCGCGGCGAGTTGAAAGGGGCGGAGTCCCGGGCCGTGCCGGTTGACGAGCCGAAGGCACGGTCACTGCCCGGCTCCAAGGCCTCGCGTCGTCGAGGGGCTCCAGCTTCCGGGCGGTCTTGATCGATCCTCGGTCGCGACGGGCACGGCGAGAGTCTCGCCTCGAGACAGCGGGTGTCGGCCGCTCCGGATCCGATCAGCCGATCCGTGCCGAAGGGGTGGACGATCCGCAACCCCCGGCGCACCGCGGAGGCGACAGAGAGCCATGGCGCAGAGACAACAGGATCGGCCGTCGGATCCCCAGTTGGTTGGTGAGCGGGGTCCAGAGGCGTCGGATCAGACACCGAGACGCCGGAGCTTGCCGCCGCTCGATGGCGTTGCCGACCCGCCGGGTGTCCACGACCCGTTGCCGCCCCGGCTCTTCGTCCACGAGCCGGGTTGGCGGGTCGCCCTGAAGATGGGCAGCGACCGCGCGTTCTGCTATGCGATCTGGCCGGGCCAATCGACATACCACCGGATCTCTTCGGGTGAACTGTATGTTCATCGGGGCGATGAGAAGCTTTGCCTGCATTGCGCGGGACGGAGGGGAATCCTGACCCGACGTCCACGGGCCCTTGGCACCTCGATCCACGCCGGCGATCGGCCCGCTGATACCCCGACCGAATACGACCTCGACGAGGTCTCCTAGCGTCCTCCCAGAGAGCCTCACCATCGGATCAGGCTTCGGATTCGAACTCCCCCGGGATCCGACAAGCTCTGATGCGTTCTGGCCCGGCACAAACCAGCAACCACCTGCTCTCCTCCAACTCCATCCCACCCACACCGAACTGCCGAGACCGCTCGATGCCGATCGACCCCGCATCGCCGTTGGCCGAGGATCTGGAATTCACCAAGCAATTGGCCGTCGAAGCCTGGCACTATGCTTTGGCCCGCTCCTCCAATGTCACGCCCGAGGAGAAGGCCAACCGGAGCTACGTCACGCAGCTCGATAAGGATGTCGAGGCGATGATCCGCCATCGGCTCGCCGAGCGCTATCCGCACGACGTCCTGACCGGCGAGGAGTTGGATGCCGCCGGCGGGTCGGGACCTCGGCGCTGGTCGATCGATCCGATCGACGGGACCGGCAACCTGGTCCACGGCCTCCCGCTTTGGGCCGTCTCGATCGGCCTGATCGATCACGGCGAGCCGGTCCTTGGCGTCATCGCCATCCCAACGCTGGGCGAACTCTACTGGGCCGTCAAGGGCGGCGGCGCCTACCGCGACGACGAGCCGATCCGGGTCGATGAAATCGGTCCGTTCCATCCCCAAGACAACATCTCATTAGGCACCTCGGCCATGCGTGTGCTCGATCCGCGCTCGATCCCCGGGCGACTCCGGAACCTCGGCAGCTCCTGCTGCGAACAAGCGTTCCTGGGCGGCGGCCGGACCAAGGCGATGATCCTCCAGGGCGAACACGCCCACGACCTCGCCGCCGGACTCGTCTTGGTCACCGAGGCCGGTTGTCGGATCGGCACCCTCGACGGCCAACACCTCGGCGCGGCCGAACTGATCGCCCGGACCCCTGTGAGGACCCCCACCTTCCTCGCCCCGCCTCGACGTTTGGCCACCCTCATGGAACGCGTCAAACGATTTGATCCAATCGATAAGCACTGATCGTTGGCGAATGCGAGGTCGGCCTGTGGGCACGGGGCAATCATCATTCCGATGGCCCCTTGATATCGATCGCCTCGCCTCGCGCCGCGCTGGGGTGGCTGGGGATTGCGACGCGAAGCGAGTAGACCCCGGGGCGGATACCATCAGAGCGTCCATCCAATGATCCGAACAGTTGCTCATGCTCCCTGGACGTTTTTGGAGTCAGGTCTTCGGACGATGCAAAGCGAAGTTGAATTGAATAACGAGCATGTAACAAAAATAAAGTTTCAAAACACTTTTCAGTAAATCAACGATTGTCCGTCGTTTCCTCGACAGAGAAGAAGATCCGTTGAAGTGGTCGGCCGTCCTGGGTTCGATCGCCGAATGTGTCGATCATGGCCATTCCGGCTAGGTCTTTCCGGCCATTTGAGCCACTCGATGCGGGGTCGCGACCGTTACAATCCGAACCGTTTGGTCGCCTCGGCGCGTGCGGTGACTTTCCGATCGATCTTATGAAGATCGGTTGATGTCTCGATCCGTGTGACGCCAAATTGCCAAAGGATTCCCACTCCACTGGGTCGGATCCGAGCCGGATCCGCTCCGGCGCCCGTCTCGCTGGCCCTCGATGGGTCTGACGGTCGTGATGGGCCGGCCTCTGCCGCGACGAGGCGAATCCCCGGACCCCACGGATGAGGGCCGTTCGCGTCGTCGGGTCGTCGGCGCACCGCGTCCGCCCGGCGATTCTCCGGGG
>CAZSSM010000058.1:0-44283 GCA_964609385.1 uncultured Planctomycetia bacterium
ATGATGACCCAGATCGTCTTCCAGTACGGCGCCGAGGCCCAGGATCGGGTTGAGGGACTCAGACGGATCGAGCAGGTCATTGGCCTGGTAACGCTCCTGGTCCTGCTGGCCGAGGCCACCCTCGTCTTCGAGCCGGCCGTCTGGATGATTCGACGCGCCCTCCATGAGGCCGAGGAGGCCAATCGCGCCAAAGACGAATTCCTTGCCAACGTCAGTCACGAAATCCGAACGCCCCTTAATGGTGTAATTGGCATGACTTATGTTGTTTTGAATTCAAAAATCTCGAATTCCACACGTCACCATATTGAGATCATCCGGACCAGCGGCGAGACCCTCCTGACATTGATCAACCAGATCCTCGACTTCTCCAAGCTGCGTTCGGGCAACCTCGAGCTGGACCGCGTCGAGTTCTCGATCGACGAGTTGATCGAGGAGATCGCCGAGATGCTCGCTGTGCGCGCCCATGCCAAGGGGCTCGAACTGGCCTGCCGGATCGATCGCGCCATGCCGGCCCGGCTCCGGGGGGACCCGGTCCGGATCCGCCAGATCCTCTTCAACCTCGGCAGCAACGCCGTCAAGTTCACCCACGAGGGCGAGGTCCAGATCACCGCCGAGGCCCCGACCCAGAACCGGGATCGAGTGATCCTCCGACTGATCGTTCAGGACACCGGAATCGGGATCCCCCCCGAAAAGCACGCCGCGATCTTCGAAAGCTTCCGCCAGGTGGACGCCTCAACGACCCGCAAGTACGGTGGGACCGGTCTGGGCCTGGCGATCACCCGGCAACTGGTCGAGCGGATGGGCGGCACCATCGACTTGGAAAGCCGATTGGGGCGCGGCTCGCGGTTCACGATCACACTCACCTTGCCGATCGTCTCGACGGCAAAGAGCCTCAAGCGACTGCCTTCGGCCACGGTCCTCCAGCGCACCCTGATCGTCGACGACAACGCGACCAACCGCTTGATCCTCGGCGAACTCCTGGAAGGCTGGGGGCTCCGCCACTCCGTGGCCGACTCGGCCCTCGAGGCCTTGACGATGCTTCGACGCGCCGCCGGCCAAGGCGATCCGTTCCGCCTCGTCCTGACCGACTTCCAGATGCCGGAGCGGGACGGCATCGAGTTGACCCGAAAGATCCGTTCGGAATTCGACCCGGATGCCCCGACGATCGTGCTGTTCAGTTCGCTCGACGCCGCCTCCAGCCGGATCGCCGACCCCGGCTTCGCCGCTCGCCTGACCAAGCCGATCCGCGCCGCGCGGTTATTCACATGCCTCGAGCAATTGGCGAACGGGTCCGCGCTGAAGCCCGACGACTCCGAGCCACAACCGATCTCCGAAGCCACGACCCAGCTCATTGGACTGGACCATATTCGGATCCTCTTGGTCGAGGACGACCTGCTCAACCAGAAGGTGTCCCGCCTGGTCCTCAAGCGGCTGCTGGGCCGTGAACCCGACCTAGTCGTCAACGGCCTCGAAGCCGTTGAGCGGCTCCGCACCCAGCGCTATGACCTGGTCTTGATGGACTGCATGATGCCGGTTTTGGACGGCTACGAGGCGACGCGGCAGATCCGGGACCCGGCCAGCGCCGTGCTCGATCCCCAAGTCCGGATCGTCGCCATGACCGCCAACGCCCTCGAACCGGACCGTCGACGCTGCCTCGAGGCCGGCATGGACGACCACCTCCCCAAACCCATCCGCGTCGAGCAGCTCCGCGAAGTCCTCAACCATTTCCGTCGACCCAACATCGAGCAGCAATCTTGCATTTCGGCATAAGCCGAAGCGTCGAGAACCACGAACTCGAAACGAACCGATTTCAGAAGGCCCCGACGATCTCGCGTCCGGATCGGGTCCCGAGCGCGCGCCAGATCTCAGGGTCGATCCGGCCTGTGAGGAATCGGACGCTGCCGTCGGCGAAGGCGCCGTGGAACCCGTCCGGGTGGAAGCTCGCCGCCGACTTGGTCCGGTAGAGCTGGGAACGCGTCTCGCATCCTCCGGAGAACGGTGGCAGGAGATGGTCGTAGCCCACGTTGTCGAACCAGGAATAGCCGATCGCCGCGAAGAGCCGGCTTCCCTCATCGGGAGACGCATGCGCCGCGAGGCAGTCGTCCCGGAAGCGCTCGGGAGGATCGCCGGGGCCATCGACCAGGAGCATCCAGAGGCGCGGGGGGACCGCGTCATCGGAGGGCGCCCACTCGGCCGCCAGAAGCGTCTGGCTCAGCCCGTCACGGACATCGCGCGAGGAGATGTCGCGCCGATCGACGACCGGGAAGATCCCATCACCGGCCATCTCATGGCTGCCCACATTGATGGGATAGCTGTTGACGGTCGGTCGGCTGTCGGGGACCGAGGGGCATCGGAACATCTCCACACCCATCCCGCCGTCGCCACCGACGATGATCGTCATGTCGTAGAGCGCCTGCTGCTCCATGTAAGGGAGGATTTGCGTGTGCGCCGAGATGAAGGTGGACGCCACCTCGATCTCCGGATCGTCGGGCGCCACCACGGTGTCGAGATATTTGGGATAGGCCCCCCGGCTCGTCTCGAACTGGGCGTTGGCGATCCCGAACTGTCGGAGCCTCGAGGCGCATTGCACCCGGCGGGCCGCCTCACGGGCCGACTGGACGGCGGGCAGGAGCATCGCCATGAGCAGCCCGATAATCCCGAGTGGCGCCAGAAATCACCTTGCGATGACCATGGAATGTGCCCCACGTGCGACCGGAACGGAGTGCTCTGTCTTGATCAACTGCGTGTTGCCTGGATCAAGCGGATCGGTCTGGATCCGCCAAAAATCGATGCTGGAACCTTCCCGCCGGTCATCGAAGTGATCATAATTCGCAACAGCGAGATAGTTCCCTGAGTTATCGAAGACGGCCGCCTCTGGCAGAATGCCGTCATAGTTGAACGTGCCGATCTCCGTCAGATCGCCAGTTGCCTGGTCGAGTGCGGCGAGCGTCATCGACGAATACCAAGTGATCCGCGCATCGTCGTAAGGCAGATAGCTGCGTTCGAGATTGGTCGTGGCCACCCAGCGGCCGTCCGGCGACACGGCCAGCCCTTCGGGTGAGACACCTGTTATCACCCGATCGACGAACGCATGGCGGACCGTTCCGTCGTCGCGGATCTCGGCGTTCATGCGGACCGTCAGCACTGCGCCGCGCGGCGCCTCGATCCAGGTGCCCGCGATGTCCGGGCCCCAGTAGACCGCGTTCGTCACCGCGTGGCTGCCATCTGGCGTGAAGAAGACGCGGTAGGGCGCGCGCTCGATATCGACGGTGTTTCCAAACGGCGTGATCGTCAGATCGTCGCCGACCCGGGCGAATTGCATGGTGTTCCCGAACTGGTTGATCCAGACCATGACGTTTTCGTCCGGGTGCCAGTCGATGTCCATGATGTTGTCTTCGCCAAGCGCGTAGCCTTCGATCACGGGAGAGACAGGCTCGCTCAGGCTGCCATCCGCACCGATCCGGAACAACTGCAACGGCGTTTCGGCCCCCGACCCGCCTTCGATGGAATAGCTGACGGCCAGGATGTCGCCGGTTGCATTCACGCTCGCCACCAGTGGCCGTCGACCGACTGCCAGGGTCTGAAGGACTTCGGGGGCTGTGGGGTCCTCGAGGCTGATGACGGTCAAGGTCGACCCGATGGACATGTCGCCGAAGCTGTGGGGCTCGTCATTGTCCGGCCGGGGCGTGAAGGTCTCCACGACGAAGGCGAAGCGGCCATCGGGCGTGATCTCGACAGCGGCCGGGGGTCCGGCCACCGAATTCGACGCGAAGACCTCAGCCGCCTGCCAGTCGCGCGGATCGCCGTCGAGCGGGATCACGGCGAGCGTGTCCGCGCCCTCTCGCGGGCCAAGCATCCCGTTCACATAGGCTGAGGACACCATGTCCGCGTCCTGGACGGACACGATGAACCGTCCCTCGAAATCGAGCTGGCCGCGTGCGTCGCGGGAACCGGCTTCCTGCGCGAAGGCGGGCGCTGTCAGCGCGGTCGACAGAACAAGGGTGGCTAGCAAGGTCTTCACGGTGATCTCTTTTCGATGACAGGGGTGCGACGCTTGAACAGCGCCGTTCTCGCCATAATATTGATCAATGAAGACAGCTTACGATGCAGTCTCCCAATAAGTTTGATAAGCAGGATTTATCGAAACATGTTCGCCCTGACCGACTATGAAACCGTCATCGCCATCGCCGAGGAGGCCCATTTTGGTCGGGCCGCGCGGCGTCTGAACGTGACGCAGCCGGCGCTGTCCTCCCGTCTGCGCCGGATCGAGGAGGAGCTCGGCGTGCGCCTTTTCGACCGGGATCGCGGCGGGGTCAGCGTGACGCCGCCGGGGGAGCAATTCGTCGAAGGGGCGGAGCGCGTGATCACCGCGGCGCAGGAAACGGCGCAGTCCGCCCGCAACGCGCAGGCAGGCCTTGGGCAAACCCTGCGCATCGGGATGACGCAGGTGGCGGCCTACCAGATCGTGATCCCGACGCTGGTCGCGTTCCGGGCGCATCACCCGCATGCGCGGATCAAGCTGGTCGAAGGGACCACGGCGAGCCTCGAAAAGCGCCTTGAACAGGGGACGATCGACGCCGCCTTCCTGCACCCGCCGGGCCTGTCCGACACCTTGCTGCTCTCGACGCCTTTGGCATTGTTCGACGGCGACCCCGACCCGCTGCATCGCAAGCCGATGGTCGCATATCCCCGGTCCGAGGCACCCGTCATGATGGGGACACTTGCACGGCTCGCCACAGAAGGCAGCGGCGAGTATCCGGCCGCCGAAGCCGACACGATGCTGGGCGCGATCATCCTGTCGCGTGCCGGTTTCGGGCCGTTCGCGGCGACAGCCGATTACCCGTCGCCTTTTGAGAAGACGGAAGCCTGCCTCGCGTCGACCGAAACCGGCCTGACATTCGAGACCTCGATTGCCCGGCGTCATCTCGACCGAAGACCCATGATCGAAACCCTGTTCAAATCGGCGGTGAAGGCCGCTGCGTAGAGGGTCGCCACAATACGCTACCTACGGTGCGAGAGCGCCTGGAGCTTTGCACTAAAGGCTTGCGTGACGCGCGTCGGCGCGCCGTGTCCCGGGCAGATCAGATCATCGTCGGCTGCTGCGGCCGCAAGTGCACCGATGGAGGCGAGACCTGCCGCACGATCCTCGTAAAGGATCGGTTCGCGGGGACCCGCGATGTTCATGATCACGTCGCCGACGATCCAGGCGGTTCGACCGTCTGAGAGGACGAGGCCGTAGCCGACCTGACCGGCGGAGTGTCCGGGGAGTGGCAGCACTTTCACCCCACCTATGCTCTCAAGCGTATCCCCCTCGACAGGGTGTGCGGTGACCGGCTCGACCTCGTCGGGGAACCTGTCCGCCACGATGCGCTTCATCAAACGCCCCAGCATTGTCGGCGAGGCCGCGCACGGTCTGCGCCACTTGCCCTGTGCCAGCAACTCCGCTTCGGCAGGGTGTGCATGGACATGCGCCCCTGTTTCCGCCGCGATCCGCGCGGCCGATCCCACGTGGTCGAAATGGACATGGGTCAGAAGAATGTGCCGCACCGGCGGCAGCGGCTTCAGCGCTTGCAGGATCGCGGGCGCGAAGGATGGCTCGCCCGTGTCGATCAGGATCGTCCCTTCTCCCCGCACAGCGGCGTAAACGTTGGTCATTTTGCGGCTGGCTCGGAACAGGCTCGGGGCGAACTCACGAAAGCGCATTGTCTCAGTCCAGCGCGAAGAGGTCATGAGCGCCGCGGGGCATCGGGATGCGGCGACCGGTGGGGACGATGTCGTCGCCCTCCACCGCGAAGATCTCGACCCAGCCATCGCTGCGGGGCGCGTCGTGGTCCTGATAGACGACGACGGCCAGCCGGTCGCCATCGGCGTCAAAGACAGCGTCCTCGGGCAGCACGCCCCGGAAGCCCACCGGCTCCCCAAGCGTTTCCAAGGTCCCCGTCGCGTCATCGACGCGGACAAGCGACAGCGACGACGCCCCGCGCCCCGGCACCAGCGAAAGCGGCCCGCCGGGCAGATATGTACGTTCCATGTTGACCACCGCCAAAAGGTCGCCTGCGCGATTCATCTCGAAGGTTTCGGGCGATTTCGACACCGTGGCCGACGACACGACCCCGCGGGCGTCATTCTCGGGCGATAACGCAAAGGAATGCACCTGACCGTCCGCGAGGAACACCGCACCCAGCGGTGTGGGGCCCCATTCGACATCCGCGACGAGGAAGTGATCGCCGCTTTGCGTCCAGCGTCCGACGGTCAGCCAGTCGCCGTCCTGTACGGGCGTCTCGGCTTCTGCCGCCATCGGCACGCCGTCTGCATCGAGCGTGAACCGCACCAGCCCAACGCCGAGATTCGACTGAATGTAGCCCGCCGCCGCGCCCGAGGGATGGATCATCGCGTAGGTCAGTCCATCGTCAATGTCAGGCCGCGCGGCGATGTCGGGCAGGTCGAGGTCGAAGCTGCGTACTTCCCCCGGTTGCCCGTCGACCAGCGGTACGATGGCAAGCTCGTTGGAAAGATCCCCGCAGGCGATCAACAGCCAGCCGCCGCCGGGCGCAATGTCGATGCTGTTGGGGCGGCGGCAGACAGGCATGGTCGAGACGACCGCGCCGGTGTCCAGATCGACCGTGGTGAGAAGCGTGCCGTTGGGCATCTCCGCAAAGACACTCTCCATCGCCTCGGTGCCCGGCGGCGGTGGGGTGCGGCCTTCGACCACATAAGCGAAGCGGCCGTCGGCACTGGCCGTCATCGCGCCGGGCCAGCCCATCACGGTGTTGGAGGCTGGCGCCGCCCGCCGTTCCGGGTTTGTGTCGTTTGGCTCGTCCAGTGCGATCAAAAGGTCTTGCACGCCGTCGATGGGATAAAGCTGACCGTCGGCATAGCCTGTCGCGGCCATGTCGCCGTCCACCAGCACCAGGAGTCGCGACAGGTCAAACCCGTCCGCGTCTGCACGCGCCTCCGCAATGGCAGGGCTGCGATCCATCAGGTTCCAGCCGCCGATGGCCAAGACGAGCAGAATGACGAGACCGAGTAAGGCACCGAAGACCCATTTGAAAACGCGCATGTGAAACACTTCTGCTGAACTACAGGAGATATTTATTACGATTATCGTATTTTACAAGTCCCGCTTTTTTGAAACTCTGTCGGCGATTGTAGCGTTTCAATCGAAGTGGCACAAGTGGGCTCAGTCAGAAGTGACAGTCTCTCCCCCTTCGAGTGGCAAGGTTCCTTGACGTAATTGCAGGTTCCGCTCGCGGCGACGGTGCCGTGTTTGTGACAGCTTGGTTCGCCTCTCCTCGAAACGGCGAGCCGGATCGCCTCGGTAGAACTCCCGGGGCGGTAGGTAGCCCAGGGCACTGTGCAGACGCTCCTCGTTGTAGCGACAGACCAGCCGGGCGATCACGCGCTCGGCGGTCAACAGATCGGTCAACTCCTCCCCGTCCAGGCCCTCGCGGAGCGTCCGGTTGGCTCGCTCCATCAGCCCGTTCTCCTCGGGGCAATGCGGCTGAATCCGGTGGTGGGCCAGGCCGTTCTCCTGGAGCACGACCCGGAACTCCTGGGAGATATAGCCGCTCCGGTTGTCCGAGCGAATCTCGGGCGTCGACGTCGGCTTGCCGTCGGGGCGGCGGGGCAACGTCTCGATCGCCTTCTGGGCCGCCAGGCTCACCGTCAGGCCGTCCATCCCCAGCAGCATCTCGTGGTGGACGATGAAGCGGGAGGATTCGTCCAGAAAGGCGACGAAGGAGTAGACCCGGCCCCCGACCTGCACGTGCATCAGGTCGGTGCTCCAGCGTTGATTGGGCCGGGTGGCCCGTTGCTCGGCGGCCTTCTTCGGCCTGGCCCGCCGACGCCACGGGCAGACCAGGTTCGCCTGCTTTAGGATGCGGTAGACCGTCGAGGGGCTCAGGAACGCCACGTCCTCGTCGACCATCCTCCAGGCCAGTTCCCGATGCCGAAGCTCGGGGTGTTTGCGGGCATAAGCGATCACCGCCTTCTTCTCCTCGGAGAGGGCCTCGTACGGCGACACCGCGGGGGGCGGTTCGGCGGGCCGTTGCCGAGCCCAGGCCTCCTCCTTCAGCCAGCGGTAGGAGCTCCGCGGCGCGATCCCCAGTACCGCGAGGCTCTTCTTGACCGACCAGCCGCTGCGTCGCTTCGCCGGCTCGACCTCCTCGTGGACCCGCTTTGGAAGCTCGGGGGGCAGCGGGCCGTGGTCCTCTAACCCGAGCGCCCCTTTTTTAGGTCGAGGTTCTCGGCGGTGATCTCGGCGATCACGTTCTTGAGCCGCTGAACCTCGGCCTCGCGACGCTGCTCCCGGGCGTTGGGACGACCCCTGCGGTCCTCGAACACGCGGGCTGCCGAGCCCAGCAACTGCTTCTTCCAGGCGTAGAACTGGACCGGGTTGAGCCCCTCGCGTCGGCAGAGGTCGGAGACCTCGAGGTTGGGTTCCATACCGGCCAGCACGATCCGCAGCTTCTCCGTGGCGGTCCACGACCGTCGCTTCCCGTTCCCGCTCATGGCTCGTCCTCCAGGTCATCATCGTACCCCTGGAAGAGGCTGATTCCTAACCAAGGCTCTGTGACACTTGGGCTGACACACTACAATTGAGCATCGCGCGAGAGGCCGAAGACCATCGCGAACGAAGCGATGATCAGAACGCTTGTGAAAACTCTCATGTTCACTAGACCTTTTATTGAAAGAAGCGCATTTCAAGGATACATCGCGAGATCGACCACGATCGGCACAGACAATTCCATGCCGAGCTAGATCTGCGCGAGGCCTTGTTCGCTGCCAAGGGAAACAACCGGGAAGGTGGAAACACGATGGCTGAAGTTTGGTGGGTGATGCCAGGAAAGTATGTCGAGTGCGGTGTCACTCGACGTCGAGCGGCATCCGTGACAGCCATCGCATCCCAGGTTACCGATTGCACTCGATCATCGTCAATCCCAAGCGAAAGATATCGTGCACCTCTATGATTGATCAGCCAACGATTACCCGAATTACGCTATTCTTGAAAAAACCATGCGATGCCACGACCAAGATCAGCTTAAATAAACCAAGCATCGACGACACTTTCGCGACATAGACAGTTGTCATGGATTTTTATTCTGTGCAACTCGAAACTGATTCGCCGGTCGAAAAGTTCCGGATCCGGTTGGAGGCGTTCGTCTGAGACACACTCGGCCGACTCGCAGGGCACGACTCAACTCTAGTGTTGGTCCTTGTCTTCATCCCTGTTCGATGGTCGTTCGGTCACTCGGGTTGGCCCTCACGACGGTTCCGAGGGGCGTAGGCGCGCAGGAACATGGTGATACATGCCTCGACGTGCTCGACGATCTGCTCCTGGGTCCGGGGCTCGGCCAGGCCGAACTGAAGTCGAAGGTGGTACTGGCCGAGCCACATCGAGAGCAGTTGGTCAGCGGCGAGCATCGGGTCGTCGACGCTCAGTTGACCGGCCTGGTCGGCCCGTTCGAGCAGGCGGGCCAGATCGCGATGCATCGTCTCGGGCCCTTGGCGGAAGAACCGCGCGATCGCCTCGGGATGGCGCTCGGCCTCGGTGATCATTAGCCGGGTGTGGCGATGGACGTTCGGGTCGGTCGTGATCATCAGGAGCGGGATGCCGGCCTCAAGGAGCCGCTGACGCAGATCGGTGACATCGGCCGGCTCGCTCGAGTCGGAGATGATCGGCTCGCCCTCAGTCAAATAGGCCTCGAAGAGCGCTTCTTTGGTCCCGAAATGGTTGTAAATCGTGCGTTTCGAAACGCCGGCAGCGGCGGCGATGGCGTCCATCGAGGTGGCGTCGAACCCGTCACGGAGAAACAGCTCCTCAGCAGCGTTGAGGATCGCCTCGCGCTTCCGAGGGTCTTTGGGACGACCCCGGCCCCCCGTCGAACGCGTCCTTCCGCCATCCTCGGCCACGACGCTCCCCCGATCTGTCCCGACCTCAAAAAACTAGCCGGTGTAGTGTAGAAAATCCTTGACGATCGCTGTCTCCCCATCAATACTACACCCGCCGGTGCAAGAAATCGAGCTTCGTGAGGAGTCGCGACCGGCCTTCGACGTGCGGATGGTCCGCGTGTCGAACCGGCGCCTTGTGCCGATGCGAACGAGCCAAGGGACGATGGACCCCTCGGCGCCGGTCGCAGGAGTTTCTGGTAAAGGGTGACGCATGTCTTCGATGATCACCACCGTCGGTTGGGTCTCGATCGGTCTGGCCGGCCTGGCCCTCTCATTCACCACGACGATCCCCGCTCTGGACGCCCAGGATCCGGCCTCCAAGTCCGAGACCGCCGAACTCGACGGGCCGCTCCCCGAAGGATGGCCCGGACCGACCACCCCCGGCACGATCGAGATCAAGAAGTATCCGGGTTATCGGAGCGCGATTCTGCGTCAGAAAGACGCCAAGGCGATGAATCAAAACACGATGTTCTATCCGTTGCTCAGCCATATCGAGCGAAAAGACATCGCCATGACCGTACCGGTGGTGATGACCTACGCCGATGAAGTCGTCGAGCGGACCGGCACCGGTGAGGTGGCGATGGAGTTCCTCTACCGACGGCCCACCCAAGGCACCACCGGCCCTGACCAAGCCGGGGTCGTCGTCGAAGATCGCCCGGCCACCACGGTCGTCTCGCTCGGTCTCAAGGGGTACGGCGACGCGGCTCGTCTCAAGGACGCCGTCGCCAAGCTCCGCGCCTGGATCGAAGAGAAGCCCGAGTGGGTCGTTGACGGCCAGCCGCGCGAACTGGTCTACCACGGTCCGAGCACCCCGAAAGATCGCCGGCTCTTCGAGATCCAGATCCCGGTCAAGCCGACCGACGACAAGTAAGGCTATGCTCCTAAACATCGATCGCGATCGGATTGTTTGATCCGACATCATCCGATCCCGATAACCCGTCCGAGCCCGATCCGGGGGAGATCGCTCGGACGGACATCGGCGTCGCCGATCCCCGCAAACCGTGATGTGTCGGGCCGGCTTGGCGCGACCGTCAAGGGCGCTGATTTTCATTGATCTTGAGAGACTTATTATGGACAACAATTTCGATATCGTCTCAGGCCAACGGATCGGTGATTATCGGATCACGGAGCGGATCGGCGTCGGCGGGATGGGCGTGGTCTATCGCGCCCGGGAGTTGACCACCGACCGGATGGTCGCCCTGAAGGTGCTCGGCGCCGCCTTCGATGACGACGAGGCGATTGCCCGCTCACGTCGCGAGGCGGAGGCGATCGCTCGGCTGGATCATCCCCGGATCCCAAAGATCCATCATGTCGGCCAGGATCATCGCGTCCGCTACCTGGTGATGGACGCCATCGATGGGATCTCGCTGGGTCGTCTGATCGCATATCTCTCGGTCCTTGAAAAGCCGACGGCCGATCTCGACGCGATCGTCGCGACGCTCCCCGATGCGCGGGCCGAACCGCCGGTAGTCCGGGTCGACGACCCAACGATCACCCATCGAGCCTGTGCCGAGACTTCGATCGCTGGCAGCGGAGCCGCGGGATCGACGCCCCTTTCCATGGCGGCGCGATCCCTGATCCGATCTCCGTCCTACCAGGAGCGGTGCTGCCGGTTGGTCCTCGACGTCGCGCAGGCGTTGGAGCATGCCCACCGTCGCGGGGTGATCCACCGCGACGTCAAACCCGAGAACATCCTCCTGGACCGGGCAGGCCGGGCCCACCTGATCGATTTCGGCCTGGCGCGGTTGGCTGACGGATCACGGATGACCGCGACGGCCGCCCTGCTCGGCACGCCCCGATACATGAGCCCCGAACAAGTCTCGGCGCATCTTTCAATCGATCATCGGTCGGACATCTACTCGCTGGGCCTCGTACTCTACGAGTTGCTGGGCCTCCAGCGCCCGATCGAGTCCGACTCGCACATCGAAGTGCTCCAACAGGTCGTGACCAAGGCGTTGGTCCCGATCACCTGGCGGAACCGCGCGGTCCCCCGTGACCTGGAGGCGGTCGTTCACAAGGCGACGGCCAAAGACCCCGACGAGCGGTATCCGACCGCTGAGGCGTTCGCCGACGACCTCGACCGCTTCCTCGACGGGGGGCCGGTCGATGCCCCGACGTATCGTTACCGACTCGACACTGACGAACTCCGGGCGCGACGGCCTCGGTCGATCCCGTTCGCGTCCGTGGCAATGCTCGTCATCGTCGTGGGCAACCTGACCAACATGATCTGGGTCGCCTCGATCGACGCGGACAAGTCGCCGTGGGCCCTGATCCTGCTGGCCCTGCTCGGCCTGGCCCAACTGCTCATCGCCATCGACCTCCAGTCTGGTCGTCGACGAGCGCGTTGGGGAACGATCGGTTCCTTGGGAATCATGCTCGTGATAATCTGGCCGCCACTCCTCCGGTTCGGCAACCTCTCGCGATTCCCCAGTGACCCGCTCACCGTCGCGTTCCTAACCTACGTCATTTTCATCACGGCACTCAGCGCGATGACGACGGCCTCGCTGCTCTCGAGACGGACCGACGCCTGGTTCGCCTTGGCCGAGCGGATCCGGGCCATGCATCCGCTTCGCGAGGCCGAGCAACGATCATGATCGCGCTGAGGTCCATGGACCGGGAACTTGCTCCGCCCCGATCCACCTCGACGATCCCACCCGCGAGCAGGGTCGGTCAATTCAGACGGACGCGAAGGCTCCGGATCTCGCCTTCGAACGCGAAGGGGCGACGGTCGAGGTAGTCCATCGAGACCGGCGAGCCGAGATCGACGCCGACGTCGAAGGATTCGGTCGCGGTGAAGGCGGCGGGCACGGTCCGCTCCAACGGAACTTCGATCACCTCAGCCCCATCGACATGAATCGACACCGTTCCGGGAGCGCCGGGCCGTTCGATGGAGGTCGACACGGTCACGATGTGGTCTCCCACCGCGAGCGGCTCGGCCGACCGACCCAAATACTTCTCGATGATCATCATGTTATACTCGTAGACGAGGAAGCCCTCGTCGAGGTAGACCGTCAAACCGCCACCAGCTCCTCCGACGGCGTAGAGGACGCCGTTGGCCTCTGCACCGACGCGCATATCGATGGTGACCACAGTGCTCTGCCGACCCACCCCGGGAGCGGCGAACTCGGGCATCCGCCGTGTCCCCTGCACGAAGTTCCATTCGGTGTACGGGGTCGTGATCCGATCTTCCGGGTGGAGCCGGAGCCAGTTGCCAGCGCCGATCGGGAAGTCCTTGTTCTCTTCGGCAAGTTCGAGGAACTCCGCCTTCAATCGCGCGAGTCGTTCGGGTTCGGCCCGAGCCAGGTCGTTGGCCTGGGAGAAGTCTTCAGTCAGGTTGTACAGTTCCCATTCGTCGATGACCGAGTCCCAGTCGGCGATGCGGGCGACCGACGCCGGTGTATCCCAGGGGATGAACGGCCCGAAGGTGCAGGCCATCCAGCCGTCCTTGTAGATGGCTCGGCTGCCGTTATTGTCGAAAAACTGCACGTGTCGTCGCCCCGGTGCATCGACGTCCTTGAAGGTGTAGGCGAGGCTCACACCGTCGATCGGCATCTGTTGGTAACCGTCGACAATCTCGGGATGCCGAATCCCAATCAGCTCGTAGATCGTCGGGGCGACATCGATGACATGGTGAAACTGAAACCGGGGCGCGGGATCCGGCTGAATGCGTCGAGGCCACGAGACCACCATCGGGTTGCGGGTCCCACCGAAGTAGGATCCCAACAGCTTAGTGCCCTTAAACAGGGTGCTCCCCGCCCACGCCCAACCAGCGTGGTACATGTTATCGGTCTTCGAGGTTCCGAGCGCTTCGAGCCCTCCCAAGCGATCCAGGGCGGCAATCTGCTGCTCGATGGTGTTGGGGATGTTGTTCTGAGCCAACAGTTCGCTGACGGTACCGCGTTGCCCCTCAGCACTCGAGCCGTTGTCGCCGAAGATGTAGAAGATCAAGGTGTTTTCACGGAGTCCGCGCTGCTCGAGGCCATCGACGAGACGGCCTACCTGGTGGTCGGTGTGCTCGACGAAGCCGGCATACAACTCCATCAGCCGGGTCTGGAAGGCGCGTTGCTCTTCGGGGATGCGGTCCCAAGCCTCGAGCGTCTCGTCGCGCGGGGTCAGTTGCGTTCCCGGTGGGATCACCCCGCGTTCGAGCTGCCGTTGATAGACGCGCTGGCGATACGCATCCCAACCATCATCGAACTTCCCTTGGTACTTATCGGCCCATTCCGGAAAGATATGGGCGGTCCGTGGACCCCACCGGGCGTCCACCAGATGAAGAATGGCTTGTCGGGCGCGAAGGCCTGTCGGTCATCCAGCCAGGCCAGGGCCTTGTCGACCAGATCTTCAGTCAGGTGGTAGCCGGGATCCCCTTCGGGAGGTTCGATGAAGTTGAGGTTTTCGGTGAGCCTCGGTTCCCATTGGGAGGTCTCGCCGCCGAGGAAGCCGTAGAAGTATTCGAAGCCGTAACCGTTCGGCCAGCGGTCCTTTGGACCCATCTGGGTCGCCTCGATCACCGGTGTGTTGTGCCACTTGCCGAAAGCGGCTATGTGATATCCGTAGTGTTTGAGGACTTCGGGGATCGTCGCGGCCGTTTTGGGAATAACTCCGGTATATCCGTCGAAAGCGACGGCGCGTTCGGCGATCGTTCCCGAGCCGACGCGCGTGTGGTTCCGACCCGTGATCAACGCTGCGCGCGTCGGCGAGCAGATCGACGTGGTGTGGAACGTATGATAGCGCACACCTTCGTCGGCCAGCCGGGTCAAGGTGGGCGTATGGACCTCGCCCCCGAAAGTGTCGGCGACGCCGAAGCCGACATCATCGAGCATGACAATCAGGATGTTGGGGGCGTCCTCCGGCAGACGTTTCGGTTGCGTCGGCCAAATCATCGTCGAATCCTGAAGCCGGGGCTGGACGACCCCCGCCATCGGTGCGGGTGGAAACGGTAAGACGCGGCCGTCGTCGTCCGCGTTCGCCGAGGACCCCACGGACAACACCGAAAGCCCAATCATGAGAAAACGACAATCAAAAAACTTCATAACTGAGAATTCCGAGTAGTGGTGAGGCGAGGAGTTGAGACCGTTGTCGTTGGACCGTCCTGAAGATAATTGACTGATCCCTGCTGGCAAGCAAGTCAAGCCTGATCGATTCCACCGGTCATGATCATCACATGCGCTCGAGGGCGACTCGGCAATCGGGTTGAACCTCCGGGGCGGTTCGGGTGGAGTAGGGGGATTCCGCCTGGGGTCGGCCTCGACGCGGGTCCGACCGTCGATCGCTCGTTCCGTCATCACGAGGGTTCATGGACGTGGTTGCGCATACGGATCGCATGCAAGGGGGAGTCCCCAGTCAGGTCGCCCGGTTCGTCATCCTCCTGATCGGCCTGGCCCTAATCGGCCCAGGTGGCCCGATCGCCTGGGGCCAGATGCCCGAGGTCCCCGAAGGATTCCGGATCCGCTTGGTCGCCGCGGTGCCGGCCGTCGAGTACCCCAGCCAGATCGCCACAGCGCCCGACGGCTCACTGTTCGTCGCCGAGGACCCGATGGACCAGGTCGGCCCTTATGAGGCCGATCACGGGCGGATCCTCCGGTTCCCGCCCGGACCGAACGCCGAACCGACCGTCTTCGCCGAGGGGTTCCGCGCCATCTTCGGGATGGCCTGGCATGACGGGGCGCTCTACGTCATGAATATGCCCCGCCTGACCGTCCTCCGCGACGACGACGGCGACGGTCGCGCCGACCGGTCCGAGGAACTCTTCGACGACCTCGGCCTGCCCGCATCGCCAAGGCTCAACGACCATATCGTCTCGGGCCTCCAGTTCGGCATCGACGGTCGGCTCTACATCTCGGTGGGTGACAAGGGCGTGCCGAAGGCGACCGGCCCCGACGGTCGGACCGTGCAACTGGTCGGTGGCGGCATTCTGCGCTGCAATCCCGACGGCACTGAGCTGGAGGTCTTCACCTCCGGGACCCGCAACCACCTCGAACCCAATCTCGACGCGGCCGACAACCTGTTCACCTACGACAACACCGACGACGGCGACGGCTGGTGGACCCGCGTCACCCATCACATCGATTCGGGCTATTACGGATATCCCTACGACTATCACGACTTCCAGTATCGGATGCTGCCGCCGATGGGCGACTACGGCGGCGGTTCGCCCTGCGGCGGCGTGGTCTATTGCGAGGACATCTGGCCGGAGCGGTTTCACGGGATGGCCCTCTGGGCCGAGTGGGGCAAGCGGGCCGTGCGCGGGATCCGGTTCCGACCCGAGGGCTCGACGTTCCAGATCGACGAACTGGTCGAACTCGTCAAGCCCGGCCCGGTCGGCGACTTCCGCCCCATCGACCTGGCCCTCTCGCACGACGGCACGACCCTCTATATCGCCGACTGGAGCTACGGCGGTTGGAACAGCAAGGACGAGAAGGTCGGACGTGTCTATGCGGTCACTTACGAAGGGGATCTTGAGACGACCTCACCCCCTCGAGGCCGTGACGACGACCCGATCGCCGACCAGATCGCCCAGTTGTCGCACCCGACACGGGCCGAGCGGATCCGGGCACAACACGCCTTGATCCGGCTCGGCTCAGAGGCGCTCGGCGCGGTCACCGCCGCCCTGGCCGATCCCGAGACGCCCCCCTTGGCAGCGCGTCACCTGGTCTGGACCCTCGATGCGATCGCGCCACGACGGCCCGAGTCGGCCTTCCCGATCCTGGAGGCGTTGCAGCACCCCGAGGCCGACGTCCGCGCCCAAGCCGCCCGCGCCTTGGGAATCCAGCGCGTCCCGTTGGCCGTTGACCCGCTGCAACGCTTGCTCGATGATCCCAACCCGTCGGTGCAACTCCAGGCCGTCATCGCCCTGGGACGGATCGGCCAACCGGGCCCGATCCCGAGCCTGATCGCCAAGCTCGGCGCAACGGATCGCTACCTGGCCTTCGCAGCGCGTCAGGCGATCCGACGGATCGATCACTGGGACGCGGTCGCCGACGGCCTCGACGCCGAAGACCGCGACGTCCGGATCGGCCTCCTGGAAACCCTGGAGATGGTCGACGACGTTCGCGCCGCCGAGTTGCTGGCCGCCTTCGCCTCAGACCCCGTGCGTCCCATCGACGAACGCGTCCGCGCCCTGGAACTGCTGGCTCAGAGCCATCGCCTGATCGGCCCCTGGGACGGCCGATGGTGGGGGACACGACCGACTCGCGGACGCCCCTTCGCTAAAGATGTCGAGTGGGACGGCACGCCGATCGTCGTCGGCACGGTCCTCGATCGACTCCTCGACGAGCAATCCCCGATCCGTGAGGCGGCCATCGAGGCGGCCCAGGTCATCGGTGACCCCACCTGCCGCGCGGCGCTCCGCGATCGGCTCGTCGATGAACCCGATGAGAACAACACGATCGCGATCGTTGAGGCCCTAGCCACTTTGGGCGACCGCAAGGCCCTGCCGATGCTGGCCGACATGCTCCGCAACGACGAGGCGTCCGAACGGCTCCGCGAGTCGGCCCTGACCGGCTTGGAGACGATCGGTGGGTCGGACGCGGCCCCGCTCTTGATCGGCATGCTCGAGCGCGGGGAGATCGCCCCGGAACGCCAACCGCGTGTCATCGGAGCCCTGGCCCGCGCCGAGGCCGAGGCGGCCGTCCCACTCCTGGTGGAGAAGCTTCAGGCCGACCGTTCGGAGGTCCGCCTGTCCGCCGTCGAGGCCCTGGGCGTCCTTGGTGACCGCCGCGAGTCGGTCCGACGCGCCCTCCGCGATCGGCTCGACGACCCCGAGGTCGACGTCCGTCGCGCCGCCATCGAGGCCGGCGCGCAGCTCAACGATGTCGAGGCGGTGCCGGTCTGGATCGCCGCAGCCGACCAGGAGCCGACCCGACGCGCCGCCCTACTGGCCCTGACCTCCGTGCCCGACCTCCGCGCCCTCGGCCTCTACCTCCAAGGCTTGGAAGACCGCAACCCTGAGATGCGTCGGGCCTGTGGCCAAGCGATCGCCGCGATCCGTGATCGGGCCGCGCCCGCCCTGCAACGCCTGGCCGATCGTGGCGAACTGCCCGTGCGGGCCATCCCCGAACTCCAACGCGCCTTCGCCGTCGTCCAGCCGATCCGCGACTGGCAACTGCTGGGACCCTTCGCCAAGCGCGCCCAGCCGCCCATGGGCATCGACCCGAAGGACGTCGACCTCAACGCCCAATACCCCGGCAAGGGCGACGACCTGGTCTCCTGGCAAGCCGGCCGCATCCCCGAGGACGCCCCGTCGCTGAACCTCGCCCGGATCTTTCCGGGCGACACGAACCGATCCTCGGCCTTCGCGTTGGCGACTCTCAACAGCGAGCGGGCCCGGACCGCCGAGGTCCTCGTCGGCTCCGACGACACCCTGACCATCTGGGTCAACGGCGCGTTGATCTACAACTACCGAGGGACCCGCGGGTTCGAGCCGGACCAGGCTCGGCTCGAGGTCGCGCTGGAGGCGGGCCCCAACACCGTGCTGGCCCGCTGCGGCAACGAGGGTGGCCCTTGGGAGTTCCGGATCGCCGTGGCCGCCGAGGCTGATTACCCGTTCCTCCACCCCGAGGCCGCCCCGACGATCGCCTTCGACGCCCAGCGCTATCGTCAAGTCGCCCTGGAGGGTCGAGGCCGCCTCGAGAACGGCCGCGCCCTCTTTCACGACCTCGACGGCCTGGCCTGCATCAAGTGCCACGTCGTCGATGGGCAAGGCGGCGCGATCGGACCGGCCATGACCGGGATCGCCGCCAAATACCCCCGCGACGAACTGATCACCGCCATCCTCGAGCCCTCAGCCAAGATCAGTTCCGGCTATGAGGCGGTCCTGATCGCGACGCTCGACGGCCAGATCCTCAGTGGGATCCTCAAAGGTCGGACCGACCAGGTCGTGGAGATTGAGGACGCCGACGGGCGCCGAATCCGAATCCCGACCGAGGAGATCGAGGCGATGAAGCCCAGCGACGTCTCCTTGATGCCCGCCGGGTTGGCCGAGGGGCTCACCGCCGACGAGTTCGCCGATCTGATCTCCTATCTGGAGACGCTCCGCGAACCGATCTCGGAGCCGGCCGGTACCGACATCGACGCCAAGGCGAACGCGAAGCCCTGACCCGACCTGTCGACATTTTAAGGCCATTCTTGGGGTCACCTCCAATCATGCCGGTGGTACCCCAGGGTCGCTCCGCGCCCCGGATCAAATCAAGGCCGCGCACGCTCGCATGATCTCGGTCGGTGTTGCATCGCAACCTCGGCCGATGGTGAGTTGAGGCAACGTCATCCGGACGGTTCGCAATCTTCCGGGCAACACGCGTGTTTTATTAAGAGCCGCTTGGTTACGTTCGCTTCTGGATGTATCGGGAACAGCGTCTTCCCAAGCGGTTCCCCATTGATGATCGGGCCGGACCCGACGGGATGTCCCGGGGCCTCGTCCGATCTCAATGATCCACGTCCTGCTCCCAATCCGTTCCAATCCCTCAAGGAACACCACGATGAAGCAATCATTGGCGCTGGCCATCATCGCTTCGATGATCGCCGCCGGATCGGCCTCGGCCGACCTGGACCCGTTCATCATCGAGCCGAGCGATCTCGACCCGATGGACTCGACCACCTTCAGCGTCCTCCCTTCGGATGATCCGAGCCTCTTCGGCATCACCGGCCCGGTCACCGACACCGGCGCGGGCGTCCGCGTGGTCGATTTCGACGTCGATCCGGACGGTAATCCCCTGGCTCCGGGAACCAACCTCACCGACCAGTATGCTTCGGTCGGCGTGCTCTTCACCACCAACACCGGGATCGAGTCCGAGGTCGGCCCGGGCGTCTTCGGCGGGCCCGCCTCGGCGCCCAACGCCACGTTCCTGCTGGACGGCTCGGTGATCATCAACTTCACCGTGCCGGTCGACGCCGTCGGCATCATCAACACCTCGCCGGACGCGGACTTCTATGCCTTCTTCACCGGTCCGGATGGCACCGGCACCGAGCTGACCCCGCAGTTCCAGGACCCCGGTGGCGCTGACCGTGACCTGTTCGTCGGCGGGTTCGCCACCGGCGGCATGCTCATCGGCTCGTTCGTGATCACCGACAACGTCGGCGCGCTGGAGTTGGACGACCTGATCTTCCGAGTCGTCCCCGAGCCCACCTCGATCGCCCTGAGCCTCACCGGGCTGGTCGGGCTGGTCGCCTTCGCCCGACGCTTGCGGAAGACCCACGCCTGATCGATTCCCGATCCCGATCGACCACCGCAAACAAGAGTCGACTGGAATCCTCGCCATCGAATCGAAACGTTCCCGTCCCGTCTCATCGAGGACGGGACGTTCCGATTCGCCTCGATTACGGACCGGCTCGGGCGATCTGCAAGCCGGTCCATCGCATCCGATATCCGCGAAGGCTTCGGCCCCGATCGCCCGGAACCTTCCTCTATCCTCATGTCGTGTCAGCACGACCGGAACATTTCCGGTCAATCTCAATCGATAAATTTGCATGCATTGCGTCACAATCCCTTGGCAACATGGTAGGGATCTCTGGAACGGTCGATCCCGAATTCGTCCGTTCTTCTCGCCGACAGCCGCCCCCTGTCCCGTTCCTGGTGACGCAATGGTGTCACCAGGGATCCGCGCGGATCCAACGATCGAGGAGGCCGGCACGACGTTTCGCGACGTCGTACGTCAAGGACCCGCTCGCTCCTCCCTGTTCAGGAATTTCATCATGTCATTGCGCCTTGCTCTGATGGTCTTTACCGTGACGATCCTGGCAACCGGAATGCAGTCGGCCCAGGCCGACTTCACGACCGTCTTGCTCTCGCCCGACGATCTCGGTTCCAGCGAGTCGACCAACTTCGATCTGTCGCCTTCGGATGCTCCCGAACTATTCGGCTTCAGCGGACCAGGGATCCGCATCGTTGACTTTGACACCGCTCCGGATGGCAGCCCGATCGCTGAGGGGACCCGGATCACCGATCAGTATGCTTCGCTCGGTGTCCTGGTCAGCACCAGTGTCCCCCAGGAACTTCGCGCTGGTCCCGGTGTCTTCGAGGGTCCCTCCTCGGCACCGAACGCCACCTTCCTCTTCGACGGCTCGATCATCTTCAACTTCACCGTGCCGGTCGACGCTGTCGGCGTCGTCAACACCTCGCCGGACGGCGACTTCTATGAGTTCTTCTCCGGCCAGGACGGCACCGGGGACCTGCTCGGCTCGTTCCAAGACATCGAATTCTCCGCAATCGATCAGTTCGCCGCAGGATTCGCCGACAGCAACGTCCGCATCGGCTCGTTCGTGGTCACCAACAGCAGCGATGGGGGGTCGCTCGAACTAGACGACCTGGTCTTCCGAGTCGTCCCCGAGCCCACCTCGATTGCCCTGAGCCTCACCGGGCTGGTCGGGCTGGCCGCCTTCGCCCGACGCTCCTGGAAAACCCGCGCCTGATCGACAGTCACGAAAGATGGACCCATCGCAACCCCCTCCGCGATGGGTCCCCTCGATCATCCAGTATCTCCGCGATCGGGCCACGCCCCGATCAAATCGAGTTCCCTTGTCCCACAACTCGAATCGGGCTTTGTTCGGTCCATCCAGCGCTCAATCAACGGTCAGTGCGTCAGAACGACCCGGTAGCGCGGGCGACCTGAGCGAATCGTCTCCATGGCATCGTTGACTCGATCGAACGGGAAGGATTCGACGACCGGGGTGATTCCGTGTCGCGCGGCGAAATCGAGCATGGCCGCCGTCGTGGCCGGGCTGCCCAAGGGGGATCCCTTGATCGACCGCTGACCCTGCAGCATCGGAAAGACGGTCGCCGTCACCTGATGGGCCGCGCCGACCAGGTGCAGCACGCCGCGCGGCCTGAGCATTTGAATATACGAATCCCAAGGCAGATCGACGTTCACCGTCACAATGATCATGTCGAAAGCCCCGACGAGTCGCTCGAACGTCGACGCGTCGCGGGTTGCGACAAAGTGATCAGCGCCCAACGAGCGGGCCTCATTGGCCTTATCCGGACTCGTCGAGAAGGCCGTCACCTCGCAGCCCCAATGGTTGAGGAACTGGAGGGCCATATGACCCAGCCCCCCAATGCCCACCACACCGACCCGGCTCGTCGCCGTGATCCCGTTCTGGACGATCGGGTTGAAGACCGTGACGCCCCCGCAGAACAACGGACCGGCCTTGGCCTGATCGAGTCCCTCGGGCAGGCGGACCGCCCACTCGCTCCGTGTCCGGATCCGGTCGGCGAACCCCCCGTGCCGCCCGACGATCGTCTGTTCGGCCGTGAGACATAAGTTTTGATCACCGCGCAGACAAAATTCACAGCAGAGGCACGACCCAGAGAACCAACCCAGGCCCACAACGTCGCCGACTTGGACGTTCCGAACCAGCTCGCCGACCGCCTCGACCCGGCCGACCACCTCATGACCGGGCACGAACGGATACTGGGTCATCCCCCAGTCGTTCTGCAACATCGACAGGTCGCTGTGGCAGATCCCGCAGTGGCTCACCGCAATGTCCACCTCGTTCGGACCCAAACCAGGTAATTCGTACTCGAATTGCTCCAGGGGCCCGCCCGCTTCCCGGGCCGCATAAGCATGAACCGTAGTCATGGTTTCACCCTCGATCGATCGGTCAACCGGACGTTCCGCCTCGACGAACCCGCGCATCAGCTCGGCCCCTCGGCGACGAGAAGGCCCCCACACTGTAGTCGCATCGAGGCCCCTCCGAAACACCCCGGGTTCGCTTGAAATCCGTTGGTAGATCACCAAACGCGGGGGTTACCCAAAACATCATATTGGCAAATTTTCGATATCATCAAAAATTGCTTGTTCGCAAATCCCCTCGGAATCGGTCCGGCGTAAATTGGCTGTCGGACCGGGTCACGTCACGCGAACATCAGGACGAGACCGCCACGCCTCAACGCCGGGCCTCGATGCGTCTGGACCCTTGCGGGGCCACGCGACGAGCCACTATCGTTGAGAATATCGGCGATGCGGTCGGCTCGGCGCTGATCGCGTGGCCAAACACCCTGCTTCGAGATCAGGAGACCACAGGCGATGAGTGCGCGCAAGCTCAAGGTCGGCATGGTCGGGGGCGGTGGCCCGGGCAACTTCTTCGGACGTCCGCATCGTTCGGCCATCCTGTTGGACAACACCGCCGAACTGGCCGCAGGCGCCCTCCGGAGCGATCCCGAGGCTTCCAAAGCCGCCGCCCAGGAACTGTTCGTCCCGAGAGGCTACGGCGATTGGCAGAGCCTCGTCGCCGAGGAGGCCAAGCTGCCCGAAGACCAGCGGATCGACTACCTGACCATCGTCACGCCCAACCACGCCCACTTCGGGCCGGCCCAGGCGGCCATCCAGGTCGGGATCGCCGTGATGTGCGAGAAGCCGCTGACGACCACACTCGAGGAGGCCAAGACCCTCCACGACGCAGCCAAGGCCGCCAACGTCCCCTTCATCGTGGCCTACACCTACACCGGATTTCCCATGGTCATGCTCGCCCGCGAGATGATCCGCGACGGCAAGATCGGCCAGGTCCACAAGGTCGAGGCCTTCTACCCTCAAGGCTGGCTGGCCACCAAACTCGAGGATGAGGGCGTCCAGCAAGCCACCTGGCGCGTCGATCCGACCAAGGCCGGCTCCTCCGGATGCGGCGGTGATATCGGGACCCACGCCTACGAGTTCGTCAAGTTCGTCGCCGGTTGCCGGGCCACCCGGATCCGCGCCCGATTGAAGACCTTCGTGCCCGGCCGCCAACTCGACGACGACTTCGCCGTCCTGGCCGAGCTGGACAACGGCGGGATCGCCACGATTACCGCCTCGCAGATCACCATCGGCGCCCAGAACGACAACGGCTTCCGGATCTGCGGGACCACCGGGACCCTCGAATGGACCATCACCGACCATCTCAGCCTGAAGCACTACGCTGGGGGTCAGCCGGTGGCCATCTATCGGCAAGGGGCGGAGTACGGCTACTTCCCCGACGCCTTGAAGCCCTACCTCCGCCTGCCTTCGGGACACCCCGAAGGACTCCACGAGGCCCTGGGCAACCTGCACCGCTCGCTCGAATGGACGATCCGCACCCGACGCGGTGAGGACTGCCCGGCGCCCTATGATCATCCCGGGATCGCCGACGGGGTCGAGGGGATGGCCTTCATCGAAGCCGCCGTGGCCAGCGCCAAGCAGGACGGCGCCTGGGTCGAGATGCCCGCCTCGGCCTGAGACCGGATCAGACCGGTATGGCTTGGCTCCCGCGCCTGACGGACCGTCCGCCGCCCGATCGCATCTCCTCGTACCCCGGAGTCCGGACCACTCGCCTCGACGACGATCTGTTGAGGCGGACCCGGCGGTCCCCACGACGAATCGGAGCGATCCCGATGACCGAGCCTGAGAAATCACCCCTGGTTCGGTTCAGCGTCGCGATCGGCGAGTCGCTCCTCGATCAATTCGATACGTATCTGGAACGCCATGGCCATGCGAATCGGAGTGAGGCGGTCCGCAGCCTGATCCGGACCGCCCTAATCGACGAGGCCGTCGCCGACGATCAGGCCCCAGCGATGGGCGTGGTGACCTTGGTCTATGACCACCACGCTGCGGGGATCGCCGACCGGCTCACCGAGGTCCAGCACCATCACCTGGACTGTGTTGTGACGACCACGCACGTCCACCTGGATGCGCGTCGATGCCTCGAAGTGGTCCTGCTCCGGGGCGCCGTTCAACAGGTCCGCCACCTCGCCGAGCAACTCATCGGCACTAAAGGGGTCGAAACCGGTCGGCTCGTCCTGACCGCCGCCGAACCGGTCGACGGCCCCGCCAGCCACCACCATCCCACAACCCATCATCATCCGCCTCGTCGGGGCCCTTCGCGCGGACACGGACACGACCACGCCCGGGGACAACTCGGACCGAATTCGTTGACCGATTGAACCGAATCCGTCGACTCCGAACGACATCCGACACGACCGCGGTCCGATTGGTCCGTCCTCGTTTCCCCCCGACAACCCGTTCGCCGGATCGATGCATCCATGGACACGGCATCGAGCCACCCGATCTATCCTCACTAACAGGGTGGAGTTCCGGCTCTGAACAACGACGACCTCGCCGGGCACCCTCAAAGACCGGACATCACCGTCCGGTCGGGGTGGGACGGCCCGCACCGGGTCGTCTCGAGGTTCATCCGGATTCGCGGGATTCGGTCGGAGGGGAAAATCATGCGAGGCATTGATGGCCGATCACGATCGGAGCGGACGGGGGGGTTCGCCGTCGAGGTGGCTGTCGTCATGCCACTGCTGCTCTCATTGTTGGTCGGCCTCTGGGAATATGGACGTCTGATCCAGATCCATCAGATCGTCAACAATGCGGCACGCGAGGGGGGCCGACAAGCATCGACCGCTCAGAAATCCGACAGCGACATTCAGTCCTTCACGATCAATTACCTGAAACGCGCCTTGAACACGGGCACAGTCGATCGCACTGTCGGGGCCTCGGTCCAGATTACGAACCTGACGCGGGGTGGGTCCAACCCCCAGGACTCGCTCAAGCTGGACACCCTCGAGGTCATCGTCCGCTTACCCTACGACAACGTCCGTTTGCTCTTCCTCAACACGATGATCCCGGAAGGCAGTGAGGTCGTGGCCACTTCGGTCTGGAACTCGGCCAAGGACGATCCGGTCATCGTCGAAACCAATCCGCCGATCGAGTGAACCGCGCAGCCGATACGCCCTCCCGGCGCCCCCCGGCCTCGTGCATCTCAACCGACATCCTCCTTCGAGCTTCGGTCCCGTCCCTTAAGAAGAAAGGCCTCTGCTCATGTATCTGCCTCACGTGCTTAGATCCGGTCGATCGGCCCGGGGGGCGGACCGTCGACGCGCTGCCTACTCGGTTGAGGCCGCTATGGTCCTCCCCCTGCTGCTGATCCTGGTCTTCGGCATCATCGAGTACTCGCGGATGTTCCTCTGCCAACTCATCCTCGAGCACGCCGCGCGGTCCGGATCCCGGTTCGCCGTCGTCCACACCTTCCGCGACGAGGTCGACACCGAACAGATCCGTGACCTTGTCCATGAAAACATGATGGGATTCGACGTTCACTTCAAAGACTTCGATCCGCAGACCGATATCCTCGTCTATCGCGCTGACCCGATCACCGGGGAGCCGGCCACCGACGACAAGGGGAGTCACTGGAGCAAAGCCGCCTTCGGTGAGCCGGTCTGCATCGAGATCCAGGCCGAATACATGGTCATGGTTCCACAACTGCTGATGATGGACGAGTCGGTCTCGCTCCTCGGACGTTGTCTCTTAACTAGCGAGGCAAACTAGATCATGAAACACCATTCCGAACATCCGAGCATCGCGCGATGCCATTCACGACGGGGGGCGGCCGCGCCCCTCGTTGCGGTTTTCTCGGTGGTCCTCTTCGGCTTCACCGCCCTGGCCATCGACATCGGCATGATGATCGTCGCCAAGTCTCAGGCCCAGAACGCCGCCGACATGGTCGCCACCACCGGAGCTCGCGTCCTTGACGGAACCACATCCAACAGCGTCGATGCCGTCGAGCCCGCCGCCAGGCAGTCCGTCACCAAGAACGAGATCCTCACTCAGTCCATCAGCGATTCCCAGGTTCAGGTCGAGGTCGGTCAGTTCCTCTACGATCGCAGCCTCGGCAAGTTCATGCCGCGTGTCCCGACCACACCCGGCGATAAGGTTGACCCGGAGAGCAACTGGAGCATGGTCCGGGCCACCGTCTCGCACGAGAGCCAGGCGGCCTTCTCCACCGTCTTCGGGGCCCAGACGTTCCAGACGACCGCCTCGGCCTCGGCGGTCCACCGGCCCCGCGACCTGATCTTCATCCTCGACTTCTCCGGATCGATGAATTACGGCAGCCACGTCGGCTACAGGAACTCGAACAACCCGGACATCTACCTGTCAAACAACCCTGATCCGTTGATCCCGAAATTCGGGCATTACAGCGATGTCAGCGGGATGAAGCTCCAGCAAGACTCCGCGACGACGGAATCGGCCGATGGCAAATTCCTGACCGCCACTAACCTGACCGCCCGGACGATCGAGAACCAGAACCGTCCGCCGATCATCGACGGGTTCTACGCCGGGCCGGGCAACATCAACCCACCGGTCGCCTTCATCTCCGCCGGCAACGGCGACACGGAGGGTTTCGTCTCCGGCGATCGCCCCTCGAAGCGACGATGGAATACCGAGCCCGAGTACGCGCACGACCTCGAAGAGTTGACCCAGAATCTCGACGCGGACCAAGCCAATTCCTCCAACGAACGTCGGCTCGCCTGGCTGGCCAACGGCTACGACCTCGACCTCAACGGGGGCGACACCACCCAACTCTTCGGGGGAACCGGATCCTTCAAAGGCTACACCCAAGGGCCCGGATACTACGGAAAAACCTTCTTCTTCTGGCCACCCGATCCCCGAGGACCCCTGAAGGCCCAGTTGCCCACAGGACCCAAAGACCCCAACATCGCCGACAACGGAGCCAAGGACTGGAGGCAACGTTTCTTCCTCATGCCTGACGGATATACGCCGCTCCATGAAAGCCGAAGGCTGTTCACCGAGCAGGGACACTTCCGATCCCCACGCTATGATGTGACACCTTCTTGGGGGTCCAGTGGATCCGCCACATTCGAATACTACAAGATCAACTACCGCGCGATCTTGAAGTGGATCAGCGAAGGCCCCAACCCGTTCCCCAGTGAGCTACGGATGGGTCGGATCCTCTACTACGATGCGATCCCCGACTGGAACGACGTCGACCTCAACGAGCGGTTCTGGGCGATTCGTAGCGACAACCAACCGATCGACGACCGTGACGTCCAGAACGAGGCCTTCTGGAAAGACTACATCGACTATACCCTAGGCCTTAGTGCAAGAGGCTGGACCAATGGCGGCCAGGAGTGGAGCATCGCCAGCGAAGACCAACCGTCCGTGCGGCAATATGCCAACTACGGCCCCGACATCGAGTGGGGCAGCGCGGCGATCCAGAGTTCGGGTCCGGACAACCAACCGTTCAGCAACTTCGCCATCGATGAGACCCCGCACCCGTTCGAAGCTCTCCCCGACGAATTGCGTACCGACGCCGATGCGCGCTGCTGGGTCGAGGGCGAGGGAGGCTCGCGGACGGTCCACGACTACCTGCTCGCCTTCGATGACCGAAGGGATCAGCCCCGACGACCACGACTAAACATGTGGTTCGGCCCGCTCACCATGACATGCTTTATCCACGATGATTCTATGACACGTCGGTATGATGACGGCTACAGCCGATACGGCAAACTGGCCGGCACCAGTTACGAAGCGCCCTTGTTCGCGCTCAAAGTCGGCATCGACACCGCGATCTCCGACGTCCGCCGCAACCACCCCAACGATCACGTCGGCCTGATCTTCTTCTCCAACAGCCGCTTCAAGTCGCCGCGCGTCCTCCTGGGTCGCGACTACGACCGGCTCCAGGATAGCCTCTGGTTCCCGCGCAAGACCCTCGACAGCTACGATCCGAACAACCCCGTCTCGGTCTACGACAGTGACGACCATGAAGGGACGCCCCGCGCTGAAGGCGGCACCTGCTACTCGCTCGCCTTGGCCATGGCCTTCAACCAGTTCAGCGAGAACCCCGACAACCACAGCGTCTACAACGTCGGCGGGCTTGGACGCCGAGGCGCTCAGAAGATCGTCATCTTCGAGTCCGACGGCCGGCCCAATACGCTCCTCAAGCAAGAAAGCCTCACGAAAGAACTCAACGAAAACGGCAACAACACATCGTATTATTCGATCCGCGACCAAAGCCAGGTTCAAACCGAATTCGGTGGCGAGTATAAAGATCAGATCCAGCGAATTGCCGAAGCGATTTGTGCTGACGAGAGCCAGTTCGGCTTCTCCACTCCCCGCAAACCGGTTCAGATCCATTGTCTCGGCTTCGGCGAGATCTTCGAGCCGACCAGCACAAGGCGAAACGGCCCCCTGGAAATCCTCCAGATCTTGGAGAAGATCGGCAAGACGCAAGGGCCAGGCACCGCCTATCCGGACCCGCCCGACAAGTGGTTGCCCGACTACAAGATCGTCTATGGTCCCGACGGCGTCGATGAGCACGGCAACATCATGCCCGGCGGCGTCGTCGACAAGCTCGGCCGCGCCATCGCCTCCATCCTCCAGCAAAATATCAAGATTGTTTTGATCGAATGATCGAGGCGACTTGACGATCCGCCTCCTTGGCTCCCCACGACGCCGCGCGGCTCATGGCTTCATGAACCGCGCGGCGTCGTTGCCGTTTGAGGACCTCGGGACGTTCCGTGACGCCAACGGTCCGATTCCGTGGAGCAACGATCTGTTCGTTTTTTGACGAAATGCCCATTCATTCACGCGGGCATTCAGGCTCCGCAACGAATGCGGACCTACGCTTTACAATGATCGCCTCGCGGCGTCGTTGCTGTTCGGCGACGCTGCGTCACGCCCGGAACTGCTTCGAGTGCCGTCCGGGATCGATCGAGCTGCCCATGGCCTGGAGACGGGGCGGATCCCCTCAGGCCGTCGCCCGAGGAACAGCGAGGTCAACAAATGAGGATTGCATCACATCGTCCGCATCGACAACGTCGGCCGGTTCCTCGACGGGGGGCGGCCACCCCGATGGTCGCGGTCTTCTCGGTGGTCCTCTTCGGCTTCACCGCCCTGGCCATCGACGTTGGCATGATGATCGTCGCCAAGTCTCAGGCCCAGAACGCCGCCGACATGGTCGCCACCACCGGAGCTCGCGTCCTTGACGGAACCACATCCAACAGCGTCGATGCCGTCGAGCCCGCCGCCAGGCAGTCCGTCACCAAGAACGAGATCCTCTCCCATTCCATCAGCGATTCCCAGGTCCAGATCGAGGTCGGTCAGTTCCTCTATGACCGCAACCTCGGCAAGTTCATGCCGCGCGTCCCGACCACACCCGGCGTCAAGATCGACCCGGAGAGCAACTGGAGCCTAGTCCGGGCCACCGTCTCGCACGAGAGCCAGGCGGCCTTCTCCTCGGTCTTCGGAGCCCAGACGTTCCAAACGACCGCCTCAGCCTCGGCGGTTCACCGACCCCGCGACCTGATCTTCATCCTCGACTTCTCCGGATCGATGAACTTCGGCAGCCATGTCGGCTATCGTGTCTCTGGGGGATCGAACAAGGAGGTCCGCAGCAACAACCCCGACCCCTTATACCCGAAATTCGGGCACTACAGCAATCAAGAGAACATGCAAATGAGTCAGGACGACTCAACTTTTGTTTCAGGCAATGGTTGGTACTTGACCGCTGCCAACATGACCGCGAGGACCGTTGAGAACCAGAACCGCCCCCCGATCATCACCGGGTTCTATTCGGGGCCGGGCAGCGTCAACCCGCCGGTCGCCTTCCAACACGCCGGCGACGGCGACAGCCAAGGGTTCGTCTCCGGGGACCGCCCCCCCAAGCGCAAGTGGAACACCGAGACGACCTATGCCCGCGACTTCGAGGATCTCACCCAGAACCTCGCCGGTGGTTCACCCAGCTATCACAACAACTACAACTATGAGAGCGGCCCTGACACCGGTGATCCGGTCGACGACCGGCTCGCCTGGCTGGCCAACGGCTACGACCTCGACCTCAACGGGGGCGACACCTCCCAACTCTTCGGGGGAACCGGATCCTTCAAAGGCTACACCCAAGGGCCCGGATACTACGGAAAAACCTTCTTCTTCTGGCCACCCGATCCCCGAGGACCCCTGAAGGCCCAGTTGCCCACAGGACCCAAAGACCCCAACATCGCCGACAACGGAGCCAAGGACTGGAGGCAACGTTTCTTCCTCATGCCTGACGGATATACGCCGCTTCACGAGAGTTGGAGACTCTGGACTCCGTACGGAGGCTGGCGATCGCCCTACTACGACGATACCGAATATTACAAGATCAACTACCGCGCGATCTTGAAGTGGATCAGCGAAGGCCCCAACCCGTTCCCCAGTGAGCTACGGATGGGTCGGATCCTCTACTACGATGCGATCCCCGACTGGAACGACGTCGACCTCAACGAGCGGTTCTGGAAGATCCGCAGCGAGAAGCGACCCAGCAACAACCGCGACGCGCAGAACGAAACCTTCTGGAAAGATTACATCGACTACGCCCTGGGCCTCAGCGCCAAAGGCTGGTCCAACAACCGACAGACCTGGTGGATCTACGACGAAGATGTCACCCCAAGCGCGCGGATGATCGCCAATTACGGCGGCGACGTCACGTGGGGTCATGCCCGGATCCTCGATGATGGGCCCTTCAGCGACCCGTTCTCGGGCATCGAACTCGACGAAGAAGAGACCTCCGATGGCAAACACCCCTTTGAGCACCTTCCGAGCGAACTCCGGGTCGATCCCGACCTGCGATGCTGGGTCGAAGGCCAGGGGGGATCCCGGGATAAGCACGACTACATCGGCAAGTTCGACGACGACGACGACCAGCCACGGCGACCACGCCTGAGCATGTGGTTCGGCCCGCTCACCATGATGTGTTACGTTCACGACGACAATTTGACTCGGTCCAATCGCGGCAACTACAACCGCTACGGCAAACTGGCCGGCACCAGCTATGAGTCGGCCCTCTACGCGCTCAAGGTCGGTATCGACACCGCGATCAACGACATTCGACGCAACCACCCCAACGATCACGTCGGCCTGATCTACTTCTCCGACAGCCGATTCAAGTCGCCGCGCGTCCTCCTGGGTCGCGACTACGACCGGCTCCAGGACAGCCTCTGGTTCCCGCGCAAGACCCTCGACGGCTACGACCCCGACAACCCCGTCTCCATGTACGACACCGACGACCACGAAGGTACACCACGGGCTCAGGGCGGCACCTGTTACTCGCTCGCCTTGGCGATGGCCTTCAACCAGTTCAGCGAGAACTCCGACAACCACAGCGTCTACAACGTCGGCGGGCTTGGACGCCGAGGCGCTCAGAAGATCGTCATCTTCGAGTCCGATGGGATCCCCAACACGCGCATCAAATACGAAGACCTTCACGAAGAGCGGGACTCCCGAGGAAACAACATTTCTTATTACTCGGTACGAGACAAAAGCAATGTCAAGACGCAGGGTGGCGGCGACTACAAGAGCCAGATTCGCCGGATCGCCGAAGCGATCTGCGCCGATGAAGAGGACTACGGGTTCTCGACGGGTCGCAAGCCGGTCCAGATCCACTGCCTCGGCTTCGGCGAGGTCTTCGAACCGACCAGCTCGAAGCGCTGGGGGCCGCTGGAGATCCTCCAGATGATGGAGAAGATCGGCAAGACGCAGGGGCCGGGAACCGCCTATCCGAACCCGCCCAACAAGTGGTTGCCCGACTACAAGGTCATCTACGGTCCCGACGGCGTCGATGAGCACGGCAACGTCGAGCCCGGCGGCGTCGTCGACAAGCTCGGTCGCGCCATCGGCTCGATCCTCCAGCAAGATATCAAGATCGTCTTGATTGAGTGACCATTGAAGTTTGCATAACCCTGTCGATCGATCTTCGGTCCTCGGTGATCGATGCTCAACGGCGGGTTCTCAACAGATTGGACACCACCGCGCCGCGCGTCCTAGGCTTGGTCCGAGGGGCGCGCGGCGTCGTCATTTGCCGACGGTGCCCTTTGACGACCGGCGGGCGATCGGCTCGCTCATTGGTCGTGCCCGGATCGCCTGCTCGCCCATTTGTTCCGAGCCGATCCGGATCCGTCGCATTCATTGAGGAGGGACCGGGACGTGTCTGAGGTCGCGACGGCCGCCGAGTTCGCCGGGGTCCGCAAGACCTATCCGGTCGGCCCCTGGGGTCGCCAACGGATCTGCGCGTTGGACCAGATCGATCTGGTCATCGGGCGCGGCGAGGTCCTGGGCCTGGTCGGCCCCAACCGGGCCGGCAAAACAACCTTGATCAAGCTCCTGCTGGGCCTCTGCCGCCCTGAGGCCGGCCGAATCACGAGGCTGGGTCGCCCGCTCTGGGACACCTCGACGTTGGCGCGGGTCGGTTACGTCCACGAGGCGCCGGCCTTTCCACGCTACCTCGACGCGCGGACCGTGCTCCGCTACCACGGGGTCTTGGGCGGATCATGCCCCGCCCGCGTCGAGGCGACCGCGACCGAAGCGCTCCGACGCGTCGGCCTGGCCGACCGGGCACACGAACCGATCGCTCGGTTCAGCAAGGGGATGTCCCAGCGGCTCGGCTTGGCCCAGGCCCTCATGAGCGAACCCAACCTGCTCGTGCTCGACGAGCCGACCGAAGGGCTCGACCTGGAAGGGCGCCGACTGCTCGGACCGATCCTCCAGGAGGTCCGGCAGCGAGGCGGATCGGTCCTTTTGATCTCTCACCTGATCTCCGACATCGAGCGGCTCTGCGACCGCGTCGCGGTCCTCCAGGAGGGCCGACTGGTCCAGGTCGCCGCGATGGAGGAGATCACCCGCGATCCTCGGACCAGCCAGGCTCGATCGCTGGAAGATGCGCTCTTGGAACTGACCCCGATCCCCGACTACTGCGAGGCCGTGTCATGACGATGCGCCAGACCGTCCGGGCCCTGGCCTGGCTGATCAGCGACACGTTCCGTCAGGCCTTGGCCACGCGGATGTTTTGGATCGTCCTGGCCGTCTCGCTGACGGTCATCGCGCTGTGCGCCAGCATCCAGATCGACGGCGACGTCTCGCTGCGATCCGAAGATCCGGCCGACTTCGAGCTCTACGGCCGCGACGGCCAGCCGCTCGGTGGCCCCAACCTCGACCCGGCCCGGATCCGCTTGGCCTTCGGGGCGATTGACTTGCCTGTCTTCCGCGACGGCGGTTCGCAGGTCCATCACCTGCAATCGTTGTTGGCCGTCTGGGTCGCTGGCGCCGTCGGCACGCTGCTCTGCCTGGTCTGGACCGCCGGGTTCCTCCCGGAGTTCCTCCAGCCGGCCAGCATCGCGGTCTTGTTAGCCAAGCCGGTCCCGCGACCGATCCTGCTCTTGGGCAAGTACCTCGGCGTGCTCGCCTTCGTGACCCTGCACGCCGGCCTGTTCGTGCTGGGAACCTGGATCGCCCTGGGCGCCTCGACCGGTTCGTGGGACCCGCGCTATCTGATCAGCTTCCCCTTGCTCCTGCTTCACTTCGCCGCCATCTACGCGGTCTCAGTGCTCTTGGCCACGCTGACCCGCAACGCCGCCGCATCGCTCTTCGGCACGATCGTCGTCTGGATGGTCGGTCTCGGGACCAATTATGGGCGTCACATGTGGATCCAATTCCAATCGATGACAAGCGATCTCTCCGTTGGGGAGCCCAGCCCGGCGCTGGGTTGGATCGCAGAAGTCGGCTACTGGATCCTGCCCAAGCCGGCCGATCTGGCCATCCTGCTCGATCGTGCCCTCCAGACCAGCGACCACTTCCTCCTCCCGACCGAGCTGCTCCGCGCCAGCCAGTCCGACGCCTTCTGCCCCGGATGGACCCTGGCCAGCCAGGCCCTCTTCGCCGTCGTCGTCCTGAGCCTGGCCGCCTGGCAGTTCCGTGAGACCGACTATTGACTTGAGCGGAACGGGAAGTCGATCGATTCCGATCAACAATGCTCGGGATCCAGCGGAGTCCATCCTGGACCTTCGACGGATCCCGAGCAACTTTCCCCCTCCCGAGAACATCCTCTAGCACGCAGGGCCTGGATCGAGCATCTTGGAACCCTTTGGCGTCGAACCCATCCCCCCGATGGCTCGCATGCAAGAGGGCGTGCCCGATGCGCGATCCGCAACCCACGACTCGGTCGGCCACCCGTTTCACACCGACGATCTTCGATCCGATCCGCCTCTCGCTCTCGTTGGGCTCCATCTTCGTCGGGATCGCGGCCCTCTGGTCGGATCCCGCGATCGGTGCGGAGTTCCCGACCTTTGAACCCTTGGAGATCGACCCGAACGTCGGTCGAGTCTGCTACGCGGTTCAGACCGCCGACGTCGACGGGGACGGCGACCTCGACGTCTGCGCGCTCTCTGAGGACGCGGTGCTTTGGTATGAGAACCCGACGTGGACCCGGCACGAGTTCGCCCGCGGCGCCACCCGTCGCGACAACGTCTGCTTCGCCCCCCGCGATCTCGACGGGGACGGCCGCGTCGATTTCGCCCTCGGCGCCTACTGGGCTCCGTCGGACACCCGAGGCAGCGGCACCCTGCAATGGTTGACCCGTTCGGGCGGCGACGGCGTTGGGGCCGATGCCTCTTGGCAGGTCGTCCCGATCGCCAAGGAACCGACGATCCACCGGATGGGCTTCGGTGATGTCAAAGGGTCGGGCAACCCGCAATTGATCGTCGTGCCGCTCCAGGGCCGGGGGACGTCCGGGCCGCAATGGGATCAAGGGCAGGGGGTCCGCATCCTGGTCTTCGACGTGCCTGACGACCCGTTCACCGAAGCCTGGCCGATGGAGGTCGCCGATGACACCCTCCACACCACGCACAACTTCCAAGCGCTCGACCTCGACGACGACGGACGCGACGAGCTCCTCATCGGCGCATGGGAGGGTCTCTTTCTGCTCGACCGCGACGACGAGGGTCGCTGGCAACGCACCAAGCTGGGCATTGGCTCGCCCGAGGCGACGCCCTTCGCCGGAGTCAGCGAGGTCAAGCTCGGTCGCCTCGAAGACGGGACCCGCTACATCGCCACGATCGAGCCTTGGCACGGCCAGGACGTCGTCGTCTATCTCGAGCCGGCCTCCAATCCGCTGGAAACGCTCTGGACCCGGACCGTCATCGACACCCCGGTCCGCTCCGGCCACGCCGTTTGGTGCGTCGACCTCGACGGCGACCCCGACGACGAACTGGTCATCGGTCACCGCAATCCCAACCCCGATGGCGGACCCGGTCCTCAAGGACCCGGGATCCGCGCCTACGACCCGGTCCGAGGCCCCGACGGTTCGCTCGGCTTCACCCCTCACATCATCGATGACGGTGGCGTGGCCGTCGAGGACCTCCGCGTCGACGACCTCGACGGCGACGGACGCCCCGAACTCATCGCCGGTGGACGCGCCACCCACAACCTCAAGATCTATTGGAATCGCTGAGCAAAGTCGGTACACGACCCACTCGATTTCGATCCCTCTGACCCAACCCACCAGTCATTCGGCCTCTTGAACCACACCAATCAGCCCATGGAGGGTCCTCACGATGACCATCCTGATCCGATTCGTGTCGATCGTCGTCCTATGGACGATCACGACGGCTTCGGCCTCGGCACAGCCCCCCGAGACCGATCGACGTCCGAACATCCTGTTCATCATGTCGGACGACCACGCCGCCCACGCCTTGGGTGCCTATGGAGGCCGGCTCGCGGCGCTCGATCCCACGCCGACCCTCGACCGGATCGCCGAGGAGGGCGCGCTGTTGACCAACGCCTTCTGCACCAACTCGATCTGCGTGCCCAGCCGGGCCACGTTGTTGACCGGCCAATATTCGCACACCAACGGGATCTTGACCCTCAACGGCGGCCTCCGCGCGGCTCGGCAACACCTGGCCCAGTTGATCGGCGATGCCGGTTATGAGACCGCCATGATCGGCAAGTGGCACCTCCGCTACGAGCCGGCCGCCTTCGACCACTACGCGGTTCTGCCCGGACAGGGCAGCTACTTCAACCCGATCTTCCGGGTCCCGGGGCCCCAGCCTTGGCCGAAGAACACCGTCCGCGTCGCCCGCTACGACTCGGTCCACTCCTCCGACGCGATTACCGAACTCTCTCTGAAGTGGCTCGCCTCGCGGAAGAACCCCGAGAAGCCCTTCTTCCTTATGCACCACTTTAAGGCGCCCCACGACAACTTCGAGAACGCCGAGCGGTACGATTGGCTCTATGAGGACGTCGAGATTCCCGAGCCACTCGGCCTCCGCGATCGGAGGGAACACGGGCCGATCGACCGTCCCCAATACGGGACCTCCGTCGGCCCGCGCAACACCCGACGGAACATGGGCGATCACATGTTCGTCGATCCCGAGCTGCCCGACGAGGAATACCTCAGCGCCGCCTATCAGCGTTATCTGAAGAAATATCTCCGCTCTGTGCGCGGGGTCGACGACAACATCGCGCGGCTCATCGACTATCTGGAACAGACCGATCAGCTCGACGACACGATCATCGTCTACACGTCGGACCAGGGGTTCATGCTCGGCGAACACGACTACATCGACAAGCGCTGGATCTACGAGGAGTCGCTCCGGGTCCCCCTCCTGGTCCGATACCCACCGCGGATCGCGGCCGGTCAGAGGCTCGACTTGATCGTGAACAACGTCGACTTCGCGCCGACGCTCCTGGCGATGGCCGGCGTCGATGCGCCCGAGTTCATGGAGGGCCGGAGCTTCCTCCCGGTTCTCGAGGGCGAGTCGGTCCCCGACGACTGGCCGCAAGCGACGTATTACCGATATTGGATGCACATGACCCACCATGACAATCCGGCCCACTATGGGATCCGCACCAACGACTTCAAGCTCATTTATTTCTATGGCCTGCCACTCGATGCGCCGGGGGCCCTGGATCGGCCGACCGCGCCGTACTGGGAGTTCTACGACCTCCGCAACGACCCCCACGAGATGACCAACCGAATCGACGATCCCGGCTACGCCGAGGTGATCGCTCAGCTCAAGGACCAGCTCGATGCGTTGAAGGCCGAGATCGGAGACACCGACGACCGCTACCCCGAACTGGAGGCCCTCCGGGACTGACCCATGCCCAACCTCTTCCGGCTCATCCCATCCCCTCGATGGCTCTGGCTTCAGCTCCTTCTGATCGCCCTCGGATTCGCGGGATCGGCACCGATCACCTCGGCCGACGAGCCCGGTGCGACCCGCGAGGACCTGGCCGGTTCTCGGCCGAACATCCTGCTGATCATGACCGACGACCAGGGGTACGGCCCGATCGGTCGCCACGGCCACCCTTGGATCCGGACGCCCAACCTCGACACGTTGCACGACGCCAGCACGCGGTTCAGCCTGTTCCTGGTCAGCCCGACCTGCTCGCCGACGCGCTCGGCCTTGATGACTGGTCGGCACCCGATGCGCAATGGGATCACACACACGATCCTGGAGCGCGAGCGCCTGACCCTGGAGGCGACCACACTGGCCGAGGTGCTCGGCGCGGCCGGCTATGCGACGGGGATCTTCGGCAAATGGCACCTCGGCGACGAGGAGCCCTATCAGCCCGAGAACCGCGGCTTCGACGAGGTCTTCATCCACGGCGCCGGGGGGATCGGCCAAGCCTACGATTGCAGTTGCGCCGACGCGCCGAACAACAGCTATTTCGACCCGGTCGTCCGTCACAACGGCACGTTCGTCAAGACGCGCGGGTTCTGCACCGACGTCTTCTTCCAGGCAGCCCTCGGCTGGATCGATCAACGTCGGGACGACGATCAGCCCTTCTTCGCCTACGTCGTCACCAACGCCCCGCACGGGCCGTTCCTCGCCCCCGAAGCCAACACCCAGCGGTTCAGCGAACTCGGGTTCGAGAAGAGCCAGGCCGGGTTCTACGGCATGATCGAGAACATCGATGAGAACATCGGTCGTCTCCTCGAGCGATTCGACACGTGGAATCTGTTCGACGATACGCTCATCATCTTCCTGTCCGACAACGGGATGACCGGCCCGGGCGCGGGTCGGCTCAACGAACCGTTGGGCATCGACAACGGTGAGGAACTGTTCCCATACAACGCGGGCATGCGCGGGCTCAAAGGCAGTGCCGACGAGGGGGGCGTCCGCGTGCCGTTCTTCGTGCGTTGGGACGGCCGGGTCGCCCCGGACATCGAGGTCGACCGCGTCGCAGCGCACATCGATGTGTTCCCCACGCTCGTCGAGTTGGCCGGCGCCGCAGCCCCCGACGGCCAGGTCGAGGGCCGGAGCCTGCTCGGCCTGGTCGCCGACCCGCAGGCCGAGTGGCCCGATCGGTATCTGTTCACCCACCGAGGGCGATGGCCCACCGGCGCCGACCCCGACGATTACCAGTATGAGGACCGGTTCTTCGCGGTACGCGGACCGCAATATCGCCTCGTCGGTCGCGACAAACTCTACGACATGATCGCCGACCCCGGCCAGACGACCAACGTCGTCGACCGTCACCCCGAGGTCGTCCGCGTCATGCTGGAGGCCTACGACGCCTGGTGGACTGAGACCCGACCCTTGATGGTCAACGAGTCAGCACCGATGTCCCCGGTCCGCCCCTACCACGAATGGTACCGACAGCAGGAGCAGTCCACCGGTATCCCCGAGTGGGACGCCCCGGAGTTCTGAGCCGTTTGAGCCGGCATCGGGTCGGCCTGTCAGGCCGACCCGGACAACTCCTCGGGAACCAGCGGAATGGTGAGGATCTCGGGGTGACGGAGCACCCGGACGGGCACTTCAGAGCCGACCCGCTCCTCGGTCAGGAGGCGGTGCAGGTCGTCGACACCGCTCACCGACTCCCCGTCGAAGCTGAGCATCAGGTCGCCCTCCTCCAAGCCGGCGCGGTCGGCGGGCCCGTCCGCATCGAGACCCACGATCAGCACAGCACCTGCGCGGAGAGGCCCACGCGGGCTCGGCGGGACCGTCTGCACCGCCGCGCCGATCCGGCTCCGACGCACTCGGCCGTCCCGGATCAGGCGACCGGCGACGAACTTGGCCGTGTTGATCGCGATCGCGAAGCAGATCCCCTGCGCTGGCAGGATCGTCGCCGTGTTGATCCCGATCACCGCGCCCCGCGTATCGACCAGCGGACCGCCCGAGTTGCCCGGATTCAAGGCCGCGTCGGTCTGCAAGACGTCGTCGAGCAACCGACCCGAACCGCCCCGCAGCGAACGCCCCAAGGCGCTGACCACGCCGGTCGTCACCGTCCCCTGGAACCCGAATGGGTGCCCCAGGGCGATAGCCACCTGACCGACCCGGACTCGCGATGAATCGCCCAACCGCGCCGGACGCAGATCGTCGCCATGAATCCGGACCACCGCCAGGTCGGTCGCCGGGTCATCACCGACCACCTCGGCCTCGAACGCCCGGCCGTCCGAGAGCCGCGCCCGCATCCGATCGGCTTCGTGGATCACGTGGCTGTTGGTCAGGATGTACCCGGTCGAGGTGAACAGGACCCCCGAGCCGCTCCCCAGCCGGTCCCGACGGCCTCGCGATCCGTCCGGTCCTCGACGAGCCTCCAAAGCCACCACCGACGGCGTCACCCGCTCGACCACCCCCGCCACCGATTCCGAATAGGCGTCCAACAGTCCCGAGTCGTCAGCCCCAGCCTCGACATCCATCTCGGAGTCGGTCCCGCCATCGACTCGGGACACCCCCAGCGGCCGATCGTCATGGCTGACTTCGTGGCTCGACCACGCCGCCCTTTGACGTTCATCCCCACCCGCGATCGTCGATATGTCCATCGCCCAGTCCTCCCCAAAGTGAACGGAGAACTGTACGGGTCGGACCCCGCCTCGGGCAAGCGTCCGAGCGGAGCAGTTGCGTCGGCCGATCGGTTCAACGACGCGGCTCGGTCAAGCCCCCGAACAACTGCATGCCTCGACGCTGGGACGGATGCTGGATCGTCCCACTGCGCAACGGCCCCGCGCCCAGTAGGAAGGTATTGCGCTGATAGGCGTCGGCGTCGAAGGTCCCCGAGTCCCAGACGATCGCACCGCCCTCGCGCTCGTAGGCGAACAGCGCCAGGCGGACCATCCCGTACTGGTCGCTCCGCTTGAAGAGGGCTAGTTCCGGCGTCTCGAACCCCCGTGCCCCCAAGGCCGCGCTGACCACGCCGGTCTGGGGGATCCCCACCAGCAGGGCATTGGAGTCGGTCCCATAGACCCCCACGCCCGGCTCGACGATCAGGTCCGCCTCGTCGCGGACCTCGCGGAGCCGAGCCCCGGCCAGCAAGAGCGCCTGGCGGACCCGGAAGATCAGCCACTCTTTGTCCGCGCCGGACATTCGCGACGTCTCGACGAAGATCGATCGCCCGTGCAGCGGCGAGAAGTCGACCCCGCTCAGCGCTGTGTCCCAGGCGCTGACCAGCAAGAGTTGCTCGGTCCCCGACCGTGGCGTGTCGGTCGTCCGGATCGTCCCGCAGCCGACCAGCCCCCAGGTCACCAAAAGCAGGCCGATCAGCGTGGCCCATCGCCTCGATGTGCCGATCGACCGCTTGTCCGCCATGCCGGTCCCTCGACGCCGCATCCGCATCCCGACCATCCTTTCCCGATCGACACCGACCAACCCCAACAATCCAACCCGTTCATCGAACCGAAACGCCCGGCATTTTGACCCCAACCGGCATCGACTCACCCAGCCGATCCGGTCGTAGCGATCACGGCGACTCGGGACGTTCCAAGGGATGGTGGACGTTGCCCATCGTCGAAGAGTGGGGCGCAACCTCGATGATGCCCGAAGGTCAACCGAGTTACCGGGGTGATGGACGGTCGGGGTCCATCACCGATCCGGTGAGTTCGTCCGGTCGGTGGAGCGGCGTCATCCGACGACGGTCGATCCGTACCGATGATCGGGATTCGATGGACATCGGTTCATATCGCTGTGCGATCACCCGTTCCAGCTCGGGCGAAGGTGCTCCCCAGGTCAGCAGGGCATCGATCCGCCCGTGCTCCGCGTCGAGCAGCGCCCGCCAACCCTCGACACGTTCTCGACGGCTCTCCCGATCGTCCCCATCGATCCGGGCCAACTCCTCCAGCCTCGACGAGAGAGTCGACGCCAACGGATCTCGGAACTGGACCGGGAAATAGTAGTGTCGACACTGGTAATTGGCCCAGACCGTCAGGTTCGTCTCCAGACCGACCAGACAGTCGGCATGCCAAAGCGGATTGGCCCGGAACACCGAGCGCGTCCGCACCAGGACCGTCCCGAGCCGCGCATCGGTCCCTCCGAGGGTCCGGCCCGCCTCGATCAACGGTCCCACCCGACGTCCGCAGAGCCTTGCATAGTCGAACACCCACAACGTCTGCACGCCCCAAGCAACCACCAGGGCGGTCATCCCAATTCGATAACTAATTGTCGCTAGAGACCGATGATTTCGGGGTATCCTTGGGTTTTTATTAATGACTGCTGCGAGCAACAATCCACCCCATAACATCAGTCGCTGTGGCAGGTAGTGCCCGTGGGTCGGTCCGAGCGTATCCGGGCAGGCCAGGCCGGCGTGGATCCAGAACCCAGCGACGAGCCAACCGGGGCGGTTGCCCAGGACAGACCAGTTGCCTCGGTTCGATCCGTCGATCGCGCCCCGATTCGCGAAGGTCGCCGCGACTGACAGTCCAAGCAAGCCAACGATCACCCAGGCCATCGGACTCAGCGCGATCCACAACGACGACGCGCCTACACCTTCCCCCAGGGGCAAGGCCCGCTTGCTCGCCAGGGAAATCGGGTCGACCCAGGTCAACTGGCTGATCACCGACGCAAGGATTCCCGACTCCAGATGGCCCCAGACCGGCGCGATCGGGCCGCCGCCGTCACGCATCAGGTTTCGATACATAAGCCCCAAAGGAACCAGCGTCACGACGATCGTGGCCATCGTGATCCCGATCCGCGTGCGCCCGATCCGGTCCCGACCCAGGATCGTCAGGATCGCGACCGTCCCCACGGTCAGGCCGAGACTGACCAGGTGCGCGAAGTAGCCGAACGTCCAGGCGAGTGTCAATCCAATCGCCCAGGGTCCGGGCGGGATTGGACATCGTTCGCGTCCGACGTTGCCAATCCCCAACGCCCACCAAGCCAACGTCAACAGGCCCAGCGCGACACCGAGCAGGAAGCTGTGGAACCCCATCAGCCAGACCACGTTCAGCCCGAGCACTCCGACCAACAGGTCGACGGCGAAACTCGGACGCCGCCCCAGACAGCCCCTGAGCCCGTGCACGGCCGCGACGACCGCGACGAGACTGAGCGTCGCCAAGGCCCGTTCGCAGAGCGCGATGGGCCACGTCGACAGCAGGGCCATGCCGGCGACCACTCCGGCCCAGTTGGGCACCGGCCGCCATCGGACCTCGAAGGCCGCCCCGAAGGCGTTGGGATCCCCTTGGAGCTGGCTGAGGAGGATCGCCGCGTTGTACAGGTGCGCCGGGCCGTCTTGGGTCGCGAACGCCGAAGTCGTCCAGATCGCCAACAGGGAGGGGACCAGCGGCCAGAGCCGGACCAGGATCCCGATGCCCCCCGCGATCCCCCTCCGATCGCCCGTTTCCACCATCCAATCGCCCCCTCGCCCGCGCCTCGTCGTCAACCCCCATCAGACGAACGACGCGCCTCCTCGAAGACCCTTGTCCCTCTGACCAATCGTGCGACTCTCCCCCGACGCGACACGCGAACGGACCACCGGTCCGTCGCGAGGATCCTGATCGTTCGACCATTCACCCGACGGAACGACGGCGACGCGGAAGCCCAATTCGACGCTTCGGAGCGTGGGCGTGCCCCCGTTGCGGTGGGCCGACCGACAGACCCCGTCGTAGGTGAACCAACTCCCGCCGCGAATCTTGATCGCGAACATCATCTCGGCCTCTACCGGACAGAGAGAACCAACCGGGGTTCGTTCCCATCACCGACGTATACTCCGACTGAGTCACCGGGTACGGGCCCAGCCAGAAGCCGTGGGCCAGTATCACTTCGTGTTGCGACTTGTCCTCTCCTCGACCCGGCTCGTCCTCCGGGCTGCCCATCAGGAACGTCCCCGGAAGACAGTACCGCATCAGGAACTGAGGTGACAGGTCATCTCGGTCTAACTGGCACACATCAGACTGATAGTGCAGGAACTCGGCCATCGGATGACCCTGCTCCCAGAACCAGTCGGCCACCACCCCCCAGACCGGGTCTTCGTCCGAGGACGTTATCAAGAGCCCCAGGGACCGCTCGGCCTCGTCGCCCATCGACCCCATCTCCGCGACTCAAAGCAGCCGGATTGATTTGCAACCGAACTCTCAGACCTCGCTACTCTTACCCGATCAAGTCTCCACAGGGACACCCATTCGAGCGCGATGCCTGCTTGCTGGGCCAGGTCCCGAAGGAGATCCTCCAGGTCATTGCGGAACCCAATTCTTGCTTGGATAAATCAATATTTGTTACTTAATTTGAGGTTCGAGACGCTCGACGATCCCACCCGACGCGTCCCCGGGATCTGCTCCGCTGTGCGTCGCATCCCCAGCCACCCCAACGGTCGGCCAACCGGATCGACGCGCGCTCCTCGAGACTCGAATCAGGGGACGTCCCGACCGACGATCCTCAAGGGAATGGGCCTTCGAATGTCGAGCGACGCAGGCGACGATCGCATCGGCCATGACGATCGTTGGGAAGAAATGGCAGAGCCATCCGGATCTCCTCGAGGTCGAAGAAATACCCATGAACCCGTTGCCGCAATCGCTTGATCCTATTTGAGGTGGGTCGGTCGTTGCGCAATCGCGCGACGCGGC
>CAZSSM010000059.1:0-42661 GCA_964609385.1 uncultured Planctomycetia bacterium
GTTCCCGATTGGGAAATCGCGGGCGGCCCTAGGATGAGTGTCGCTCATTGAGGCTAGGGCCAGGGTCGTCCGCGAGCGCAGCCTTCGGTCCATTCGGAATCCTCGACGATCCTAACCGAATCAGTTGACCCAGCGACCGGACCGTGTTCGAGAACGGGGAGCTAGCCCTCCTGCCCGACTCGCGGTCTGACACCGTGCTCCGAACCGAAGTGGATCGCCAGTAGAATCAGCACCTCCAAGGAGTCTCCCATGCGATTGATGATCGTGACCGGTTTGATCGCTCTGATCGTGTCGACGTCTGTCAACCCCGTCCACGCTCAACGCCGAGGTCAAGGGCCAGGACAGAGTCTGGGGGGATTCCGAGGCGGTCCGGGGGGACTGGGCGGGAGCCCGCCGAGCATGGCCGATCTGCTCCAGATCCCCGTGGTCCAGAACGACCTCAAGCTCAGCGACGAGCAGCGTGCCCGAGTCGAATCGATCGCCCAGGAAAAGCGCAACACCTTCCGAGAGCGGATGCAGCAGGCCGCCGGCGGCAACGTTGTTCGCCCCACCCGCGAGCAGCTCGAGCAGCTCCGCGAATCGATGAACGAGCAGGCCCAACAAGCCCTCGGTAAGATCCTCGATGTCGATCAGCGCAGCCGTGCCAACCAGATCTTCTATCAGGCCTTGGGCTCCCGAGTCTTCGGCAACGATCAGTTCGCCAAGAAGCTCAAACTCAGCCGCGAGCAGACCGGCCAAGTTCGTCAGATTCTCGGAGCCGTCGACGAGGAACTCCGCGCCTCCATGCGCAACACCTTTGGCGCTGGTCAGCCGGGCCAAGCCGGTCAACGTGGCGGACGTCGTGGTCAAGGGCGTGGCCGAGTCGATTTCCAAGCCATCAGCGCCAAGCGTCAGGAACTGGAGACCCAGGCCACCGAACGGTTAATGGAACTGCTCAGCGACGAACAAAAGGAAACCTACCGATCGCTGTTGGGCACGCCGATCCAACTGCCCGCCCCGGGTCGAGGCGGCTTCGGTGGTGGTCGTGGTCCCGGCGGTCAGCGCGATCCTGGATGATCGACTGACCGCTTCCAAGTGCGATCTCGAAGACCGGTCCGAAGGCAACTTCCCCAGACCGGTTTTCAACGATCCGGGATGAAGCGATCTGCCTCGAGATCCTCCTCTATTCGATCCAACCGCTTTGCGGTATTCCACAACGATCCAAGGCTTGAGCGACTCGACGCGCTTCGCGATGGGCAAGGCGTGGGCTCGGGACGCGCAGGGAACTCGGCGACGTTCCGTTTCTATGAGGCGGATCGCACAAGCTCGGCGGGAAGGGTAGGAGGCCCTGGCCATGTCGTGGGATTTCCCGTTTCATAGCGATTCGCAGTCCGAATGGTTTACGCGAGCCTCGGCTTTCGCCGAAGCGCACCTGGCCGAGGATCCCGGGCCTCGTGAACGTGACGGCATCTTCTGTCGCGAAGGCTACGTGCGCTGCGCGGAACTCGGCGTGGCGGGCTTGCCGGTACCCACGGAGTACGGCGGGCAAGGGCAGGGGCTCTTGGAGACCGTTGCGGCGATGGAAGGCTTGGGGGCGACCTGCCCCGACAACGGATTGCTCTTCGCCCTGGGCGCTTCGCTCTGGACGATCACGATGCCGATCCTGGAATTCGGCACCGAGTCCCAGAAGCAGCGATGGCTCCCGGGTCTCTGCGACGGTCGGCTCCTCGGGGCTAACGCGGCCAGCGAGCCGGAGGCCGGCAGCGACATCTTCAGCATGACCACCCACGCGACCCGACACGACGCCGGCTGGATCCTCAACGGTCGCAAGATCTGGATCACCGGCGGCCCCGTGGCCGACGTCTATGTCGTCTTCGCCACGACCGCGCCGGATAAAGGGGCCATGGGCGTCAGCGCCTTCATCGTGCCGGCCGGCACGCCCGGCTTCTCAGTGGTTCGGACCGTTGACAAAATGGGTCTACGGACCGCGCCGATGGGCGAACTGGTCTTCGAGGACTGTGCCCTGCCCGACGAGGCGCTGTTGGGGCGCGAGGGGCGTGGCTCGCGGATCTTCAACGCGGCCTTGGAATGGGAACGCGGCGCCATCCTCGCACCGACTCTTGGTGCCATGCGGAGACAGGTCGACGTCTGCATCCGTCACGCCCGCAAGCGCAAGCAGTTCGGCCAAGCCGTCGGCAAATTCCAAGCCGTCTCCAACCGGATCGCCGAGATGCGGCTCCGCGTTGAGACCTGCCGCCTGTTGGTCCACAAGTTCGCCTGGAAGAAGGATCGAGGTGAGGACGCGGGACTTGAGGCGTCGATGATCAAGTGGCACGTCTCGGAATGCTTCGTGCAGAACAGCCTGGACACGATCCGGACCCTCGGCGCCATCGGTTACACGACCGAGTTCCCCCACGAACGCGACCTCCGCGACTCCGTCGGTGGCGTCCTCTTCTCCGGGACCAACGACATCCAGAAGCTCCTGGTCGCCCAACGCCTCCGGATCTGAGCAAAAGGATCGCGATCACTCCACGACATCGACGACGAGGCTACCGGTCCGTAGACTGGCTGAGACACGCCCGACTTGATGCCAGCCTTTGAAAAGGGTTCCGTCCGCAAACATCCACCGTGATGCTTCTGGAGGGCGAGGGCGATTCCATACCGCGTCTTTTTCTCACATGGTGGATTGGATACATATCTCGTTTAGAACTTCCTCAGTCCGAAGGTCGAGTCGACGGGCGCTTCCGTCTTTCTCGATGCTGGGGCCATCGAGTATGGTGATGATTTCCGATCGGAAATCCTGAGGGAACTCGGCCGGTGCGACGAGTTGCTGGTCCTGTTGACCAGTTAGGCGCTGAAGAGACCTTGGGTGTTCGCCGAGATCGGGGCTGCATTGATCCGCAAAAAGCGGATCGTCGCCATTCGATATCGACCTTCCGAGGCAGATCACCAGGAACAAGGCATTGCCTCGCTCCTGGGCATAAATTCGATCCCGGAAATCGAGAGTTTCGATGAGTACATCGATCAGCTTCGAACGAGAGTCCAAAGCAGTCACGAGCCGAGAGCACATTTTTATTGCGTTCCATCAAACAGATTCGATCATCGCTGACCAAGTCGCGACCGGCCTCAAGGCGAGTGGTTTCACTGTCTTCCTCGACGGAGAGATGCTCGTCGCCGGGGAGATCGATTCGGATAAAGTCGTCAAGGAACTCCGCAGTTCTGACGCGGCTATCGTCGTCCTCTCGCAGCACTCGAAGCGATCGGGTTGGGTCGAAGAAGAGCTCGTCCAGGCCCTCCGCAGCAATCAGGTGGTGATCCCGATCCTCGTCGACCCCGAGGGAAAGAACAACGGGGTCTGGCCGCTCGTTGGCGATCGCCTGCCCCTGGAATGGCCCACTCGGCAGGAAGATCTTCCTCAAGCGATCGATAAGCTCAAAGCCACACTCACCGGATACTTAAATGGCCTCGCAGCTAATCCTAAACCCACCAAGAAAACACATAAATCCTACAAACGTGTTTTATATCATACTATCATGCTGACTTAACCATCGCGAATCAAATCGCTGATACGCTTGGGAAGACAGGATACGATGTCTTTTTCGATCAATCTTCAATCGTCGCCGGAGAAGCCTGGTCGGACCAAATCATCCGGGCGATCGCGAACTCCGATGCAGTGATCGTGATCCTGTCACGTAACTCGAAGCGATCGGGTTGGGTCGAAGAAGAGCTCGTCCAGGCCCTCCGCAGCAATCAGGTGGTGATCCCGATCCTCGTCGACCCCGAGGGAAAGAACAACGGGGTCTGGCCGCTCGTTGGCGATCGCCTGCCCCTGGAATGGCTCACTCGGCAGGAAGATCTTCCTCAAGCGATCGATAAGCTCAAAGCCACACTCGAGAACTCGACCCAACATTAAAACTATGCTCTCAAGATGAACAATGATCACCTAACGGATTCAATCACGTGATCATTTTGTCGGCCTGAATCGCCCAGATCCGTTTGGCCAGGATGCGGCCGTCGTCGTGGGTGTCGATGATCCGACCCTGCCAAGCGATCTTGAGCCGGATTCGGAGCCCTTCGGGTCGCGTTGAGCCGAGCAGCCCGTACGTGTCGCGGGCATGGTACTCATGTCCGTATCGTTGATCGGGTAGGTAACGATCTTCCAAGCCATTGGTGGTGCAGGCTCCGGCGTCTCGGTATCCGAACCGTTGGACACCCTGGGGAGTGATCTGACCGTCCTCGGTCCAGGATCGAGTCAGTCCGCCCGGAATCTGGAAGGCGGCCGAGGCCTCGCGCGATCGGCCGATGGGTCTCCAGTTCGACCGTGAGCGATCCGTGCCGACGAACCGGCCTGGCTGGATCCGAGCAATACCTCGAATGTACTGGCGGTACTCGAAGCGTTGACAGTCGACGTTCGGGTCGAGCCGGACGACCACCTGGAACCGGCCTCCCAACAAGAACCCCGCGCCCTTGGACCGCAAGCCAATCGGAACCAGTGTCCGTACACGGAACTCGTGGACCAGATCCCCCTGGTTCATTCGCCCTCGACGAGGCATGATATATCCGTATGCCGCTCGCTTTGGTTTTTCGGACCGATCAGTCCGACCGATCAGTCCGGCGATCCAAGCTCCTCCAACAACCGCCCCAGACAGATCGCTCCTGGGGTCATTAGGCGCCGATCCAGTTATTACCAAATTGATGGGCATTTTCATCGTTGGTTCACCGCAGATTTCCTAACCTTGTGAAGTTCCATCGATGCTGAGTTAGAGTCTATGTGTCGTCTCGCTGGGACCAAAGCACTGTGCGTTATCATCGGTCCGACGTGGTGCGCGCAAGGGATCCTCGCCATGCATCGCATGGCTCGATGCGACGAGCCTTCGAGGCAGATCACTTGGATTCGCCCATGAGGATCGAGCGATTCGCTCGACCCGGACAGGCCGGGGAAATTTTGCTTCGGAAACGTTTACGTAACTCCTCAAGGGGTGTGACAGGATCCGTCACCGGCCCCAACGAGCCGTCCGCCTCAACCAACGCTTTGACATTTAATTCGCGTCCCTATAAAAATCGCTATCCCGAGTCATCTCCCCAGTGATCGTCGGTGTCCGGGTGAGCCTCACACAGGCCAAGCATGAGGCAAATCCGTCAGGATCCGCCACCAAGGGCACGGCTCGACCGATTCCCGGGATTCCCCCGACGACACGGTCATGGATTCCAATCAGACTGCTTGCCGAGGACTGATCAGGAAAGCAGATAAGTATTAAAGGGTTGGCATTTCCGCCCCCGTTGATCCGGCCTATCGAGGATGATATACGGTCGCTCCTTCGTTTACTGAGCAGGATGCTAACGTGCATCGACTAGGGACGGTCCGTTTCCGTTCCATCGGAACCCTTTACTCAGGGATAATCACGTCATGGACCGACATACTTAGCTTTCGCCCCCACTCAACGTCGGGATCGTGGTATCGCCTCGTAGTGCGAAATTGAACGCTCTGATGACAATCGCATGCATCGTCGCATTCGGGGGTTTATCGGAGTCGTTCGCCAACCCGTCGCCCAACGAGCCAGCGAGCACACAACCTTCGGCCATCGATCTATCGAATTACCTCAAGAAGACCCCGAGCGGCAGTCCATTCAGCAGAACAGGGTCGTCAGACATAATTCCCACCGGTAGGGGTGAGAATGTTCGACACGTCGTGCTGCAGCGAGTCGAGTCGACGCCACCGGCCGAGTCCTCGACTCTGGTCCTACCACCGCTCCCGGAACAGGCGTTGTCGACCGATACGAGGCCGAGCTTCGGGTCGGAGCAACCCGAGGTGACCCCTTCGACAACGGTCGCCCCACCTCATGCCCCTCTGGCGTCGGGATCTTTCGTGAGCCACGTCGAGTATGAGGGCACCATCCGTCGATACCTCGTCTACGTTCCGTCCTGCGTCGTCACCGGGGGATCGCTCCCGCTGGTCGTGGCGCTGCACGGTTCGGGGGACACTCCTGAATCGTTCCTCGAGTACACCGGCTGGGCCGCAATGGCCGAGGCGTCTGGCTTTATCGTCCTGGCTCCCGAAGGGTTCCCCTTGATCACCTGGGCGGGCAAGATCCCAGTGATCAGCCCGCAGGTCTGGAACAGTGGCCAGTACTCCGAGATCCGTCCCCGCTCACACCTCGATGACGTCGGACTGATTAACGGGATCATGGATCAGGTCGCTGCGCAATGGCCGGTCGACCCGCATCGCGTCTACGCGGTGGGCTATTCCAATGGGGGCGCGATGACCTTCCGGCTGGCCAGCGAATGCGCCGACCGATTCACCGCGATCGCTTCTGTGGCCGGCCTCTGCTGTGTGAAGGCGCCACAGCCCTGCCGGCCGATCCCGACGATGTTGATCGTCGGCACGCTCGACCCGATCGTCCCTTACTTGGGCGGACTCAAGGTGCTCCCTTGGCAAATCAGCCTCTCGCCGCCGGTGTTCTTGGCCGCATCGAAATGGGCCGGAGCCATCGGCTGCACACTCGGCCCGGTCGAGCACCCCCAAGAGCTCGCACCTGGTGTCGGCATCCTCGACTATACAGCCCCAGGATGTCCCGGTGTGTTGCTCAGAGTCCTGCGGGTCCAGCTCCAAGGCCACGGCTGGCCCTCGGGCCAGGGACTTCGGCTCGAACGACTGCTTGGCCCCGACAGCTCCACGCTCAATGCCACAGGTCAGATCTGGGCCTTCTTCAGTCAATATCACGGCTGAGGTTCGATCATCGCGTCTTCAAGTCGCGACGCCTCGACAGCGTGAAGTGCCGTTGCCGAGGTGTCTCAACGGGCAGCGTGGTGATCGACATAAGCCTCGACAAGTCCTCGGAGCGGATCGCCGAACTTCAGGTCCATCGCCTCGGCCTGCTCCCAGGTCTGCTGCTTGGTCAGGCCCTCGGTGTGCATCTTGTGGAGCAGGACGAGGGCGGCGGCTCGAGCCCCTTTGAGACAATGAAGCAGGACCGGGCCAGACTGAGCCTGAAGGAACTGACTGACGGCCTCGACCTCCGCACGGTCCAGCGGCTGACCGCCGACGGCATAATGGTGATAGTTCAGGCCGAGGTCGCGGACGACTTGTCCCTCGGCCTCGGTCGAGAGCGGTTGATTGGGCTCGCCGTCGCGTCGAAGGTTGACCACGGCCACAAAGCCCTGCTCCTTCAACGGCTCCAGTTCGGCCTCCGAGGGTTGGTCAGCGATAGCCAGGCGCTCGTCGAGTTGGCGAAAGTGGTCCATAACGGGGGCTCCTGGGTTTGGGCTGGGTTGGGAGAGTCGAGGATGTCAGACTCGAGTGGTACGCCACGTCCGGCCCTCGGGGATCGCGCCGATCGTCTCGCGTTGCTTCTCCCGACTCCGACTTGACCCCGCCGATTTTCCAACGATGTCCGCCTTCGAGCAACAGACGCGATCGCTCTACGAGGCGATTCAGCGGCTCACCCAGGCCCTCAAGTCCGCCGAGACGCAACGGATCCGGGCCTGGCAAGAGAAACTGAACCACTCCGACGTGCTGGCTGTCCAGTGCATCGGGGAGCGCGGCACGTGCATCCTCAACGAGGTGGCCAGTCACCTGCACGTCAGCCCGACGACGGCCAGCACGATCATCGACCGGCTGGTCCGCAAAGACCTGGTCAGTCGTCGGAGGTCCGAGGCGAACCGTCGGATCGTCGAACTCCGACTCACCGAATCGGGTCAAGCCCTGCATGATGAGCTGGCGGACTTGCTGATGAGGCAGTGCGCCATTATGCTCCGCGCCGTGCCCGAGTCCGACCGCGACCGGTTCGTCCTGGACGTCAACTGGATTGCCGAAAACGCCTCCCAACAAAACGAGTCCCGTGCCCCCGATTCACCTGATCAAGCGTCCACAAAAACCGAAGGTCCGGATTGACCGGAACACTACGGAAAACGTACTGTAGGTGAACCAAATAGTCAGATTTCCGGGCCATTCTCCCGAACGGGTCAGGTCATCATGAACCAGAGCGCGTCTCGGCGTCCGCCTCGTCCCGGTCCAAAGGAATGTCCAATAGAGGGTTCGGAAGGATCACCGAGTCGCTGGGCTTGGGGCTATGGATCGACCCTCCTCCTCGCACTGGCCTTCGTCCTTCCGGGCTGTGAACGGTTCGGATTGGGCGAGTCGGAGGAGTCGGTCGAGCCGGAAGAGGTTGTCGTCCCGGTCCGGGTGGCTCATCCGTGGGTCGAGACGATCGAGCGGACGATCGCGGTGGTCGGCACGCTCAATGGGTTTGAGCGGGTGACCCTCTCGGCCGAACAGCCCGGTCGGGTCTCGGAGGTGCTCTGCGAGGCCGGCGATGTCATCTCGCCCGGCGCCGTCTTGGTCGCCCTGGACCCGATCGACGCCAAGCTGGCGGTGCGTCAAGCCGAGCGTCAATTGGAGGTCAGCTTGGCCCGGCTCGGCCTGAACCTGGACGGGTCGCGGTTCCCGCTCTCCTCGGAGACGAGAGCTGACGAACCGGACGTTGCGGGATCATCCGGCGATCTGGGCTCGGCTTCGGAAAGCCTAGCCGACGACTTGGCGATCCGTTTGGATCGACTGGATCTGGACACCTTACCCTCGATCGTTCAGGCGCGGGCCGATCGCGATCGGGCCAACCAGGCCTTGTCGCGCGAGCGGGCCTTGCAGGTCCGGGCCGCGGGTCGCTTGGAAGACTATCAGAACGCCCAGAACGATCAGCGGAGCGCCGTGGCTGGACTCGACCAGGCGATCCTGCAAGCCCGCAGCGACCTGGCCTCGGCGCGGGCCAGCCAGGCGGCCTTGGCGATCGCGAGGCGGAACCTGGCCCAGATGCAGATCATCGCGCCGATCCCTCGGATGATCCCACCGATCCCCGCATCGCGTATCGGCGCATCGGCGTCCACAATCGCCGGACCCGACACGACCCTCCGCGACGTGCGCTATGCCGTGGCCGCCCGCCAGGTGGCCGAGGGCCAATTCGTCGCGCGGGGCGACCCGGTCGTCGACCTGGTGATCACCGACCCGCTCCGACTCCGGAGTCGGGTCCCGGAACGGTACGTCGACCGGGTCCGAGTGGGCCAGATGGTGCAGATCCATGTGGCCGCCTACGAAGACCAACTCTTCAACGGACAGATCACGCGGATGACCCCGCAGGTCGATCCGTTGAGCCGGACCTTCGAGGTCGAGGTGTTGGTGCCTAATCCCGACGGCCTCCTTCGACCCGGCGGGTTCGCCAAGGCCGAGATCGTCCTCCAGCAGCGAGCCGAGACCCTAGTCGTGCCAACCGACGCCTTGGTCCGCGAAGCGGGGCTGTCCAAACTCTTCGTCATCGAGCGGGAGCGGAGCCGGGCCATCGCGGTGCGCATCGGCCAGGTCGGCCAGAACCCCAAGCGTGGCGGATGGATCGAGGTGGTAATCGACGATCCGGATGGGGGCGATCGGCTCACAGCCGAGTCGCAGGTCGTGGTCACCGGTCAGACCCGACTGGCCAACCAGACCCGCGTCCAGGTGCTCGATGAATGGACGAACAACGGTCAGGCCCCTGACCTCAACGACGCCTTCGAACGGTCGGTCGACCAAGCGACGGCACGCCGGGACGTCGACGGTTCCGAGGCGGAGACCGCGCAATGATCAGCGATCTCTGTATCCGACGTCCGGTCTTCACCTGGGTCCTGGTCCTGATCCCAGTCGTCCTGGGGATCGTCTCCTACGATCGGCTGGGCGTCGACCTCTACCCCGACGTCGACTTCCCGGTCTGCTCGGTCTCGATTCGGCTGCCCGGGGCCAGCGCTGAGGAGATCGAGACCTCGGTGACCGAGCCGGTCGAGGACATCGTCAACACGATCCCCGGGATCGACGAGATGACCTCGATCTCCAGCGAGGGCCTGAGCACGGTCGTCATCCAGTTCCAACTGGACAAAGACATCGACGTGGCCGCGCAGGAGGTGCGCGACAAGATCAATCTGATCGAGCCGACGCTGCCCGACGATCTGGAACCGCCGGTGGTCAACAAGTTCGAGAACACCGCCGTGCCGATCATGACGATCGTCGTCTCGGGACGTCGGACGATGCGGGAGACGACCGAGATCGCTCGACGCCAGATCAAGGAGCGTCTCGAGACCGTCGAAGGGGTCGGAGCGGTCAATCTGGTCGGCGGTCGGGTCCGCGCCATGAACATCCGGATCGACCCGGACCGGCTGGTCGCCTACAACCTGGCGATCACCGACGTCCAAGAGGCGTTGCGACGGCAGAACCTGGAACGGCCCGGAGGTCGCGTCGATCAGACCGACCGCGAGTTGGTGATCCGGACCCTGGGCCGTCTGGACACCGTCGAGCAGTTCCGCGATCTGATCGTGACCAACCGCAACGGCTATCCGGTCCGGATCCGCGACCTGGGGACCGCCGAAGACTCGTTCGTTGAGCCCCGCTCCCTGGCGCGTTTGGACGGCGAGAACGCTGTCAGCCTGACCATCCAGCGCCAATCGGGCACCAACGCGGTGGAAGTGGCGTCACGGATCCGGGAGCGGCTCTCCGAGATCGAGGCCGCGTTGCCGCCCGACCTCCAGACCCAGATCATCCGCGACGAGTCCCGGTTCATCGAGAAGTCGATCGACGAGGTCCAGTTCCACCTGATTCTGGCGGCAATCCTGGTGGCCGCGACGATCCTGCTGTTCATCCGCGATTGGCGGACGACCCTGATCGCCGGACTCTCGATCCCGACCTCGATCGTGCCCAGCTTCGCGTTCATGCTGGCCATGGGCTACACGCTGGACAATATCACGATGCTCGGCCTGATCCTGGCCGTCGGGATCGTCATCGACGACGCGGTGGTGGTCCACGAGACGATCTTCCGCAAGATGGAGGAGGAGGGGCTATCGGCCTGGGAGGCCTCACATCAGGGCACGCGTGAGATCGCCCTGCCCGTGCTGGCCACCAGCCTCTCGCTGGTCGTCATCTTCGTGCCCCTGGCCTTTATGGGCGGGATCGTCGGTCGATTCTTCTCCAGCTTCGGCCTGACCGTCGCCTTCGCCATCCTCATGAGCCTGTTCGTCTCCTTCACCCTCACGCCGATGCTCTGCAGCCGGTTCCTCAAGCTGGATCCGAACCGATCCGGGACGGCGGAGAGCAAGTCGGGCCCGATCTATCGAGGGATCGACGGGTTCTTCGGCGGCCTGCTCATCGCGAGCCTCCGATACAAAGCGATCGTCGTGCTCGTCACGATCCTGGTCGTCGCCAGCACCGTACCGCTAGCGGTGATCATGGGCTTGGCCCTGATCCCGCGCGATGATCAAAGCGAGTACGAAGTGATCATCACCACACCCGAAGGATACACCCTGGCCCGGACGCAGCGGGTCATCGAGGACCTCGAGGCGAGGCTCCGCGCCCTGCCGGGGACCCAGCACATCGTCTCGACCATCGGCCAGGCCAACAACGGGTTCGACAATCTGGGGGACGGTGACGTCACGCTCGGGTCGCTCTATGTCCAAATGACCGACCTAGCCGAGCGTGATTACACCCAGTTCGCCATCCAGGACCAAGTCCGCGAGTTCCTGAAGGAGTACCCCGACCTGCGAACCAGCGTCAACGACGTCTCGCGGTTCCAGGGTGGTCGTCGCGGACAGCAGTTGCAGATCAACATCGTCGGTCCCGACCTGGCCACACTGGCCGAGTACGCCGAGACCATGAGGCGCCGGATGGAGCAGCTCCAAACCAGCGACGGCCAGCCCGCCCTGACTGACATCGATACCACGCTCTCGCTCCGCAAGCCGGAGATCCGCGTCCGGATCGATCGCGAAGCCGCCAGCGATCTGGGGATCCCGATCGCCACGATCGCCGATACGATGCGCGTGCTGGTCGGTGGCCTCCGCGTCAGCGACTTCAAACAGGATGGCGAGACCTACGATGTCTGGCTCCGCGCCGTCCCTTCGGGTCGTGATTCGGCGGCCGACCTCTACCGGATGACCCTGCCCTCGCCCACGGCCGGGCTGGTCCAACTCTCCAGCCTCGCCCAGTTGGATCCGGCGTTGGGCCCCTCCGAGATCAATCACTACAACCGCCAGCGTGTCGTGACGATCCTGGCCAACCCCTTGGCGATGTCTTTGGGTGAGGCGACCGAACGCATGCGGCAGATCTTCGAGGACCTCGAACCCCAACCCGGCTATCGCCTGGTGCTCAGCGGTCAGGCCAAGACCCTCGACGAGACGATCTATTACTTCGTGATCGCCTTCGTGCTCTCCGTGACGTTCATGTATTTGATCTTAGCCGCCCAGTTCGAGAGCTGGGCGCAACCGGTGGCGATCCTGATGGCGCTACCGGTCACCATTCCGTTCGCCATGCTCTCGCTGATTCTCTTCAATACATCCATGGATATCTACGCAATGTTTGGCCTATTCATGCTAGTCGGTATTGTCAAAAAGAACGGAATCCTCCAGATCGATGCGGCCAACCAATTGCGGGCCCAAGGCCGTCCGTTCCGTGAGGCGATCCTCGAGGCGAACCGGACACGGCTCCGCCCGATCCTGATGACCACGGCCATGTTGGTCGCGGCAATGATCCCGATCGCCCTGGGCCAAGGCCCCGGTGCGGGGTCGCGAGCCAGCCTGGCGAAGGTGATCATCGGTGGCCAGTCGCTCTCGCTGATCCTGGCATTGGTCGTGACGCCGGTCACCTTCGAGATCCTCGAAGGGATCCGCGCCCGGTTCATCCCGCGTTCCTCGCGAGAACGATCCGGAGAACTCGACCAGGCGCCTGATATCGATGTCGAACCTTCCCGGTCCGATTGATGACATCAGCAATCCAAAAACTTAAGACCACCCATCGTTGCCCCTGATCTACCCTGGCAGCATCGCCATTGCAAAATGTCGATGAGTTGGCTGCTGACCACGATCCGGCCCGGTCGGCGATCAGTAGGCGCCTTGCCGCTTGATGAGAATCCAGATCGTCTGCACGATGATCTTCAGGTCCATCGGCAAGGACCACATGGTGATGTACTGATGGTCCAGTTCGAGCATCTGCTCGCTGGAGAGGTCGCTGCGTCCGCTGACCTGCCAGAGTCCCGAGAGGCCGGGCATGACGGCGAGGCGGAGATCGTAGGCGTTGGGGTTGAGTTCGCGGAGTCGAACGCTGTCGCGGACCGGGTTGGGACGGGGACCGACCAAGCTCATATGTCCCAGCAGAACATTGAACAACTGGGGCAGTTCGTCCAGGCTAGAGGTCCGCAGGAACCGACCGAGCTTGGTGACTCGCGGATCGTCCTCCATCTTAAACATAAACTGATCCATTGACTTCCGTTTCCGTTCGAGCTCGGCCAACCGCGCCTCGGCGTCGACGACCATCGTGCGGAACTTCCAGATCCGGAACAGACGACCGCCCAGACCGGGCCGCTCCTGACGGAAGAAGATCGGTCCCGGCGAATCGAGGCGGATCAGGATCGCCACCAAGACCATCACCGGACTAAAGAGCACCAAGGCCACGGCCGAACCAACTAGGTCGATCGTCCGCTTGGCCATGTATTGCCAACGCGCCTCATCCCAACGCAGATCATGGAGCGACCCGGAGGATGGCCAAGCCACCTCCACCGAACCGATCACCTGAGCGTGGGAGGGCGACAAGGATTTCAAGGGGCTCGTGAGCCGACCATCGATCGACATACGCAGGGTCCATCACTCGAGGCCGCATGGAAGTCAAAGCGCCTGACCGGGGCAGGGCGTTGGCCAGGACTCTCCGCCTGTCGGATTCGACAACCCAACCCAGGGAATCTGGGCAAGCAGGCCAAAGCTTAACAAGCTCGCACGTGCGACAGAAGAGCCGATTCGGGCGAAGCTTGCCAAAATTGCCGATTTTGCCGACGAGCCTCCGTCGACCTGTTCAAGGGTCTCCGAGGCGATCCTACGATGTCGCAACACCAAGTCGTTGTGACAGTGGCACAAGCTAGGCTGCGATGAGAACAAAGCGGAGCGAGAGTCTACGGTGGGGGGAGGGTTGGAGCATCCTAGCACAGCGATCTGGCGATTCCTAACAAACTCCCCGGAAGGCGCCGATTCGTTGAGTTAGGTCAACATGGCCAACTAGCCAACCGAGTCGATGGGAATCCGATCGAGATCGCGCGAGATCCCAGCGTGATCTCCGCGGTTCTCAAACCGATCGCGATCCGCTACAGAACGTTGAGTCCGACCGGCATCGCACGGATGCGGCCACGCACGCCCGACAACGTGTGAGGTTCGGTATGCCGGGTGGTCTCTCCGTGTCTCTACCATCGACCGACATGTCATCGGGAGCCCCGAAACACCCATGATCGCACCCATGTCAATCGACACGGAGATTGCAAGCCCTCACCCTCCACACCGATTACCCAAGAATGGGCTCATGTTGGTGCTCGGCCTCGTCACTCTGGCGGCGATGGGGCTCGGACCCGACTCGGGAGTCGGTTCGGTCCACGCCCATATGCGGGCCCAACCCCGACCGATCCCTCCGACGTCCGAACCGAACCCGAGGACGATCGCGAACGCAGGGCCGACCGCGCTATTCGCCCAGTTCCATCTGCCCATCGAGCAACAAGTCCGCTTCTGGAACGATCCGGGCACACAGCGGCTGATCACGATGACCTTGCCCGAAGTCCTCGCGTTGGTACCCACCCAAGCGGGCCTCTTCCACTGCCGGTGCCCGGATTGTGGCGCCGAGGCCATTGAGGATCCGCTAGGCTGGTCACTCACTGATCCCGATCATCTGACTTGTCGAGTCTGCGGCTCGACGATCCCCAACGCGTCTGTCCCGATCAAGACCGCCGAGCAACGCGTGGAGGTCCGCCCCGGACTGTTCCAAACGTATCCATACTATGCGGTCCCGGCCGACCAACAGCAGACCCCCGATGAACGGCTCTACTTCGAGGCCAAGCGGCACGACGCGATCCGTCGATTCTTGGTCCGCGCCGCGCTGATGGCCGCAATCCGACAGGGTCGGGTCGACGAACCCACCGAGGTCACCTTCGATGGCCCCGATGCGCCGGCCGTCGGATCCTGGGCCGAGTTGGCCGCGGCGATCCTGATCCGGTTCGCTCAGGTCTATCCCCAATACGCGCTACGCGCCGATCCCCCGAACGGCCCCAAATCGTTCTGGCCGGCCGACCTTCGACCGCCCTACCAACGCGATGGGCTGACTGCCGCCTGGGACCGCGACGGCTATCGTGAGATCCCTTTGGAGTGTGTGATCGCCTATGACTTAATTCGCTTCGGTGACGCCTTAGAGTCGATCGCCAACCAGATGGATGTCTCGGAACCACGGATGCTAATCGAACGCGACTGGTTCCGGACCGCTGCCCACCGCGCTCAGGCACAACCAGAGCCTTACAGTGAGCAAGCCTTACCGCTGTATCGCGGGTTGCTTGCCTTGGGACGCGTGATGGGCGATCAAACGCTCATCCAGGACGCGCTGGGACGGCTGACCGAACTTCGGAGACGCGGGTTCTACTACGATGGTCTCTGGAAACACGGTCCATCCCACGTTCCGCGCTACGTCCTGGACCAACTCGAGAGCTGGATCAACCCCCTGGTCCAGGTCCGACCCACCTGGCCTTGGGGGACCCATCCCGATCCGGCGGTCGATCCCCAAGCGATCGACGACCCTACCGCCTTGCGGAGCCAGCGTCGGCTCGAACAGATCAGCGTGAACCGCGAAATCCCCGAAGCATTGGGGCGCCAGGCCCAAGGGTCGCGTTGGCTCGATCTGGATCCGATCCGCGACCTGGCCGCTGAGGCCAACGCGCTCTTGCTCCGCGATCACGCGCCGGTTCAGACCACGACGGCTTGGCCATCGGGTCGTCCCCCCAGGCCTCGACGTCGGGTGGGCTTGCTCGGCGCCTCCGGTGTGGCCCGACTGGGCGTCGGCTCCGGTCCTAATGCCTTGGATGCCGAGCTTCGCGGCCTCAGCAACCTCACCGCCCCGCAATACAACCGCCTGGCGCTCCGATTGGCTGTCGAAGGGCGGATCCTGCTCGGCGATGAGGACGATCGGCCACGACGACCCGACGGCTGGGACCTGGCCACCGCCAGCCACAACACCGTCGTCGTCGACCAGACCAATCAGCGCGAGAGCCTCCCCTTGGCGCGTCGGGCCACGCCCGGCAGTGACGTCGACTTCTTCGTCGCCGAGCCCGACCTCCAGGTCGTGCAGATGCATGATCGCCATGCCTATCCCCAACGAACTCAACGTTATCGACGCACGGTCATTCTGGCCGCCTCGGGACCCGACGTCCGGTTCGTCGTCGACGTCTTCGACGTAATCGGCGGCCAGATCCAAGATTACTTACTTCAGAGTCCCACCGGACTCCGTCACTCCTGGCATGTCGCCCATCGCCTTCAGGAGGGACCGACACGCCTCCTGCCGGCGTCGATCCGCGGCCTCGACCAGCACCGCGCCGAGGATGGCCGCTGGTTCGTCCAGTCCTATCGACGGTTTCACGCCATCCGAAGCGGCGTGCTCCTGCAACCGACCCAAGCCTTGTTGCTGCCCGATCCCCCCGACGACCCGTCGCAAAACGCCTCGGCCTCGCACCGCGACCATCTGGGGCTCAGGCTCCACATCATGGCTCCGACGCCGATCGAGGTCCTGCTGGCACGGACCCCGGCTCGCAACCCGATCGAGAGCTTCGAGGTGCCCCCGATCCCCACTCCCGAGCCGAACCCGAGCCCGGAGCAAACCGTTGCCGATGCGGAGTCATCGTCCAGCGATTCGGCAACAACCGACTCCACTGAAACCGAGCCGGAGTCGCCCGAAGTCGCTCCGAACGATGATGCTCCGTCACCCGAAACGCGTTCTGAACCCGGGACAGACGTCGCCCCCGAAAATCGGGTCCAGACCTCGAAGCCGGGTTCGGCCTTGATCCTACGGCGTCGCGATGGGCGTCGGTCCGACGACCCCGACGAGTCGACCTCCCCACCGTTCGTGAGCGTCCTGGAGCCGCTGGGCTCGGCCTTCACGCCTTTGGTCGGGGTGGGTCGGATTGCGACCGAACCTCAGGCGATCGCGTTGCGCATCGACTCGTCGCAGGGTCGCGAGTATTTCGTGCTCAACCGCGAGCCGGGGCGTCCACTGTCGGCGCGGCTGGAAGGCGACCTTGAGATCCGGACCGACGGGTTGGTCGTCCGCCTCAGCTCGGACCGCCTGACCTTGATCGGCGGCAGCTTCGCCGAACAGACCGGTCGGCAGTCACGAACGGTGCGGATCACGCCGTTCACCGGCCGGATCGCCCGGAGTGCGGTCCAGTTGGCCCCGGACCTCCGCTATCGCGGCTGGTTCGAGACCGAAACGCCGATCCGGCTCGCCTCCGAAGTCCGCGATCGGCTGATCGGTCGAACGATGTTGATCCGGCATGGCGACGGCACGACCCACGGTTGGACCGTCGCTGGGTTCGCCCAGACCGAGCGTGGTCGGACCCGAATCTACGTCCATGAATATCCGGGATGGACCCGAGACGCAGCGACCGGCGAGGCGCGCTACGACCATTTCCCGCACGGTCGGCATCCCGGTCCGCACGCCTTCACCATCGCCCAGTCGGCATCGGTCGGAACGGCCAATGGGACCGCCCCTCGACGGACGACCGACTGACCTCGAGGGAAACGGGGACGTTCCACAACACCGATGACGCGCCGAAGACCGACGGACCGTTCGCAATCCGTGGACGGGTTCAGAGACCCAGACGATCGGCCACGCGCGTCATGGCCGCCAAGGTCAGGTCGATCATCTCATCGGTCTCGATCCCGATCAGCTCCGAACAGCTCTGAATTTGGCTACGGTCCACTTGGGCGGCAAACCCTTTGTCTTTGAGCTTCTTTTTGATGCTCTTGACTTCGACATCGGCGATTTTCTTGGATGGCCGGACGAGGGTGACGGCGATGCAGAATCCGGTCAGCTCGTCGACACAGTAGAGGGCGCGTCGGAGCCGGGAATCGAGGGGATATTGATCGCCGAAACGGACCTTGTAGTGCGATCGGACATCTCCGATCAGTTCCTCGGGCGGTTCGAGGGGCTCGAGCAGGCGTTCCAGTTCGGGGCCGCAATGGGCCTCGGCGTCCTTGTCGAGAACGTCCCAGTCGAGGTCGTGCAAGAGTCCCGCGACGCGCCAGGTCGGTGCATCGCCCCCGAGCCGATCGGCCAGATCGGCCATCGCCTCACCGGTGGCGATCAGATGCGCGCGGGTCGCCCCCGAGTGCTCGTCGACGAGCCGCTCGGCCCCCTCAACGAGATGGCCGTAGTCCTGGTGCTGAGCCGGCAGGGTTTCGAGGTCGGTGGGTAGACTCATTGGGGATCGAGACTCCTTGACAATGGACAACATGCAAGCTGATTTGGCTTTTCAATGATTCAATTCAAAGATATGCGTTGAGTTTCATACTCAAGACCACGCCCAGCGGAGATCGATCGCGCCGGCCGGCAAGGCGGTCGTCCAGGTCAGCCGTCGCGCATCGGCCTGAAATCGTTGAGGCCGCTCCGGAGGCGGCGTGGTCTGGGTGGCCGGCTCCCAGTGATGTAAGGCATCGAGATCCGGACAGGTCACCGCCGCCTCCAAGGTCACGGCATTCTCCAAGGTTCCGTGGACGAGCAGATCATAGTGGGGTCGTCCGAGCACCCGGCGCTCCAGGCGAACCTTCAGGCGACCGCAGGGAAGTTGGTGATCGATCCCGACATGAGGCCAGCCCGGCGGCAGGATCGGGTCGAGCTGGATCGTCCGATCGGGCGCATCGTAGTCGAGCCGATGGATCTCCATGAACGTCTCGATGAGGCTGGCATGCAGACCCCAGGCGGCCGGATCGGGATGCACCCGGGCCGCGCCCTCGGTCGGATCGAACGGGGAGGGGCGGAGCAGGAGGCCGAGCGGGCCGAGCCGGTCGAGCACGACCTCCAGGAGGCGCCAGGCCCGATCCCAACAGTCGGCTTGGCCCGTCTCACGACCGAGTTGGAACAGGTAGCGGGCCATCCAGAGCGTGGCCAAGCTCGACAGCTCGGGCCGATCCTGCTCGCTGGTGGGCGGGTCTTCGGGATGCTCCGGATCGGCCAGCCAACGGACCAAGCCGCCTCGACGCGGGTCGCGACCCGGATCGCCATTGGCCTGGAGGATCGCCTCGGCGGTCCGTCGGATCCGCGGATCGGCCGCTGGAAGCAAGTTTAGCGGCGTTTGCAGGGCCAGTAGCGCGATGTCCAGAGCCAGGTTGGCCTCCTGAAGCAAGGCGGTCTCCTCGGCCCAGATCCCGCGTCGGGTCGAGATCCGACGCGCCTCCAGGAAGCGGCCGGTGGTCGGATCGAACAGGCCAGGCTGCTCCGGATCGGCCGGGTCGAAGGAGGCCAGAATCCCCTCGTTCCAGATCACTTCGGCTCGCGATGCCCAGGGGCGCGCGGCTTCTTCAAAGCCGAGAACCTCGGCGATCCGGCAGGCGGCGCGGAGGCCGGCCACGACCGCCGCATTGCTGGTGCAGTAGGCGCCGAACCGTGTGTCCCAGAGGCCCGCTGAGCTGACCAGTCGAAGCGGAGCCAGCCAACGGAGGCCCGGATGGCCCGGCTCGGCCAGGGACGCCTGGGCCGACTGCTTGACCATCGGCCAGAACGTCTCGAGGAACTCCGGATCCCCGGTCCGTCTGTAATGACGTTCCAGGCCCCAGGCGATCAGGGCCGACTGGTCGATGGCCGGCGACTCCCACTCGGGTATCCCGTCGATGGAGTATTTCTGAAACCAGTATTTGTAAATTCGATTATGGTCTCGGACCTGATCGAGCCACGCAAAGACCCGTTGAGCGATCTCGTGATGACCGACACGTCCGAGGGCCAAGGCGGTGTAGATGGCGTCGCGTGGCCAGCAGTAGGCGCTGATGCCGCGATCGTACCCCGAGGTGACGGCACCGAACTCCCGATCCACGTGCAGCGCTGCGGCCAACACGGCCCGTCGGAGGATCTCGCAGGGCGGTCGCGTCGTCGTCGAACCCGACTGAGGCGGACCGGCGTCCCGCCCAGCCCGATCGGATCGCGACGGCACCGTCAGTCGCGGAACCGGCTCGAGGAACTGCTCCCAGGTGGCCGCTGTGGCCTGCTCGAGCTGATCCGGATCGGACTCGTGGAACCAAGCTAGGGCCGGTTGGAGCCAGTGCTGGTAGGTGCCCGCATCACCTCGCCAACCAGTGAAAGCGCCGCTGACGATCGCATCGATGACCACCGGTTGGCCAGCGGGCAGCTCGACCCAACGGAGCAGCATCGCCTCGTTCGGGCTGGTCGGCTCGCAATGGACTTCCCCATGTCGATCCATCGCGATGGCGAACTCGATGGTCGCGTTCCGCGCCAGCTTCTGGTTGGAGTGGCTGTGGCCGCGGTTGCAGGCCAACAGGGCATCGTCCTCGTCGATCCAGATCAGTCGCGGCTCACCGATCCCGCCGTTGACCTCCGCGTGGACGAACAGGCCGAACAGGGCGCTGGAGCCTTGCGGACCACGGTTGAGGATCCGGAACCGTTTGAGATACTGGCCCGGCGATCGCTGACCTTCGCGCGAACAGGGGAAGTCCGTGCCACAGATGGCCAGATCGCTGACGACCACCTGAATCGGGCCGTGTCGCCAGGACAACTCGGTCACCAGCGTGTTGGTGGCGCCTCGGTAGCGCTGACGGGCCTTCCAACGAGTCGGCTCGGTGAACCAGTCGAGCCGGCCGCCGACGGCCAACCCCCCGACGATCTGGCGGAAGTGGGTCCGGCTCTGCGGCAGGTCACCCGCGGCCGGACGGACGTTGGAGTGCAGACCGACAGTCGGGAAATAGAGGTCGTAGGTCGCCCCGAAGCGATCGACCCGCGCAACGATATGACCGTTGCCGACGAGGCCCTCCGGGCCCCAGTCGACCGGATCGACCGGCCCGGTCTGATCGGGCAGGTTCGGTCGGACAATCGCCTCTTGGGCTGCGCTTTGGACATCGTCGGGGCCAGACATCAACTCGCCGTCCGCCTCGGTCCGCACCACGGCCCAGTATTGCAGGCGCGCTGCGACGTTTTGCGGGGGAATGGGCACATGCCAATAGCTGTTGCCGCCCCGATTCTCTTGCCAGAACGCCGGGAGGCGACCGACCCATTGACCATCGACCCGCAATTCGAGCCAGACCTGCTGACCTTCGGCGATCGGATGGGTGCCCAACACGGTGACGGCCCACTGACCGGCCCGGATCGGACCACCGTGCCGTCCACGGGCCGGGGTCTCGATCCATGTCGTGATCGTCATGGTATCTGCCGAATCCTGGGATCGCCCGAAGACGATCCGCTATGACCGGATCCCTTCACCGTCTCAACTCAACGCTCGCAGCGATGGCCTACGCGAACCCGACGTCGCGTTGACAACAGCCATGGGGGAACACGCCCGAGCGCCTGTCGGCGACCCGTCCTGCCGCGGCGACCAAGGCCGCGACGGTCGAGATCCCCACGTCGCGCGAGCAACACGGGATCGGGTCGAGTGACACAACTAAGGGTAATCGATCCCCGAGGCGGGAACGGCGACGAGGAACGACCCCCTCCATTTCTACATCAGGAGTTCTTCGCGACCCAACATTTTTCGGTGACCCGGATCGGTTTTGCGGCCGGCCCTAACGATCCTTCGGTCGAGGATGGCACCGTCGAAGTGAGGGGAGACGATCTTGAGCAACCCACCGTGACCCGTCGAATCCAAATTGCTGATTATTGGCTACCCGTGCCACGTGTCGCCTAAGTTTTCGATCAGAACACGTTCGCCGATCGATCACGCGGATGCGCGTGAACAGCTCAACGTTAATCTGATCCATATGTGGACAGACATAAACGATTCAATACAAACCCGATCCGCCGAAATCCCCCAGTCTGTTGGGAATTCCAACGATTCGCGAAAAGCTTGCCCAGGCTCGACCTGGGCACATGCCGGTAAGGCCAATCGACTCTCGGCCCGCAACTGACTCTCGACGATCGCGTGGTGGTCGCGACTCGCGCCAGCATTCCATCCTTGGAAGGATCGACAAATCGGTCGATGCCCATTCCGTCCGGGCGCCGCTTTGCATCAACAAGTCGGGGAGATCGCCGCATGGGCACGCATGTGCGGCCCGCGGTCCAATCCTGATGAGAAGGGAAACCGAACCGGAATCCCCACCTCCACGAAGCCCACGGGGGGCAACGCATCGGCGAAACATCAGGACACCCAAATCAACTGCGGGGATCGAAAGCAAAGCCTGGACATCCCGAAGGATCTCGAGGGGTCGCTCGCGATCGAGACAGCTTCTGGAGAGATCACAAAGGACGGGGGAGATGGACGAACCCATCCGCTCACGAGGACGCCATGTCGGCGGATCACTCGGCGGCAAGGCTCATCGGACTCACTCGCATCGACGTCGGGGCCGCCCGGTTCAGCGTTTCCGGCGCGATCTCTTCGCGGTAGACCGGAACTGCCTGTGGCGCCTCAATACCAATGCGAATCTGATTGCGATCGATCTTCACGATGGTCACCGCAATGTCTTCACCGATCAGGATCTTCTCACCGAGCTTCCTGCTTAAGACCAGCATGACGAATGACTCTCTAAGGGTGTCGATCAAGTCCTCACTGGTGTGTCGGTCGCATCATGGTCGTGCGACGACACCTCCCCTTATGCACCCGCCATGCCACCCGCTCTTTGAACTCCCTTACGATTGACCTAGATGCTTTCCAGCAAGCAGTTTAGGACGCGCCAAAAAACCTAAACGCCACGCGAATCCTCGTGGGTTTGTGTCAAGCCTCACACCCATCCTCAAAGGTCATCCCTCGACACGAGAAGCCTGCTTGACACCCAATCCCAAGCAGCAGTCCGACCGGCAATTGGCGACGTGAACGGCCTGGGCGTCGAGCCCGGATCAGAGTCCTAGGTCGGGGATCCCGAGATCCAGACCCGGGTCGGTCGGCGGTTCGAACTTGATCTGCGTGATCCGGGCTCGGGCCGCCTCGTTGATCGCCTGAATCACGTGGCCGTAGTGGAGTTGGGGATCGGCACGGAGTTGGATCGCAATGTCGGCGGCCATCTCGGGGTCACCGCCGGTCATCCCCATCAGGATCGGTCCGAGTTCCTCGAACGAGCCGATCGGGTCGTCGTCGACTAAGATCGCCTCAAGCGAGCCGTCCTCCAGGTCAGCGACCAGCCGGAGTCGGATATCGGGAAGCGCGGTGGACACATCGAGCGTCGGATCGGCCTGAGCCCCTTCGGCTTTGGGCATATTGATGCTGAATTGTCCTTCGACGCTGACGATCTTGAAGGTCAGCATGAAGAAAATCAGCAGCAGGAAGACAACGTCGATCATCGGCGTCATCTCGAGGGTGACGTCGGAGTCGCTGCTGATGCCCGATTGGCGGATCTTCATGATCGGGTTCCCGGTCGGATGGTGGAGCCGGTTTGGACCGTTACTCGGTGGCCTGCTCGGCGCGGAGCCAGAATTTGGAGAAGCCTTCGTCCTGAGCGATCTGGATGACCCGCTGGACGGCGCCGTAGGGCGCCAAGCGGTCGGCGCGGATGACGATGGTGGTCCAGAGCCCCTCGGACCCTTCGGGGTTTTCGCCGGCGGCGCGCATGTTGATCCGGATAACGGCCGCCTCTTGGCCGAGATTGCGGGCTACGATCCCCGGTTCGAACCGGGGATCAACCTGCACGTCGCCGGGCAGGAGGACTTCGCCGTTGCGGTCCATATTGATGAAGATGGGGGCGCGGGCGTTGTCCTCGGTCGGCGCCGCATTGTCGGCCAACGGCAAGGTCACCCGTTCATCGATGATGTCGTTGTTGAAGTTGAGCACGAACATGAAGAACGCGATCAACTGGAAGGTCATGTCGATCATGGGCGTCATGTCGATGGCCATGAGCGCGGATTTGCCGCGTCGACGGCTCGGCACGCGGGCCTGACCCAGATGCATTGGCCGGTGCTCCCTGCCTAGGGTGTTCGGGGATGGACTCGGGCCTGAGCCCGGTCACAGGCTCCGACTCGGGTCTCGGTTTCAGGCCGTCGCGCTCGGCGTGGCGGCCGATCCGGTGGTGCGTGACTTACCCGTGCCGACGGCGCTAAAGCGATTCATCAACCCTTCGCTGGCGATGCCAACCTCCAGCATCAGCCGAGCTACGCGGTTCTTGATGATGGTGTGCGCCACGACCGCCGGGATCGCCTGGGAGAGTCCCCAGACGGTCGTCACCAGCGCCTGCGAGACGCCCAAGGCCAGTTCGCTCGGCTTGGGGGTCGTATTGCTCTCGGCGATGACCATGAACGCCGAGACCATGCCCACGACCGTGCCCAGCAGGCCGACCATCGTGGCGATATTGCCCAGCATCGCCAGGTAGCTGAGCCGGTGGTCGAACTTCATCCCCTCATCCTCGCCGACCTCCTGCATCGCCTCCAGGGCCTGCGGATACCCGCCGCCGGTCGAGAGCCGGGCCAAGCCCGTCGTGACCACCCGCGCCAGCAGCGACGGGTTGTCTTTGGCCAGGTCGTAGGCCTGCTGATACTGCTTGTCCCGGAGCATCGTCTCGAACTCGACCACGAACGATTCGGGCAAGAACTCGTTGCGCATCACCTGTAGGGCATACATGATAATCATCGCCACCAACAGGATCGACATCGGCAACTGGATCCAGAAGAACAGACCGGCGGCCTGGTAGAACCAGGAGAACATATTGGTGGATCGGACCTCGTCGGAACCGGTCGTGGTGCTGGACGCGTCGGACGCTCCCGCCTCGTCAATGGCCGGTTCGTCGAGGGCCTCATCGGCTTCGGCCGCGAGGTCGTCGGCCGGTTGCTCATCGTCCTGGGCCCAAACGACCGAATGGGCCGTCGGAGTCAACCAGAGCAGGGCGGCCAGGCCGAGCAGTGTCGCCAGGCGCGGGGCGTGGTCGCCGATTCGCGAGATCAACATGGTCGGGGGCTCCCGGCAAGGATCGGGTCGGAACGATTCGAGAACGGGTTGGGCTGATCCGGGATGGATCACGGACAGGACGGATCGAGCAGCCTCAGTAAAATCGTCAGGGGACACTCGGGCATTGGCTGGGTGATCTACCTACGGCCGGTGTCGGGAATCGTGTCTGAACCCGTCGTCATCGGACGGTCATTCGGGTCGTGCGGCCGAACCGTCCTGGGCGCGTTGAGTCCAGGGACTTTCGGGGTAATCTTGTTGGAGCTGCTGGAGGGCCTGATCGGCGCGTCCGGGCTTGCCGAGCTGCCTCCAGAGCATGACCAGCCGCGCGAGGGCCTTGGGATGCTCGCGGCGGTTCTGAGCATAAAGCAGATCGGTGTGTAGGTAGGCGATCAGGGCATCCTTGGGCCGACCGGCCTCGAGTTGACAATCGCCCAGCGTGTTAAAAGCCTGGGCTTGGGCCTGAGCATCCTCGGGCGGGAGGCTCTGGATGACCTGCCGGACCAACGGCTCGGCCTCGGCGATCCGGTCGGAGGCGGCCAGGCTGACGGCCTGCGCCAATTGCGCTTCGCGTCGGAGGCTCTCATCGATCGTCGAACGGTTGATCACGCGCTTCAAGCGGGTCAGGGCGCGGTCGTGGTCGTCTTGAGCGGCGAGGAGCCGGGCTCCGAGGATCGCGGCCCGGTCAGCGCCTCGAGAGGTTCGTTCCAGCCGCGCGATCGCCTCGTCGGCCTCGTCAAACTGACTGTTCTCGATCTGCCATTGCGCCAAAAGCTGGAGGACCTCGACCTGGTGGCGCCCGTCCGGGTAATCGCGGAGGAAGGTCTCTAGTTCCCGGACGACCTCAGACGAGTCGACCTGATCCCGCGCCGACAGTTGGATCAAGCAGCGGATCCGCCCCACTTGGATGACCTGGGCGATGAACGGCTCGGTGGCCCCGACACGCTGCAAGGCCTCCTCGTAAAGTTCCGCAGCCCGCTCGAACCCGCCGCCCGACTCACGAGTCCGCGCCTGTCGCAAGGCCACCGGTTCATTGCTGTAGCGGATCACAGCGATCTGATCCAAAGGCACACGGGTCTCCCCACGCCCGGGCCGACGAACGACCACCTCCGTGGGCGACTCCTCAACGATCTCCCCGCTGACCCTCGGCGCGTTGATCGCGTCACGCAAAGCCGATCCCTCGGTCAGCCGGACCTCGTCCGCCTCCGCGACGACCGGACCGACGATCGCAACCAGCGCGACGGCCCATCCCAGGACGCCCCTCAAGACGGGTCGCATCGCAAACGAACCGCCTTGGGGATCACCATCGATCTGCGGGATCATGTTCGCCTCGTTTCGCTTCCGCATTGAAACCAACAAAGAAGACAGTTATTCGGGCTGCTATGAAGTTGTGAATCAAGCGAGCAGCTAGTGATCACATATACCTTTGACGACCCAGCCCGGCTTAACGACCGAGCCGTCGAATCATCTCTTCGATCTGGGTCTTGATCTCGGGGTTGCCCAACTGGGAATCGCGTTTCTGGAGATTGATGAGGGCCTGACGCGCCGTCGAGCGCTTGCCCTGCGCCTCCAAGACGCGGGCGACGTGGTACCAGGCCTCGAAGTACTCGGCCGGCCTGGGCTGGATCCGTTGCAGGCTCAGGGTCAGTCGACGCCAATGGGTGAAGGCCTGGGTCCAGAGCTTGGGATCGGCCTCGGCCTGGGCCTCGAGGATCCGGCCCAGTTCGAACTGGAGGTCGATCAACCGGGGCCGGTCGGCGATCAGGTCCTCGATGCTCGAACGCGCCTCGTCCAACTGGCCGACAGCCCGGAGCGCCTCGATCTGCTTGAGCTGGGTCCGGAGGATCCGGTTGGATCGGACCAACTCGGAGTCGTTTCGGTAGTCACGGAGGATCCGCTGGAAGAGACGGAGAGCGGGCCGAGGCTGTTCGATTTGGAGCAACGCTTCACCAGCCCATTGCAGGACGTCGTAGCCGGGATCACCCTCGGCCTCGACCAGCGCCTTGAGGAAGCGTTGATAGGCCGATCGGATCCGCGCGTACTGCCCGCCTTCCTTGGCCCGCTTGAGCCGATCCAGCTCGTTTTGAAGCAGACGGCCGATCTGGAAGTAGAGGGCGTTCAACTGCCCGGCGTCGAGCCCGGTCTCCTCCAAGCGTCGGAGCGTTGCCACAGCATCCTGGACCCGCTCGGCCCCGATCTGGGCGCGGACCAAGGCGGTCAAGACCCGTCGCTGTTGCACCTGATCGGCGGCGCTAGAGGCGCCCTCGGTCTGCTCGGCTAAGTCACCCAGCAGGGTGAGGGCCTGCTCGGCCTGACCGGATTCGGTCCGCGCCTCAGCCAGCTCCAGGACGGTGTCAATGACCTTCGGATCGTCGGGGGGGATCCCTTGGGCGATCCGCTCCTGATAGGCGGTTTGGAGGGCGGTGATCGCGTCGGTGACCCGTTGGGCCGACTCGTCCGGCGACTCCTGAGCAATCCGTCGCGCCTCGCGGAGTTGGGCCTTGCCCGTGAGGGACAAGGCCTGGAGGTAGTCCGGCGTGTCGGGCTCGACGACCGGCTCGAGCACGGCGATCGCGTCGAGGTATCGGCCCTGGCCGAGCCGAACCTGCCCTAGGACCATCCGCGCCTCCAGGGCCTCGACGGTCTCGGGAAAGGTCGCCAACGTATACTCGGCCATCGCGACCATCCGATTCAGATCGCTCACCCGATCCACATCGGTGTAGGTGTTGTAGGCGATGTTGTAAGCCGCCATCGCGATCTGGGTCGCGTCGGCGGCCAATCCGGCCTCGGGATAGCGACGGGCCAGGTGCTCGGCCAAGACGGCGGCCCGATAGTATTGGCCCGATCGGTAATAGGCCACCGCCAGCAGATAGCGGGCGCGGTTGCGGTCGGCCTGCTCGGGATCGTCTTCCGGATCGACCCGCTGCACGGCGACCTGAAGCAACTCGACGGCCCGCTCCCACTCTTCGCCGTCGACGGCCGACTGAGCCAGAGCCATCGCCTCGTCGTAATCGAGTTCGTCCAGTTGGTTCGCGTCCAAGGCCGCGTCGGGCCGGTACCGCTGCAGGAGGTCCAGGGCCTCGGCGCGCGATGGAGAATAGACCGAAACGACGTCTTCGAGGACCCCCACGGCGGTCGTGAGGGCGCGGGCGCGCGTGGCGGCGTCCCGGATCTCGGGCTGTTGGGCCAGGATGCTTTTGGCCAGCTCGAGTTGGACGGCCAAGCCCATGACGCTCTGGCGGAACGCGGCATAATCGTTGAGCCACCGCCGGGCGTTGTCGGCGGCCAAGGCGTGCTGACCGCGTCGGGAAAGGCTCTGGATCTGGAAGAAGGCGGCGCGTCGGCGAACGCTGGCCAACTCGGGACTGCCGTTCTTCAGGATCTGGCGATAGATCCCGTTGGCCTGACCGTATTGACCCAGTTCGTCGTAGCATTTGGCCTGCCAGACCAACGCAACGAACCCTTCGCGATAGATCCGGAACCGATTGTGGATGTCGGCGAGGGTCTCGCGGGCCTGGGTCAGCAGCTCGACGCGGTCCGGGTCGTCTTGAGGGTAGCTCAGCGCCTCCTCGTAATCGACCAAAGTGCGTTGCAGTTCGCCGCGGAGAACCTGGTCGCGCACACGGATCCGCCGAGCGTAGTTGGGGTCACTTTGAGGAATGACCTTGTCGAACGAGTCGAGTTCTGATCGCAATGTTCTTAAAGCGCGATCGAACGCCGTGCGCGCCCGATCGAAGCTGGCCCGCGCCTCCTCACGCTTAGCCTGAACCTCGGAGTCCTCGTCGAGCCGATCCGCCGCGCGCAACGAGAGCAGTCCGCGTTGGGTCAACAACCGGGCCAGTTGAATCAGCGCCTCGTCGGCGCGCGGATGGTCCGGCTGCTCGCGACTGAACGTCTCCAGGAGCCGGCGCGCCCGGTCCAGCAGAACCTGACCGTTCTCGATATCGGCGGTCTGACCGGCCTGATCGAGCAGGACCAGGCCGAGTTCGTAGTCGATCACCGCCTCGACTTCGGACGCGACGTTGGGATCGTCGCGGAGCCCGTCGAGGTAATCCTCGGCGACATCGAAGTACCCGCGTTCGCGGAGCGCCTCGACGAACTGCAAAGGGACCGGGGGTGGCGGCTCCGAATCGACTTGATCCGGTTCGGCCCTTCGTGATCGCTGGGCCTCAGCAACACTGATCATCAGTAGGGCCAGCACCAACGCCCCGAACCCGATTAGGATCCGCCTCGTCATCAGCCCCGCTCCCAACGGTCTCCGATACCGCATCTGCTGCCTCCCTCGGGCCGACGTGCCGCACAAAAGCAAAAAGCAAACACGGCCGTCGCACAGTCGAACAATCGGTGGATCACCAGACGACGGGGACACGGTGGACGATCCGTGTGTGATCACTCTATGGATCGACGAGTCAGTCGGTTGTGGGGATCGGTCCAGTGGGGCCAGAATCGGCCCGGGAAGCGCTCATGACCGCGACGCGACATGAATGATTCCCAATGGTAGAGCCGTCGCGAAACCGACGTCAAGCAACCCGCGTCCCACAGGTTTCGACTCAAGCAACGTCCGGCCATTCCGAAGTACCTTCTGGCGTCACGAGACTGGAGCGACCCCGTAGCTGCCGATCCGGAGCCCGCCATGACCTCCTACAAGACCTGTCCCTACTGCGCCGAACAGATCCGTGCCGAGGCGATCAAGTGCAAGCATTGCCAGACCTGGCTTAGCTCGCGCCTGAGTCCCTCGGAGAGTTGGCCGACCACCCAGTCTGTGCCGATTCGACGGCCTCGCGATCGCGCGATGATCTCTGGCGTCTGTGCGGGGTTGGCCGAATACTTGGGATTGGACCCCACCGTCACGCGGATCCTGGTGATCGCTGTGGTCATCGCCACGGGCATCGTGCCGGGCTTGATCCTCTACGCCATCGCGGCGATCATGCTGCCCACCAACGATGAGCCGCAAGGCGTTGAGCGTCGCTTGACCACAGACCGCGATCGGGCCATTTTAAGCGGCGTCTGCGCCGGTCTGGCGCGTTACGGGCGAATCGAACCCTGGCTGGTCCGCACCCTCTTCGTTGTCGCGACGGTCCTGACCGCTGTGATCCCCGGCGTCCTGGTCTATGCCGGCTTGACCGTGCTCATCCCACAGGACGCGAACCTGTCCGGCGACAAGGCCCGACCGTTCTACGAGGTCTGAACAATCCTCCAAAGACCGAACCCGTTTGGGTTGATGTGACCGACCTCAAGGACCTAAACCCCGTTTCGGGACGGGGCGAGAAAGGAAAAGGCGTTTCGTGTCGAAGGTCGTCGCTCTGGGATGGACTCTGCGACTGCTCGGCCCGGCGATCCAGTTGGGTTGCATCGCGATCTTGTTTCAGATGAGCGACGCGACCATCCTGGGTGCGCCGGCGAACGAACTGGCCTATCTAGGCTTCCTCATCGGGCTCGGATTGGCCCTAGTCGGCTATCAGCTCTGCCGACTCGGCGCCCGTTCACAGGCCCTCGGTCAGAGACGGTCCCGCGAGGCCGACTTTCGGCTCAACTTGGACCGGGGCCTCGACGACGCCCCGTCGAGCCCCGCCAACGATCCCGACAGCGAACCCTCAACGCGCACGGCCTATCCGGACGATCCCGCGTTCGAGCCCAGGGCGACCCAGGACCCCGACGGCGAGGCCCCTCGGTTCGGTGCGACGCGCAACGACCCGTGAAGTCCGGGGCGGGAGCCGGCACCCGTCGCCGAACGCGACCCAACCACGAGTTCATTCTTGGACGTCGCGGGCGGTCCCCCGAGGAACGGGGCCACCAGACCCGCGCCGATCGACCTGGACGGAGGCACACGGATGTGCGGCATCGTCGGATACGTCGGCGGCCGACCGGCCCAGCCGATCCTACTGGCTGGCCTGAGACGCCTGGAATATCGCGGCTACGATAGCGCGGGCCTGGCCGTCCTCGAGGACCGATCCCCGAGCCTCCCGACGACGTCGTCGCAGGCTCGGCCCCAGAACGGCTCTCACGGCCCGAGCCAAGGAAACGGACACGCCAACGGTCACGGGGCGCTGGTGGTCGAGCCGACCGCGACGACGGCCAGACTCACGGCACGAATGCACCTCCGCAAGCGGGTTGGCCGCGTCTTCGCCCTGGAACAGATGTTGGCCGACCAGCCCGCCCCCGGGACCTCCGGGATCAGCCACACCCGTTGGGCCACGCACGGACCGCCCGAGGACCGCAACGCCCACCCCCATCTGGCCGGACCCGATCCGGACGACCCTTGGGTCGCCGTCGTCCACAACGGCGTCATCGAGAACCACGAGACGCTCCGACGCGAACTTCTGGACGACGGCGTCCGCTTCGTCGGCCAGACCGACTCGGAAGTCATCGCTTGGCTGCTCGCCATCGAACTACGACGCCAGAGCCGAAGCGACGACCGCCCGACCACCGAGCTTGACCTGCTCGATGCGTTCCGACGGGTCCTGCCGCGCCTCGAGGGCACTTATGGCCTGGCCGCCGTCAGTCCGCTCTGCCCCGGCACGCTCGTCGGCGCACGCTTCGGCAGCCCCCTGGCCGTCGGGATCGGCCGCGACGAGCATCTGCTCGCCTCCGATCCAGTCGCCCTCGTCGCGCACACCCGACGCGTCACCTTCCTCGACGACGGCGAGATCGTCTGCTTGACCGCCGACCGGATCCAGATCGAGCATCGCGATCGCGGACCGGTCCTGCCCAAGATCGACCACATCGACTGGGTGCCCGACGCGGTCGAACTCGAGGGTCACGACCACTACATGATCAAGGAGATCCGCGAGCAGCCCGAGACGATCCGCAACGCCTGCCGGGGCCGGATCCTCCGCGCCGAGGGCACCGCCAAGCTCGGCGGCTTGCACCGGAGCGCCGCCCAGCTCCGACGGACCAGACGGATCATCCTGGTCGGCTGTGGGACCAGTTGGCACGCCGCCTTGACCGGCGAGTACCTCATCGAGCGTTTGGCTCGGATCCCCGTCGAGGTCGAGTACGCCAGCGAGTTCCGCTACCGGAACCCGCCCCTGGACGACCGCACGCTCGTCTTCGTCATCAGCCAGTCCGGCGAGACCGCCGACACCCTCGCCGCGCTCCGCGAGGCTCAACGACGAGGGCACCCCACCCTGGCCCTCTGCAACACCGTCGGCAGCACCATCGCCCGCGAGGCCGACGGCGGCCTCTACCTCCACGCCGGGCCCGAGATCGGTGTGGCCAGCACCAAGGCCTTCCTCGCTCAGGTCACCGTGCTCACCCTACTGGCGCTCCACCTCGGACGACTCAAGCATCTCTCCGTCGCCGAGGGCCAGCAAATCCTCGACGCCCTCGAGGCCGTCCCCGAACGGATCGGCCAAGTCTTCGATGACGAGGGGCCGATCCTCCGCGCCGCCCATCGACTCGCCGAGGCCGAACACGCCCTGTTCCTGGGACGCGACCTCATGTTCCCCGTCGCCCTCGAGGGCGCGCTCAAGCTCAAGGAGATCAGCTACCTGCCCACCATCGGCTACCCGACGGCCGAGATGAAGCACGGACCGATCGCCCTGGTCGATCCCAAAACCCCTTGCGTCTTCGTCGCCCCTCGAGGCCCGCTCCACGCCAAGACGCTGGCCAACATCGAGGAGGTCCGCGCCCGTCGAGGGCCCGCCTTCGCCGTCGGTCACCGCGACGACCGCGAACTTGCCGACCGCGTCGACGTCCTCCTACCGATCCCCCACGCGCCCGAGATCGTCCAGCCCCTCCTGGCCGTCGTCCCGCTCCAGTTGCTCGCCTACCACGTCGCAAGGCTCCGGGGCTGTGACATCGACAAGCCCCGCAACCTCGCCAAAAGCGTCACCGTTGAATAAAATACGGATTTAGAAAATGATCCTTTGCAAAAAGGAACACACGATTGTTCCCGAGATCTTTTTCATAACAGACCAAAGCGCTCTTAAACTACGTTTTCGCCGAGTTGAGGGCCGGCTCCAGAAATTCGATCAGCCGGCCCTCAAGGTCTTCGGCATGGGCGAGATAGACATCCACGTCGCCTTCGGAGGCCTGATAGGGAACGAAGTAACCGCGTTCGATCTTCTTCCGCCCCACATACGATTTCTGCCCGTAGGTCCCGAAGCGTTCCGGAAAGTCGTCGGTCCGGCCAACGTACACGAACCGGTCGCGCTCCCTGTCGTGGAGGACGTAGTATCCACCCTTCCCGACCAACTCGTTCGAAACGCGGTTCAGGTTCCTGCCGGTCACGTCGGCCCATGTGAACATGCTCGGCTTCCAGTCCAAAGTCATATGGAGCCGCTCGATCTCTTCGAACGTCCCCACCGAGGGTGAAATCCCCTCCAGGCGAGGCATGGCCTGGAGCGAATCACGGGGAGGCCCCAGGATGTACGAGGAAATCGGACCGGTCCGATCCTTGTAGAGCAAATCGGTGTAGGCCGAGCTGGGGACCCCGGAGGATCGGCCGTTCTCCGCCGCGACCAGGTCCCACTGCTTCAGGGTCAGCCGGTCCGAGGAGCCGACCTTGCTCTTGTTCACAATCGGATTGCACGCCGCGATCAACTCCTTTTCGGGGTCGATCGCGTAACCGACATAGATCAGGATGTCGCTGAACCTCGGATTGCTCGGATCGCGGATCCGGTCATAGCTGAGGACCTTCGCGAAATCGGCCGAGGACGCGTTGGAGTAGGTGACGAACCGCGTCTTCAGATTCCCTTCACCAACATAGACACACTTGCCTTTCTTCTGATCCCAAAAGAAATAGAACCCATAGGGAGCCCCGAAGATCTCGGTGACCGTCACGGACGGGTCGAGCAAGGACGGCTGGCGAGGCGCGTCGGAGAACTTCCCGATCACCTTCCCCGCCCAATCCTCATAGGACATCTCTCGTCTGTTGGGCACCGAGATATGCCAAAGCCTCTGCGACTTCTTCGACCCATCGCGGATGACCGGCAGCAGCTCGTGCCAGGACACGGGCGTCCGGCGCCACATGATCCGGGTCGACATGCTGCAGCCCGCGGGGATCGGGGGCGGCGGAACGCTGCCGGCCATGTCCGAGGCTCCTCTCCGAAACCGGTTCGGCTACGAGACGTCCATGGTAAGTTGAGGCGTGTCATCTCCAACAGAAAGGGTACGCGTCTGATCCCGGCTGTGACAGACCACCTACAAACCGTTGGGGCCTGACCCCGTCCGTACCCGACCGGAGGGCCGATCCCACCAACGCATGGACCTCAATTCATGCTCGTGTCAGCCAGAGCCCATCGGCTTCGGAGAAGGATCACGCTCAACGCCTGACGAGCTGGATTGCATCGATGACGACATGGCCGTCGGTCCCCGCATTCGAGACGATGACGACCGCATCGCGCCCCTCCTCGAACCGGAACGTTCCCAGCGCTCGGAACAGCCCGTCGATCTCGGGACGCGCCCGCTGGTCGAGCCGGACGACGGTCTCCCCACCCGCGTGGACGATCGTCAACGGAACATTCGTCGCACGGTTCGCCTGCGCCGAGTAGGCGAACCGGACCTCAAAGCGCCCCGTCTCGGCGATCGTCGAGGCGAACCGCACCTCCAATCGACCCTTGTTCGCATCCCCATCATGCCGATAGCCCGAACCGACGAACGGTTCAATCGAGTTGCTGGTCCTCCAGGCCGAAGCCCCTTCGGCATCCGTATCGTCGACGACGATCCCCTCCAGACTCCCGAGGCTCACGCCACGGCCTGGACGAGTCCGGTCGTAACGCAACACCTGTCCATCGGCTAGCAATCGCCCCTCGAGCGTCTCGTACGCGACGTCCTGAACCGCGACACCCTCCTCGAGCGCGATCGCCGCCGCCGTCGCCGCCGACTGGCCTAGGACCATAAACACCGGCTCCATCCGGATCGAACCGTAGGCGATGTGCGACGACGAGACGCAAACGGGAACCAACAGGTTTTCACATTCCGACTTCTTCGGGACGATCGCCCCGTAGTCGATCGGATACGGTCCCCCCGGGCTGATCTGGACATCCCCCTCGTTGCGGGCGTGACCATTGTCGTCAACGTAGCGCTGCACGTTGTGCGAGTCCATGTTGTACGAGCCCATTCCGATCGAGCGTGGGGTCGGCAGTCGGCCAGTCAGGTGGTTCTCGGTGACGACGAAGTCCCCCACCATCCGACGCGCTTCGCGGACGTAGATCTGGTGCGGCCAGTTCCCGTTCTCCACGAACTCGTCTTTAGCCAACCCCCATGCGGCCATCCAAGACCGCTGCGGTTCCGGCACCCTCGGATCGTTCGCAACAAAGTAGAAATATCCCTTCTGATACTGCTCATGTTCTTTGAGGATCTCTCGACGGCGCTCGTAGGACGCCTCCGGATAGTCGTAGTTCATCCCGATATTGTCGGTCGAGAACGAACCATGGTTGTTGGTATCCGTCTTGAGGTTGGGAAGCATGTCGAACTTCCCTGCGATGTGCCATGATCCGGCTTGGAGCGTCCTCAAGAGCAGTTCGTATTGCGCGGGGTCATACCCATCCGGCTTGGGGAAAGGGACGCGGTTCTCGTCGACACGGGTCAGGCAGACCCGATAGTTGTAGGCCTGGACCCGGCGATCCCCCGCGCCCTGCTCGCCCGGATCGCCGTCGTGGACCCGAGGCAACAAGCCGCTCGATGGGTCGCCGGGGACCACGTACGCCGAGATCGGTGTCTCGAACTGGTGCTTGACCGCGTTGGCGATCTGCACCCCATTGAGTGTCTCACCGTACGTCGCGTTCGACTCGCGACCGATCGTGTAGGTCACGCCCGCCAGCGCCAACAGGTCCCCTTCGTACGTCGCGTCGATGAACATCCGACCGCGATACGTTTTGCCCGACTCCATCATAATCGCGATCAGCCGTCCCCCCTCCTTGACGACCCCCGCGCCCCCGTCACGATCCAGCCACTCGTCGCGATCGACCCGGATCTCGTGCTCGCGAATCCAGTCCTCAAAGACCCGCTCGGCGACGTGCGGCTCGAATGTCCACTGCGCGTCGTCGTCCTGCCGATACCGACCGTACTCCGACGGATCCTGCCAACGCCAAGTCGACCGGTCATCGTAATAGGCTTTGATCCGTCGATAATACTCGCGGCTCAGCCCGCCGACGACCGCCTTGTTCCCCGAGTCGGTCCATCCCAAACCACCGGCGGTCATCCCGCCCAGATGCTTGTCCGGTCCGACCACCACCACAGACAGCCCCGATCGCTTCGCCTGGACCGCCGCCGCAACCCCCGCGCTCGTCGGGCCGTAGACCACCAGGTCGTACAACGGCTCCTCGGCCATCGTTCCCCGCATCGATCCCCACGCGATCACGATCGCGAGGAATGCTTGACATACCAGTCGTACTCGGTTTCTAAGCATATCCGGGACCCTACCGTTGTGGACCTCGCGATCGGCCGACCGACGCGGCCGGACTCCCCCTTTGAGGCTAACCCGGTCGAGATCCCGGCTCAAGAACGCGCCCGCTCGACTAGAGTCGGCAACGCGTCCGCGTCTCGGCATAGGTTGCCTCGAGATCCAGCGGGATTATCCTGTGGCCCAGCAAGGCCAAGGGCAACGTCGGCAGCGTCCCCCAACCTCGACCGGGACGACCCACTTCTCTACCCGATCCTGTCCCCCGACATGGATGGGTCGATACGCCAATACGGATAACGACGAGCCGATGTCACGGCGGAATTTGTCGTCGAGTCGCAACACCGAAACGAGTTCGTCGTGCAGGTCCGACAGCCGTGTCGTCACCAAGTCGACGACCACGACACCCACTCCGCGTTGCAGATACGATGCGCACTTGGCGGCAAATGCTCGACGCGACTCGGGCCGGTCCTTGTTGCGCGGACTGATCAACCCGACGATCCCAACCAACCGCGCATCGTCACGCTCATCGAGCACCCGAACCTCGATCTCATCCGGATAGTCGAATGGCAACACAAGGGTCGCTGGTGGAGCCTCCCAAGTCGCCACGGCAACCCCTTGGCCATCCTCATCGGCCCCCATCGTCGACTCGAACGCGGCCAGATCGGCCGAGACCTGAGTCCCGAGATGCGTGTGGACCTCCGCGAAAAAGCGTCGCGGCAATTGCCGATCTAAGGCATCGGCGATTATCGACAACTAACGCATATAAAACGATTTCCACGAATGTTTCGGGGCCAGTGGGGGTCGGAGGTGATCGAGGACCGGCATCACCGGGTCTCCTGTGGAAGCCATCGCGATATCCCGACCATTCTACCAAGCCGTCCCCCTTGAGGATCCCCCTCAACGAACCGTATCACACGACGAACAAAAACATACGATTTTAATAATAACTTTTTAATCTCAGAACTAACTGGAGGACGACGATTCCCATCGCGACCCAAGCGATCCGCGAGGCGATCTCGAGGCCGGGAGTCCGATAGGTCATGATCACTCGGTGTCGGCCCGGGCCGGCGATCCGGACGGCGCGGAACGCGGTGTCGGCACGGAGGATGGGGACCGGAGCTCTGTTGAGGGTCGCGGTCCAGCCAGGCATCCAGGCGTCGGTCACGACCAGCCAGCCGGGCCCATCGGCCTCGACAATGACCTCGATACGGTCGGGACTGGCGGGACGATAGGAGGCTCGAGTCATCGACGACGGTTGTGACGTCGCAACAGGCTCATCGATCCCGATCGCGTCGGCCTCCAGGAGAACAGTCCGTCGGGGATCGACCCGCGTGAGGAGGTCGAGCGGATCGACATGACCGGCGAGTGGTCGGGCTTCGGGCACCATGTAGGCGCGCGGCATCGCGCTGGGGTTGCGGTAGACGCCGAACCAACGCCCGTCCCAATGACCGGAGCAGAGCAGGGGATAGCGACTTGAGTCGACATCGGCCAACAACGTCTGTTCGAGGGGTCTGTCCGAGATGATGACCCGGGCGCCGAGCCGATCGAGGGCCATACGGCAACGGGCCGACGCGACATCTCGATCAGCCTCAACGATCCGCTCCGGGCGGAACATCGCATACGTGGCCAGGAAGAGCCGAGAGGGACCAGCCACCTGGACCAGATCCTCCACATTGATCTTCTCGATCCCCGCCGCGGCCGCCCGAAGATCGCCATACAAGGCATCTTGGGCTCGGATGCGGATCGGATCCTTATCCCGATCCTCCTCATCTGTTCCCTCCACCTCGCGTTCGATCGCGTCAGTGATCGGGTCCGGTCCCTCGAACCACCAGCGGGGCGCAATCGGCATCAACGCCCAAGAGGTGAGCACCAACTCGGCAATGAGTCCCGAGGCGAGAATTGCGCTTCCAATCGATCGGAACCGCCGACGTCCACCACGCCAGACGAGCAGGCCGAATCCGGAGGCCGACGAGAACCAGGCGATCCGTCCAATCTCGTCGGACCCCAGATTGTCAATGAATCCCTCAAGTCGCGATATCTCGTTGACATTTGATTCTTGAATTGCTGTTGGGACAGCCCTTGATCCTCCAACCGCCATGGGAAGTGGGTGAGCAGTCGACCGCTCGAGAATCCCGAAGGCCGTGGCGGCGCTCAGCAAGATCGATGAGGCGATCGCGGCACGGCGCATGATCCGTGAGGATTCCACCCCTCCCAGCGCCCGTCGGAGTCCGTCCCAACCGAACGCCGCCAAAATCGAGGTCCCGAGCACGACCAGGAAGAGCGAACGCGATGGGACCCGAAACCAGCCGGTCCACGGACAGACCCGCGCGACCAGCCAGGATCCCCCGACGGAATCACCGACCGCATGCAATATCCCCAGCAAGGCAACGATGGACCAGATCCGATTCGCCCTACTCGTCATCCAACCAAGCCGAACCCCTACCAGAGCCAACAAGAACGGGATCCATCCAAAACCAACCATAGTTTCCCAGAGATTTCCTGGACCGATATAACCGGTGGCATCGCCCAAAGCTCGGGGGGTCAACAACTGCGTGAGGTTCCACGGTCGGAGGTAATCGGGTGATCGGCCCGCGCCCTGGACGTCGAGCCATTCCGAATGGGCCAACCAGGTTGGCCACCACTGGACCGATGTGATGCCGGCCGCCAATAGCGCGGCCCATCCCCAAGCAGCGAGCCGCCGTAGGCCGTCTCGGAGACCCAGACGTCGGAACCGTGTGATCATGTCGACGAGCCCCCACACCAGCAAGAACACGCCAAGATAAGCGGCAACCTGGGCGTGCCCCGTCAGGGCGCAGAGGGCTAAGGTCGGAGGAAGCAGGCATCCCCAGAGTTCGTCGCGGCTCAAACCGAGGGCCGATCGGACGACCCAGGGCATCCAGCAGGCCGCCCAAACCTGTGGGAAATGCCCCTCATACGCTTGGACTAGTTGATACGGGGCGAGCGAGAAGCAGAGACCACCAACCATGGACGCCGACCATCCGCACCCATACGCTCGACAGAGGACGTAGACCCCGAACGCACCAACGACCAAGTGGACATACGTCGACAAGACGAGGCCGCGCACCGGGTGAATCGAAGCCCTGAGGAGCCAACGGGTCGTCGGATCGTACCGGGCCGACTGCGGGTTGGCCGCTGCGGGTCGCCCGGCGAATCCGACCGGGTCCCATTCCGCAAGGCGCCCGCCGTTCATCTCGATCGATCGACGCTGCCAGGTCAGACGAGGCCAGTGGATACGGGTCAGGTCGTTGCCGGTCGCGTCGGCGTCGGGTGGCCTCCAGGCGTCGCGGGTCGGGCGCAGACCGTCGACTGGAACGGCCGACGGATCGGCCAGGAGGGGCCATCCCGCGACGAGGCAGACGATCGCCAACAGGGTCGTCGCGACCAGGCCGCGATGGATGGGGATTCGAATCCGGCTCGGCGCCGGGTTCGGGTCGGGCTCACGAACCCGGACGATCATGAGCCGAGGTCGCCTCCGCACGTCGGGTGCGAGTGAATGTCGGGGTCGCGGCGTGGGGGCCGGCCAGTTCGGTGTGAACATGAGGCCGATTGCGACCGATGTCGCGAATCAAACCGAGATATGTTTTGAGGTGGTGTTCCTCGGACCATTGGGTCATTCGGACGTGATGTCCACGCTGAGCCAACTCCTCACGGAGGGCGTCGTCGTGGCAGATCCGTCGGAGGGCGACCAGCAACTCGTCGTCGGTCCTGTAGCGGAGCCCGCCACCGGACTCGAAGCCGGTCTCGCGGATGGCGCCCCCGCCCTCGTGGACCACGACCGGGGTCCGGACCGCGAAGGCTTCCAGGACGACGTACCCGAATGTCTCGGCGAAGAGCGAAGGAACGACGACGGCCCGGGCGTCTCGGAACAGGTCGGCCAGGCGCGGACCGGGCAAGAGCCCCTCGAAGCGGACGTTGGGCAGGTCCTTAGCGAGCCGTCGGAGTTCCGGCTCCAAAGGGCCTGCGCCGGCGATCCGGAGGTCGATTTCCGGCAGGTAATGCATGATCGGGATCAGGTTTTGAAATCCCTTCATCCGGACCAATCGACCGGCTGCGGCCAGGTAGGGGCGATCCGTCCTCGTCGGGGGAGTATCGGAGGGGCTGTCCCAGGCATCGGGCAGGAAGTAGGGCAGGTGGCGCATGGGGACGTCGAGTCCACGGCTCCGGTGCTCGTTCATCGCGTGCTTCGAGGGGAACAGGAGGAGGTCAAGTTCTCGGAGTCCCCTGGCGATCGCCGAGCCTCGACGCCAGAGCTGGGGCGGCCGACGCCCCGCGAGCATGCAACGGTTGCAGTCAGGTTGGTCGCAAGGCTGACGGTTATATTTCCAAAGCAAATGCATTGGGCAAATGAGCCAATGTTCATGCGCGGTCATGAGCCGGATCGCGTGTCGGCCCATCTGGAGAACGCCCGGACCGCCGACCAACGAGATGTTGTGGAAGTGGACGACGTCGGTGGCCGGATCATCGAGATGCTCGCGGAGCGCATCGGCTTTGAACAGCGGGAGTCCGGTCGCCTGAGTCGCCAAGGGCGAGAGGATCCCGAACGGGCTCTTGAGCGGGTGCAGGTGGATCCCTTGAGGTGGCTGATAGTGGCGGAGCGGATGCCGACCACGGACCGACTCGAAGGCATCGACGCAATAGAAGACGTGGACCTCGTGGCCTTGACGCACCAAGGCGTCGCTCAGACGTTCGACATACGCCGCGTCCCCGCCGAAGCTGTGCGGCCCGAAGAACGTCGTCACCATGCAGAACTTCACCGTCGACCTCCCTGTCGCGGTCACGGACATCGCGTTCGCCGTCTCGGAGAGCAGTCGCAAGCCCCATCGGATCGCCGGTCTTATCATGACGACCTCGATTCGCCTAGACGACTTGGACGGCTCGAGAACGTCGCAACCCCGGATCTGGGCCCTTGACCGGCCGCCCGGCAAGGGCTACCACGGCAGGCGTGTCCGACGATCCCACCAAGGGCTGCAAAGCGGAACAGGCTCAATAACCCGTTTGTCGAGCATGAGCACCAATGACGATTTTCCTTAAAATAACCGCGATTGGTTTCGGTACGTCTGTTCTTTTGGGATCGGCGAATCATTCTTCGATGGTGGAGCACGTGAGCTCTTCAAGATCGACATCCCTTGTCCAAGTCCAAGAAGATGAAGCATCGGGTTCAGCTCAACGTTCCGAGCCTTCCGTCAAGCGCTCGGTCGTCATTCGAGGCGAGCGACTCGGCCAGGACTGGGTCGGTCGGGGTCGCCTCCTCGACCTCGGCGACGGTACGTGGCTTTACGGCTACGTCCAGGGGTCACACCATTCCTCGGTGATTGATTCGAAGAAAGCGTTGCATTTGCGGTTTAGCCGAGACCAGGGGAGATCGTGGACGGAGGCGGACCGTCTCGCCGATGGCGGAAACGTGCGGGGGTTCCCGATCGTCTCGTCGGACGGTCGAAGCTACAGCGAGATCGACTTGATCCGCTGCCCCAACGGCGATCTGCTCTGCCTGTATCGGATCAATGGCGCCGACCCTGAGGTGTTGGCACGTCGACAGCTTATGCGGCTCGGGGAAGGCCAAAAGCGGAGTCGGGATGGGGGGCGGACCTGGACCGAGGAGGGGATCGTGATGGATCGCCCTTCGATGAAGGCGTCGCTCGATCATTGCGTGGTCGACCAGACGATCCTGGTGCCGTTCCTCACCGGCGCGATCGATGGCGCGCCGGGTCGGCTCATCCTGGTCGCCTCCATCGACAACGGGAGGACCTGGGACGAACGCTCCGAGATCGGGGCGATTCGGGACAGGGTTGGCGAGACCGGCATCGTCGCGCTCGATGGTGAACAGATCTTGGTCGTCTGCCGAACCCGGACCGAGGACCGGACCTTGATGCGGTCCAGCGACGACCTCGGACGATCTTGGGGGCCTTGGCATGACATCACCGATCAGGTCGGCGTCGTGCAGCAGCCGCGATTGCGTCGGTTCGCGACGGTTCCCGACCGGCTCTTCCTCTTTGGTCGGCACCGATACGAGGAGACAGTTCAGCGGAACGGGCTCTGGTGGTCCGACGACGACGGCCAAACCTGGGACGGATTCGACCTCGATGAGGCCGACTACATCGACACCGGATACGGCGACGCGTTGCTCCGGGACGACGGCACGCTCGTCCTCATGGCGTATCGCGGTCGAGATGGACGCTCGGACACCCATCGATATTTGATTGAAGACCTCGCGAAAGCATTTCCGAATAATTAAATGATCACAAATGGTTTAATAAACCACACCCACTCGTGGAACGATCTGGGCATACTCTGGATTCGAACGGGTCACCGCCGCCGATCGATTCCTCGGGAAGCGATCGGCCGTCCCGTGCCCGATCCGGGAAGGAGATTGGGATCGGTCATGCTGCGACGTCGGCCCGGGAGACTGGGGGAGTATTCGGCCCGTCCGCCCTCGACCCGACGG
>CAZSSM010000060.1:0-42186 GCA_964609385.1 uncultured Planctomycetia bacterium
ATCCGGGTCGAGCTGCTCGATGGGGACGGTGAGGTGCTCGATGCAGTCACGACCTACTCGGCGCTCCGGTCGATCGCCTTGATAAAGGATGCCGCCGGGATCGACCGCCTAGCGCTCAACGGCGAAATCCTCTTCCAACTCGGACCGCTCGACCAAGGGTGGTGGCCCGACGGGCTCTACACCGCGCCGACCGACGATGCCCTACGGTATGACGTCGAGGTGACCCGTGAGATCGGCTTTAACGCGACGCGCAAGCACGTCAAGGTCGAGCCCCAGCGCTGGTATTACCACTGCGATCGGCTCGGGCTGCTGGTCTGGCAGGACATGCCCAACACACGTTCCAGCTTCACCCGGATCGGAGGACCCGAGGGCGTCGCCGATCCCGATGCCTCGCAGCAGTTCCGACGCGAACTGACCGCGATGATCGACACGCTCGACGATCATCCCTGCATCATCGTCTGGGTGCCGTTCAACGAGGGTTGGGGGCAGCACAAAACCAACGAGACGCTCGCGTGGGTCCAACAGTACGACCCGACCCGGTTGGTCGATGGTCCCAGTGGCTGGCAGGACCTCGGCTTCGGTGACATCCTCGACATCCACCGCTATCCCGGTCCGGGTATGCATCTGCCGGTGGACGGTCGTGCCTCGGTCCTCAGCGAGTTCGGCGGCGTCGCCAAGGCCATGCCCGACCACCTCTGGCGCGAGGATGCCAACTGGGGCTACCGGATCACCTCGTCGATCGACGAGCTTCGAGCCTCCTATGCGACGATCGTCGGCGGACTGGCACCCTTGATCGAGAACGGCCTGGCGGCGGCCTTCTACACCCAATTGACCGACGTCGAGATCGAGGTTAACGGGATCCTCACCTACGACCGCGCCCTCTCCAAGCTGGAGATCGACGAGGTCGCCGCGTTCCATCGAGCGCTCTATTGTCCGGTCGAGTCGCGATTGCCAACGACCATCCTACCGATTGGCGTACCCGAGCCCCAGCGCTGGTCATACACCCTCGACGAGCCGGAGGGTGACTGGAGAGCCCCCGAGTTCGACGATTCGCGATGGACTGAAGGCGAGGCCCCGTTCGCTGATCCGAGCAAGCCGTTCTTCGAGGTCGCCACCCCCTGGACCGAAGAACGACCGTTGTATGCACGACGGAGCTTCGAATTGGATCGGGCGACCATCGACGCGATCGAGCGGCTCCATCTTTGGATCATGTGTAACAACGGTGCGGAGGTCGCGATCAATGGTCAGGTCGTGGCCCGCGAGGGCGGCGCGTCGCCGAGCTACCGCGTCGTCACGCTCGGCCCCGAGGCCGTCGAAGCGCTCCGGGCCGGCCCCAACGTCATCGCCGTCCGCTCTGAGCCGCGCGCCGGGACATCGTACCTCGATGTCGGGCTCATCGACATGCGGGCGCTGGAGGATGGGAATCCCGTTGAAGACTGAGGGGACCGGCCCGCTCGACCTGCTCGACCGACGTCGGATCGGAGTGTCTCGGCGATGTTGAGGTCGTCCTGGATCAGCGTCGACTGGGGCACCACCGCGCTCCGAGTCGCCCTTTGCCGAAGCGTCGACGATCCCGACTCGGCGACCTTGGTCGAAGACGGTCCGGGAATCGCCGAGGCTCATCGGAGCTGGGTCGCCTCGGGATTGCCCGAGGAAGGTCGGTTTGCGTTCTACATCCATTTGCTCGAACCGACGATCCAAGAGGTTATGCGACGAGCCGATGACGATCCGGGGGCGAGCCCGCCGAGCCTCCTGATCATCTCGGGCATGGCCTCCTCCTCGCTGGGTATCCGGGAATTGCCCTATGGTCGTGTTCCGTTCCGGCTCGATCCGTCGTCGAGCGACTTCGGGATCGGTACCGAAGATTCCCGGATCATCGAAGCGTTTCCGAATCCGAACGCGGATCCGGATGGTTCGTCGACGGTCTTGCTGATCTCTGGGGTTCGGACCGACCTCGACGTAATGCGGGGCGAAGAGACTCAGTTGCTGGGCCTGGCCAAACTCGGCGAAAGCGACGGCCTGGTGATCTTGCCGGGCACGCACAGCAAACATGCCGTGGTCGAGAACGGTGTCCTGACCGACTTTAGGACGTATCTGACCGGCGAACTCTACGGGTTACTCGCTCAACAGAGCGTCCTGCGCGGGGTCCTTGATCGCGATCGCTCCTCCGTCGAGGTCGATCCAGCGTTCCTGCGCGGGGTCCGGGACGGTGGGTCGGGCGCATTGCTCCATGAGCTGTTCCGGATCCGGGCCGACGCCTTGATCCGTGCCGAGGCGCCGACGGCCTGCCGAAACCGGCTCAGCGGGCTCTTGATCGGTGCGGAACTGGCCGGACTAGCTCTCGGTTCGTCCCGCCGAATCATCTTGGCCGCGACCGATCCGTTGGGCACGCTCTACCAGGCGGCGCTAGAGCAACTGGGCCTCGGCGATCGGATCCGTCGGGTCGATGATAAAGTCATGCGACGGGCTTGGCTCACCGCGCATCGACTTATCCGCGATCGTTGGGTCCATCATGGTGGGATCCCGTCCTGAACGGACCTCGGATCCGATCAGGGGATCGGCCATGCTGGGGGTCAGGGATCGTTCCCCGTCGGGCTGTTCGGGGGGTTATGATGGCACTATCGAAGCCCGTCGAAGCCCCAGGAGCGTCCCATGACCGCCCCCACATCGAGCCCTTCACCGGCTCCGACACCAATCGCCCCAGCGCCGACCGGCCAACTGGAACCGCTGGCCAGTCAGCACACCTCGAACTTCCCGGAGATCCTCAACCAACTGGGGATCTCCCTGGCCGTCTCGACCTATCAAGCCGGGCGCCTGGTGCTGGTCCGCTCGGAGGGGGACCGGCTCAACACCCACTTCCGGACCTTCGATCGGCCGATGGGCCTGGCCACCCAGGCCGAGCGGATGGCGATCGGGTGCGGCTTACAGGTCTGGGAGTTCTACAACGTGCCGGCGGTCGCCGAGAAGGTCGAGCCACACGGCCGACACGACTCGTGCTACCTGCCGCGCTGGTCGCATGTCACCGGCGACATCGATATTCACGAGATGAGCTACGCCGAGGACGGCACGCTTTGGCTCATCAACACGCGATTCTGCTGCCTCTGCACGCTCGAGCCGAAGAGCAGTTTCTTTCCGCGATGGCGGCCCAAGTTCATCAGCTCGTTGGCGCCGGAGGACCGTTGCCACCTCAACGGCCTAGCGATCGATGGGAACGTGCCGACCTATGCGACTTCTCTAGGCACAGCCGACACGCCCAACGGCTGGCGCGAGAACAAGGCGAGAGGCGGAGCGCTACACCATATCCCCTCCGACGAGATCGTGCTGACCGGGCTCTCGATGCCGCACTCGCCTCGGCTCTATCGGGACAAGCTCTGGCTTCAGGAGAGCGGCGACGGCAGCTTCGGCTACGTCGACTTAGACGAGGGCAAATATCATAAGATCTGCGAAGTGCCCGGCTTTACGAGGGGACTCGATTTCGCCGGCCCGTTGGCGTTCATGGGGCTCTCCCAGGTCCGCGAGAGCGCCGTCTTCAGCGGGATTCCGCTGGTCGAGCGGCTCACCAAGGACGAGGATCGGACCTGCGGCGTCTTCGTGGTCAACATCGAGACGGGCCAGCACGTCGCCTTCCTTAAGTTCACCAGCGGCGTCCAGGAGATCTTTGCCGTCCGGGTCCTGCCCAATCAGCGCTATCCCGAACTGCTCAACGAGACGACCGACCTGCTCAAGCATGCCTACATCCTCCCCGATGAGGTCATGAGCGAGGTCGGCCTTCACCCCTCCACATTGGAACAGCAGCAGAAGGCCCAGTCTTCGGGGGCCGGCTCGTCCGAAGCCCCAGGCCAAGGCGAGTCGACGACCACGACGACGTGAATGGGACGAGCCCCCGATCCCTTCCCCAGATCACTGATTCCCGCGAACCCGAGGACGATCGTGTCGGCCGGCGACCTCCGAAGGCCGGGCCGGATCGCGCCCCAGGAGGCCGAACCGTTGACGATGACCACAACGACGACCAACGATTGGGTGGCGACGCTCCAGCGCGCCGAGCAGCTCTTCGATCAAGGCGAGTGGGACGAGGCCTGGCGGCTCTCCGAGGAGGTCTTGCGCGTGCAGCCCTTCTGCGCCGGGGCGATCCAGGTCCAGGGGCTCGTCCTCTCCCGACGGAACCGCCCCTTCGAGGCGATCCCCAGGCTTCACCAGGCCATCGCCCTGCGGCCCGATCTGGTTCCGTCGCACAACGACTTGGGCCTGAGCTACTCACAGATCGGTGAGCACGAGAAGGCGATCGAGCATTTCAATATCGCCTTGACGTTGAATTATCAGCATCCCTTTGCTCACTTCAACCGCGCTCTGCTCTGGCTGAAGTTGGGCAAGTTCCGCGAGGGCTGGGTCGAGTACGAGTGGCGTTGGGCGACTCAGCAGCTCAAGCGGCCCGAGATTCCCCGTCCACGCTGGGATGGCTCGCCGTTGAACGGCCGGACGATCCTGATCCACACCGAGCAGGGCTTGGGCGACGTCCTCCAGTTCATCCGGTTCCTGCCGATCCTCAAGCGGCAAGGGGGCAAGGTTGTCCTGGCCTGTCAGACGGCCCTGATCCCGTTCCTCCGCCAGCTCGACTGCGTTGACGAGTGGTTCCCGATCGATCAGGAAGCGCCGGTCAACTTCGACGTCTACCTGCCGTTGTTGAGCTTGCCGGCGGTCCTGGGCATCGACGATGAGGACGCGATCGCCTGCCGAGTTCCATACGTCTTCGCCGAGACCGAGCGGGTCGAGCATTGGCGAAGGATCATCGATGCGCTGCCGGGCTTCCGAATCGGGATCAGTTGGCAGGGCAGCAAGACGCACCGGGGCGATAGCTTGCGTTCGATCCCGTTGAAGGAGTTCGCTCCGGTGGCCGCGGTGCCCGGGGTCAGCCTGGTCAGCTTGCAGAAGGGTTTCGGCGAGGAGCAGATCGAGCCGGCTCGGGAGATCGTTCCGCTGACCGTCTTCCCCGACCGCGATGCCGACGGCACGTTCCTCGATACCTCGGCGATCATGCAGCATCTCGACCTGGTGCTCGCCTGCGATACCTCGGTGGTGCATTTGGCCGGGGCCTTGGGCCGACCGGTCTGGACCCTGATCGCGATCGCTAACGATTGGCGATGGATGACCCAGCGCGAGGACAGCGTCTGGTATCCCACGATGCGGTTGTTGCGCCAGCAACGGTTCGGTGACTGGACCAGCGTGATCCAGAACGTCGTCCAGTCGATCCGTCGCGAGATCCGCAACCGGAGCTGATCCGCAGCCTTCCTCCGCCACCCTCGGGTGAGCTGGCTCACACGAGAGCGGCCCGATGGATCTCTCGACGTTATCCCCGGGGTCGGGTCGAGGCGCGGGGACGTCGATATCGAGGACTGTTGCGGGGGGAGGCCGGGATGCGATCGGGCGCGATGACGGCGGTCGAGTTTTTTGGGTTCGCGTGTTTCTGGACGTCGGTGATGCTCTCGATGGTGTTGATCGGAGGGCTCGGCGGCTGTGCGGAGCGGCCCGGCTCATCGACCGCGGAGGCCGCGATCGCCGAGGGCGAAGGCGAGATCACCGCGCCGCCCGGAACGATGCTCGACGCGTCCGAGACCCTGGAGGCATTGCTGTTCGAGACGCCGAGCCCGGAGCGGATCTCCACCTATCGCGCGATCGGCACATCCGGCGATCGTCGGTTCATCGCCCCCTTGATCGATATCTTCCGATTCCTCCAGACCCCCGACGAGATTGAAGCGGTTCGGACGGCCCTGGAATCGTTGACCCGCCTCGACCTGAAGACCTCCTCGAGCCCTTGGCGGACCCTGATCGAGTGGTACGGAGCGGAGGCGGACGTCACGCTGCCGCCGGGTTATACCGGCTGGAAAGGGCGGATGCTCGCCCAGGCGATCAGGGATCCTCGGTTCGAGGACCTGCTTTATGACGGGGCGGAGTCGACGGTCCGGGTCGAGGAGGTGGTCTGGGGCGGAGTCCGGGTCGATGGGATCCCTGCGCTGGTCAACCCGGCCTTACTGGAGGCTGACGAGGCGGACTACCTGACCGTCGACGAGCCGGTCTTCGGCGTCAATCTCAACGGCGACGTGCGGGCCTATCCCTTGCGGATCGTCGATTGGCACGAGATGGTCAATGACGTCGTCGGCGGCACCCCGGTCGCGTTGGCCTACTGCACCCTCTGCGGCGCCGGCGTGCTCTATGAGACCCAGGTCGACGACCGGACCTTCGAGTTCGGGTCTTCCGGATTCCTCTTCCGCTCCAACAAGCTGATGTACGACCGTCAGACCAACACGCTCTGGAATCAGTTGACCGGCGAACCGGTCATCGGCGAGCTGGTCGGTGACGATTCGATCGTCCTGCCGGTCCTGCCAGTCGTCCTGACCTCGTGGGGCGATTGGCGGTCTCAGCACCCCGAGACGAAGGTTCTCGACCTCGAGACCGGCTACACCCGACGCTACGACGGCGGACAGCCCTATGGATCCTACTTCGCCAACCCCGGGACGATGTTCCCGGTCTGGCAGCGCGACGATCGTTGGGCGTTGAAGGACCGGATCTTCGCACTCCGCGTCGACGGGCGCGTCAAGGCTTACCCGCTGCCCAAGCTGGTCGAGGAGGGGGGAATCGTCCACGACCAACTCGGCGAGCGTTCGGTGGTCCTGGTCGCCTCGGCACCGACCGAACGGGTCCCGCTGCCCGAGGTCCTCCAGAAGGCGTATGGGACGCATCACCCGCGATCGAAGACGGTCACTTTCGCCGACGAATTGACCCGCGAGGGGGTCGATGCCATGATCCGCGACCAGCCCGACTTGGTTGCCTGGTTGACCCCTGAGGTCCTCTTGGCGATGCCCGTTGACGAGCGTCTGCCGCTCCTTCGTGAGCATGCGTACGACCGCCGCGACTTGCGACGACGCGCCACCGGTTTGATCCCCGAATCGCTACGCGACGAGGTCGCCCAACGTGGCTTGATCGGTGAGATCCGCGCCTTCGAGTCCGGAGGACACACCTTCGAGCGTCCCGACGACTCGGAACAAGGCCGGCTCGTCGACGAGAACGGCCTCGGCTGGATGATCAATGAATCAGGGCTGGTCGCCGATGACGGTACGAACTTGCCGAGGCTCGGCGGTCACCTAGCCTACTGGTTCGGATGGTACGCCTTCTATCCCGACACTGAGGTCTACGGAGATTGAGGGCGATGATTCCCACAGCGGCCTGACCCTCACTCAGAGGTGATCAGGTGAGGATCGAGTTGATGACCTTGCCGGCCACATCGGTGAGCCGGAACCGTCGGCCGTTGTGCAGGTAGGTTAGTCGTTTGTGATCGAGGCCCAGCAGGTGCAGGATCGTGGCGTGCAGGTCGTGGACCGAGACCGGGTCCACGGCGGCTCGGTAGCCGATCTCATCGGTCTCACCGTGGCTCGCGCCGCCCTGGACACCACCGCCAGCCATCCAGGTCAGGAATCCGTAGGGGTTGTGGTCGCGCCCTTTGCCTTTTTCCGAGACGGGCATCCGGCCGAACTCGCCGCCCCAGACGACCAACGTTTCGTCGAGCAGTCCGCGCTGCTTGAGATCGGTCAGCAGGCCCGCGATCGGCTTGTCGGTCTCGCGACAGCGCTGGGTGTGGTTTCGGTCGAGCCCGCTGTGGGCGTCCCACTCGTCGTTGCAGTAGACCTGAACGAAGCGGACTCCACGCTCGACGAGTCGTCGGGCCATTAGGCACTTGCGTCCGAAGGGTCGGCTGACCTCGTCATCGAGCCCGTAGAGTTCGCTGATGTGACTCGGCTCAGCCTTCAAGTCGACCGCATTGAGGGCCTCGGATTGCATCCGGTAGGCCAGCTCGTAGGACTCGATCCGGGCCTGGAGTTCGGGGTCGCCGGGATACCGATCGGCGTGAGCCCGGTTCAGTTGGCCGGCGACGTCAAGCAACGCACGCTGGCGACGGCGGCCTAGGTCGCGTGGCGGCTCCAGGTTGAGGATCGGTGTGCCTTGGGACCGAAAGTTAGTCGCCTGATAGGCGCCGGGGAGGAATCCCGCACCCCAGTTGTTCGCACCACCCTTGCTGCCCCGCGTGTTCGGCAACACGACGAATCCGGGAAGATCTTGGTTCTCCGAGCCGAGCCCGTAGGTGACCCAGGACCCGACGCTGGGGAACCCGATCCGGGTCAAGCCGGTGTTCATCTGATACATCGCCGGACCGTGAGCGGGGGATTCGGCGAAGCAGGACTTAATCAGAGCGATGTCGTCGACGCAACTTGCCAGGTGCGGCAACCGATCGCAGACCGGCGTGCCCGACTGGCCATAGCGCCGAAAGGTGAAGGGCGAGTCCATCAACGGCCCAGGGCTACCGAAGAAGACGTCGATGGAGGTGCTCGGTTGCTGGCCGTGGTGTCGGGTCAGCTCGGGCTTGGGATCGAAGGTGTCCATGGCTGAAGGACCGCCCTCCATGAACAGCCAGATGACCGCCTTGGCTTTGGCCTCGTAGTGGGGCGGCTTAGGGGCTAGCGGGCTGGTCGGAGGAGTAGGGGGCTCCGCTTCGTCGGCGAGCAGGCCCTCACGGCCCATCAGGTCGGCCAGGGCGAGCAGGCCAAACCCCGACCCGGCCGTCCGAAGCAGCCGGCGTCGCGACCAGGTCGAGGCCCGCGAATCGCCGATATTCTCCGTGTTCAGAGGCTCTGACATGACTCGACTCCCATGGATAGGGTCGCTTAGTCGATATAGAGGAATTCGTTCAAGGTGAAGAGGAGGTGGGCTAAGTCGGGGATCGCCTTGGAGGCGGCTTGGGAATCGAGGAACCGTCGGAGCAGAGCACGCTCATCGGGTCTCGGCGATCGGGCGAGAACCAACTCGAAGGCGCGGGCGATGACGTGATCCGGGTCGGTCCCGACCTCGTCGACGATCCGGCGAGCCAGGTCGTGGGCGCGTTGACGGACGAACGGGTCGTTGAGCAGGCTTAGGCTCTGTGTGGGGACGGTCGTCCGATCGCGTCGCCCGCAGGTGGCCGTCGCATCGGGCTCGTTCCAAACCTCGCCCATCGGGTTGCGGACCGATCGCTTGATGAAGGCGTAGACGGCGCGTCGCCAACTGGCCGGGCCGTCCTCAAGGTCGTTCGGGTACGCGTCATCGGACCGGGTCGAGATCGCCCCATCCGGGATTGGTGGTCGGAAGGCGGGGCCATAGAGCTGAGAATCGAGGGCGTCCCCGGCCCAGAGCATCGCGTCGCGGAGGATCTCGGCCTCCAGGCGAATCGGCGTCCGGCGCCACCAAAGCCGGTTCGATGGATCGATCGCCGCACGGTCCGGGTCGAAGGCAGTGCTTTGCCGATAGGTCGCGCTGGTGACGATGAGTCGATGGATCGGTTTGAGCCGCCAGTCCTGGGCGATCAGCTCGGCGGCCAGCCAGTCGAGCAGCTCAGGTTGGGCGGGCCGGTCGCCGGTCACACCGAAATCATCCGGGGTCCGCACGAGCCCCTCACCGAAGTGGTGTTTCCAGAGCCGGTTCACAATCACCCGAGCCACCAAAGTGCCTGCGCCTTGCTCGGGGTCGGTCATCCATTCGGCCAGCGTGGCACGCTGATAGGTCGTGCCCAGCACTGGATCGGCCGGATCCCGATCGTGGGCACGGGTCAGGGCCTGGCTTCGGTAATCGTCCGCGGTTTGATCGCCGGTCAAGACGCTCAGGAAGCCCAACGAGACCTCCTCGACGCGGTCCATTACCGAGCCACGACCTAGGAGGTAGCTCGGCGACGGGGTCGACCCGTGATCGGCCATGACGAGCCCCTCGGCCTCTCGGACCGATCCGGAGACCGCTCGGGAGTCGCCCTCCAACGCCTCGAGGATGGCGAGTGCCTCCGGATCGAGCCAATCGCGGAGTTCCTCGTCGTCGGGGTCGAGTTGGTCGCCGTATTGCTTGTAGAGCTTAATCTGGACGGGCACGAAGAAGTGTCGCGGTTGGCGGAGCCAGAATTTCTGCTCTTCGTCGAGGCCGAGTTCGTCCATTGTGGCCTCGCGGAATCGTCGGCGCTGTTCTTCGATCCAGCGTCGGCGTTGACGTTCGGGCTGGGCCAGGGAGGTGACCCGACGCTCGGCCGATCCGAACGCCGCGAGCATCCGGTAGTAATCGCGGGTCGGAATCGGATCGAACTTATGGTCGTGACACCGCGCACAGCCGACGGTCAGGCCCAGAAAGGTCGATCCGGTCGTAGCGAGCATGTTGTCCCACTCGTCGTAGCGGATCTTCCGTTTGTTCTCCTCGGTGTCGGCCGGCGTAGTGCCTTGATAGGGCGCGGCGGTGAGGAATCCAGTGGCCACGACGGCCTCGGGATCCTCGGGACGGTACTCGTCGCCGGCCAACTGCCAACGGAGGAAGCGGTCGTAGGGCATGTCTTGATTGAGGGCGCGGATGACGAAGTCGCGGTATCGATAGGCGTTGGGCCGATCGAGGTCGTTCTCGTAGCCGTCGCTGTCGGCATAGCGGGCCAGATCGAGCCAGTGACGGCCCCAGCGCTCACCATATCGAGGACTGGCCAGGAGCCGATCGACCAGCGTTTCGAAGGCCGACGGACTGGGATCGGCCACGAACCGCTCGACCTCCTCAGGCGATGGCGGTAAGCCGAGCAAGTCGAAGGAGAGCCGGCGGATCAAGGTCTGTCGGGAAGCCTCCGGATTGGATCGAATCCCTTGCGCCTCCTGAGCTTGACCGAGGAACCGATCGATCGGATGGCGCGATCCGTTGCGGAGATTCGAGGGAGGCGTGACGTCTCTGAGCGGTTGGAAGGACCAGAACGGGCGGTCCGATTTCTCGATCGGATCGTCAGCCTCAGTTGTGCCCGACTCGGGATCGACTTCTGCCGTCAGCGGCGCGGAGTAGTGGGCGCCGTCGTCGATCCAAGCGCGGATCAAAGCGACTTGATCGGCCGACAACGCCGGCTTGCCGAACGGCATGGCTGGTTCGTACTGGTGTGCCACCATTTCGTAGAGCAGGCTGGCCTCGGCGTCCCCAGGCACGACGACCTCACCGCTGTAGCCACCCCGGAGCAACCCTTCGCGGGTCGAGAGGTCCAGCCTCGCCTTGGCCTTCGAGGGCCCGTGACAATCCAGGCATTGCTCGATGAGCAAGGCGCGGACCGACTGCATATCGGGCGACTCCGCCCATGCCGGAGAGACGATCGAGATCGCGAGCATCCCTCCCAGCAACCCGTTGATGATTCCGACGCGTCGATCCATGCTTCGAATCACTCCCATATGGAAGGATGGAATTCTCCGACAGTCCAGCGGCCTTGTCGAAGCGAATCATCGAGTATTCATCGAGTATACCTGGTTTCCCGACGAAATGGAATCAGATCGGAACTCCCTCCGTATCGACGGGTTTCGGTTGGATCCGGGTTCGGACCGAAACCGAGGATGAGATCGGCCGATCTCGACACGGATCCCCCCAATCGCAGATCGATCGGCTCGAAGGGCGCAGGCCGCATTACGTCGATCCGATGGGGCGGTCCCAAACCGATCTCCACCCCGGGGATCGTCCATCTTCCGAGTGGACAGGGATGCCCGGCTCTCGGTCTGGGATCTGTTCCAAACTCGGCAGGCGACTCCTCATTGAGCCGCATGACACTTTCAGCTCCCGAGTTGCGATCCTGGTGCCGCCGGTGGCGCGGGCTGAGCCACCTGATAGAAGAGCAAGGGCACCTTGCGTCGGGTGATGGCCGAAGCCGCCTCGCTCCGAAGGAGCCCGGAGTGCTCTTCGAGTCGCTGAAGGACCTGGATCGTGTTGACGGGCTCATTGAATAGGGAACGTACGGTGACCAGGAGCCGGGAAGCGTCGGGGGCCGGCTGAACCGATTCGACGAACAGTCCACGGAGCAGGTCGTCGTTGCAGGACCCGGCCAGCGCATCGTTAAGAGCGCGCCCGATCTGTTGGCACAATTGCATCGTCTTGCGGTCGCCACCAAGCGATCGATTGTCGTGGCCACGGTGCGGGGATCCGAACCCGGAACCATGACGTCGACGCGACGACGAGGATCGGCGGGCGGGCATGTCAGAGTTCTCCCCAAGGTGGCCGGGACGGGGCCAATCGATCACCTGTCGCGACGGGTCGCACCCGAAGGTGTCGGTCTGAGAAGATCGTCGACCCGGCGACGAGGACCGGACGTCAAAATCAATCTGGTTGCGGGACCCGGCCGGGTCAACCCGTTTGTCCGTTCGACACGGGGCCGTCCGGATCGGTTCGCCGGTCAGGCGAACCGGGAGTGTGCCGATCTGGATCCGTGTCGTCCCCGACGTCGGTTCGACGGGCGGGGATCGGCGCGCAGCGTCGGAGTACGGCGGCCAGGTCGGTGGCCCGGAACGGTTTGCCGAGAAATTCGTCGAGGCCAGCCTCAACGGCAGCGCGCCGACGGACGTCGGAGGCGTTGGCCGAGAGGGCGATGATCCGTGGCTGGTGATCCCGTGCCAAACGCTTCCGGATTTCCGCAGCGGCCTCCAAGCCGTCCATCTCGGGCATTTGAATGTCGGTCAGGATCACATCGAAGGGGTCTCCCCCGCAGGCGCGCTCGACCATCCGCCGGCCGTCCTCGACAAACTCGGCTCGGTACCCCAATCGTCGGAGCATGTCCTGGATCAGCTTCAAGCTCATCCGATCGTCCTCGGCAACGAGGATCTGTAGCGGATGGGTCTGGCCCAGCTTGGGTTCGGAAGGTTCGGGCTTCGTGGACGATTCAGCGATCGATTCAGGCATCGCGACGGCTTCGGGGATCCCGGCCGTCTCCGACATCTGGGCGGTGGAGGCCGTCGCGATTCGCGTGGGGTCCAGATCGTCTTCAAGACGCGTCGTACCAGTGGGATCGGCCTCTCGGAGGGGCAAGACGATCCGGAACAGGGTGCCTTGACCGAGTCGCGACTGCACCGAGAGGGCGCCGCCCATTAGTTCGATCAGGCGTTTGGAGATCGACAAGCCCAGGCCGATCCCTCCTCGTCGACGGGTCAATGACGCATCGACCTGGGTGAAGCGCTCGAAGATCCGATCGAGGTCCGATTCGGCAATCCCGATCCCGGTGTCTCGGATCCTCAGCAATGCCTCGGATCGCGGAACTGACCAGCGGACCTGCAGACCGATCCGACCCACCTCGGTGAACTTCACGGCGTTGCTGAGCAGGTTGAGGGTGATCTGGGCCAACCGGATCGGGTCGCCCCGGACGTGAGCCGGGGCGTCGTGGGCGATCTCGACCTCGAAGCCCAACTGCTTGCGACGGCAAAGCGGCTCGATCATCGAGACGATGCGCATCAGCGTCGGTTGTAGCTCGAAGGGGATATCGGTCAGTTCGATCTGCTGCGACTCGATCCGCGAATACTCGAGTAGGTTGTCAATCAATGCGATCAGGTGGTCCGACGCTTGGGTCAAGCTCTCCACGCAGTCGCGTTGGGACGAGGTCAACTTGGTGGCGGCGAGCATCTGGGCCATCCCGGTCATCACATGGATCGGGGTCCGGATCTCGTGGCTCATGGTGGCCAGGAACTGGCTCTTGGCCAGATTGGCCGCGTCGGCGTTGACTCGCGCGGTGCGCTCTGTCTCGGCCGCTGCGTGATGCGACGTGATATCGTGCGCTACGACGATCCAGCCCGAGTTGCGACCTCGTGAGGTCAGGCCGATGATCTCCACATCGAAGACACGACCGACCGCATCGACCCACTCGAACTGATCGGCCTCGGCACGGGCCAACCGGATCGCGATCTCCGAATCCGTGGGGAGCAGATGGTGAACCTCATAGCCGATCGCGCGATTCGGGCCGACCCCGAGAAGTGTCCATGCAGCGCTATTGGCTTGGACCAGTCGACCTTTCGAGTCGATCACCAGGACTGGATCGCGGAGCCGTTGGACGACCTGTTCGTAGGCGATCGGGACCAGATCGAACATCCGGTATCGTAGCAAGCCGACCCCGATCAAGAGCCCGCTGAACCCGGCCGTCATCGGCGCCAAGTCGACCGGGTAGACCGGATTGTAGCCGAGCCGATCCACGATGTTGGCCAGCATGGGCACGATCGCACCCGACCCGCAGATGATCGCTTGGCCTCGGAACGGCCAGGGCAATCGCCAAGCCGTGCGGAACAACAACGCGATGGCTAGGACCGAGAGTCCATAGCAGTACAAGAGGTTCGGCCAGTACAAGATCCCCCGATCCACATCCGCGATGGAGAGCCCGTATCGCTCCACTTCGCCGTGGGAGGTCCAATACCAGCGATGCAGCGGGTTGGTCCAGATCACGATCAGGGTCGACGCTGGGATGAGGCTGATCCGGATCAGATTGCCCACGGTCAGCCAACGGGTTGAACCAGCCAACTGCGCGGCGAAGACCAGGAGCAGGATCGGGCTGGAGAGCACCCCGACATACATCAAACCTAAGAGGATCCGTTTCGTCGGCCATGCTTCGAAGAGCAGTTCCAGACCAGCGAACAAAGCCCAGAAGGTTTGGGCGACCATCAGAAGGCTAAATGTCAACGTGCCCGAGCCGGCCGATCGGCGCGTCCAGGCATACCAAGCCAGACAGATCGTCGTGATCGTCGAAAAACAGAAGAGTCCGAGGATCAGTTCATCGTCGAAGCTTGGTGTCACAGACGAGTACCACAAGAAGCGCCCTGGGCCCGTCTCAGATCCTCCAGACGAGCCAGACTGCACGGATTGTCGATGGGATGGGGCTCGGAGCGGATTCCAAGACGCGACCTGCGATTCAGCAGACCCTCGGCTATCCGAGAATCCAGGCATCACATTTTAACAGAAGAGCCCCCAGTTTTGTCATGGATCCTCTATGGATGATCTCATCCATCCAGAGCTTGGTTCGCGCTTGGGGCGCCGTTCTAGCTGCGGACGATCCCCGAATCCTCGAGCCGTGCAATCCGAACCGGTCCGCTGTATAGTGACGATCCATGGATCACCGCCGGTCAACCCGTCGAAATCGTCGCGATCGGACCGGCCCACGCATCGACCCCGAGACGTGGTCGCGAGACGGCTATCCCCTTCGACATTGCGGAGAACCCCTCGGATATGAACCTCAAAAGATGTGTCGGAGCCATCTTGGCAGTCATGGTGATCGCGGCCCCGTTCGGGTTCGCTCCCCGTATCCAAGAAAACGATTTCGTTGACCTGTTCGACGGACGCACCCTCGATGGCTGGGAGGTTCGTCCGAGTCAGGAGACTGGCGACCACTGGAAGGTCGAGGACGGGCTCCTCATTGCAGAGAACGTCAACGAGGAAGGATCGGATCTCTGGACGACGAAAAACTATCAGGACTACGAGTTGACGCTCGAGTACAAGACGCCCTCGGATTACTACGATACCGGCGTCCATCTTCGGGGCAACGGTCATCAGGTCCAGATCGGCATCTCAGGCAGCCTACAAGTTGATATGACGGCGTGCATCTATGCCCCCAAGGACAAGCGAGGCAGCTATCCGGGCCGGTCCGACAAGGTCTCCGCCTTCAATAGGCCAGGGCAGTGGAACCGGCTCCGGATCCTCATGACCGGCAAACGTATTCAGACCTTTCTGAACGGCGAACCGTTCGTCGATTACCAGAGCGTCGCGATTAATGACGAGGGGCCGATCGGTCTGCAACTACACTCCGGACATCATATGAAAATCTTCTTTAAAAACATTCGAGTCCGTGAGATCGAGTAGAATCGCCAACGGTGTTCGAACGTTCGGGGAGGTCCTCGGTGGGCCGGTTGAGGCAGATCATGCTGGGACTGGGGCTCCTCCGTTCTTCTCTTCGCCCTTTCGGCTGTCATGTGGGTTGCGTTGAGGATGGAACCGATGGCAGATCAGGGCGCAGCGTCGGGGCGTCGGTCCGGGCGAATTGATTGGTCGGTGGTCGGGGTTTTCGCGTTGCTCTGGCTGAGCGCGGGCTTCTTCTGGCACGCACGGGATTGGAACACGGCCAGCCGCTTGATGTTGACCTACGCATTGGTCGATCGCGGGACGGTCTCGATCGATGGCCTGCACGTGCAGACCGGGGATCGGGCCATGCGGGACGGGCACTACTATTCGGACAAGGCGCCGGGGTTCGCCCTGCTAGCCTGTGGACCGTATGTGTTGGGACGCGCTTTGGGCTGGTATCCCGAGCACCCGACGGCTCCGCGTGTTGGGCTCTTTTACTACTGGCTGGCCGATTACTGGGTGACCTGGATCGTCTCGGGCCTTTCGACAGCCTTGGCTGGCGCCTGGCTGACGAGCTGGGCCAAGCGCCTGGGTTGTCGGGCGGGCGGGGCGTCGCTGATTGGCTTGGCCTATGGGCTTGGGACCCCGGCCTATGTGTATGCGACGCTCGGCTACGGGCATCAGCCCGCCTCCTTGGCGATTTTGGCCAGCCTGGCCCTGATCCTCCACAGTCATGGAGATCGCCGAGCGGACGGAGACGGATCAGGAAACGCGCTCCGCGCGTCGAGCACCCGTCCGCGACTCCGGGGCTTCGTCGCCGGCTTGGCGATCGCTGTGGCGGTCGTCTGCGACTACCCGATCGGTCTGCTGGCGATCGTACTTTCGGGTGTGGTCGTCACCTTGGCATTGGCGGGGCGTTGGCCCTGGACGGCGGTTCTTTGCTTCGGGTTGGGCGCTTTGGGTCCGGCCTTGGTGTTGGCCGCCTACAACACGGCGGCTTTCGGTGCCCCCTGGCAACTGAGTTACTTTCACCTGGCCAGCCCTTGGAAGGACACCGTCCATACCGAGGACAATCCGATCGGCTTGCAACCGCCGGACTTCTCCCGGTTGCCTGAACTGCTCTGGGGCCTGCAGCGCGGTCTGCTGGTCCACGCGCCGATCGTGATTCTGGCGGTGCCCGGCTGGATCGTGTTGGCGCGTCGAGGCCATCCAGTGACCGCGATCGCCACCGCCCTGAGTGCCGGTCTAATCGTGACGATCAACCTCTGTTACCCGGAGTGGACCGGCGGCTGGTCGACCGGCCCACGATTCCTCCTTACCGCGCTCCCCCTAATGATGGTGGGGGTCGCCGGTTGGTTGAGCCTCAATCGTCGTTGGAGCTTCGCGATCGCCCTGAGCTTGGCCCTGGCCGGTTGGTCGTTGATGTGGCTCTACCAAGGGGCCGACGCACGGATTCCTGATTGGGTCGATCGGCCGATCGATGGTCGCGAACCCTATACGATCCACAATCCGATCGGCGAGGTTGTTTGGCCGCTCTGGAACGGAGCACCCAAGCCCGGATTCCTCTTCACCGACCGACGGTTCGCCCGCTCGGTGACCGACCTGATCGCTCCGGAATGGGTCGGCGGCTTCCGGGCTCGTGACGAGTGGATCAAATTTGTTCCGCTGATCGTCATCCAAGTCGGTCTGGCCGCCGCCCTAGTCACCGTCCCCACCTTCAATCGCCGACGCCGCTAGGCCCTCGGGCGTGTATGGATACCGAAGGTTGTCGATGTACCACAAGAAGCTGTATCCGCTCTCTTCGTTGCTCAGGTCTTCGGTCAAGAACTTGCTCCGCGGGAGCCCGCGAAGCACAACGAGGACGTACTCGTATCCCTCAGGCTTACTCAGGCCATCGAGGTCGGGCATCGCCTGAACCTTGTTGTTGATATGGGGCGAGTAGTCGGCGCCCCCGTCGAACTGGTAGAGTCCGATCGCGTTGGCGACCTGGCTCTTGGTGTCATACTCGGCGCTGAGCAGCTTGACGAATCGGAGAGGATCCGGATCCCTTCCCTTGACCCGCCCTTGAACGCGTTCACGGATCACACGCACACTAGAGACGATTTCGTTGATCCGCTCGGTATCGGCGTTCTCCCTCGGTGTCTGGTAATCCTCGAGCAGGCCGGCGTGGGTGAAGCCGAACCGGACCGGCGGGAATGTCCGATAGAAGACGACGTCGGCAAGACTACCCTCCTTCAGAACGACCTCATATGCGCGGAGGAACTTCCTCATCTCGCTCCGGAGCAGGTAATCCTGCATCGATGAGATGGTCACCGAGGCCCCCGCGCAGACCAAGGCGAGTGTGAGTCCGACCCGACAGAACCCGCCGCCGACGAACTGGTCGGACTGGCGATGGATCGCTCGCAACGCAAAGCCGCCACAGATCACTGCGAGCAACGCAACGGCCAGGAAGTAGGGGGAGACGAAGCAGAAGACCGAGAGGATCCCCAGAATCAGCGAGACGATCGCAAGGGGATGCACCGCGCGATAGGTCAGGACGTTCTCGTCGATGGAGCCCTCAACGATGTCCGTCGCAGGGGTGGGTTGGGAATCCGGAGGAGGCGCATCAGTTACCACGACTGGAGATCCTCGCGCAGGCAAGACTCGGGATCGATCTCTCGGGACCAAGGGGTGCTTCGTGCCAACCCCGATTGTGAGGAGTTCGGACCATCCCAAGAAACCGTCGACATCGGGTGCGATGGTGATACGATCAGCCCGTCTCGACGGTTCGTCCCGCGATTCGGCCTCCGAGGGAAGCCAGAGCCGAGTCGGGGATTCCTCAGTGGGTGTGGCTCGGTGGTCTCGGGACGACGCGTTCGTTCATGATGCGGCGGAGAGGTTCCCGTCCGATCGGGCCTGACGCGGCGCGTTGGGCTCAGGGTCGGCCGAGTCGTCCAACGTGGTGTCCGAGGAAGTCAGCTTGGCATCGAGGCTCCGTTCGGTCTCCGACTCGGCTCCATCCTCAGTCGGCTCAAGCAGGACCAATCGGATCGGCTCGACTCCGGGGCCGAGCACCGCGTCGGGGTCCAGGATCACACGCTCACTCGGAATGACACCCTGAGCGATTTCCAGCCACGATGGATCGTCGGCCTCGCCCAGGGCCACCTGCCGCTGTTCGATCCCCTCGTCGGTGATGACATAGCAGAAGTAACGGTGATCGCGGTCGACGCTGACGGCCTCGACCGGGACGGTGATGGCCTGACGCGTCGGGGCGCTGAGGATCTCCAGATTGGCCGTCATGCCCGGCATCAGATCTTCGGGGACTTCCAGGAGGCGGACCAAACATTCGTAGTTCTTGACCTCGCCACTGTCGCTCCAGGTCTGCTTGGGCATGGGGAACTGGGCGATCGACTCAACGACGGCGTCGACCTCGAGACCCTGCAGGGCCGGGATCCGAACCTTGGCCATCATGCCGGGAGCGACGCGCCGGATGTAGGTCTCATGAACCATCCCTCGGATCTCCATTTCGGACATGTCCGGAATGTAGAAGAGTTCTTGGCGTTCGCGGGCTCGTGCACCCACCTCAATCTCAGGCGCTTCGCCTTCATCATTGGAATAGATGACCATTCCATCGTGAGGCGCATAGATCTTGCAGAGTTCGATCTGTCTCTCGAGTAGATCGAGGCGGTCCTCGAAAAACTTGCGCCAGAACCGCATGGCGGCCTCATTGGACTGCGAGGCCCGGACCTGATTCTCTAGTTGGAGGCGTTGCTTTGGTACAATGTATCTTTGATAAACATTTTGGTTTGTTTCCGCGAGGTCGGTATTGATCTGCGAGCGTTGATGAAGTTGCTCATCGAGTTGCATGACACCCTTAGAGATGTAACCTTTGGCGAGCATCCGGAGCGACCATTCGAGGCGGCTCTTGGCCCGTTCCAGTTCGCTCTGTGAGAGGGTCTTCTGAGCCTCCTGGTTCTGCATCGTCTGGATCCGGACCCCCTCGTCGAACTCCTTGAGGGAGATCTGGGCCACCTCGACGGCCAACTCGGCGGCGCGATGGTTTGACCGCATCCGCATCGTGCCGATCTCTTGGATCCGATGCAGTTCGACGTACTCGGAACTGTCCAATTCCGCGAGCAAATCACCTTCTTTGACGTGAGAGCCGTTGGGGATCAGCCAGATGATCGTGGCCGACCCGCTGCTGCTGGGATCGTTGTTGTAGCCGTCGGTGTAGGCGCTGAGCCGCTGGAGCTTGCACTCGATTTCGGTGGCGCGGACCGGCTTGACGTAGCCCAAGGCGGTGATCGAACCGCTGAGCGTTCGGCGAACCGCCAACGCCTGCGGGATCGCGTCGTAAGCCCTATCGGAAGGTCCCCAAGCCCCCGAAACCGACCCAACCCAGAAGGCGATCACGACCATCATCAGCGCGAGGCCGAGGATAACCATCGATTGCCAGGATACTAACCAACGCATCGTTCTCACCTCCGCAACGGACAAGGCAGGGACGGAAAGGGACCAGCGGCTTCTTGGACTTTGAGGTTTGGGTTGGGGGTTGAAAGGGAATGAAGAGAGCTGGTCGGGGGGCTCGACCGAATTGGGCCGAGCGACGATCGGGTGGGGAGAACGGCCTCGCGAGCCAAGCTAGGAGTGCGGCGTTGCTCGATTCGATCAGAACAGGTCCTCGATGGGTTGTCCATCTCGGACCAGCATAACGGGTCGACCGGTGTTGGTCTGGAACTGGGTTTGTGGGTCGATCCCGATGTTGCGAAAGTACGACGCTGCCAGGTCGTCGGGGGTATACCCATGGCCGATCGGCTCGGAGCCCGTCCGATCGGTCGCGCCGAGGACCTGTCCACCGTGGACGCGGCCCCCCGCCATCAAGGCGAACATGGCTCGGGCCCAGTGGTCGCGCCCCGCCTGAGCGTTGATTCGAGGGGTCCGGCCGAACTCACCAGCGACCAGCAGGGCCGTCGAATCGAGTCGTCCGCGTTCCTCCAGGCGATCCAGAAGCGCAGCCAATCCGCGATCCATCGGTGGCAGCAGCGAGCGGAGCTGACTGAAGTTATTGGCATGAGTGTCGAAGTCGAACTCAGCGGGTCGGAGCCGAACGGTGACGAAGTGGACGCCCGCCTCGATCAGCCGCGACGCCAGCAGGAGGCTCTGACCGAACTCGTGGGTGCCGAACCGGACACTCTCGGAGGCCGGTTCGCGCGTGAGGTCGAAGGCTTCGCGGGTCCGAGGGGCGCTGATGATCCGATGGGCTTGGTCCTGGAACCGGTCCCAGCCCCGGACCGAGTCGTCGAGCCCCTCGTATCCTCGGAAGGCTGTATCCAGGTCGTCCAGGAGCCGCTGCCGCGATCGGTACTTGGCCACCGTCAGACCATCGTCGAGCGTTACGCCGCGAACTTGATAGGGCTGACCATGCCTCGGCTTCTCAGCGGTCAACGGGCCGTATTCCGCACCGAGGTAGCCGGGTCCGACGAACGACTCATCGATCGATACATAGGATGGGAGGTCGGAGCGGTTGGGATGTTGATGGCTGACCACGCTCCCATATTCGGGATATTTGAGGACCCTGGAGGGACGATTGCCGGTCAACAGGTATTCCTTGCCGATCCCGTGATCGGCCAGATTATGGGTGATCCCCCGGAGGATGGCGAACCGATCGGCGCGGGCGGCGAGCATCGGCAGGTGTTCGCAGAAGGCGATGCCGGGCACCGACGTGGCGATCGGGCGGAACTCGCTGCGGATCCCGACCTCGGCCTCCGGCTTCATGTCAAAAGTATCGAGGTGCGAGGGTCCACCCTCGAGGAAGACGAAGATCGCCGAGCGTTTCGGACTCTCCGTCGACCCCTGCGCGCGGAGATACCGCGAGAGGGTCAGGCTCGTCCCGAGCACGCCCACCCTTAGCCATTGACGTCGCGAGATCGGCTGTTCGATTCGACCCATGATCTGACTCCGAACGGACCCGGTCTCGATGGATGCCGTTTGATCGAGCGGCGAGCACGTGACCGATCAATGATTGAGGATGAACTCTTTGGTATTGATGAGCGCCCAGAGCAGGTCGGTGATCCCATCGGCCAGCGACCGGGCCTCCTCGAGATGTTCGGCAGCGCGGGCGATCTCGAAGGGCTCGGGAGGCCGTCCGAGCGTCCTAAGCCAGGCTTCGCGGATCAGCGTCTCGGCCTGACTCGTGGTGTTTCGTTGTTCCTGATCGGCGATCTCCTGGATCCAACCGCTCTCGTCCAGGCGCATTCGGATCAACGGATCGTTCTGGAGAAAGATCGCCTGGAGCAGCGTCGTCTCTGCGCTCCGCTCGCAGTCGCAGTTCATCGCCCGTTCGGGCTTGCCGAAGACTCGCATCGCGTAGGTCCCGGCCATCCGCATGGAAAGGTGTCCGGAGGCGCGTCGCCTGAGGTCGGTCCGGACCGTCTCGAGGCGATCGGTGGCGGCGGTGACCTGCTTGACCGCGTCGTAGACGACCTCAGCGGGAAGTCGTCGCGGGATGGCCCGGCTGAAGTTGCGGCGGTCATCGCGATTGGTGGCATTGGGGTGCCAACTTCGTTGGTACGTCTGGCTCTTGAGGATCTGACGATGGAGCCACTTCATGTTATAGCCGCTATCGATGAATCCGGTGGTTAGCCAATCGAGTAACTCGGCGTTGCAGGGCGGATTGGCCGGCGTGATCGCGTCGGGCGGTTCGACGATCCCAACATGGAAGGCACTGGCCCAGACGCGATTCACGAAGGCGCGGGCGAACCAGGGATTGGACGGATCCCGCATCCAGCGCATCAACGGTGCGCGAGGGTCGTCGCCCGGTTCGAGCGTGACCTCCCGGCTCCTCAACAGGCTCCGCGTCCGTGCTTCGCCCTCGGCGATGACCAACTCGGGCCAGCCGATGGTCTGACCGGAGCGGGCCAAGGCGAACTCAGGGAACTCGACACCACCACCGAGGACATGGACGTCCTTGAAGAAGTCGGCGAATTCGTGGAAATCGTCCCGAGTCCACTGATCAAAAGGATGCTTGTGACATTGGGCACACTGAAGTTGGATCCCGAGGAAGCTGTGGGCGACCGCCAAGGCTTTGTCCTCAGGCTCCAGTATGCTCTCGCGGGTCCAGTAGTGGGGCATTGTCGAGCGTTCGGAGAAGTCGGCCGGAACCTCGCGACGCACGTACGAGGAGAACTCCTCGGCATACTCTGCGCGCGATTGGTTGGGCGCGCGACCCGTCGCTAGAACGATCCCCTCGACTAGCTCATCGTAGGGGGTGTTGTCGGCCACGCGTCGATAGATCCAGTCGTACCATTGTCGGGCCAAGGCTTGACCGACCTCGTTGACCTCGGTCAACGCCGACGGGCTACAACCGGTGAAGTCGCAGAGCTTGTTGGCCCACCAAGCGGCGTAGGCCGGACGTTCGAGCAGTTCGTCGACCTTGTCCGCGCGTTTGTCGAGCGCGGGATCGGCCAGAAACGCCTCGATCTCGACGGGGGTGGGCAGCGTCCCGGTCAGATCGATGCTCACACGTCGGAGAAACTCAGCGTCGGAACAAGGAGACGATGGTGTGATCCCGAGCTTAGCCAGCTTCGAGGCGACCAGCCGATCGATCGCGCTGAGGCCATCGAGCGAGGGGGTGACGTCTTCCGAATCGGTTACTGGGCGGATCACGGGGACCGCCGCGACGCCGTTATCGTAGAAAGCGATGACATGCGTGTCGCCTTGGCCGGTCGAGGTGACCTGGCCCTCGTTATCGACGAGTGCTACTGCATCGTCATTGGTTTGGAACCGACAGAGGTCGGTCACGTCTTCGCGGGACCCGTCGGCCCAGACGGCGGTTGCTCGGAGCGAGACTGGATCGTCGTGCGCCCCGAAGACGATCTCCAGAGGATCCACCTCGAGATGAGAGAGCCGATGGGGCGTGGCGGTCCCTCGGGCTCCCCCGGCGATCCACTTATGGAGCAGGTGGTACTCCCATGAGTCGATCTCAAACCGATCGCCGCCATCATGATCGACCTGCAAAGTCGGCTTGAGCAGGACCAGGCTTTCCTCCGGGTCGTCGGTCAGCACCCGAGGTTGTGGTTCGGACGAGGCCTCCGAGGTAAGGGCCTCGAGATCTCGCTCGAACTCGGAGCCGAACAACGAGAGCCGAAAGCCGCCACGCCCTTGAAACGACCCGTGGCACTGGCCGCTGTTGCAGCCGAGTCGCCCGAGCAGCGGCACCACGTGCTTTTGGAAATCGGGGATCGGTCCGACCGTCCGATCGGCGAACCGGACCCGCGCTGACGGTTGCACATCGGTCCCCGAGAGGTTTTCCGATGCGTTCGCGATTCCGACCCCGAGGATGACGACGCTCAGAAGTGTCGAACCGTGAGCTGAGGCGCGCAGTGTCATCATCGATCGTTCCCCTTCGACCCCTCGGACTTGGAGCCGATCGGTTCGAGGAGTTCCGACACGTTGAAAGTGTCGACGATCGGGTTGGAGTGAATGACACCGCCCCGGATCCGATCGTCGATCCGGAGGTCGTCGAAGGTCGCGCGAAAGGGCCTGTTGTAGAACCCTTGGAGGTCGAGCAGACGACCCCGGATACTCTCCGGGTCGGTCGCCTCGCTACCCTCTGTGGTCTGCTCGACTTCGTCGACCCGGATTGTCAGCTCGTAGCCGGTCTCGGACCTGTTGGTGATGGTCCCGATGACGATCCCACGGAAACCCCGGAACGTCTCGGGCGGCACGGGATAGACCTCCGGATCGAACGGGATAGCGCGTTCCAGAACCGTCGCCTTAGGCGAGAGCGAGACTGTGGTTCCTTGGACGGTCCCCGAGCGGAACTTGAGCGTCTCGCCCGGTTTGATCAGGAGCAGAGAGTCCAGCCACGCTCCGGAGACGCCGACGACCGTGATCGTCTCGCCGATCAGTTCGTCTTTGATTCGCCGATCCCCATAGATGGACGTCACATAATCGACCTCTATGGTGAACTCGCCGAACTCGAGATCCTTCGATCGAAGCCGGCCGATGACGATGGCGTAGAAGGTCGATGGTCCCCCCGCCATTGCCTTAGGCTTCATCATCATCGCGTCGGACTTCTTCTCTCGCCCCCTGTGCCCGTTGATTTTGCCGGCGGCTCGCTTGTAGGTGGCGATGGCGTCCCGCTCGGTCATTTGGCCTGCGGTGATCGCCTTTTTGAGTCGGATTCCCAGTTGTTCCAAATCGATGGATTTCCCAACCAACTGGACGACGAATAAGTCTCCAGGGTCGGACTCGGGGAGCAGACCGGCGATCATCGATTCGTCGGCGAACCAGATCAAATCGGCGACTTCTCCCTCTTGCGATTCCTCGGAGGTGACGACCTCGAGGATCGCGCTTCGATCGGTGGTCGAGGTCCGGTCGACCCAACGGACGACCAGCCCTTTCGGTGACTGGGACCCCGAGATCGGGTTGAGGAAGACCTCGATCTCATCGCCCCGCAAGCGGCCGGCGAATCGCTCACGGAACGATTCCCCGACAAAGGCGAGATCCGCCGAACTCCCGGAGTCCTCGACCATCCCAATGACGCGAGTGACCGCCTTGAACGGGTCCTTCGACGCATCTGGCCCGATCTCGATGAGCCGACTGCTGAGGCGAGCCGTCGGCCTTGACGGCTCGTCGACCAACCTGATGACGGACCCGGCATGTGTCAGGGAACTTGCCAAGAGGACGATCGATATCCAGCGCAGGGGATGAACCATCATGAACATCTTCCTTGAAGCGAATGGGCCTGAGCGATTCGACGGGATCTCGGTCTCGATCGAGGGTTCACGAAGGCTGAGCGGTCGTGTCGGGTTCGTTCGCGCGATCGGTCGACTCCGCTTCAGCCGGTGGTAAGAGTTCGACCCGCGTGACCTCGAGCGTGGCTTCGACGTCGACGGTGAAGACGTAGCAGTCTTCTAGTTCGAGGCCGATTGGTGATTGGGAGATCTTGGGATATCTCGGCCAGAACGCATCGAGGGGGATCTCGATCTCGAAAGTGCCGTCGCGGATCGTCAGATCGTCGGCCTTGACGATGGTTTCGAACTTGCCGCCGAAGCCTCCCTCGGGCCTAGTCATGGTGAGCCCGAGATGGACGTCCTCGAGCGAACCGATGCGGCCCAGGACTTGGAAAGTGGCCCCTTCGACGAGTCGGACCGGCGGACATCCGCAACGCGCGACATCGAAGCTGGCTACGAAGATGGCCACCGGCCCTTCGTCCGGCCGATTGAAGACGATCGGCAGGGCTAGGAGCCGGGCGGGGATCTCGTTCTTGGGGGGCAGCCACTTGCCCATGCTCGAGCGCAGATCGCTCTCCCAGCGGTCGACGGCTTCCAGGCGTCGGGTTGAGGTCAGGGGTTCCAACCGATCGGCCTTGGCCGTGACCTGGTGCTGGGCGGGGACCTCGACGACCCGGCCGTCGACCAATCGGGTCAGACGGACCCGGCCCTCATCGACCCGCAGCCGGGTCAGCGACGATTCGGCATCGACGTTCAACTGGGTGCCGAGAACCTCGAGTTCTGCGGTCCGGGTGTGGATCCGCATCGGTTTGTCGGGCGCTTGGGGTGCGACCTGAGCGAACAGGTTACCCTCGCGGAGGTGGAGTTGCTTTTGGATATCCTCGGAGATCGTCAGCAAGGTGGGTCCGGAGATGGTCAGGATCGATCCGTCGCGGAACTCCAAGGTGATCCAGGAGTCGTCGGACAAGGTCTCGAGGGTGCACCCGCCGATCCAATCGCCGACCTCGAGGTCATCGCTGAGGCGACCCCCGTCGCCGATCCAAAGGAGCGAACCGTTCCGCTCGGTGATCCGCGCGATCCGGTCCTCTCGGCTCGGCCCACCGAGGCTCAAGACCAGGCCGGCGACCAACAGGACCACCGCGGCGATCGCGGCCATCGCCCAGAGTCCCCGTCGAGACCGCCGACGCGTTCGGGGCGACTGCGTTGGCGCCTCGGGCCGCGTGTGGTGGCCGTTGGTGGAGAAGGCGGGCGTCGTCGCGTTGATATCATGACGGGACGGTTCGGCCAGTCGCGTGCCGATCGCGTCGAGGAAATGATCGATCTGTCGGCGCTCGTTCCCGGCCATCGCGAGCAACTCGGAGGCCTCCAACTGAGCCCGGAGGTCGTCCAGGCGGTCCGGATCCTCGCGAACCAATTGGGTTAAGTCGTCCCGCTCCTGGGCGGTCAACGCGCCGTCCAGGAACCGTCCTAGCAGGTCTTCGAAGCGAGAGTCGCTCATCTCAGGCTTCCCTCAACAGGCGCAGTTCCACACAGTGTCTGATTTGGCGTCGGACCCGAACCAGGATCTGACGGATGTTGGCCGGGGATGTCTGGAACCGAGCGGCCAGTTGGGGGGCCGACTCATCGTCGCGGTATCTGCCCAGGACGATGGCGCGGCTGGTCGGGGCCAGCTCGTCGAGGCAGGCCAGGACCGAATCGACGGCCAGGGGCTCATCGGGTGATGCGCGGGACCCAAGAGATCGATCGAGCAGCAGTTCGGTCAGTTCGGTCTGGAGGATGCGCCGACGTCGCGCGTCTTTGCGAATCTCGTTACGGACGAGGTTGGCGGCGATCCCCCGGACCCAACGGCCGAAATCGCGCGCTGCGTCGAACGAGTCCCACTCGCGGTAGGCGGTCAGGAACGCCTCCTGGGCGAGGTCATCGACCCAGTCGGGATCAACGCCCAGCGAGCGCACGAACGCCCGAAGGCGCACGTGATGCTCACGCACCAGCGCATCGAACTGGCGACGTTTCTCGACCTCGGTGGCGTCCATACTTAGATTTGTCGCCGGCGGCACCGACTGTGACAGACATCCAGGACCCCATGCGAGCGTTTCGCGCGATCGGTCGGGGGGCCTGGTCCTGAGCACCTACGAGCCGAAGCCGCGTGAGCTAACTCCGATCCCATGCGTAAACGCGATGGCGATCCGACAAGCACCATTAGGGTTGGAACGGATCGTCGGGGAAGTCCAGGTCGGCCCGGAGCGTGCGGAAATCGTCGTGATTGCGGAGTGCGTCGAAGTCGGGGCTGTCGAGCCGGGCGATCGCCTCGCGGGTTAGAAAGCCGCGCAACGCTCGAGCGCGTCGGAGCAGCGCGATGGCCTGTTCGATTCGGGTGCGTTGGTCGGAGCCCTCGATGCCGACCGACTCGGCATCGTCCCAGTTGTCCTCTGCGACTTTGGCGCTGACGGCCAAGGCTCGGGCGGCTTGGAAGAAGACCTCGTCGTTGGTTTCGGGTGCCGCAATGGCCTGATCAATCAGCGCTGAGGCCTCAGCGAGCTGACCCATCCGGCCGTGTTGGATGGCCTCGCGGGCGCGGAACTCCGCCGTCCTGTCATTCTGGATCGGTAGGGATTCGGCCCGACTCAAGTCGGCCAAGGCGCGCTGGGGATCGCCGAGCGCGTCGTGGATCTCGAAGCGATTGATGTAAGCCGACTCCAGGACGGCCAGACGGTGGGACTCGTTCCCGGCAGCCCCGGCGAGCGCCTCCAGCGCCTCGATGGCCGGATCGAGATGGCTCAGAGCCTCGGCGTCACGGCCCTGCTGTTGCGTGGCCAGGGCCAGGTCGGTCCCGAGTTGGGCACGTGTTAGGGCATGGTCGGTGATTTCGGGGTGGTCTCGGACGACCGCCTCGATCACATCTAGTGCGCGTCGGTAAGTCGAGGCCGCATCGGCGGGTCGGCCGGCGCGTCGGTAGTAGTTGCCCAGGTTGCCATAGGCCTTGACCAGGCCGATCTGATCGTTGACGACGCCGGGGTGGGCGACGCAGAGCATCGCTCCGAGTTCGAGGGCGCGGGTATGCGTCTCTAGGCCCACGTCGAACCGCCCAGCGCGGCCTTGGAGCGTACCCAGATAGCTGAGATAGTCGCGCAATGCGGAGAGATACCGCTTGTTGCCTGGTTCGAGGACAAGCAGACCCTCCTGGATCTCGACGAGCCGCTCGTACATCCGCGATGCTTCGTCGAAGAATCCGAGACGAGCCCGAAGATAGCCCAGTTCGTAGAGGGTGCTGACCAAGTCTCGCAAGAACGCCGAGTTATCGGGCCAGCTTGCGACGAGATCCTCCTGGATTGCCAAGGCCTCGCGATAGCCCTCCTCGGCTTCGCTCCATTGATCGTTTTGATCGGCCAACAGGGCGAGCTTGAACACGAGACGGGCGATCTCGGCCCGCTGGCTCGGGACGTCGGAGCTGCTCGCTGCCCCGGCTTGAGCGGTCGAGAGTGCCCTCCGATAAAGCGACTCGGCCTCGACGGTTCGACCGATCCGCTTGAGCAAGTCGGCTTGGTCTCTCAGGACCTGTGCCAAGGCCGATCCAATATCGGGGTCGTTGGGAAACTGGCTGAGCAGGGCCTCGAACTGTTCGCCGGCCTGCTGGTAGGCGACCTGGGCCTCCTCGATCTTGCCGAGGGCCTCGCGAGCACGACCGACTTGGAGAAGGGCCTCGGCGATCTCAGCGCGGATGATCAGGTTATCGCCCCGAGGGAGGATGAAGTCTTCATAAAACCGGAGAGCTGTCTCCAGGACCTCGCGGCGCGTCTCGTCCATGCCGGGCTGGCCCGTCAGTTGAGGCACGACACGTTGGAACATCGCGCTCACGACGCGTCGCGATTCGTCGAGGTTTTCGCGGGCGACGCGCTCTTGGTCGCGGATCTGGGCATTGGCTTCGCCGAGCAGGGCCACCCCCAAGGCGAGAGCGATCACAGCGACGGCCAGTGCGGCCACGGCCGAGACTGTTGCAGTTCGGTGGCGGCGAACCCAGCGCCAAGCCCGCGTCACGATCGGGTCGGGCAGGGCGGCGACGGGCTCGTCGGCCAAGTAGCGCTCGACATCCTCAGCCAAGGCGCGGGCTCCGGGGTAGCGATCTCCTGGCTGGTGGGCCATCGCTTTCAGGCAGATCGCCTCGAGCGGCCGGGGCGTATCGGGTACGACCACGCGTGGCGAGACAATCTCTCCGCGACGGACCTTGGCCAGCACCTCGTCGGTCGTCGCACCATCAATCGGTGGTCGACCTGAAAGCAAGGCCGTGAGGGTTGCACCGAGGCCGTAGACGTCGGTGGCCGGGCCGAGGTCATCGAGCCGACCTTCAGCCTGCTCCGGGCTCATGTAAGCTGGCGTGCCCATGGCCGAGCCGACCACGGTCGGGTCGAGCCGGTAGTCCGTGGGCGTTGCGAAGGCCTCGCCATCGCCTTCGCGTCGCGATTCCTCGTTGCCGATCAGCTTGGCCAGGCCCCAGTCGATCAGCAAGGTCTCACCGAAGGCGCCCAGCATCACATTGGCCGGCTTCAGATCGCGGTGAAGGATCCCGCGAGCGTGGGCATAAGCGATCGCTTCGCAGACATCGACGAATCGTCCCAGCAGGTTGCGGAGTCGGAGCGACCGGTCGGTTGCCGAGAGGGTGGGCGCCTCCTCGTGATAATGAGCGATGGCCTGCTTGAGCGTTTCGCCTTCGATGAACCGCATGGCGTAGTAGGGTCGCCCTTGGACGTCGGTGCCGAATCCATAGACCGGGACAATCCCGGGGTGCTCCAGGTTGCCGTTGATCTTGGCCTCGAGGACGAAGCGCTGACGGAGGTCAGGCTTGTTGAGGCAGCGCGCCTGCATCTGCTTGAGGGCGACGGTCCGCCCCAGCTCCTCATCACGGGCTAGGAAGACCTCACCCAATCCACCTCGAGCGTGCGAGTCGAGGACTCGAAAGCGGGATGTCCCTGCCGTCGATCCCAGCTCTTCGGGCTTGGTTCCCGATCCACGCGTCGGGATTGGGGCGGTTCTACTGAGGTCCCGAGGTTGGCAACGGAGGGTGCTTGTCATCTCCTCGGAGCTTGTGGACTCGCCCACGGACCGGTCGCCATCGACGGCCATCGAGGTCTCGGTCGTTTCGAAGGCCGCATCGATGACCGTCGATTGCTCGGGGAACCGGAGACGATAGTCGTGCTCATGAGGCTCTTGCCCGTCGGCGCGTCGCAGCTCCAGTTCCAGTCGGATCAGTTCGCCGAGGAAAGCGTGTCGCTCTGTGGCGATCACCTCTTCCAAGAACTCCTCGATCTGAGGGCCTCGACCGGCTCTCCAGGCGGCCTCGAAGCGGTCGCAGGCCGCGTCGAGTCGGGCGATCTGACTGTGGGCCGGACCAGACTGCGATGGCGTGCCTGCTGTCCCCTTGGGTGGGTCTGCGGATCCCAAGGGCTCGGGACTCATCGCTCGACCTCCTCGACCCAGAGCATCCGAATCCGGTCCAGCTTGCGCTCGACGGTCCGCTTGGCGCAGTCGAGGCTGTGAGCGATCTCCACGTTGGTGTAGCCTTCCAATTTCAGCAGCGCGATGACCCGGAGCGTCTCGTCGGGCAGAAGGTCGAAGAGCCGAGCGAGGCCCTCGGCCCTCAACGCCTCCTGTTCCGGGGTGGGCCCGTCGTCGGGGGTGCGGTCCAGCCCGCCGACTTGGGAGTCGTCACCGCGGAGGGCGGCATCGTCGAGGACGATCTTCCCGCCACCGCGACGCTGGCGGCCTTCGTGCTGGATCTGATCGGCGATCTGCCGCTTAACCAGCACGATGAGGGCCCGACGCACATCGTCTCGGCCGTTCAGCGCGGGGAATCGGCCTTGGACGACGGCTCGGCAGAAGGTGCTGAAGGCGCCCAGGGCGATGTCTTCATGGTCGCTCGGCAGCGGCGGCGCCGAGCGCAGTCGCTTCTCGGCGATCGTCTGTAGCATCGCTCGATGGCGATTCCAAAGCTCCAAGGCAGCCTGGCCACACCCTTGACGCAAAGGCTTGATGTATAGAGTGATCGAGCCCTCATTGACAACTGGTTCCGTCATGGATCGTTCCTTCATGGTGAAGCCCGAAGCGACGGCGAGTTCGCTCCGCACCGAGCGCGAAAGCGAACCTTTGATAGCAGGCGATTACCATGTCGACACTCTATTAAGACGGAGCCATGGCTCAATTCTTGCGCAACGAGGAAACGGGCGCATCAGCGAACCGAGCGAGTAGGACGAGATCGCCAAGTCCTGATCCTCGGCCCCGAAGGCGCATGAGTCCGGATCAGGATCGAGCCGATGGGCGTCAAGAAAAAACCGATGAGGGTGGCGGGTCTCACGAACCGATGAGGGTGATCTGGTCAGACCCGGGACGGACTGGCCGACCCGGGGACGATCAAAGTCGCCCATGTGAGACAACAACGATGAATACGGGTTTTATGACGCACCTCGCCACGTTCGCCTTCTCGGCCCTGTTGGCCGTGGTCCCGACGATCGCGGTCGCCCAGGCTCCTTCAGTCGTCGCTTCGGAGTCCAGCGCCGAGCACTCCTGGTACGACAACTCCTGGAAGTTCGCCATGGACTACCATCGCGTCCGCACCCGCTTCGGCCCCGGCCTCTACATCGACGCGGTAGACCCCTGTGGTCCGGCCGGTCGGGCTGGTCTGGAGTGCGGCGATGTGATCCTCTCGATCGACGGCATCTGCGCGGCCCGAACTGACCCAGATTGCCACGACGGCCTCACCCACCTCCAGGTGATCAACGTCCGGACTGGTCAGATCATTCTGGTGAATGTCATTCTGCCTTACTGAGGCTACTCTGATGAGGGCGATCGGGGTTGATATCGACTCCGAAAATATATTTTCAGAATTATTAAAATATTTTTGGATAACAAGAGTACGTGTTACATGCGATTGATTTGATGTTACTTGCTCCCGACGAACTTCAGGCCGACAATCCCAGCCACGATCAAGCCGAGGCAGGCGAAACGGGCGGCGGTCGCTGGTTCTTTGAACAACCCGATACCGACCAGGAACGTTCCAGCGGCTCCGATCCCGGTCCAGATGGCATACGCCGTTCCCATCGGGATTGATCGCTGGGCCATCAGGAGTAAGGCCCCGCTGACTGCCATGCAGCCGATCGACAGAGCGAGCGGCCAAACGCGGATCCCCTGACTCGTCCAACCGAGTTTCAGGCCCAGAGGCCAGCCGATCTCGAAAAGGCCGGCGAGGATAAGATAGACCCAAGCCATGAAGGCTAAGACTCCGAATCAGGCAGGCTGTCGTCCGGGTTGAGGACCTCGATCCAATCGTCGGTCTCGACTTGGCGAATGCCAGATGAGGAGAAGTGACTGACTATGGCCCGGCCGGTCAGGAAGCAGCAGAGACCTCTTTGTCCGATCTGCTAGGTCGTCGTTCGGCACGGCCCGACGGTTTCGAGTCCGTCGACACCTCCAGCATTGCCGTCGACCCCCCAACCGACTTTGGCCCAACAGCCAACACAGTGGGTTCGTCCTGAGGATCCTCAGTGCTGGTCGTGTCAAGCATGACCACAGCGGTTGGCTCAACGTCGGCGTCGATGACCGAGTTGGGATCCAGAATCACCCGTTCGCCTGGAGCGATACCTCGAGCGATCTCCAGCCAGGACGGGTCGTCGGCCTCGCCTAGGGCGACCTGGCGTAGTTCCAGACCTTGGGGCGTGATGACGTGGCAGTAGTAGGCATGGTCATCGACGCTGACGGCCTCGACTGGGACGGTGATTGCCTGACGCGTCGGGGCGCTGAGGATCTCCAGATTGGCCGTCATGCCCGGCATCAGGTCCTTCGGGACATCCAAGAGCCGGACATCGGCCTGGTAGTTCTTGATTTCGCCGCTATCGCTCCAAGTCTGCTTGGGCATGGGGAACTGGGCGACCGACTCGACGACGGCGTCGACCTCGAGGCCTTGCAAGGCCGGGATCCGAACCTTGGCCATCATGCCTGGAGCGACGCGCCGAATGAACGTCTCGTGGATCATCCCCTCGATCTTCATCTCCGACATGTCGGGGATGTAAAAGAGTTCCTGTCCTTGACGGACGCTATTACCGACCTCAATCTCAGGCTCACGACGGTCTTGGTTTGCGTAGACAACAAGACCAGAGTGCGGTGCGCGGATCTTGCAGAGCTGAATCTGACCTTGGAGCAATTCAAGTCGATCACGATACCGGCCGTATCGTGACTCCAGTTCGGCGGCACGCGATTCGGCCGCGCGGAGTTGGTTGAGAAGCTCCTGCCTCATCTTGGGCACCGTGTACTCTTGGTAGATCTCCTGAGTGATCTCCGCCATGCCCAGAGAAATTTCAGATCGTTGCCTCTGCTCTTGGTCGCGGATCAGTTGGCCGTTAGAAATATAGCCTTTGTTGATCATACGCTGTGACCATTCGAGCCGGTTCTTCGCCCGTTCCAGTTCGCTTTGTGTAAGCGTGAGCTGGGCCTCTTGGTTTTGCATGGTCTGGATCTTGACGCCCTCGTCGAACTCCTTAAGGGCGATCTTCGCGACTTCGACTTCCAGTTGGGCGGCACGATAATCCGACTCTGCACGCGTGGTGCTGATCTCTTGGATCCGGACCAATTCCTCGTATTCGGAGCTGTCTAATTCGGCCAGCAAGTCGCCTTCTTCGACTTCCGAGCCATTCGGGATCAGCCAGAGGATCGTTGCAGCGCCGCTGCCGGTCGGATCTTCCCCGCGGATGTAGACGCGAAGCCGTTGCAGTTCGCACTCGATCTCAGTGGCCTGGACCGGCTTGACGTAGCCCAGAGCCGTGATCGAACCGCTGAGCGTTCGACGGACCGCCAATGCCTGTGGCAACGCATCCAGATCTTCCTGCGAGAGCCCCAGCGAGCTGGTCGCCGGACGAACCCAGAGGCCGATCACCCCCAGCATCAGGAGCAGACCTAAGGTCGTGGCCGTACGCAGCGAAAACAACCAACGCATTACGGTTACCTCAAAGGACGGATAGTCAGCCCAGACCTACTCCCGAGGCCAATGCCAAGGAAGCCGAACTATTTACGACGGGTCACAGGATCGGATCTAAGGCGGTTCTCACTCGGAAGCGCAGGTCTCCGGCAGATTGCTACTGATAGGTTCGCAACAATGTCTGTTCCCGATTCAACAGGATCGGTGGAAACAAGGTTGATTTAACGAACCTCGGTCATCGCGAGTACGCGTGACCTCTGAAGAGGCAAGTGACGAAAAGCGGCCGGAGTTGTCCCGAAACGAGGAAGTCTAACCGGAGGGTTTAGACCGCCTTGGGTGGCAGGAAGAAATCGGGTTGGAAGCGGACCGGAAGGAATGGGTGCAGGGTGTTGGTCGGCGTTCAAAAACTCCTGAAAGCAAGTGTAGAACAATTCTCCGACAGGGCAACGGTAAAATACGGAGACCCGCCTGAAGGAATCGCGGACCAGTTGTTCTCCGCCTCATTCTTTGGGCAAACCGGTTTCGTCATCTGGACTTCTCAACAAACCCACATCGAATCGACATGACCTGGTAGTGGCTTGGGCTCCGAATTCGGTCGGTTGCAGTCGTCGGAGTAGACCACTCGCCCTACGATAAAATCGTATGCGCGAATGTACCCGGAGATCGACCCACAAGGGGTCTTCGAGGATCGCCGGGTCTCGCGAGATCGAATCTGGGTCACCTGGCCTGCTTAAGCGGAAGCCCATGAGCATCCTCGAATCGAACCCGACATCCGTCTCAACGGCGGACCCGATCGCATCCTCTTCCACACGACCGGAACTGTTGGCTCCAGCCGGCGATCGCGACTGCCTGCGTGCTGCGGTGGAGAACGGGGCCGACGCGGTCTACTTCGGCCTCCGAGGCCACAACGCCCGCGCCCGCGCAGCCAACTTCGAGGTCGATGACCTGCCGGAGGTGATGCCCTCGCTCCATCGGCGTGGAGTTCGGGGTTATGTCACGCTCAACACCCTGGTCTTCCCCGACGAGTTGGCCGACCTGGAACACTTGGTACGCCGGATCGCCGAGGCCGGGGTCGACGCGGTCATCGTCCAGGATCTGGGCCTGACGCGGTTGATCCGAGCCATCACGCCAGACTTGGAGGTCCACGCCTCGACTCAGATGTCGGTCACCAGCGCTGAGGGGGTCCGCTTAGCTGAGGAGCTGGGCTGCTCCCGGGTCATCTTGGCCCGCGAACTCTCGCTTAAGGAGATCGGCAAGATCCGGACTCAGACCGCCGTCCCGGTCGAGGTCTTCGTCCACGGTGCGCTCTGCGTGGCCTATTCGGGGCAGTGCTTGACCAGTGAGGCCTTGGGAGGGCGCTCGGCCAACCGTGGCCAGTGTGCTCAAGCCTGTCGGATGCCTTATGAGATCGTTTGCGATGGCCAACTCGTGGACTTGGAGCAGACCAAGTACTTGCTGAGTCCCCAGGACTTGGCAGCACATGACCTGATCCCCGAGTTGATCGCTTTGGGTGTGACCAGTCTCAAGATCGAGGGGCGGCTGAAGAGCCCCGAGTACGTCGCCAACATCACCGGCCATTACCGACGCGCCATCGATCAGGCCTGTCGGGGTGAGACGGTCACCTTCACGGATGAGCAGGTCCGGACCATGGAGATGGCCTTCTCGCGTGGCTTCAGCCATGGCTTTTTCGACGGGCTCGACCACAAGGTGCTCGTCCGCGGCGACTATGCCAAAAAGCGCGGGGTCTTCCTGGGCACGGTCCGTCGGGTTGAAGCCGATGCGCTGCTGGTCGACCTCCACGCACCGCTCAAGAAGGGCGACGGCGTCGTGCTCGATGCGCTGGAAGAGCGTGGAGCGGAAGAGCAGGGGGGACGCATCTATGGTCTGGCCCGTCCCTTGAAGGCGCCCCGAAGCCGACCCCGTGAGGTTGAGGTCTCCGCCGATCAGCCAATTTCCTCGGGGCCGGCCCGGATCCGGTTCGGCCGTCGGGACATCGACCTCCGACGAGTCGTTCCCGGCCAGCGGCTCTGGAAGACCGACGACCCCGAGCTGACCCGACGGTTCCGCAAGACGTTCCAGGGGCCGACCCGTCGCAAGATGCCCCTGGATGTCCGGGCCGTGGTCGTTGCCGGACAACCACTCCGGCTCATCGGAGTGACCGAGGCCGGCGTCCGCGCTGAGGTCGAGGCCGATATTCCTTTGGAGGTCGCCCACAACCGACCCGCCGACCTCGACTTGATCCGCGATCAGATCGGACGGCTCGGCGACTCGATCTATGAACTGCGGAGCCTGGACGCCCACATCGAAGGGAGGCCGATGCTTCCCAAGAGCTTGGCCAACGACCTCCGGCGCCGATTGGTCGCCCGGATCGATGAACTGGCCGGGGCACAACCCTTAAGGGCCATTGCCCAAGTGCCGGTCCTCCAGACACTTCGCGAGGGACTCTTCCAGAGCGCCCGCGGTCTCCAAGAGGCCGACATTGATGGGTCCTCGGCCAGCGACGTGTCCGCCCCGGAACTCTCAGTACTCTGCGCCCGCGACGAACAGGTCGAGGCTGCCTTGCGGGCTGGTGTCCGCACCATCTACGTCGACTACCAGGACATCCAGGGGTACAAGTCAGCCGTCCCCTTGGTCCGAGGGTGGCCCGAGGCCCGGATCTTCCTGGCCACTCCCCGGATCCAGATGCCCGCGGAAGCACCCATCTACCGGTTCTTCCAGAAGCAGGAGCCCGATGGCCTGTTGGTCCGCAACGCCGGTGGCCTGCTTTACTGCGCCGAGCGCGGCCTGTCGTTCGTGACTGACTTCTCGCTCAACGCCGCCAACGAACTGACCGTTGAGTGGCTCCGAGACCGAGGCGCGCAGCGGGTCACCGCCAGCCACGACCTCAACCTCGACCAGCTCGTCGCTCTCCAACGGGTCGTCCCACGGGAGATCCTCGAGATCGTGATCCATCTTCGGATGCCGATGTTCCATATGGCGCACTGCGTCTTCTGTGCATTCCTCTCACCGGGCCACGATAAGACCGACTGCGGTCGACCCTGCGACCACCACGATGTCAAGCTCCGCGATCGTGTGGGCGTCGAGCACCCGCTCAAGGCCGACGTCGGCTGCCGGAACACGCTCTACAATGCGGTCCCGCAGACCGCTGCGGAGTATCTGCCGAGACTTCTCAAGCAGGGCGCCCGCCATCTCCGGATCGAGTTCCTCGACGATTCTTCCAAGGACGTTGAGCGGATCATCCAACTCTATCGCGAGGCCCTGGACGGCCGTCGCGACCCCCAGACGCTCTGGAAGCAGCTCCGGGCCACCAGCAATTATGGGATCACTCGAGGCCAGCTCCCGGGTCGTGACGATGCCCGGGTCGGCCCCATCCCCGCCAGCCAGGCCCGCCGCTAGTCGCGGGATTCCTGATGCGATCGACGAAGGGATCAACGCCGTCGAGGGATGCCAATGAGGTGAACATGTATCAGGAAAAACAATTGGTTTGTGGGTGAAGTCGATTCGCGTCATTTTCATTCTGATGGGCATTGCCATCGCATTGGCCACTCTGTTCGGTTGGTGCGGTGATCTCTGGTGGGGGTTCGGGCTCCTTGACCATCTCCGACGACATGTTTCTTTATGTCGATGATGGTGATCATCGGGGCGATCGCGTTGCGGCAGATTCGACTCGTGATGGCCTTGGTCTTCGTGACGGCGTTGAATCTCTGGGTCCTGATCAGCACGCCCACACTCCAAAGGGCCAGTGGATCGATCATCGAACGATCGATCGATGACCCAGCGAACACGATTCGGATCGTCCACGCCAATATCGGTCGCCAGCGGGAGCCCGAGACGATCCTCCCGCAAATAAAATCTATCGATGCAGATATCGTTTTTTTCAGGAAGTCACACCGAAACGTCTGAGTTTGCTTCGGTCGAGGTTGACCGGATATCGCGTTGCCGTCTCGGAGCCCAGGACCAACACGCACGGGATCGCCGTCCTGTTACGAGAGCCATCATCAGGGGAGATCGGCGATTTCCGAACGCAAGTCGTCGATTTCCTCGGGGAGCGCTCGGATCGTCCCTTTGGATTGGTTCGAGTTCGGCATGGCAATCGGCACCTGGCATTTCTGAACATTCACTTGACCCGACCGCGAAACGCCAGAACCTCGATGCTCCAAACCGAGGAACTGCAACGGATCGCCGAGTGGATCCCGGCGAGATCGACGATCGGAGACAACCGACTAATCGTGCTCGGGGACTGGAACCTGACGCCTTGGTCGTCGCAGTACCGCCGATTTCTTGACGAGACCCAGCTCAAGCAATCTGGGCCAGCCTTGTTTGCGTCGACGACCTGGCCCGCCAGCTGCTTCGTACCCTTCGGCTTGCCGATCGATTTGGTGGCTGCGGAGCCCGGACCGGATCCCTTCCGGGTCGAGTCGCTCCCGGCGATCGGCTCCGACCACCTCCCGATCTTAGTGGAGGTCCGGATCGCGCCGCGTTGAGGAGAGTGGAGAGCATCGCGGCCTGAGTTGTCCCGGGCCGTCGGGTCGTCGTATATTCGGGGCGCCCTGGACGTTCTCGGGCACGTCAATAAACCAGGCGACGATGCGGGACGGGGAAGCGATGGCCGAACCTCGGGAATCGGGACGACCCTGGGCCGTCGGAATGTTCGGCCTGGGCACCGTCGGCACCGGCGTGGCCCAGTTGCTCTGTCAGGAGCCGGGCCGGTCGCGGATCGCGCATCGTGCCGGTCGACCGATCGAGCTGAAGGCCGCCCTGGTCCGCGATCCGCACAAGCCCCGACCCGATTGCCCCTTGCCGCTGGAGCGTCGGACGACCGACCCATCGCGGATCCTCGACGATCCGGAGATCGGCGTCGTCATCGAGGTCATGGGCGGGCTCGACGAGGCTCGCGAGTTGATCGTCCGCGCCTTGGCCGCTGGCAAGCATGTTGTGACGGCCAACAAGGCCCTGCTCGCCGAGCGCGGTGCCGAGGTCTTCGCCGAGGCCCGACGCGCCCGACGCGCCTTGGCCTTCGAGGCCAGCGTCGCCGGCGGCATCCCGATCGTTCATGCTCTAGGCGTCGGCCTTGCCGCCAACCAGGTCCAGCGGCTCGCGGCGATCCTCAACGGCACCTGCAACTACATCCTCACAGCCATGACCGGCCAGGGCCTGGCCTACCAGACCGCGCTCCGGCAAGCCCAGGAACTCGGATACGCCGAGGCCGACCCGACGCTCGACGTCGATGGCACCGACACGGCGCACAAGCTAGCCATCTTGACCCAGCTCGCCTTCGGCGACGGCGCTGGCATGGCCGACATCCCCCGACGTGGGATCGACCAACTGGAGCCGATCGACATCCGCTACACGGCCGAACTCGGCTACACGATCAAGCTGCTGGCCGAGGCCGAGCAGACCGAACGCGGCCTCCATCTCCGCGTCGGGCCGACTCTGGTCCGTCGAGGGACGCCGCTGGCCGACGTTGGCGGAGCATACAACGCGATCCGGGTCGTCGGCGATGCGGTGGGCGACACCCTCTTCTATGGTGCCGGTGCCGGTCGGATGCCGACCGCCTCGGCCGTCGTGGGCGACCTAATCGACGTCGTCGTCGGTCGCGCCGCGCTGACCGCACGCGCCTTGGACCTTTGGCGCGAGGACGATGTCCCGGAACGCTTGAGCCTTCAACTGGCTCCGGACGGCTCGACGCGACACCGGACCTATCTCCGCTTCCTCATCGACGACCAGCCCGGCGTCGTCGGCGTGCTGGCCCGGATCCTCGGCGAGCAGGGAATCAGCATTGCCAGCGTCAACCAGCACGAACTCGATGGTGCCGACGAGCCGGTCCCCCTGGTCATCACCACGCACATCGCCGAGCATGCCCGGATCAACGCTGCCCGACGCGCTATCGACGCGCTCGAGTCGGTCCGAGCGCCCAGCGTCTGCTTTGCCATCCACGATTGAACGGACTGTCCTTCAGCGTGCTCCCGCTGTTTCAAGACACCGTCGACGCCTCGAACTTTGAAGAACCCTGGGACCCCACACTCCAACATGTCGCCCAAATATGTGATCGTGATCCCCGATGGGGCCGCCGACGAACCGCAAGCCTCCCTGGGGGGCCGGACCCCTCTGCAGGCGGCGCGGACGCCCGCCATGGACGAGGTTGCCCGGATCGGCCTGCTCGGGCGCTCGCGGAACGTGCCCGACCGGTTCCGGCCCGGCAGCGATGTGGCCACGCTCAGCCTCTTCGGCTACGACCCCGAGGTTGTCTACACCGGGCGCGCTCCGTTGGAAGCCGCCGCCATGGGCGTGACGCTCGGCCCCGGCGACTGGGCGGTCCGCTGCAACCTCATGACGATCCAAGACGGCTTGATGACCGACTTCACCGCCGGTCATATCGGCGATAACGAGGCCTGTCAGCTCATTAATGTGCTCCAACAAGCCTTGCCCGTCGAGGCGTCTCGACTCGGGCTCGCAGTCGAGTTCCACGCCGGGGTCAGCTACCGGAACCTGATGGTCGTCCGCAGCGATCCCGAGGCGCCGCCCTTCTCCGAGCAGACCGTGACGACCCCACCGCACGACGTGCCCGATCAGCCGGCCGCCGACCACCTGCCACAGGGACCTGGCGGTGAGGCGCTGCGGACCTTGATGGAGCGGGGCGCGGAGGTCGTCGCCGATCACCCGGTCAACGTCGAGCGGGTCGCCAACGGGAAGCGTCCGGCCAACGCGATTTGGCTCTGGGGTCAGGGTCGCGCCCCACGTCTGGAGACCTTCGACGTCCAGTTCGGAATCCGAGGGGCGATCGTCGCAGCGGTCGACCTGGTTCGGGGCACCGCCGGCTTGGCTGGTTGGCGACGGATCGACGTGCCGGGCGCCACGGGCTATCTCGACACCGACTACGAGGCCAAAGGTCGAGCCGGAATCGCCGCCCTGGATGACCATGACCTGGTCTGCGTCCACATCGAGGCCCCCGACGAGGCCAGCCATGAGGGACGTGCTGAAGCGAAGGTCGAGTCCCTCGAACGCATCGACGAAGCGATCGTCGGGCCGCTCCTGGAGGCCCTTCGGAACCGCGACGCCTGGCGGATCCTGGTCTCGCCCGACCACGCCACCCTGATCCGAACCAAAGCTCACGCCCGCGCACCGGTCCCTTGGACGATCGCTGGGACCGCCTTGGAGGGCTCGGGACGGACCTACGACGAGGTGGCCGCCGCCCAGGCCGACGGGCCGTTCCTCCAACGCGGCCATGAGCTGATGACCACCCATTTTCTGATGCGGGATCGGTATCACGCCACAAGTGATCGGACCGGAGCGTGACGCCGATGGCCTTGATCGTTCAAAAGTTCGGGGGGACGAGCGTCGCCGACAGCGACAAGATCCTGGCCGCGTCGCGTCGGGCGATCAACGCTTATCGACGCGGGCACCAGGTCCTGATGGTCGTCTCGGCGCGTGGCAAGTCGACCGACGAACTGATCGCCCTGGCCAAACAGATCAGCCCGTCGCCGCCGGAGCGCGAGATGGACATGCTCCTGGCCACCGGCGAGCAGGTGAGCGTCGCCCTGATGGCCATGGCCGTGCAATCGCTGGGCGTTCCAGCGATCAGCTTCACCGGCGCCCAAATCGGTATTGTTACCGATAGTTATCATACGAAAGCGCGGATTCAAAACATTTCCACGCATCGGATAACCGAGGCGCTCGACAAGGGACGGGTTGTCATCGTCGCTGGCTTTCAAGGCATCGACGCCGAGTACAACATCACCACCTTGGGTCGGGGCGGCTCGGACACCACGGCGGTGGCCCTGGCCGCCGTCCTGGGCGCACAGGACTGCGACATCTACACCGACGTCGACGGTGTCGACACACCCGACCCTCGCGTCGCGCCGC
>CAZSSM010000061.1:0-40249 GCA_964609385.1 uncultured Planctomycetia bacterium
CGGAAGGCCGAGGCGAAGATCACCCCCGCGAAGAAGATCGGCAGGAAGACCACCAGACACGAAACGATCACTCGGGACACGCCGGGCAGGGCCAGATAGACCGTCAACGGGACCAGCGCGTTCAGGAGCAGTGAGATGCCCAACCCTGCGAAGAAGAGCCGGAGCTTCCGAGGCCGAAACGCGATCACATAAAGATTGGCCAGCAGGACCATACATAAAATCGCGAAGAAGACGACCGAATTGACCACCCAGGTCGACCCGAAGAGCACCGCCATGTGCACGACGCCCTTGGTCTCCAGCAGCATAAACCCAGCGCCCAGGAAGAACATCAGGGCCAGGCCCGGCGAGCGCCCACGCTTCCAAGGAAAGAAGATCGCCAGGATCACACTCGAGAGCAGGCCGATCAGCACGATCCCCCGGAGGCTCAGGCCCGGCACGCGCGGCTCGCGGAGGTAGAGGAACGGCCAGTCGTCGCTGGGCAGATACCGGATCTGATCGGTCACGACCTCGGCCGGCGCCACCTGCTGCCAACGCATCCACGGATACCGGCTCACGTCGCTCTCCGGCGGCTGGGCCCCGTATCCGTTGATCTCCATGTTGTATCGGGGAGACCAGCAGGCCCAGAACGTCCCGTGCTCCCGAAACGCCTCGCGGATCGCCTCCAAGTGCGGGTTGCCCGGACGACCCGCCAGCACGAACGTGATCTTGCCCGACTGCGAGTCGTCGGCCCCGATCCGAGGCTCGTACGGCAGCGAGAAGATCAACGGCTCGGTCCCGAAGACCTCCCGACAGAGACGCTCCAAGCGACCGACCACCCAGCCTTGGCGGTAATAGTTGTACATCGCCACGACGCCGTCCTCGGCCAGGTGATCGCGCAAGTCCTCCAGGGCCTGCCTCGTGAACAGGAAGCTCTCCAGGCGGATGCTAGCGTAGCCCGAGTGGAGCCGGAGCGAGTCGACCAAGGCGTAGATGATCAGGTCATACTCGCGATCGGTCCGCCGGACGAAACCGCGACCGTCGTCGTTCTGAGGCCGGACCCTCGGGTCGGAATAGGGGCGGTTGGGATGGACCTCGCGGCCGATCTGCTGGATCACCGGGTCGATCTCAACGGCGTCGACCGACTCGGCCCCCTGGAGTAGGGCCGCCGAGACGTCGTTGCCCGACCCGGCGCCGATGACCAAGACATCGTGGAACGGATCCTGGCCCGCATCTCGATTCAATAGGTGCGGCAGCGTATAGATCGAGCCGCTCCAATCGACCGGGATCGCCCGCTGATGGTACATGTTGTTGACATACACATGCCCCCCTTGAGGATCCCACTCCACTTTGTAGTAGGGGGACCATCGGGTCCGATATGAGGGCTGATCGAGCGCTTGATTGATCGGGTTCTTCGGCCACCAATCGTCGAGGTCGTTGAGGCTGACCACGCCCACGACGAGCAGGGCGAGGATTGCGAGGACGATCCGATATCCACGGGCCAGGACAACGGCCAGGCCCAAGCTCAGGCCGAACCAGAGCGCCGGCGGCGTCTGGAACCACGAGGCCACGCCGAACGCCACGATCCCGACTAGGCTGCCCAGGATGTCCACCGAATAGGCCGCCACGCGGTTCTCGATCGCCGTGAAGGCCCGGCCCATGATCTGGCCCAGACCGAGGAACGTTAGCGTGATCACCGAGAAGAACGTCCCGGCCAGCAGTTCGATCGGCAGGACCACCTGAGGCGCCTCCGCCGAGGACGATTCGGTCCCGAAAAAGATCTCCTGCGGGTCCCGCTTCTGGCCCCCCACATCAACGGTGAACAGCCCGTCCTGCCCATACGGGTCATAGAGTAAATTCAACGCGACCGCCGCGACGGTCCCCAACAACATCAATGGGACCACCCAACCAGAGAGGCGGATCGGCCCCCTGGAGGAGAGCAGGCCCACCGACATCCCCAGGAAGCAGGCGATCAACACGATGTTCGTGAAGTACGACAGGAAGATCACCGTGCTCCCGAACCAGCGGATACAGGCCAGCTCGAAGAACAGGATCGTGAAGCTGACCGTCAGGAGACTCAGGTAGGGCCGCTTGGGAGCGAGCGGCCCCGGCGCCTCGGCCGCCGATGCGTCTGTCTCGTCACGTCTCATGAAAGAGGCTCAATACAGATCCGGGGAGGGGCGGGGGCGTGATCTCGGGCATCTTTGGAGACTAGCCCACCCGATCGTCGTGGTCGACCGAAATCACCCGGCCCCTTCGATCCCCGTGTCGATGGACGTCGCGTCTGCATGAGAAGAGCGCCGACGAACGAAGGGGGACCGTCCGGTCCGGTTCGGCTTGTCCCCGAGCGAGGCCCTCGCGACAATGCAGTCCTCACGTCCGATCGCGCGCACGGCGGGGGCCGCAACGCCTCCGATCCCAGTCCGTCATTTCTGTCCAAGCCGCCGCGCGACAATACCCCACGCTCCTTGGTTAACGAGCCTTGGAAGGGATCCTCATGAACCGTCGCCTCGATCACAAGCAGCGGGTCAGCCCGCGTGGGGGATCGCCCCCCGGCACCAACGCGCGGGCGGCCCGGACCCGCTCGTCGAAGCCGACGACCCGGCGAACCGCCAAGAATCCGGCGACGTATCCTCATCAGGTGAACCCGCCCATGTCCAGTTCGGTCGATCGGCTGACCGATGAGGAGCTGTTTCGACGCTACCGGGACGAAGGTGCACGGGCCGACTTCGAGGCCCTCTACGCCCGGTTCAACCAGGAGATCTACCGCTACCTGGTCCGCTACCTCAACGATGCCAGCCTGGCCAACGACGTCTTCCAGAACACGTTCATCCAGGTCCACCTGAAGCGGAGTTACTACGAGGATGGCCGGCCGGTTCGCCCCTGGCTCTACGCCATCGCCTACCATCAAGCCGTCGACGCCCTGCGCAAGGTCGGACGTCACCCGACGATCAGCCTGGACCAACGCAAGTCCGAGGCGGGCGGAGAGTCGGACACCGGAGCCCTCGTCGACTTGCTCGTCTCCGAGGAGACCGGACCGCTGGACGACTTGCTCCTGAAGGAACGACGCGATTGGGTTCGCCGGAGCATCGCCCAACTACCCGAAGCGCTTCGGCAGACCGTCATCCTGGCCTACAACCAGAACCTCAAGTACCGTGAGATCGCCGAGATCCTCGAGATCCCTGTCGGCACCGTCAAGTCGCGACTCCACGCGGCCACTCACAAGCTGGCCGAGATGGCCCGTCGCGACCGGCTCGAACGCACCGCGACTGCCTGATCGGGGACGACGCTCGAGCCGCTCAGGAAGCGTCACGCTCGGAGCCGAACCCGATCGATCGCACGCCGCCCTGACCCTCGAGCCCCCGCACCCCCAGCACACCCCCCGCGCCCCCAAGACCGGCGCCGCCCCCCACAGAGCGACCCCCCCCCCCGCACGGAGCTGAGGCTGATGACCTGTCCCCTTCGTTTTCCCCACCCCCGCCCCTCGATCGGCCCAAGGCTGGCCACGAGCTGTCGAATGATTGGGGTGGGAATCTGTCCGGAGAGACGGACCATGACGGCAGAATCCATGTGGGATTACAGCGTCGGGCAACTCGACGACCCCGAACGCCGGCGGCATGAGGCTGCGCTCCGTCACGACCCCGAACTGCATCGCGCCCAGAATCGGCTCAACGACCGCCTCCATCAGCTCCTCGACGATGGGGATCACCCTGTGCCCCCGCACGAGCTGCTGGCCTCGACCCTCGAACGTGTCTGGGACGCAGTCGATCGGGAAGCGACCTCCGAGCAACTGTGGCCTGAGACCGTCGCGATGCCGACCAGGACGCTCCGGCTGACCGACTTGCTCGTCGCCGCGGCCATCCTGATGGCCACCGCGTTGATGCTGATCCCGGCCCTCCGCGAGAGCCGGAGCCAGGCCAACCTGGTCTGCAACGAGAACAACCTCTATCAGCTCGGCGTGGCCATGAACAGCTACTTCGCCGCGCATGACGCCTACCCGACCATGGCCGGCCGTGACGACCTGGCCTTCACCGGCTTCTATCCCTATCAGCTCCGCGAAGCCCGATTCCTCAGCGATCCTGAGGTCCTCGACTGCCCGACGGCCCCCGATTCGGTCGCCCCACCGCGTCCCTTTCCCAACTTCGACGACGTCCTCGCCGACCTGGAACGCGACCGTCGGGCCAACCGACCGCTCCTGGAACACGACTACGTTTACAATGTCCGACTTGGCGAACATCGAGCCGTGGGACCACACCGGATTGATCTTTCCCTGGCGATCCCGATGCTCGCCGATCAGCCACCCCACCTCGAGGACGGCCAGATCCTGCCGGGCAACAGCCCGAACCACCAAGGGCGTGGGCAACACGTCCTGTTCGTCGACGGCGGCGTCCGGTTCTTCTCGGGGCGCCGGATCGGTCCGCGTGACGCCGACCTCTACCTCAATGCCGAACAAAGGGCTGAGCCGGGCAACGATCCCAGTGATCATGTCCTACTGCCCGGATTCTTCCGGTTCGACGGCTCCTATCTGCCCTGCTGTCGGAACCCACAACCCAAGGCCGGCCCCCCAACCACGCTCATCGGTCGGAGCTGACGAGGCGGGCCGTCGACCGTTCCTGGACGAGCCGGAGCAGGCCGACGACCGTCTTGGCGTCGACGATCCGGCCGTCCCGGATCATCGCGAGCGCTTCGTCGAGCCCGACCAGGAACGGCTCGATCCGCTCGCCCGGATCGAGGTCCATTTGCCCGGGTTCCAGTCCTTCAGCGATGTAGAGGACCATCCGCTCATCGAGGATGCCCGGTGAGGGATAGAGGACACCGACCTGGTTGAGCTTACCGGCGCGATAGCCGGTCTCCTCGATCAGTTCGCGGGTGGCGGTCTGCTCGGGCTCTTCGCCTGCTTCGCGGGTGCCGGCCGGGATCTCGATCAGGGTCGCGCCAACGGCCTCACGACGGTTTCGGATCAGGCAGATCCGACCGTCGTCCAGGACCGGCACGATCGCCACCGAGCCGGGATGGCGGATCACCTCGCGCACGTGGGTCGCCCCCGATTCGTCGACGACGCTGCGTCGAACGACCGTCATGCGACGGCCTTCGAAGAGGACGTCCTCCGCATCCGCGTCTCGATTTGGCATCGCTCCACCCCGCTGAGCCAACTGGTCCGACGACCGCACGTGACTATCATGACTCCCAGGGACCGGCTTCGGCCAGGTCGATCGGCGTGTCCTCGGCACGCGACGTCCCGCGATTACGATCGCGATCGATGCCCTTTGCGGAGAGATATGGCGATGGCGACCGACGCGAAGATCGCGAGTCGACTGCTGGCTCAGGAGACGAGACGTTCCGGGCCGGCACGCGTCAACGGACGTTCCAAGCCGGGTCCCAACGGTCACGTCCTGACGAAACCGAGCGTCGACGAACGTCTAGCTCTCCTCGAAGCCCTCATGGACCGGATTCCCGACTTCTTTTACGTCCACGACGCCGAACTCCGGTTCCAATACGCCAACCGCGCCGCCGCCGAGTATTTCGGCTGCGACAAAGAAGCCTTGGTTGGGCTCAGACACCGCGACGTCGACGACGACCCCGAACAGGCGGCCTTCTACGAGCAAACCCTGATCCCGATCATCGAGCGGGGTGAGCCGGTGGTGACTGGGGACCTACCCTATCACCGGCGCGACGGCACGACCGGGCTGCTCCAAGCGCACATCGTGCCCTTCACGGATCCGAACTCGGGGCGGCCCATGATGCTGGGCCTCTCCCGGGATGTCACCAGCGAGCGCCGGATCGCCGAGGAACGCGCTGCCCGCGCCGCCATCGAACGGGAACTGGAGATCGCCAGACGGGTCCAGGCTTCGCTCCTGCCCAGGACCTTGCCGACGATCCCCGGCTTCGCCTTGGCGGCTCGCTGCGAGCCGGCGGCGTTCGTCGGCGGCGACTTCTACGACGCGATCCCTGCGCCCGGCGGACGAACGGTCCTGATCCTCGGCGACGTCACCGGCCACGGCGTCGGCTCGGCCCTGATCGCCGCCTCATGCCGCTCCTTCGCCCGCGTCCTTTTCGCCGAAGAGCCCTTCGAAACGGTCCTGCCCCGGCTCGACCAACTCATGCACGATGATCTCGACGACGGCCTGTTCGTCACCCTGGCCGCCCTGGAACTCGACCCCAATGCGGGCACGATCCGCTACCTGTCAGCCGGTCATGGCCCCATCGTCCTCTTGGATCCCAACGGCCAGCCCCAGGAACTTCCGGTCCAGACCACCCCACTGGGCTTGGCGCTCGACCCCGACCATCCAACGCCCATCACGGTCGACCTGCCGACCGGCAGCGCCTTACTGATTCCCTCCGATGGCCTCTTCGAGTCTCAAGACCCCAACGGCCAACAGCTCGGAATCGAACGGCTCGTCGAGGCGGTCGCCGGTGCTCGTGACACCGACCAACGCCTCGCCCTGGCCTTCGAGACCGAATCCGTTTGGCGAGGCGAGAACCCCGCCCACGATGACCGTACCGCGATCATCGTTCAAACTTGAACATAATAGTCCATGTCTTTCATTTTGGCAGATCCGGGATCGGTCCTTTCTCGTCCCAGTCAGCCTCGTCATGATCGGGAGGCTCTGGCTGGATCATCCCCAACTGCCAACCCTCGAACGTCGCGAGGACTTCCTCGAACGTGATCGCGGGCCCGCTCAAGTTCTCATCGCAGATGATCGTTCCCGACAGACTCATCCCCTCTCGAGCAAAGAGTGCGAGACACTGACCATCCTCGTCGAAATAGGATGGATGGCGGATTCCTCCGACATCGGAACGTTCATGGACCAAGCAACTCGAAAATCGCTGACATTCCGAATAGGTCACGCTGTGAATCGTGTCTGACGGAAACCCGAGCCTGGTTAGTGGATCATTGCATACATTGACTACTTTGATGTTGGCCAGAAACTCCAATGTAAAGAGATAACGATCCTCGAGATCCGCCCGTGTCACATTGGTGTAATCTCGAATCACTGATTCGAGAACAGCGAATCGGATCGTCGTGGCTGCGTATAAGATGCCATACCGCTGATTGGGGTCGTCGAACCGATGCTCGTCTGGGACAACTTTCAATGGAGTCCCGCGATGTCTGATCCTCGAGATCCGATACCAGACGTCGGACGACACCGATTCGACGCATCGGTCGATTTCGGCGAGGTACTTGGACAAATCCTCTTTAGCAGGTCGTTTGCATTCAAGCGAAAGCGCCTAGCGAATCACTTTCCGCGACCGATTTGACCCGCGGGATTTCCCCTCGACGCAAGATGTCGAGCGGCCTCTCGCCGTCCAATGAGACGTGCGGTGATGTCAGCCACGTCCATGCCGTGAATCCGCCGGGGAATTCGGGGACAATCTGATCCAGACCCTCGATAAGGATGCCTCGCTCATCGAACTGTTCTTTCGGATAGACGTATCCCCGCTTCGCGCCCTGCCAACCGACGAGGCGGCCCGACTTCCGTCGTTCGTGGACCGAACCCCGCTGCCGAACGCCGAGGAGTCGACCCACCTCATCAGTCGAGTAAAGCGCCGCTGGATCGATCGGGATTGTCTGAGTTAGGGCATCAAGTCGCCGACACGCTTCATCTTCGGTGACCCGGGCCGGTTTCGGGCTCGGCATCTTCCAGAAAGCGGAGGATCGCCGCGATCTCATCTTGGAGTTCAAGCAGATCGGTCCGAATCTCTCGACGCTCGTCATCGGGGTAAAGATCGCCGCGATCGAAGACCTGTCGGAGTTCTCGAACCCCGACCCCACAGACGATCAGTGATTCCCGAACAGGATCGCGCATCCCTCGGATCGACTTAGATGACAAAGTCATAACACACATTCTCCCTAGTCCCACCCGCAAGCTCGCCGGGAGTGGAGGAGAATCCATCCTCGTGGCGTGCTGGTCGAATCTCCCCTCTAGTTTCAATGGAGTCACAGCAAAACCGTGGGGAAGGTTTCATCAAGGACTGGAATGCATCTTAGTGCATTCAGTGCATTTCGTCAAATCTCGGGAAACCTCGGACGGACGTCTCCCTCTTCGGATTTGGACAATCCGAATAAACAAATTCGCTTAGCGAAACAACAGGATAGTGTCCGGCAAAGATTGCAATAAACAATGCAAATGCAACTGTATTTCATCGTTGGAGTCGCGTCGAACCTGACCCAGGAAAGACGATCCACCTCAATTCCTGACCATCACGATAGCTTGCGTTCAGATTAACGACAACCTGGGACACTATTGACTGCAGGATGACAACCTTTCTGGAAAGGTTGGAGCCATGGCACACACTCCCCTCAATCCAACCTCCAAGTTTGGCAGCAGTGAGGATAAATTCATCCTGTAGCGTGCTGGTCGAATCTCCCCCCTAGCTTCAATGGAGGGCCACGGCAAAGCAATGTATGGAGGGCCACGGCAAAGCAATGTGAGGAAAACTATCAGGGCTAATCAAACTGTCTCTATAGGGAGGCCCAAATCTGCATGACGAGACTGACCAGGAACCCTCGTCACTCAGACCACGCAGGGGAAGGGATGCGGCTTGCCGGGCTGTCTGGCATCTCCCGGCATCGAACGAGGTCATTGCTCAGCGGTTCCTCCAGGCGCCGGCGAAGCGGTCGAGGGCGTCGATGAGGGTCGGCTCGTCGACGGCGAAGCAGATCCGGAGGTGACCTTCGCCGCCCGCACCGAAGGCGGCGCCCGGGGCCAGGCCGACGCCGTGGCCTCGGACCAGCTCTTGGCAAAGGGCGTAGGAATCGTTCAGGCCGGCGATCCGGGGGAATAGGTAGAACGCGCCGGGCGGCTCGGGCACGTCGAGGCCGTCGAGCGCCGAGAGCTTCTCCACGGCGATGCTCCGATGACGCCGGTAGCGGTCGAGGCTCTCGGCGACGAAGGCCTCGCCGTCGCGGAGGGCCGTTTCGGCGGCGGCCTGGGTGAACCCGGCGGCGTGGCTGACGGCGAACTCCTGAAGCCTGGTGAGGGCCTGGCTGATCTCGGGCTTGGCCAGGGTGTAGCCGATCCGCCAGCCGGTCATCCGATAGGCCTTGCTGAAGCTCTGGACGACGATGGTCCGCTCGCGGGCGCCTGGCCACTCGAACGGGCTGGGCGCGACCGGCTCGTCGAAGGCGATCCGCTCGTAGACCTTGTCGGCCAGGAGCCAGAGATCGTGCTCGACGCAGAGGGCGACCAGGTCGCGCCAGTCCTCACGGGTGGCCGTCCAGCCGGTCGGGTTGCCCGGACTGGCCAAAGCCAGCAGCCGGGTGTCGGGTCGGATCGCGGCGCGGATCGCTTCGAGGTCGAGGCGGAACCCCTCGACACGGTCCCAAGCCAAGGGGACCTCGATCGCCTCGGCGCCGGCGACCCGGACCGCCGCGGCGATATTGGGCCAGAGCGGCGTCACCACGACCGCCGAGCGGCCCGGACCCACCGTGGCCTGGCAGGTCAACTGGATCGCGATCATCCCGCTGGCGGTGACCACCACCTCGGTCTCGGGGTCAAATCGGGCCCCGTGCAACCCTTCGACGTGCTCGGCGATCGCCTCGCGGAGGCTGGGGTTGCCGGCATTGGGCGTGTAGAAGGTCTGGTTCTGGGCGATGGCCTGCTGGCCGGCGCGCTTGATGAAGTCCGGGGTCGGCCGAGTGTCCTCGCCGAAGAAGAGGCGGAGCGTGCCGGGATGGCGATCGGCCAGCACGGCGATCTCGCGGATCCGCGAGCCGGCGACGCGGGTCGCTGCGGAGAGTTGCACGGGTTCGAAGACCTTACTGGGGGAGGCGTGACAACGGCGGGTGGGTCATTGTTGCAGGGCTTCGGGGCTTCCCGGGAGAGAAAACCCGAGACGTCTCGGGGCCATCTCATCCAACATCAAGGGGAAGGTTCGCCCTCGTCGTGTTCGCCGGACTCGCGGATGGTCAGGACCGGGCAGGGCGCCTCGCGGACGATCCGCTCGGCGAAGGAACCGATGAGCAGGTGGCTCAGGCCAGTCCGGCCGTGGGTGGCGACGACGAGCAAGTCGATCTGCTGTTCCTGAGCATACGCCAGGATCCCGTCGACCGGGTCACCCCATCGGCATTGCAGGACCAGCGACTGGGGGCGCGGACAGTCCTCGGGAATGACATCGCGGAGCGCCTCGAAGGTTCGCTCCTCGGTCTCTCGGTAGTATTCGGGCGGCATCGGCAGGGGCATGGTCGAGGGGTCCGGACCGATCGGCACGATCTCGGGCAGGACGTGGAGCAGGTGGAGCGTGGCCCCGAAGCGGCAGGCCAACTCGCAGGCGCCTCGGAGGGCCGGCTCGGAGTGTGCGCTGAGGTCGGTCGGGGCCAGGATCGCGTGGATCGGGAACATCGGATGGCTCCGTCGGGCGCCGAGTCGCGGGGCCGTCCCCCCAACGCAACGGGAACGTCCTTCCAAAGCAACAGGATTGCGCAGCCTCTGGCATCGAAGCTCGGAGAGGGTTCGGAACCGCAAACGGACCGAGGCCCTTCGTCGGTCGTCGAAGCGTCAACCGGCCCCGGTCGGGACGGCTTCGCCACGGACCAGTCGGGTGAACCGCGCCATCAGGTCGCGGGTGATCGGGCCGGGTCGGCCGTCGCCGATGACCCGCTCGTCGCAGGCGACGACCGGGATCACCTCGGCGGCGGTGCCGGTCAAGAAGCACTCGTCGGCGTTGTAGACGTCGATCCGCTCCAGGGTCAGCTCGCGGACCACCAGACCGGCCCCCTGGGCCAGTTCGATGACCGCCGCGCGGGTGATCCCAGCCAGGATCCCCGAGTCGATCGACGGGGTCAGCAGCTCGCCACGACGGACCAGGAAGATGTTGTCGCCGGTGCACTCGGCGACGAACCCCTGGTGGTTGAGCATCAAGGCCTCCAGGCAGCCGGCCTGGACCCCTTCGATCTTGGCCAAGACGTTGTTCAGGTAGTTCAGCGACTTGATCCGCGGGCTCAACGCGCCCGGGTGGTTTCGGATCGTCGAGGCGGTGACGATCTTGAGGCCGTGCTCGTACAACTCCTTGGGATAGAGCGTGATCCCATCGGTGATGATGATCACCTGCGGCGTGTTGGTCTTGCGGATGTCCAGTCCCATACTGCCGGCGCCTCGGGTCACCATCACGCGGATGTAGGCGTCCTCCAGGCCGTTGGACCGCAACGTCTGCTCGATCGCCGAGGCCATCTCCCGACGACCGATCGGGATCTCCAGATGGATCGCGTGGGCCGACTGGTAGAGCCGCTCGACATGCGCCTCCAGCTTGAAGACTCGGCCCGAGTAGGCGCGGATCCCTTCGAAGACCCCGTCCCCATAGAGCAGGCCGTGGTCGAAGACGCTGATCTTGGCGTCGGACTTCTCGAACAGCTCTCCGTTGATATAGACCTTGGGATCCATGGGGAACCTCATGCGGATCGGACCGATGTCGAGCCGAAGGGCATCGCGATCAACGGCCCGCTTCAAAGGATCGGGATGGACGGGGACGTCGGCACGTTCGTGGAGCGATCCCGCAAAGGAAGGATCCCGGGGCATCGGGTCGTCGTCAATGCCCCGCTCCCTGAATTCATGTGGGGATTGCCCCGACTTCTAGAGCAGAACAGGATGCGCGTTGTCGTGCCGAAGCAAGACGGGCCGATCGATCGTTGGGCGATTCGGCCCCGATCGACTCAGACGGATACAAGGGAGCCCTCCTCGATCCGACCGTTCTGGAGCTGAACGATTCGGTCGGCCTGCTGGGCGATGGTGTGGTCGTGGGTGACGACCAGCATAGTGAGGCCGTGCTCGCGGTTCAAGTCGCGGAGCAGGGCGAAGACATCGGCGCCGGTCTCGACGTCGAGGTTGCCGGTCGGCTCGTCGGCCAGGAGGATCTCGGGCTCGGCCAGCAACGCCCGCGCGATCGCCGCGCGCTGCATCTCGCCGCCGGACAGTTCGGTCGGCCGGTGGCTCAGGCGGTGACCCAGGCCGACCCGCTCCAAGAGCTCCTCGGCGCGCCGGCGGATCGCCCGTCGACGACTCAGGTACCCCCAAGGTTCGTGGCGGATCAGCTCGGGCATCATCACGTTTTCCAACGTGCTGAGCTCGGGAAGCAGGTGATAGAACTGGAAGATGAACCCGTAGGTCCGGTTGCGGAGCCGATCCCGTTGTCGAGGGCGCGCGTCGTCGACCCGCGACCCGTCTAGGTAGATCGCGCCCAGGTCGGGCCGGTCCAGGAGGCCGAGCAGGTGCAGGAGCGTGCTCTTGCCCGAGCCGCTGGCCCCGATGACGGCCAAGAACTGGCCGGCCTCCACCTCCAGGTCGACCTCGAGGAGCACCGGGATCTCGGTCCGCCCCTTGTGGAAGGTCTTGCTCAGACCGACCGCCTGCAATCGACTCGCCATCGCGGAACTCCTTTCCGACTCCGTCGGCTTCGGGCCTCGGGCGCTGCGTTCCGCCCGTCGGGCTTTCGGGGTTGGGGTCGTGTCGTTGGTCTTAGTGATCGCTGTCGCTCTGGACGTTTGTTGTTGAGGGGGGGGCCGGTCGGCTGTCGTCTCGAAGCTTCCGGGATCACCCCGGCCCGGCCTCCCTCCACAGCGATCACTCGTAGCGGAGGGCCTGCACGGGCCGGAGCTTGGAAGCGCGTTGGGCGGGCCAGACGCTGGCGGCCACGGCGATCGCCAAGGAGCCCAGCACGACCGCGGCGACGGTCCAGGGCTCGACCCGCGTCGGGATCTCGTCGAAGTAGTAGATCTCGCCGTCGAAGACCTTGCGACCGGTCAGGGCGCTGAGCTGCAATTCGATCCAGTTGATGTGCTCGACGAAGAGGAGCCCGCCGACCAGGCCGACCCCGCTGCCGACCAGGCCCAAGAGCAGGCCGTAGCCCAGGAAGATCTGGCGGATCCCGTGGTCGCTGGCGCCCAGGGCCTTGAGGATCCCGATGTCGCGCGTCTTCTCGACGACGATCATGAAGAAGATCGCCAGGATCCCGAAGCCGGCCACCGCGATGATCAGGAACAGGAGGATGTTCAGGATGCTCCGCTCGATCTCGACGGCCGCCAGCAAGGGGCCCTGCATCTGTTCCCAGGTCGAGACCTGAAAGAAGTGCGGCCGGTATTGCGCTAAGGCGCGGTTGAGCTTGGCGGCCAGCCGATCGAGGTCAGCGCCGGCCTTCGCGGTGATCTGGATCTGATTGATCGTGTAGCCGCCGGCCTCGTCGCCCATCTGTCGGAGGAACTGGAGCCGCTCGATCGGCACATAGACGTGCCTCGAGTCGTACTCGCTCATCTCGCTCTTGAAGTAGCCGATGACGGTGAACTTGCCGAAGACGGGCCTGGGCTCGCGAGCGGCCTCGACGAAGGTCAGGACGACCTCCGAGCCTTCGGGCGCCAGGAAGAAGTCCTCGCCGTTGCGCGGATCGTACATCGAGGCGACGGTGTAGCCCAGGATCGCGCCGTGGTGGATGTCCGAAGCCGACGCGGCCCCACCCTCGGCCTCGGGGGCCCGCAACCGAGCCCGCTCCTCCTCGAGCAGGAACTGGTCGAACGGGTCCCCTTCGTCGAACGATTCGAGGACCTCCAGGCGCTGCGCGGCGCGGGTCCGTTGCAGGATCTCGTCCGGGATCCGGAAGCTCGGCGCGATCGGATCGCCGGCCTGACTAATCAGGTGCTCCTCGAAGTCGCCGCAACGCGCCCGCGCCTCCGGGTCGATCCCGATCAGCTTGACCTCCCGGGTCGACTTCTGCCCGTCGGGCAGGGTGATCGTGATGATCCCCAGGGTCTCGACCGTCGGCGCCAGGGCGACCACGTCGTCGCCGCCGACCTCCTCGATGATCTTCATGACCGTGGGCCAGTCGCCGAACCCGTCGGTCCGGACGCACTCGACGGTCAGGTCGGCCAGCACACCGTGCAGGCGGTCACGCATCTTGGTCGTGAAGCCCGACATCACCGCATTGACAATGATCAAGGTGGCCACGCCCAGCGTCACGCTGATGATGCTGGCCAGGGCGATGTAGCGCGTCCGGAGATAGCGCCAGCAGAGCAAGTACTTGAACACCTTCGACGACCCCTTCCTTGAGGCTCAACGACGCGAACGGACCCCGAAGCACCGACAACGACACGCGTGGGCGATCCGTGCCCACTCCCCTTCGCCCGTCGAGACCCGATGATCGACCACGACAGCCCTTCAACCGAACCGTTCCCGACTCAGCCGTCCGTCGGCGCCGAGGCCCGGTCTGGGCCCGAATCGTCGAACGCCGGATCTCCAGCCGTTCCTGTCCCGACCTCCGGTCGGAGGAGCGGGAAGAGGATCACATCGCGGATCGTCTGGCGGTTCAGCAGGAGCATGGCCAGGCGGTCGATCCCGATTCCCAGGCCCCCCGCCGGCGGCATCGCGTACTTCAAGGCCCGGACGAAGTCCTCGTCCATCTTGGCCATCGAGTCCTCCTCGCTCAGGCCCGCCAACTGGGCCCGGAAGAGCGACTCCTGGAGGTACGGATCGTTCAGTTCGGTGTAGGCGTTGGCCAACTCCATGCCGAGCACGAACAGCTCGAACCGCTCGGCGATCGATGGGTCGTCTCCTTTGCGTTTGGTCAGGGGGCAGATCGCCGAAGGATAGTCGACGACGAAGACCGGACCGTTCAGGTGGTCCTCAACACGCTCTTCGAACAGTTCGTTGACCAGGACCAGCGGGTCGCGACCGGCCGTCTCGACCCCCAAGTCCTTCGACTTGGCGACGACCGCATCGACGTCGGTCATGGCCACGCCGACGTGCTCGGCGAACAGTTCGGCGTAGGGGCGTCGAGGCCAAGGGGGCGTCCAGTCGACGACGTGCTCGCCGAAGGGACGCTTCAGGCCATGCTCGTCTCCCAAGGACTCGATGGCCCGGACGATCAAGGACTCGGTCAGGTCCATCATGGCTCGGTAATCACCGTAGGCCTGATACGCCTCCATCATGGTGAACTCGGGGTTGTGCTTCGGGCTGATCCCTTCGTTCCGGAAGACGCGGCCGATCTCGAAGACCCGCTCCATGCCACCGACCAGGAGCCGCTTCAGATAAAGCTCCGGCGCGATCCGCATGAACAACGTCAGGTCCAAGGCGTTGTGGTGCGTCGTGAACGGGCGGGCCGCCGCGCCTCCGGCGATCGCCTGCATCGTCGGCGTCTCGACCTCGACGAACCCGCAGTCGGCGAACTCGGCGCGGAACGCCGAGACGATCTTCGAGCGGCCCAGGAAAACCTGCAAGCTCTCGGGATTGCTGAAGAGGTCCACATAACGCTGACGGTAGCGGGTCTCGACGTCGGAGAGCCCGTGCCACTTCTCCGGCGGCGGCACCACGCTCTTGCCCAGAAACGTCAGGCCCCCTTCGGAGGCGAAGACCGTCCGCTCACCGGTCTTCGTGTAGCCCAGTTGGCCGTCGACCCCTACCAGGTCGCCGAGGTCCAGTTCCTGGATGATCGCCCAGGCGGTCTCGCCGACCTGCTTTTTACCCAAGAAGACCTGGATCTGACCGGTCCAATCGCGGACCTGCAGGAAGACCACCTTGCCCTGCCCGCGTCGGAGCATGATCCGACCGGCCACGCGGACGGTCGGTCCGGGCTCCTCGGACCCGGCACCCTCAGGCAGTTCGATCGCGCGAACCTCGGCGATCGCTTGATGATCGTCGAATCGGCCGCCCCAGGGGTCGACCCCGTTGGCCGCGATCCTCGAGATCTTGGCGGCCCGGACCGCCTCCAGATCGCCCTGAGTCCCCTCGCTCGACATCTTCGTGACGGCCGCCTTTGGTGGTTCGACGATGCTCCCCTCGGGGAGTTCGGGTCGGTCGGTGCGCGCTTCGAAAACCCCCGGGCCGACCGGAAGTTCCGACGATTCTAGTCGAATCGCTCGGGTGGTCAACGGGAAGCCGGACCACGTCGGACCCTTCGAAATTCGGAGGGAGGCCCCGCAATCCAAGACCCGGTTCCGCTGGGCCGATCGTCTGCTCAAGGCCGATCCTCGGTCCGGCCGAGGCGCCCCTCGATCCGTCCGAGCACGTCGCCCAAGGAGACCGGACCATCCCGATCGACACGTTGACGATCGACTCGACGGGCGGTCTTCGGGGGCCCACTCATGCCGAACGCCTTGGATGCTCTCGACGATTTCGAGCGCGAGTTGGGATCGTTCGCGTCTCGGGACCGTCGGGGGGGGTTCGATCGAGACCTGGGCTTGGCCTTGGACTCGGTCCGACCCGCCGAGTGTCGAAGGCCTTCGACGCGTCGAAAGTGGATCCGAGGAACTCCCCCGCGCTTGGTGACCCGATGCTCCCAAGGCTCAGGCTCCAAAAACCCGGAAGCCTGGAGGTCCCCCACAGCGGCCCGGAGCTTGTAGGCGATCCGACCCGGACACCCCTGATAGGCCCTGGAGAGACCGACACGCTCCAGGCCGAGCGGTTCGACGTCGATGCTGAGTTCCTCGCCGGGGCGGATCCGGTTGTTCAGGAACCGGTGGAGCCGACGCGCCACCGGTCTGGAGAGCCCGCGATAGATCTGGAGGTCCAGCGCCTGGCTCCGGTCCCAGCGCAGGGTCCCGAAGAAATCGGGGTTCCAACGGACTTCGTGATGCTCGGGCAGGTAAGTGCCGATCGGAGACATCAATGCGTCGATGGTCGTCTTGCGATCGGGACAATACCAGGCGTTGTCGAACTCCAGTTCGACGCCCACCCATCGCCTGAGGGCCTGGTCGATCCGACGGTCGTTGGGTCCGGTCCGAGTCCAGCCTAGGAGCCGGGTCATCCGACCGCGGTCGATCCGGACCCGCTCGGCGAACCCGTTGTCCGGCCCCTGGAACCAGCTCTCGACCATCAACGCCAACAGAACGTCGACGTCGACCGGCCGGGGCAGGCCTCGTGTCGACCGAACCACCAAGCGACGTTTGACCTGCCGGCTTTGCGTATAAAAAACGTCTGAAAATTCCAGGACATCTTGTTCGTCTCTTTCCGCCCCCAACGCGGCCATCGGCCATTCGGCAAAGTTGACCTCGTCCCGACCGAGCCGGAGGGCGAGCTCGAAGCGATCATCGCGGTCCATCGAGGTGTCATCTCCAAAAGGGGTCTGGGACTCGATTTCTGGAGTGAGAAATCTCCTGTTTGTTTCCCCGAATGTTGAGGTAGAAAACAGGGATAATGTGCGGTCGCGTCTCGGGCCTCGGGGCAACAACCTCGGCCCTGGAGCAACAAGGCTTGGGCCCCGGAGCAACAGCGGGTCGGTACAGGCGCGGGCCTGGGTCCCGGAAACGCAAGGCCGAGAGGGGTATCCTAGACGATCCGGCCGGCGTCCGCCCGCGTTTCTTTGGTGAGGTGATGAAAAACAGGCCGAATTTGGCGTACAATGAATAGCGAATAATCTTTACGCAATTTGCGTAAAGATGGTTCTCGCTAGCTTTACGTAGACTGGCTTGCGTGGGGACGTTGATTCGGGTCGACCGTCCGTCAGGGAACTTCGACGTCGCTCATTGGCCCCGGTCAGTGCCCCGACGCGCTCCCGAGGGGCGATTCCGCCTCGCGGTCCAATCGATAAATAACATGTAGATTTGAGATCTTGGCGGTCTGCGGCCCGAGCCACGAGGACGACGATCCGAGGTCCGATCGACGACGACCCGGGATCTCGGATCGGTGCCCGACGTGTGCCCACCCCGGCGATCGATCGATCTCGGGCGAGTTCCGAGACCGTGGGCATGGACGTCCCGGCCGGTTGAGGCCGGTCGCCCCGGCTCTTCGGTCTCTCTCGACCCGTCGGTTGTCCGCCGACGACTTCGGTCGGCGCCTTGGTTGGTCGTCGGACTCGGGTTCAGCGTCCCTGCTGTTGGAGGACGCGTTGCCCGGCCTCCAAGGTTCGGACGATCGCCTCAACGTCGAAGACGCAGCCGCCCCAGATCCCGCCGCCGACCTCCTGCAGGGCGGCCCAGAGCCTGGTGTCCTCGGGCAGCAAGGGATCGGGGGTCAGGTCAGGATGCGGGGCGCGGGCCTGGAGGATCCGGGCGGCCTGTTCGGGTTCGAGCCGCTCCTCGGCTTCGGCCTCGGCCACACCGACCAGATCGACGGACCCTTCGAGCCGGACCCGATCGATGACGATTCGGATCCGGTCGCCGTCGAGGAGTCGACCGATCGGCCCGCCGGCCAGGGCCTCGGGACCGACGTGGCCGATGCAGGCGCCGGTGGAGACGCCCGAGAACCGCGCGTCGGTGAGCACCGCGACGCGCTTGCCGAAACTCAGGTGTTTCAGGGCTGAAGTGACCTGGTAGGTCTCCTCCATGCCCGCGCCGAGGGGTCCGCGGCCGATCAGGACGAGGACGTCGCCGGGCTGAATCGGGCGCTCGGCCTGGCCTTTGATCGCGGCGATGGCTGAGGCTTCGCTCGTGAAGACGCGGGCCGGCCCCTCGTGTCGGAAGATCCCCTCATCATCGACCAGACTGGGGTCGATGGCGGTGCTCTTGATCAAGGAGCCGTCGGGGGCCAGGTTGCCCGAGGGGAAGGTGACGGTGCTGGTCAGGCCTTCGCGACGGGCCCGCTCGGGCGTCATGATCACTTCGTCGGGGTCGACCCCATCGGCCTCAATGAGCCGACGTCGGAGGGCTTCGCGTCGAGGGCTCGCTTGCCAGTGGTCCAGGAGCTGGCCGAGCGTATGTCCGCTGACGGTCGAGACCGACTCGTCGAGCAGCCCGAGGGGTCGGAGTTTGAGCATAACTTCGGGCACGCCGCCGGCCAGGAAGAGGCGGACGGTCGGATGATCGACCGGGCCGTTGGGCAGGACGCTGACGATCCGAGGAACACGCTTGTTGATCCTTTGCCAGTCCTCCAAGCTCGGACGTCGGAGCCCGGCAGCGTGGGCGATGGCTGGGATGTGGAGGAGCAGGTTCGTCGAGCCGCCGACGGCGGCATGGACGATCATGGCGTTGGTGATCGCCGAGTCGTTGAGGATCTGACCGGTGGTCCGCCCCGACTCGGCCATGGCGACGACCGCTGAGGCGGCGCGTCGGCCGATCTCGAGCCAGATCGGCTCGCCGGAGGGGGCCAAGGCCGAGTGCGGGAGGGCCAATCCGAGGGCTTCGCCGACGACCTGGGCGGTCGCGGCGGTCCCCAGGAACTGGCAGCCGCCGCCGGGCGTGGCACAGGCCCGGCAGCCCAACTCGGCGGCCTCACGGAGGCTCAGCTCGCCGTGCGTGTAGCGGGCGCCGATGGTCTGGATCTTGCCGGCGTCCTCGCCGGAGGCCGGGGGCAGGGTCACGCCACCGGGCACCAGGACGCTGGGGAGTCCCGGCGAACCGGCTAGGGCCATCATCGTGGCGGGCAACCCTTTGTCACAGGTGGCGATCCCGATGACCCCCCGACGCTTCGGGAGCGAGCGGATCTGCCGACGAAGGACGATCGCCGCGTCGTTCCGATAGGGGAGGCTGTCCATCATTCCGGGCGTCCCTTGGGTCCGGCCGTCGCAGGGGTCCGAGACCTGCGAGGCGAAGGGCGCCTTGCCGAGCCTTTGGAGCGTTTCGGCGGCCTCGCGGATGAGCAGGCCGATCTCCCAGTGGCCGGTGTGGAACCCCAAGGCGATCGGCCTGCCGTCCTCAGCTCGGAGGCCGCCGAGGGTGCTGACGATCAGGTACGGGTCCTTGGCCACGTCCTCGGCGGGCAGGCCCATGCCGGCGTTCTGGCTGAGCCCGAACAGATCGCCGGAGGGCCATTCGCGGAGCATCTGATCGGTCAACGGTAAAGCCCCCGAGGGGCCACTGGCCTGAGTCCGGACCGGTCCGAGCCGCTCCAGTTCGGTCTCGCCGAAGAGCAAGGGCATCGGCAGGGTCATCGGGTCCGACGGCCTGGTCGTCGAGTCGGACGCCATCGTGGGTCGCTCCGTTTGAGGTCAGAGGGCTCGGGCCGGCGTTCGGGGTGGCCGATCGTCCGCGTCGGTCGATCGTCTTCGAAGATCGCGCGACCGACGTCGGGGGATTGCCGGTCAACGATAGAGGATGCCGACCCGTCGACGGTAGTCGTCGTAGGTCTGGTCGAAGATCTCGCGGGCGCGATCGGCCCCGACGTGGCAGGCGGCGACCAGGGCGGTCGGGGGTTGGCCGTCTCGGGTCAGCCGACGGGCCGTCTCGACCTTGAGCAGGTTGATTACAGCGCAGCCGGTGACCGAGGAGAGCGGCGCGATCGGCATGGCCATCCCCTCCAGCCAGACCACCGAGTCGCCCGCCGGGGCGCGCTGATCGAGGACCAGGTCGGCCACGTCGGCCAGCTTCTGACCGGAGTGGTGCTTCGACTCGGAGGCGTCGCTGTGCTGCTGGGCGGTCAGGGCGACCACGTAGAGCCCACGCTGCTTGGCCTCGAGGGCCACGTCGATGGTGGCCGCATTGCAGCCGCTGGTCGAGATGGCCAGAAGCCCGTCGGGCGGCTGAACGTCGAAGTTCCGCCAGAGGACCGCGCCGAAGCCTTGGACGTTCTCCAGGAACATCGCCTGCCGCTGGCCGTTGGCCCCGACGACGACGTTGTGATAGGTCATCGAGAGCTCGACGATCGGGTGGAAGCCGGGGAACGACCCATAACGCGGGAACATCTCCTCGACGGCCATCCGCGAGTGGCCGGTCCCGAAGACGTGGACGAGCCGGCCGGCACGGATCGTCGAGGCGAAGCGCTCGGCGGCCGCCTCGATGGCCGGGCGCTGGGTCGAGGCCAGCTCTTGCAGGGCCCGATGGGCCGCCGCCAGATAGTCGTCGAACGGATCGGTTTTTGATGCGGATTCGGATTCGGCTCGGGGCTCGGTCATGGGTTGGTCCCCCAGGGGGAGGGTCAGGCTTTTCGGGGCGTCGGGGCGTCAGTTGGGCTCCGTTCGGACTCGGCCGATGGGTTTGGTTCGGGTCAAGGCTTCGAGATCGTTGTCGGGGGTTCGACCAGGTGCCAGCCGCCGTCAACGGGCAGGACGACGCCGGTCAGGAAGCGCGCTTCGGGCTCGCAGAGGGCCAAGGCGGCGTGGGCGCAGTTCTCGGGCGTGCCGGGCCCCTCGGCCAAGGGTTGCTTGACCCGGAGATAGGCTTGGATCTCGGGCGCCTCAAGGGCGCGTCGGGACATCGGCGTGGCGATCAAGGCCGGGGCCAGCACATTGATCCGGATCCGCTCCGGGGCATACATGGCCGCAGCGGCCAGGCTCAGCGATTCCAAAGCGCCCTTGCTGGCGGCATAGCCGAGGGTCCCGAAGTGTTCGGGCGCGGGGTGCCTGGCAAGGACCGAGCCGATGTTGAGGATCGCGCCTCGGATCCCGAAGACGTCGAGGGATTGGCGACGCATCGCGTTGACGGCCTGGCGGTTTGTCAGGAAGGCGCCCCGAGCGTTGACCTGGTACGCATGGTCGAACCCTTCGACAGCGCATTGGTGGAGCGGCCCGTCGCCCCAACCTCGGGCCGAGACCCCCGAGGAGTGGACCAGGACGTCGAGCCGACCCTCGAAGGGGCCGTCCACGATCTCATTGAGGGTCGCGACGACCGCCGACTCGTCGAGCACGTCCAAGGCACGGGCCTCGGCGCCGGAGGGGAGTTCGGCACGATCGACCTCCTCAGCGGTCTTGCCGGTGACGACGAGCCGCGCCCCCTCTCGGGCGAACCGCTGCGCGCAGGCCAGGCCGATCCCGCTGGTCCCGCCGACGATCAGGACACGTCGGTCGGCCAAGCGGCCTCCGGGTCTCGGAGCCGTCGCCTCGACATCGACGGGGGTGTCTGGGCGACCCAGATCGCTTGGAGGCTTGGGGGCCATCAGGCGTCGATCTGGAAGATCGCCTCGATCTCGACGGCGATCCCGCCGGGCAGCGTGTTGGTGCCGATGGCGCTTCGGGCCCCCTTGCCGATCTCCTCGCCGAAGACCTCGACCATCAGGTCGGAGAAGCCGTTCATGACGCGAGGCTGGTCGTGGAAGCCGTCGGTGCTGTTGACCAGGCCCAACACCTTGATCAGCTTCTTGATCTTGTCGAGCGAGCCGAGCCGATCGCGGAGCGTGGCCAGGATCGCCAGGCCGGTCTGGCGTGCGGCGGCTTGACCTTGCTCGACGCTGAGGTTCTCGCCCAATCGCCCGGTGTGCATTGAACCGTCGGGGTTCAGTGGGCCGTGGCCGGAGAGATAGAGTAGGTCACTGTACTGCACGGCCGTCGTGTAGGTGGCCACCGGCTTGGGCGCCGGCGGGAGGGTCAGGCCCAGTTGGGCCAATTGGGCTTCCGCGCTCATGGGGGAGGGATCCTTCGGACAGGGGATCTTTGAGGGGACGCGAACGCGAATGCGAACCGGGTCCGGATCGGGCCGCCGATGCCCTCGAACACGGGTTGGGACTGCGTCGGCGGTCCCAACGCCCGGTTCGATCGGAAAGCTCGGCATATCCGGTCAGGCTAGCCGAACCTCGAACGCGATGCAAACGGGGGCGCGGGGCCCTTTCTGAAGGTGTGCGGTGCTCGAGTCGACAGCGAACGATCCCGATCCGACTCGGAGACACGCCTCAGCCATAATGGCCCGAGACCGATCGGGGATCCGCTCGATCACCTGTCGGCCGATCGGGTCGGCCGGTTGTCGTTGGCGGCATCGGTCTCCGAGATGGTTCCCTTGCGATCAGGACCCATGTCCAACGGACACCCTCCCGAATTTTCCCACGAAAGAAAGTCCCAATTCCAGGCGTCATCGTAGTCGTAGGTGAGCGGGGGCAACGCCGCAAGTTGCCCGAAATCGAACACCAGCAGGCCCATGCCGACGCACCCTCGAGACGTAGACTTTTTTCCTGCGCTCGAGGGGCGACGCGATTGGCCCGGAGGTTCGCATGGACACGGCACAGACGCAATCCCGAGATGTGCAACTGAACGCGTGTCTGGTAGCGACGAGCAGCCTGGTCGCCGTCCCGCTGCTCTGGGGCGTGTTGGCGCAGACGATCGCGATGGCCGGCTCGGTCTGTCACGACTGCTTAGTCCGCGCCCACTCGGCGTTTCTCGACGTCCTGATGTTCATGAGCGGCGGGCAGATGATCCCGGTCTGAGCATCTTCACCCTCGTCCTTGAATCCGAAGGGGACGGATCAGCAAGCAGCCCGCTTGGGGTTGCGGACCACGAGGTTGCGGCGAAGGTCTTTCGTCGCATGACCTCAATTTTCTGAATGCCTTTGTGTTGATTGGTTCTGATGTTTTTACTGATAAAATAATGAATACAAAAAACAGGGTGTCTGTTCTTTTCTTGAAGCCCCCCACTTCTAGGCCATCGATATAGGGTTTGATGGTCTGACGGTCTCGGTGGATCGTGGCCAACAGTCGATCTGTATCCCTTGAGAAACACGCCTTTTGAGGATATGACTCGTCCGATCGTAGCCCAGATTTGGGCAGACGACACGATCACGGGGGGGCGTCGGGCAGAACGACTCTCCTCGGCGCATCCCCCTTGCCCTGGTGATCGGCGTCTTGCAGACTAAGTTGAATTTTCTTGAATCCCCTGCGCGGTGAGGCCGAGACACCCTCATGGCGTGGGGTTTTCGACCTCGGGGATCCTCTCCCACCCCGCGTTCGCTCGTCCGACGTCCGCGCGGACCACGTGTCGTGTCCGGAGGTTGTGACGTGGGCGGTCGTCGCCATCGAGGAATCCCATGAGTATGCCCACGACCGACCTTCACGACGCTCCGGGTCCACCCCACCAAGTTCGGGGCGTCGACGAGCGGAGCCCGTTCCACGGCTATGAGGTCGACGCGCGGTTCTTCGACGAGATGTTCGCCGACCCTGACTCGGCTCATCCGGCCTATCGCCAACTGTATCAAGCCCTCATCGAGATGCCCATCGAGGACGTCAAGCGTTCGCGGCAGGCGGCCGACCTGGCGTTTCTGCACCAGGGGATCACGTTCAACGTCTATGGATCGGCCGAGAGCACCGAGCGGATCTTCCCCTTCGACCTGCTACCGAGGATCATCACACGCGCCGAGTGGTCGACCATTGAGGCGGGCCTGAAGCAGCGGATCACGGCCCTCAACCAGTTCTTGCGTGACCTCTATCACGAGCGTCGGATCCTCCGCGAGGGGCGGATCCCCCGCGACCTGATCCGGAGCTGTCCCCAATACCGTCGCGAGATGCGTGGCGTCCGCGTCGCGCAGGACATTTACATCAGCGTCGTCGGCAGCGACCTGGTCCGGCTCCCCTCCGGCGAGTTCGCGGTCCTGGAGGACAACCTCCGCGTCCCCAGCGGCGTCTCATACATGTTGGCCAACCGCGAGGTGATGAAACGAACCTTCGGGCCGATCATCGGTCGGCACCTGGTTCGGCCCATCGACCACTATGCGCAGATGCTCCGCGCGACGTTGCGGAGCCTGGCCTCGCCCTGGACGTCCGACCCGACCATCGTCCTGTTGACGCCGGGCGTCTACAACTCGGCCTACTTCGAGCACACGTTCCTGGCGCGTCAGATGGGCATCGAGGTCGTCGAAGGACGCGACTTGCTGGTCCACGACAACCAGGTCTACATGCGGACCACTGCCGGGCTCCGACGCGTCGATGTGATCTACCGTCGGATCGATGACGACTTCGTCGACCCGTTGGCCTTCCGAGACGACTCGACCTTGGGCGTGCCCGGCTTGTTCAACGCCTATCGATCCGGCCAAGTCGCCATCGCCAACGCGATCGGCAACGGCGTGGCCGACGACAAGGCGGTCTACGCGTTCGTGCCCGAGATGATCAAGTTCTACCTCGGCGAGGACCCGATCCTGCCCAACGTCGAGACCTATCTGTTGGGCGATCCGGTCCAGTGCCAACACGTCTTGGCCCATCTGGAGCGATATGTGGTCAAGGCCGTCGGCGAGTCGGGCGGTTACGGGATGCTGATCGGTCCACAGAGCACCGAATCGGAGCGCGAGGAGTTCCGCCAGCGGGTCTTGGATAACCCGCGCAACTACATCGCGCAGCCGACCTTGGCCCTCTCCCGGAGTCCCTGCTACATCGACGCCAAGATCGAGCCGCGTCACGTCGACCTCCGCCCCTTTGTCCTCAACGGCGCCGACCAGATCACGATCGTCCCCGGTGGCTTGACCCGCGTCGCCCTGAAGCGCGGCTCGCTGGTCGTCAATTCCTCCCAAGGCGGCGGAAGCAAGGACACCTGGGTCCTCTACGAGTGAGGCGGATCGCCGGGCCGCCGTCCCTGTTGCACCAACCGTTGTGCGCCTTGGAATGCCTCGGGATCCGACGGGTCCCGATGAAGATCGGAGAGATCGCGATGCTCTCGCGCGTGGCCGACCAGCTCTATTGGCTGAGCCGTTATCTGGAGCGGGCCGAGCACACGGCGCGGATGCTCCAGGTCTCGCTCGATTTCTTCCTGGACCGCAGCGAGGACGGGGCGCGGCACCGGATCGGGCTCCTGTTGGCCTCGCTCCAAGTCCGCGATCCGGCCTTGGTCTCCAGGGGGGCCAACGGGGTCCTCGAGACCCTGGCCATCGACGCCCAGCACCCGGCTTCGGTCCTGACCTGCCTGTCCCTGGCTCGTGAGAACGCGCGACAGGTCCGCGAGCAGATCAGCTCGGAGATGTGGGAGCAGCTCAACAGCCTCTACCTGCAGGTCACCGAGCCGGGCTCGACCTGGCGTTGGCGACACCAGCCGCACGCGTTCCTTCGAGTCCTCTCTAACGGCGTGCACCTGTTTCGTGGCCTGAGCGACTCGACGATCCGACGCGCCGAGGGTTGGGACTTCCTCGGTCTGGGCCGCGACTTGGAACGGGTCATCAATACGGCCACGCTCCTAGGCGCGCACTGGGAGCTGCTCCTCGGCCCTGAGGGCGACCCCCGCGCCGTCCCGCAGGACTCGCTCGAATGGGTCGGACTGCTCAAGACCTGCCTGGCCTTCGAGACCTACTGCGAACTCTATTCGCCGACCCCTCGGCCCGACCGGGTCCTGGAGCTGCTCCTGCTGGACCCAGCGCACCCGCACGCGATCCGCTATGCGATCAATCAGATCCAGCAGGCCCTGGAGGAGATCGCGAGGACGACCCGGTCGTCGGACTCGCCCCTGGAGCGGCTGGCCGGTCGACTCCATGCCACCTTGACCTTCGCGCAGGTCGAAGAGGTCTTGCGCCAAGGGGTCCCGAGCTTCCTCCAGCAGATCGTCCGGGGCTGCAACGAGATCGATCGCGCGATCCATAACGTCTACATCGCCTATCCGGTCGAAGCGGCCCTGCTCCGCTGAGCTAACCCCCTACCGCTTGCTCCCCGCCTCCCGCCAGGAGATCCGGACCGTTGTACTACCGCATCGAGCACAAGACGACCTACGACTACGACGTCCCGGTCTCCGAGAGCGTCATGGAGGTCCGGTCCTGTCCGCGCTCCGAGGGGACGCAGCGCTGCTGGTCGTTCGGGCTCCGCGTCGAGCCGCAGGCGCGGGTCTTCGAGTACCTCGACGCCTTAAGCAACTTCGTCCACCACTTCGACGTGCCGGCCCCGCACCGGACCTTGACGATCACCTCCGAGGCGGAGGTCGACGTCCAGCAGCCCGCGCCCTTGCCCGAGCGACTGGATGTGACGGCCTGGGAGGCCTGCGCCGAGCTGATCGAGGACGATGACTGTTGGGAGATGCTCCAGCCGAGCCGGTTCGCCGTCGAGACCCCCGAGTTGTTGGCCTTCGCGGCGGAGGTCGGGCTCGACCATCGCGAGGACGACCCGTTGACGATGCTGCACCGGATCCGGACGACCATCGCCGAGCAGTTCGCCTACCAGCTGCAGAGCACGCGGGTCGATTCGCCGATCGAGGTGGCCTTGGAGACGCGCCGAGGGGTCTGCCAAGACTTCTCGCACCTAATGATCGCCTTGGCCCGCCGCCTGGGGATCCCCAGCCGATACGTCAGCGGGTATCTCTACCACCGTTCCGAGGACCACGACCGCTCCGAGCCCGACGCGACCCACGCCTGGGTCGAGGCCTGTCTTCCTGAGCTGGGATGGATCGGTATGGACCCGACCAACGACCTGATCGTCGAGGACCGCCACGTCCGCGTCGCGGTGGGCCGCGACTACGCCGACGTCCCGCCGACCAAGGGGATCTATCGAGGTCAGGCCAACAGCAAGCTGAGCGTCTCGGTGACCGTCCGACCCGCCGAGGCGCCCCGGTTCCATCACCCGGCCATCGTCACCGAGTGGCCTCAGTCCTCCTGGTTTTCCGGACACGGACGGGGTCCCTCGCCACAGACCAGTCAGCAACAGCAACAACAGTAACGCTCCACGTTTTCGACGGTCCGATAGACGTCTTGGTCTTCCCGGATCGGACTCCCCAGGTCCGACGGCGTTTATCAAAGCGGTTTGCTCCACGGGCGACGAACTCCGATCCGTGCGCCGGCGTACCTGCTAGGCGTGGGGTCTGCGTGCGCCGTCGAGGCGTGCGCCGATCGTTCCTCCAGCGCCGAGGTCCTTCGGGAGCGACGTTGATGGTTCGCCTGGACAACTTGAAGAAGGTCTATCGGGAACCCGACGGGCGGCTGATCCCGATCCTGGACATCCCCAGTTATCGGATCGATTCGGCCGAGCAGGTGGCGATGATGGGCCGCAGCGGGAGCGGCAAGACCAGCCTGATCCAGATCCTCGCCGGGCTGAGCTTGCCCAGTTCCGGGCACGTCTACTTTGATGAGCTGGATATCACCCGGCTCTCCGAGGAGGAGCGCGATCGGTTTCGGGCCGAGTCGATCGGCGTCATCTTCCAAACGCTCAACCTGCTGGAGGGCTTCAACGCCCTGGAGAACGTGCTCTTGGGCATGACCTTCGGACGTCGGAGCCCCGATCGCGACCGGGCCCTTGCGTTGTTGGAGCGGGTCGGCCTGGGACATCGGCTGGACCACCGCCCCGCAGCGCTCTCCCTCGGCGAGCGGCAACGCGTCGCCGTGGCGCGGGCTCTGGTCGGGCGGCCCAAACTTCTGTTAGCCGACGAACCGACCGCCCACCTCGACCCACATAACCAGCAGCAGGTCCTCGAACTGATCCGCGAGGCTTGCCGTGAGGAACAAGTCGCCTTGCTGATGGTCACCCACGCGCCCGAGGTCGCCTCGCAGTTCGAGCGCGTCGACGCCTTGGAGAGCTTCAACCGCGTGCTGGCCGACACCAATCCCACAACGCCGACTCCGAATCCCACCGGGACTCCTGTCAAGCCCGTCGTTACCGCCGAGGAGAGCCTGACGTGAACCTCTGGACCATCGCCCTGCGCTCGCTCACCCAGCGCTCGCTCTCGACGATGCTGACTGGGCTCTCCATGGCCTTGGGCGTCATGCTCGTTGTCGGCGTCCTGGTCGTCTACGGGATCGTCACCGACGCCTTCCAACGCAATGCCAGCCTCGGCTACGACATGATCGTCGGCGCCAAAGGGGGGCGGCTCCAACTGGTCCTCAACACCGTCTATCACCTCAGCTCGCCGGTCGAGAACCTTCCCTACAGCTACTACCGTGAGTTCCGGGACGGACAGTATTCCGAGTACGTCGATCGGGTCATCCCGCTCTGTATGGGCGACAGCTACCAGGAGTTCCGGGTCGTCGCCACCGTCCCTGAGCTGTTCGAGATCCCCTATGTCGACGACCGAACCTATGCCTTCGCCGATGGGCGTAACTTCGAAGTCGATCACTTTTTCGAGGCCGTCATCGGCTCGGTCGTGGCGGTCCAGACCGGCTTGAAGGTCGGCGACACCTTCGAGCCCACCCACGGCGTTTCCGACGAACAGGATGGGCACGCGCACGACCCGTTCCGCGTCGTCGGGATCCTTGAACCGACCGGCACGCCCAACGATCGCGCCCTCTTCGTCAACATGGAAGGCTTCTACCTGCTCGAAGACCACGCCAAACCCGGCGAGGGTTCCGGCGAACCCAATGTCGACGCCCATGACCATGACCACGGTGATGGCGAGGGTCACGATCACGAGGGTGACGATCATGACGGGCACGCCCATGATCACAATGACGACGACCATTCTGAGCACGATGACGATCACGAGCATGCCGGCCACGATCATGGAAATGACGCCGATCACAAGCATGATGCCCATGATCACGATGAGCATGCCCACGACGACCATGTGGACCATGCCGGCCACGACCACGAAGGGCATGACCATTCCGCTCATGGCCATGACGACCATGCGGACCATGCCGGCCACGGCCACGAAGGGCATGACCATTCCGGTCATGCGCACGAGCCTCTTCCCGAGTCGCAGCGCGAGGTGACGGCCTTGTTGGTCAAAGCCAAGGGGTTCGAGGAGGCGATCCAGTTGCCCAACTTGATCAACGAGGGCTTGGTGGGTCAGGCCGTCTCGCCGGTCCGCGAGATCTCGATGCTCTTCGGCGCGATCGTCGACCCGATCGAGTACCTCCTGCTGGGCCTGACGATCCTGATCGTGATCGTCTCGGCGGTCGGGATCCTGGTCAGCCTGGTCAACTCAATGAACGACCGCAAGATCGAGATTGCGGTGATGCGGGCCCTCGGGGCGCGTCGGGTCGACATCCTGGTCATCGTCCTGCTCGAGTCGGTCCTGCTGGCGTCCCTCGGTGCGGCGATCGGCTGGCTGCTCGGCCACGGCCTGCTGGCCGCGCTGGGCCCGTTGGTCACCCGACAGACCGGGATTCCGGTCGGCGCGTTCTCGTTGGTCTGGTCCGAGCTGGCCCTGATCCCGATCGTGATCGGACTGGCCCTGGTGGCGGGCTACCTGCCCGCGAGGATGGCGTATAAAACCGATGTGGGTCGGGCCCTGGTGGCCAACTGAACCTCGATCACCGTGGTCTAGGAAGTTGCCTTGTCCCCGCCCCCAAGTTCTCCCGGACTCTGATCCATCATCCCGTGATCGCCGCGATCGGTTGTGTCTCGCCGAGTCGGCGTCGCCTTCGCCTTGCGGAGGGAGAGATCCCCGATGACCAAGATTGATGAAGTGCTGCTCGATGACTATCACGATGCGGAGATGACGACGTATCGCCGGATCTGCCCGCAGGCGATCGCCTCGCTGATCCTGGGGATCGTCGCGGTGCCGCTGGTGGCCTCGACGGTCTTGACGATGCCCCCGGCCCTCTTCGCGGTGGCGCCGGCCTTGGGCCTGATCTTGGGCGTGATCGCGTTGCGACAGATCGCTCGCGTCGACGACCTGACGGGGCGGGGCCCGGCCTGGATCGGCACGCTCCTCTCAGCGATCGTGTTGGTCAGCGGCCTGACCGGCCGGTTCGTCTTCGACCTGACCGAGGTGCCTGAGGGCTACGAGCGGATCTCCTACGAGATTCTCCAACCCGAGCCGGGCACCATCGAATTGGTCCCCGAGTCAGCCCGCGACCTCAACTCTCAGAAGGTGTTCATCAAAGGGTATATGTACCCGACTTCGCAGCAGCGCGGAATTACGACCTTCGTCCTCTGCCGCGACAAGGGCGAGTGCTGCTTCGGCGGCCAGCCCAAGATGTCGGACATGATCAAGATCCGCGTTCCGCGCGAGAAGGCGGTCGCCTTCCACACGGGGCTTCGGAGCGTCGCCGGCACCTTCCGGGTCGAGAACGCCACCTCCGAGATCTCTACATTGGGCACCCTCCTCTATCAGATGGACGCCGACTTCGTCCGCTGAGCGACCACCGATTTCCCATCGTCACGCCGAACGAGTCGGTTCGCCCTGGGATGCACCGCGTTTATGCAATGCATCCCAGAGCGAACCGAAATTTACTAATATTTGCACGATATCAGCTATCTGAGATTCAACCGCTCGAGTCCCATTCAATCAGCGATCCTGCTGGGATAGCTTGGGAGGAGTCCAGGCAAATGCGACGATCGTCGCGCCGGAGGCTTGCCATGGTCGCGAGCTTTGTTAAGTTACGTTGAAGTTTCATGGGGTGAGTGCGGGATGGGGTTCGATCTTCTGTCGGATCGCCCCATCCCCGATGCGGGTCCGGCGAGCTTCGCCTTCGTGGCGGTTGCGGCGGTGTTGTCGTTGGGTTGTGCGTGCGTGCTCGGCCTCGATGTTCCCCTGAGCAGGACCGTCCCATGTGGGTTCCCAAGATTGAGCGCGATCGGGCGCGGGGCGTCGACTCCCCGGTGCCGACCCAGGTCGTTTCCAACGAGGAGTTCCTCCCACGCCCACAGAACGCCCAGCAGAAGCGTTGGGAAGCGCGGATCGGCGAACTGGCTGATCAGCGTGCACAGCGCTTGGGCATGCCGCGACGCGACTTCCTCCGGACCGGCATGGGCCTGGCCACCGCTTTCCTGGCCGCCAACGAGGTCTACGGCGCACGCTACTGGGACGTCGACGAGGACGAGACGCTCGAGCAGGCCGCCATCGACGAGAAGTTCCCCAAGGGCGAGTACTTCATCTTCGACGTCCAGACCCACTTCACCGACGGCGTTCCCCTGCTCTTCCGACGCGCCGAGTTCGTCCGCAATATGGGCTTCGAACTCCACAACGATCCCGACTCCTACAGCTTCCCCAACTACGTCAAAGAGATCTTCTTCGACAGCGAGACGACCATGGCGGTCATCTCGGGGGTCCCGGGCCGCGAAATCGACAAAGACCGCGCCGGCCGGATCCTGGAAGGGCGCGACCGTCGGGGCGGCATCCTGCCCAGTTGGTTGATGTCCAACCGCAAGCGCGAACTCAACGGGATCGCCGGCAGCACCCGCGTGCTCTGCCAAGGCAACTGCGCGCCCAACCACTACTGGGATCGCGCCGCCAACGCCCCGGACTGGCCCGCGCTCTGGGATCAGGTCGAGCGCGAGGTCAAAACCTATCAGATCGATAGCTGGAAATGGTATTGCCACACTGATCCGGGACGGTCCGGCGACGGGTTCCGGCTCGACGACGAGGCGATGGCCTACCCGTTCTATGAGAAATCCAAGGAACTGGGACTCAAGACCTTCAGCATCCATAAGGGCTATGCTGCGCAATCGCGGAGGCTCGGCCATTTCGCGCACCCCGGCGACATCGAGAAGGCCGCCTTGGACCATCCCGACCTGACCTTCATCATCTACCACTCGGCGATCAAGCACGGACCCGGCGAGCCGGCCTTCGAGACCCCCGCCAACTTCGACCCGACCACCGGTGACCTGGCCTGGCACGCCGACCTGATGAAGATCAAGCAGCGCAACCCGCAACTGGACAACGTCTACTGTGAGATCGGGTCGGCCTTCGGGACCACGGCCATCACCCACCCGATCGTCTGCCAACATCTGATCGGTCAGAACATCAAAAACTATGGGGTCGACCGCGTCCTCTGGGGGACCGATTGCCTCTGGTGGGGCTCGCCGCAGTGGGTCATCGACGCGTTCAAACGGTTCCAGATCTCCGACGAACTCTGCGAGAAGTTCGGCTACGCCAAGCTGACCAAGCAGGACAAGGCGCAGATCTTCGGGCTCAACGCGGCGCGGGTCTATAAGATCGACGCCGAGGCCCAGCGCAACGCGATCCCGGCCGACGCCTTGACCCAGTTCAAGACGGCCTACCTCAACGAGGGCGGCCTCCGCGAGAACGCCGCCTACGGCTGGGTCCGCGCCGAGGTCTGACCCCGTTTTGAGGGAGACGACGATGTCCGTCCTCCGGCCCCGAGTCCTTCGCGGCGGTCGACCTTTGTGGCGCCGGTCACGCCTCGCGCTCGCGACCCTGCTCTTGATCCTCTCGGCGTCCCCGCTGGCCGTCCTGAGCGTGTCGGTCGGCTCGTCGACTCGTGACGGGGAGCCGGGCTCGGATCGGCTCGATCCGGCCGCCTGGGGCGCCGACCACGTTGACCAGCCGGTCCCCGACTACATCACCGGCGATGAGTGCCTCTTCTGCCATCGCGATCCGATCGGGGAGACCTGGCCGGAGAATCCGCATCAGCGGACCGTCCGACCGGCCAGCGATGCCCCCGAGGCGATCACCTTGCTCTCCAAGGATCCCCGGACCACCGAGGCGGCCGTCGACGTCGACTACGTCTTGGGCGAGACTCGGATGATCCGGTTCCTCCGCGAGGCCGTCGCCTACGGGTCGTTCGAGATGCTCGAGACGGCCTGTCGGCCCGAGAGGTTCGACGCTCACGCCGCCCTGATCCACCCGGACCCGGCGGGCGCGATCTGGAACCCTTCGTCGTTCAACCGCGACTGCGCCGGCTGCCACGCCACCGGCGTCGACCCCGAGACGATGGCCGTCTCGGACCTCGGTCTGGACTGCTACACCTGCCACGGTGACTCGACGTTGGCCCACGCCGCCGACCCGAGCCAGATGATCCTGGCCGAGGCGCGGAACGATCCCCCACGTGTCGTCGCCTCGATCTGCGGCCAGTGCCACATTCGGACCGGCACGTCCAGGAGCACCGGCCGACCCTTCGCCGCCAACTTCGTGGCCGGTGACAACCTCTTCCGCGACCTCGATGTTGATCTCTCCAACGAGGCGATCCAGCGACTCGGCCCGGGCGACGGTCACGTTCTCCAGAACATCCGCGCGATCGTCGTCGAAGGTCGCGAGCAGGTCACCTGCCTGTCCTGCCACGGTGTCCATCAGCCTGAGACGGTCCGACACCATGAGGTTGCCGAGGGACCGATCTGTCTGACCTGCCATGAGCCCGATCGGCCCCGGTCCGAGCCCCGACCGTTCGAGGTCCACAATCGGATTTGTGGCTATTGATCGGGTCGGTCCGTCCGTCGTCATCCATCCTCGACCGTCCGAACCGTTTGAGGACCTCCGAGTCCCCGACCGATTCCCCAACTCCAGGAGGACGCCCCGATGACCTCGTCCACGACTTCCGGCTTCGAATGGGCTCCCAGCGAGACCCCGCTCGACGAGACCGACATCAACCTCCGCGCCTACATCGAGCGGTTGCCTGAAGAGCACCTGGCACGCTACCGATCCGAATGGACCGACCAGCAGGTGATGGACTGGGACGGCAATTTCCGATCCGACGGGGCTTTGATGCTCGTTTGCTGCGAGCGCGACGTAAATGTTTCCACGTTTCGGACAGTCCTGGAGGCGTACTTGGCGTTCCGCCACAGCGAGGCAACGGATCCGTCGTGAGAAATCCACGCGAGGCCATAGAAGACCGACGATTGGTTGCATGGGGATTGTGGCACGGGTAGGCTCAGAGGTGGATTCGGAACGTGAACGCATGATCTCCGACCGTTGGACGTACTGGCTGGCCGATCCTCGCGGATGCCTTCGGCGCGTCCTCGGAGCCCTCAACGCGATGTCGCTGCGTTTCCTCTGCCCGTCATACGATCGGATCGATCTACTCGGACCTCCTCCGCGATGGCCGGCCGCAAGGTCCTCTGCAAAGGCTGCGGCCAAGTCTTTCGCGCCCCGACACTCGACGAGATGCGGGCCGTCCAACCTGCCACGCCAACGCCCTGCTCGTGATCGTCGGTGCTGCGGGCAAGTTCCTGTTGCGCAAGGCCGGCCGCGATCCGAACAGTTCCGACGCGAGGTCGAACAACGCAACGAAGCAGCGCGGCGATGGGCGGGCCGGGAGCTTGAGGAACTCAAGCGTAAGGTCCCTTGAGTCGATGGGCCGATCGCCTTCGGCCAAGGAAGGTTCGGGCCGATCACGGCGGAATCATCTCGCCCGGATCGCGTCGCTCATCTAATCTACGATGCGTTAGGGGGCTCGGATGACATCCGACACCGCCGAGGCGGTCATGCGTGTGCGCGTCGGTTCGCGTCCCGCCCATACCCCGCGAGGTGGCAACGCCCCCGACTTCGAACGCCAGCTCGGGAGAGACCGATGGCCGATGACCGTCCCCCCGTGACCGTGCCCGACTTCGGGCGCTGGAAGTCCGAACGCCGATCGATCACAGCGTTGACCGCCTACGACTACCCGACGGCGCGGCTGCTCGACGCGGCCGGGATCGACTGCTTGCTGGTGGGCGACTCGGTAGGCACGGCCGTGCAGGGTCGCGAGAGCACCCTGTCGGTGACCCTCGATCAGATGCTCTACCACACCGAGATGGTCGGCCGCGCCGCCAGCCGCGCCCTGGTCGTGGCCGACCTGCCGTTCCTCTCCTACCAGATCTCGGTGGCCCAGGCGTTGGAGACGGCCGGTCGGTTCCTCAAGGAGACGCGTTGCCAGGCCATCAAGCTGGAGGGCGGCACGGCGATGGCCCCGACGATCCGCGCCCTGACCGAGGTCGGGATCCCGGTCATGGGCCATATCGGCTTGACCCCCCAGGCCGTTCGGCAACTCGGCGGATACAAAGTTCAGCGGGGTCATGACCAAATCCTGGCCGACGCCCGAGCCGTGGCTGAGGCCGGCGCCTTCGCGGTCGTCCTGGAGTGCGTCCCGTCCGGGATCGCCGCGGAGGTCACCGCCGCGCTGTCGGTGCCGACCATCGGCATTGGTGCCGGGCCCGATTGCGACGGCCAGATCCTCGTGGTCCACGACATCCTCGGGCTCTCCAAGGAGTTCCGACCCAAGTTCGTCCGTCGCTACCAGGATATCGGTGCGCTGGTGACCAAAGCCGCCACCGACTTCATCGACGACGTCCGCGAGCGCCGGTTCCCCGATCAGGACGAGAGTTATCGCTGAGCCCCTGGGCGATCGACCGCCCCACGCATCTTCGGCGGCCCGGCCGTCGCTGAAGACGTTTCCCTCCCCCGTCAACCCTCAAACCGTTGGAGGTTCGACGATGTCCGTCCCCTCGACCGAAGAGCTGATCGGTAAGAAATGCGTCCCGTGTGAGGGGGGCGTGCCCAAGCTGACCCCTCAGGAGGCCCAGGCCTACCTGGCCACGGTCCCCGGCTGGACGCTCAACGAAGAGGCGACCCAGATCGCCCGCCAGTGGGCCCTGCCCGACTTCGTCAGTGGGATTGCCTTCTTCTCCATGGTCGCCGACGTGGCCGAGCAGGAGGCGCACCACCCCGACCTGCACCTAACCGGCTACCGCAACGTGGCCATCGAGATCTACACCCACGCCATCGGGGGCCTCAGCGAGAACGACTTTATCCTCGCCGCCAAGATCAATCAGATCCCTGTGCCCGGTCAGGGATGAAACGGAATCGAGTACGCCTCGAGTCCCCCCTCGATCTTGCCGAAGTCCGGAAGCGATCGTTGATCGAGGGGAAAGAGTGTGATTTTCAAGATGTCAGGATTTGGTGCATTCCGAGTGCGACGATCGTAGCAACGATCGCGCTGAGGACCAGGACGATCGCGCCCAGGCGACGGACATTTTTCATCTGCCACCACATGAGCAAGCCGGTGATGGCCCAGCCGATCATTGAGACGAACATCGCGTCGACGGCCAAGGCCCAGAACCATCGGGCGTCGATCCTTGACGGGTAGGTGTGGGCCAGGTGGAGGCGGAGCAAGAAGCGACGGGTTGAGAGGGAATCGCCCTCGGCGTCGACGGACTTTCCGGAGAGCGTCCCCCGCGTGAGCGGGTAGGAGACTTGCCAGACGGTTCCGTCGTCCGCCTCAGCGTAGAACTCCAGGTCGGGGCCGAACCGGGGCGAGAGTTCGACCTCACCGTCCACGTCGAGCTTCTCGAGGACCTGCGGCAGGCCCTCACCGAGCCTTTCTGCTGGGGATGACTCCAACTCGAGGGGCTCCGTGCTGGAGAACGGGGGCTCGGGTTGCTCGGCCTCAGGACCTTCGGGCTCGCCGAGTCGGACGGTTCCCTTGCCAGAATGCAAGTCGAGCCGAATCGCGTGTTCCTCGCCCTGCTCACCCTTAGCGGTGGCGAAGAGATCCCGGTTGAAACGGACCTCCTCGGGTCGGACGAGTCGGTAGGTCCCGGGCGATTGGCCGTCGTCGCCGGTCGGAGCCTCGTTCATCACGTCGATGATCTGCTGAGCCAGGTCCACCGCCTCGGGGAAATCCTCCAGGGGCGTTCCCACCGCCTCCTCAGGCCCGAAGTACCGCGTTTCGCGGTCCGGAAACGCGTTGGGGTGATTGAACAGCATCGCCGTGATGCCATACAGGAGCACCCAAGGCGTCATGAAGAGTCCGGCATAGAGATGGGCGCGACGGACCTGCTTCATCGCCGCATTGTACCGCGTGCGGAGTCGAGCACGTCGCGACGGCCCTCCCGCAGTGGGCTTCGTCTCGTCCAGGACAGTCATCGTCGGTCGGCTCCCTAGGGGGCACAAGTGGGTGGCTCAGCTCAGGGAGAGTCCCGACCGGCAATCGGTCGCGTGTTGAGACTGAGACGCTGTCTTTTTGGTCCGGGCACGATTGACCGTCAATGGTCCTCGACTGGCGAGTTGGGATTGCGCGAAGGCGTCGGGGCAGCCCACCGCGGGAAGATTGTCGCGATCCGTCGGAGACAGTGGCAACAGCCGAGTCGTTCCGGGTCGAGCCCGTCCAACAAGGGCTCGGCCTCGTCATGCCGGTCCTCCTGCCCCAAGAGAAGTGCCAGAGTGACCCGGTACAGCAACGAATCCGGGGCGAGCTGATGGGCGCGTTGGATCGGCGGGATCACCTCGGCGACCGGATGGCCGAGGCATCGGAGGTAGTAGGCGATCCCGAAGAGGGCATCGTGGCGGTCTGGGTCGCGATGGATGAGGATCCGACAGACCTTCAGGGCCTCGGCGGGTTGACCGACATTGCCCAGGCCGGCGGCCACCGGGGCCAACAGTCCCGTCGGACATTGCGGATCGTCTGCCAGATCGCCGTACAGCGTGCGGGCCAGGTCGTGCTGCCCCAAGGCGACATAGGAATCGGCCAGCGCGCAGCGGCCTGCCGGCCCGAGCGGAACCAAGGACATGGCGGTCTCCAGGGCCTCCCGAGCCGCCACGAATTCGCTCCGACGTCGATGGATCAGGCCGCGTACCTGCCAGATCAGGCCGCTATTGGGCCACTGCTCCAGGGCCAACTGAGCCTGGATATCCGCCTCGTCGAACCGTCCTTGATGAAATGCAGTCAGGCAGAGGGCGATCGGGTCGCGGGCGTCCGAGCTGGTGGGAACCTGAGGCGCGGTCATGGGCGTAGATCCAAAGTTCCTGGATGTTCAAGAGAACTGAGACTCAGTCTCAGTGAGATCGGTTCTCAAAGTAGCCGAGCCTGAGGTCATTGTCAAACCCCTCGTCATGACCAGAGATTTCTTCAAGGTCGAGGAGGATCGAACCTGTTTGTCTCGACCATTTCTCTGTGAAGTGCTTGTTTTTAACACTTTTGTTCGTAAAAACAAATGGCCGTCGCATCGACCCCGGATGGGCGGGTCGACGCGACGGCCGTCATTTTTGCGGTTTTTTGACCGAGGGGAGTCGAGCCAGCCCCCTGTTGCCGGCATATCGGCATTTGTGCCGAGGGGCCCCTCCCCCCGGATCGGTCGGATCAGTTGGACTTGGGCAGGATGGTGGTGGGCTCGACGGCGGCCGCCGGCGTCGAGAGGAACTCGCTGTCCAGATTGGCACGCGTGCTGATTTGGCCGGGGGTGTCGATGCTGTCGGTGGGCTTGGCGCGCATCTTCCACTGAAGCCTCTCGCCGGGCTGAAGCGTCTCGACCGGCGCGAAGATGACCTTCTGGCCGTCGGCCTTGGCTTGGGTGGGACCGCTGGCGTCCTCGAAGGTGAGGCCCTCGGGCAACTCGCAGGTGACGCGGAGGTCGTTGTCGAAGTCCGAGCCCTGGTTGACCACGGTGATCTGATAGGTGACCGTCTCGCCGATGGCAACCTGGTCCTCCAGGTCGATCATGCTCAACCGGAGCGCCGGCAGGGTGATCAGCTCGGCTTCAGCGGTGGTCTGGACCTCGGCGGCCTTGCGGATCTCCTCGCTGGCTGCGTTGGCGCAACGTGAGGTGGCCAGGACCTCATGCTTGATCCGGATGGCATCGGAATCACTCTGGTTGGTCCGGGTCAGGTCCTGCTCGGAGATCCCAGTGAGGTTGACGGTGAAGCTGATCCGGGTCGATTCGCCGGGCGGCAACTCGCCGACGTTCCAGGTCAGCCCGCGCTCGCCGGTCCGGCTGGGGATGATCTCACCGCGGCTGCTCTTGCTGGTCTTGACCAGCTTGACCCGCTCGTCAACCTCGATGCTGAGCTGGGTGTCGAGCGCCGGGCCGTCGCCCTGATTGGTCAGCGTGACCAGGTAGGTGGCCGGCCGATCGATGTAGAGGTTCTCCTCGCCGTCGATGCTGACACCCAATTTGGCCTGAGTGATCCGGGTCTCAACTTTGTTGGACCGGGCCGTGACGTCGCCCTCGGACTTGGCCAGGGCCCGGCTGTTGAAGGTGCCGGTCTTGGTGGCCTGGAGATCGACGGTGACCTCCTTGGACTGGCCCGGGTCGAGCGCACCGATGTCGCGCTGGACGGTCTCGCGGCCCTCGGTGGTCCGCAGGCCCGGCGAGAGCTCATCGGTCAGCGTGACCCCCTGGAGGCGGGCGCCGCCGGTGTTCTCGACGGTGTAGGTGACCTGCAACGGCTGGCAGATGTCGCGCGACTCGGGCGCCTTCTTGGTTACCGACAGCTCGGCCTTGACCACCTCGGTCACCACGCACATGACCGGCTGATAGGTGGCGTAGAAGCAGGCCCGACCCTGGCCCTGCTGCTCAGCGACGGCCGAGAACGACAGGACCTTGGATTGGCCCGGCTCCAGGCGGCCGATCTTGCTGGGACCCTCCGACGACCCGCCCTGTTGGTCCGAGCCGTCCCCGCTCGAGCCTGGCCGATCACCGCGGTTCGAGCCCTGTTGGCCCGATCCGCTGTCGGGGCCCGATCCGCTCCCTTCGATCGAGACGCCGCCCTTGGTCGTCCGATGGAGAGCAACGTCTTCGAGGATGAAGTCCTCGGAGACGTTGCGGACGCGGACCTGGTACTGATAGTCCCGGCCGGCTCGGACCCGCTCGGGCGACTCGACGGTCAGCTCCAAGAGGCTCGCGCCGTTGGCTCCGGGGATCTGCATGGTCGTTGTCTTGGTCTCGGTCGATCCGGACTGAGCACCGGCCTCGACACCCGTGAGGATGAGCGCGGTCAGAACGACAATGGGTTGCGTAAATGTTGCCATGACGAGGTTGAAACTCCGGTTGAGAAGTGTTGGGTTCAAAGGGTGTTATGGGAACGTGATCGTTGCGGAAGCATCCTCAACGCACATGGATCACGATCGATCAGTTGGTCTCGTTCGAACCACTCTGCTGGTCGCCCGGTCCGTTTGCCTCAGGGGCCTCGGAGACGGGGATGCCGGGGTCGGGCTGACCGTTCGCGTTCCCCTGAGGTGGGGACGACGTGTCGCCGCATCCGACGACCGAGACGATTCCGACGGCGAGGGCGGTCGCGACGATCAATCGCAAGAACTTTCTCATGAGATGAGATCCGACATATAGTTCAGGTTGTCGTTCGAAGGACGTCGCCTCGGGAGAGGGACGTCCCACGTCGGAGCAATCGCAGTGCCACGATCCGTCGGATCCACAGTTTCCGAATGATTTCG
>CAZSSM010000062.1:0-39744 GCA_964609385.1 uncultured Planctomycetia bacterium
CATGTCCCTCCGCCTCGCCTCGCTACTCGCGACGCATGGCCTCACCCTGGGGCGCGGCCCGCTCGCCTCAGCCGCCTCGCTCAACCTCACCCTCGACGATCCCCAACCGGTCTTCGGAATCGGCGAGTCGATCGACTTCACGGTGACCCTCGATGATGTCTCGGCCTTGTCACTCTTCACGATCGTCCTGGAGTTGCAGGTCGACGATCCGACGGCCACCCCCTTGGGCGACTTCACCTTCGTGGACGTCCAGCAACCGGGCGCTGACAGCTATGTGCTCCGAGACCAATCGCTGGGCCTGACCACGACGCCGACGGACAATGGTGGTTCGGTCTTGTTATCGCTCAACGACTTCCTCCTGACGCCGCCATCACTGGGTGGCACGGCCTTCGACACCACACCGCCCAACAATGTGGTCGCGACCGGATCGATCGTGCTCAACCGCCCTCTAACGGCCACCCTCGCCGTCCAAGCTGACACGCTCGTGCTGGCTTCCGACTACGAACTCGATCTCAACACGTTTGAAATTATCGACACCACGACGATCGTTGAGTTCGATGAAGTCCGGGACAATCTGCCGAGCCCGCTCTCCATCACCTCGATCCCCGAGCCCGGCTCAGCCGCTCTGCTCAGCCTGGGCCTCGCTTCGATCGCCCTGGTCGTCCGACGTCGAACCTCTCGGTGACCCATCATCCTTCGCGACCGGATTATCGATGCGGTTCTCCTCCCCCCGGTAATCCCCTCCCCGCAATCGAACGACACGCTCGAACGGCGGGGACTTATCTTGCAAGAGAATGAATTAAATCCTCTCTGTATTTGCAAAAATCACTAGGGATTTAAGTCGAGGATCGCGACATAAGGAAGGTGTCTGTAATCATCATTATAATCGAGTCCGTATCCGACGACGAAGGCGTCTTCGATCTCGAATCCGACGTAATCGGGCTCCAGGGGGATCTGCTGGCGTCCGCGTTTGCGGAGCATGACGGCAGTGCGGACCGACCTCGCCCCGTGCTCGGGGAGGATGGTCAGGAGTTTGGCGATCGTTTGTCCGGTATCGAGGATATCGTCGAGCAGCAGGACGTCGCGGTTCCGGACGTCGGGCACGAACGCCTCGTTGACTTGCAGTGGACCGGCCTCGGTCGTCTCGCCGGCATAGCTGCTGGCCTGGAGCAGTCCGACACGGTGCGGGATGTGGATCTGGCGGATCAGGTCGGCTAACAGGACCAAGCTTCCGGTCAAGACCGCCACAATGGTCAGGGGGCGATCGCGGTAATCACAGGAGATCTGCGCCCCCAACTCCTGCACACGGCGCTGGATTCGCTCGGCGTCGATCAAGGGGACCACGCGCGGTTCCGGACCATGGTCGGGTTCGGGTCTCGGATCCGAATGAGACGGCTGAGTCATGGAAGGAGCATCGCCCTGAGCGCGAACGGGCCGGATCAATAGCGAGGGCCGTTCGCGCTCGAGATCGATCATCATTGGGGTGTCGGGGCATGGAAACATCCCCGATCGAACAATCCGATGTGCAGATCGACGATCGCGGGACGATCCGAAAAACAAGGCTTGTATCATGCCCCAGCCGATCGGCCGTGCCAAGCCGATCTTAGGACCCCGCAACGACCGATCCCTCGGTCACTTCCGCGACCACGGCACGACCGGGAACACACAGCGCACCCACAAATCAACTAGTTGCAATCCAATAACTTAAATTGATCACTCGAGCCGTGGGTAGGATCTGATATCGGTGATGTCCCGGACGACCACGGATCGCATACCGATGAAATTTCCGGACCGGCCGGTCGACCATGTCGGGAACGACCGACACAAGGGAGAGCGGGAGCGGCTCGACCGGATCGCCGATCGGCTCAGCCGACTCGGCTCCCGCGAAATTTCTTGAGCAGGCTTTGAGGCTTCTCCACGGGCGGCCCGTTTCCGGAATCGAGGCCCGCCTCTGCGACCGGCCCGAGGATCTGTTCGGCGAGGACTTCGACATCGGGCAGGATCCGCGACTTAGGCGTCTCGCGACGGATGGTCCGGCCAGTGTTGAGTGAGTTGGAGGCGGCGTTATAGTCGTTGACCACGGTCAAGACTTCGGGCAAGCCGAGCACGTCGGCCAGCCGGCGCGACCCGAAGCTGGGCACCCGGGAGTCATAGCGGTTGATCACCACAACCGGTTCAGATTCGGGATCCATCTCCCGGACCGTCTCGCGGACCATCTTCAAAGCTCGGATCGAGGGCACCTTCTGCTCGCCAACCAGGACGATGTGGTCGGACTGATGGATCAGCCGGAAGTAGAGGTCGTCGAAGGTGCAGGGGATGTCGAGCACAATCACATCGGCCAGTTGGCGGACCACCTCGACGATCTGGAGGATCTGGTCGGGGACCGTCTCGGTGTTGCTGATCGTGAAGTGCGGCCCGGCTAGCAGGTCGAATCCCTCGCTGATCGGGATCAGGACGCTCTGGACGATGACCGCGTCGAGGCTGCTGGCCTTGGGCAGTAGGTCGAGGATCGTGTAGGTCGGCTCGACGTTGAGGTTCAGGGCGATCGCCCCCATCTTCAATGACAGGTCGACCAGGACGACCCGGGTGTGGGGGCGTGTAGAGATCAGGTCGGCCAGGTTGATTGCCAAGGTCGTCGAGCCGGCCCCGCCGGTGACCCCGGCCAAGGCGATGGTCTGACCGGAACGCTCGCGATCCAACGCCGGGGCCACATCGACCTGCCGCGCAATCACCTCCAGGGCTGCACGAAAGTCCTCGGCCTGTAACGGCCTCAGGACGACCTGACTGGCCCCACCGCGCATCGCTGGAATGAACAACGGGTTACCGTGGATCGCTTGTTGGCTCGGATCGGGGATCAAGGCCAGTGTCGGCCAATTCGGGAGCCTCGAGGTTACCAAACGTAGCCCGGGAAGCTGATCGGGACGATCCAGTTGAAAAATGATCAGACGCGGATGACTCGCTTCTTGCCGACAGGCTTCAACGGCCGGATCGACCTCCGAGAAATCAGCTTCCCAGTTGGCGGAAATCCGATCCAATTCGACCGCCAATTCCCGATGGGCGTTCGAATCACAACCGATGGTGATCACTGAGAGTGGGAACACGGCGCTCTTCCATTGGCTCAGGCCCAGGCCGGATCAGAGAGGACTGCCTCGTCGCGCCCGCTGTTGATAGAGGATGAACGGCTAGGAGAAGCTTAGAATACACGGCGCGTCGGGGCGATCGCCGATCACCCAGCGAACCGGTTTGCCTTCCAAATCACCGCGGCGCTGTGGGTTCCACAATCTGAAGCCACGATGCTCAGGCTGACAGATAACGAGCACACCAAAGCTCGAGCATCAAGAGGGACCAGAGCCGATAGGCGTGGTCCTGCTGACCATCGCGGTGCTGCTCGATGAGGCGACGGACCGTTGACTCGTTGAAGAGACCCCGCTCCAAGCTGGAGCGGTCCAGAAGCACCTGGCTCAGCTCTTCGCCGAGCGGGCCACGGAACCAGCGGTCCAGCGGCACGCCGAAACCCATCTTGGGCCGGGTCCGGATCGCCGGCGGGAGCAGGTCGGCGAAGGCCGCTTTGAGGACCCCCTTGGACCGCCCCGGACGCAGACCCAACTTTCGCGAGGTCGGCATCGCCAGGGCCAGTTCGACGACGCGATGGTCCAAGAACGGCGCCCGGCACTCCAAGCTGTGCGCCATGCTGGCCAGGTCGACCTTGACCAGCAGATCGCCCGGGAGATAGGTCAGCAGGTCGGTGATCATCGCGCGGGTGACTGGATCGCGCTTCGGCGCGGCGTCCCAGGCCCGGGTCAGCACGTCGGCCGGGTCGGACCCTTCGGGATCCTGGGCCCGACGGGCCAGCCGCTCTAAGAGCGCTTGGCTGTACAGGTCGAACCGCGTCGGTTCGTCGAACATCTGGACCCAGCCCCGATACCTCGACGGGCCCGAGGGCCTCGACCAACCCTCCAGGAGTCGACGGACGGCCCGTCCTCGCGTCTTGGCCCGGCTGGAGTTCGGGATCGCCCGGGCCATGGGGCCGGTGGCCAGCCATCGGAGTTGATCGGGCAGCCGGTCGAAGACTTCGCCCATCGCCAAGGCGCGGTAACGGTCGTAACCGCCGAACAACTCGTCGCCGGCGTCGCCGGTCAGAGCAACCGTCACATGGGCCCTCGTCTGTTGGGCGACGTGCCAGGTGGGTAAGGCGGAACTGTCGGCGAACGGCTCGTCGAACTGCTCGGCCAGGGCGGGCACCATCTTCCAGGCCTCCGGCGCCACGACGAACCGGTGATGCTCGGTCCCCAGATGCTCAGCGGCCATCGCCGCGTAATGCGTCTCGTCAAAGGCCGGGTCGTCGAAGCCGATCGCGAACGTCTTGACCGGCCCCGAGGCGGCCTGTTGCATTAGGCCGACGGTGATCGTCGAGTCGATCCCCCCGGATAGGAACGCGCCCAGCGGCACGTCGGAGACCATCTGCTCGCGGACCGCCTCGCCCAGGGTCTCGCGGAGGCGCTCGACGTCCTCGGCGGCCGTTCGCTCTTCCTGGCGGTCCCACTCCGGATTCCAGTATCGGGTCAGCTCCAGGTGTCCGTCGTGCCAGACCGCCCGGTGCGCCGGTGGCAGCTTGTAGACGCCCCGCAGGATGCTCCACGGATGCGGGACATATCCGTACATGAAGTAGCAGTCCAGGGCGTGTTCGTCGATCAACCGTTCGGGCAACGCCTCGCGGCTGGCCATCAGCGCTTTCAGTTCGCTGGCGAAAACCAGCCGACCCGCTCCAGGTGCATAATAGAGCGGCTTCTGTCCGAGCCGGTCGCGAGCCAGGACCAACCGACGCCGGGGGGCATCCCAGATCGCCAGGGCGAACATCCCGCGGAGTCGCTCGACGAACGCCGGGCCGTCATCCTCATAGAGATGGACCAGCACTTCGGTGTCGCCGGCTGAGCGGAGGCGATGCCCGCGCGCCTCCAGTCGGCGCCTAAGGCTGGGAAAGTTGTAGATCTCGCCGTTAAAGACGGTCCAGATCGTCCCGTCCTCGTTGCTCAAGGGCTGGTGTCCGCCGGGCAGGTCGAGGATCGCCAGCCGACGAAACCCCAGGGCGGCATTCTGATGGCGATAGCCCCCCGAGTCGTCCGGCCCCCGATGCGTCAGCCGCGCCGTCATTGCCCCAAGCGCCGACTCCGAGAGCCCCTCCACCCCGTCCGACCACACCGCCCCGACGATCCCACACATCCCGACGACCCTCTTAGCACCGAGCTGCTTCGGAGACCATCCATCCCCGCGCACAACGCCCGATCTGGCCCTCCATTGCTGAACGATCTCCCCTCCCGCTTCGATCTCTCTCCCGACCGAATCGACATCCCCGAGTCGAAGGTCAGCGATCCAGAAAACCGCAAGAGATCGCCCAAGGTCGATCGTGCAATGGCTAGAGGAAGGTCGACTTCCCCGATATCATCCGTTGTGTTGCGCGATCTCGCAAGCGGTTCAAACAACAGACGGATGAGGCGTCGAGTCGAAAACATTTCGTTGTTCGACACGTTCTTTGCAATTGGGTGAAAGCGGCAACGACTGTGTTCTCATACGAATCTTTCCCATCTCCTCCGAATACGTTTAATGACACTCGGGTCCCCTGGGGTGGTTCGGATGGGCTCGACCTGGCCTGGCCGGCCCGCTGGCCGTCGCCGGACGTGGTCTGGCCCGATCTAGAGGGACCGATCGCCGACTACCCCGAGACGCTTCGAGCCGCGCTCGACGCCCCCTTGGGCTGGGAACGGCCCTGGGACGCCGACCTCAAGCCGGGCGATCGGGTCGCCTTGGTCATCGATGACCCCTCGCGCTGGACACCGGTCCGTGAAGCCCTGCCGATCGTCTTGGAGCGGGTCCATCGCGCGGGGATCGACCCGATCGACGTCTCGATCACCGTCGGGGTCGGACGCCACCGGCCGGTCGACCGCGACGGGCACATCGCCCGGCTCGGTCGGGAACTCGTCGACCGCTACCGATGCTATAGCCCGACGCTCGATGACCCCCTGGTCTATGACGACCTCGGTTCGAGCGCCTCGGGGATCCCGGTCCGGATCTTCGCCCCGGTCGCCCGCGCCGACTTGCGAATCCTGATCGGCTCGGTCCTGCCCCACCTCCAGGCTGGTTTCGGTGGCGGCTGGAAGCTGATCCTGCCCGGCACCGCGCACCGGTCCAGCCTGGGCGCCGTGCACCGGTTCGGCCTCGACCCCAAGACCCGACGCGACGATCCGGTCGATCTGCTCGGACAGCCGTCCCGGCTCAACCCAATGCGCAACGCCATCGCCGAGGCCCTCGCGCGTCTGGACGGCCCTTCGCTCTCGATCAGTCACGTCCTCGGTCCGCCAGGCACGGTGCTCCACGTCGCCGCCGGGGAGCCCGAGGCCGTCCAGGAGCACCTCGAAGCCCACGCCCGTCGACGGTTCCAAGCCCCGCTCACGAACCGATCGACGCCTGAAGCGCCCAATCGTCCGCACAACCCCAATCCCGCTGTCGGCGACCAGTCTCAAGCCCAACCCGAGTCTCCGACCGAATCAGAAGGCGTCGACCTCGTCGTGGCGGGCAACCACCCGTGGCCGGGCGACCCGATGCAGAGCTTCAAGGTCCTGCTCCAGAACCGCGCCGACGTCCGGCCCGGCGGCGTGATCGTCGGCCTCTTCTGGACCGACCCTGAAGAGATCGAGCGGTCGATGCCCTTGTCATCGCTCCGACGGATCGCCGTCACCGGAACGCTCGGTTCTTGGGCGATCCATCGCCTGCTCCCGCGCGCTGGTCGGACCGCCCATGCCCTCAAGAGCCCCAAGGCGTTCCTCATCGACTGGGCCCGCGAGTTGGTGGTCGACCGAACCGTGCTCGTTTACGCTCCCGAACTCCGTCGACGCCTCGGTCGGCACCTCGGACCGGTCGGCCTGTTCGACGATCTGCCGACGCTCTGGCGCGCTGTCGAAGCCGTGCTCGGGAGTCCGCCTCAGAATGCCACGCTCCTGCCGATTGGTGGACTGACCTACACACCTTCGTCGAAGACCGCACGGATCGACGACGGACTGGTCATCAACCCAGGACAGGAGGCCTGATCCGGATGCCGTTGCAGATGATCCCGTTGGGTGTGGGCAACGCCTTCTCCAGCCTGCACTACAACGCCGCCCTGGCCGTCGGATTCGAGGGCTTCTGGATCCTCATCGACTGCCCGCACCCGATCGCCAAGATCCTCCGCGAGTCGACCGGAGCCGGTCCTCGTGGCGCGGGTCTCGATCCTCGCCTCGACGTCGATCGGATCCGAGCCGTTTTCATCACCCACCTCCATGCCGATCATTGCTCGGGCCTGGAGGGGTTCGCCTTCATCAACCTCTTCGTCCACGGACGGCGGACCCGCCTGTATTGCTCGGAGAAGGCCCTCGCGCGGATCTGGGAGAACCATCTCTCGGGCGGGATGCGGTGGTACGACGCCGACGGCTCCACAGAGGAATACGACTTCCCACACTATTTCGATGCGTCGCCGCTCCCGATCGAACAACCGATCACCTGCGGGCCGTTCCGGATCACCGCGCGTTGGACCCGGCACGCCTTACCCACGACCGCCTTGCGGATCGAGGCCGGGGGCCACACGCTCGCGACGAGCGCCGACGCCGCTTTCGATCCCGAGTTAATCGATTGGCTCTGCGACGGGGCCGACCTCGTCGTCCACGAGGCCACCGATGCTCGCGACTCCCCGGCCCATACCCCCATCCGCCACCTCGAAGCCCTCCCCGAAGACCGTCGAGCCAAGTTCCGACTGATCCATTACCCCGACCACTTTGATCCTGGATCCACCTCCCTCACGCTCTTGGAACAGGGGCGTCTCTACGAAATCGGATCGCCTCAATCATCCCGTCGCTTCAAGGATTCCGATAGACCATGACTCATTCCACTTTCTCAAGCATCATCCTTCAAGGATTGATCCAGGGGCTCGCGATCCTGATCGCCGTTTGGGGATCGTCGGTCGCGATCGCCCAGGATCGTCCCGACATCGAAGCGTTGACCCTGGAGTGGATCTACAGCGACGCGAGCAGCGAGATCGCCGCTCTGCCGAAGTATGCCTGGCTCGACGACGGAGACGCCCTGATCCTCGACGTCCGCAAGCCGATCGAGGACCGGACCATCGAACGGCTCGATCCCGAGACCGGTCAGCGCACCCCGGCCGTCGATCGGGAACGGGCCTTGGCGAGTCTCAACGCGCTCCGCGACTCGTCGCGAGACGATCTCCCTTGGCCGCTCGAATTCGGTCCCGAAGGGCGTCGTGCCCTCTACGCTTTCGGCGGCGACCTCTTCCTGCTCGACCTCGAGGCCTCGACCTTCCAGCGCCTCACCGAAACCGACGCCGAAGAGATCGTCCCCCGACTCGCCCCCGACGGCTCCCGCGTTGCGTTCGTGAGAGAGAACGACCTTTACATGATCGACATCGAATCCGAGGCCGAGATCCGACTGACCGACGACGGCGGCCCCGATCGGCTCAACGGGACCGTCTCTTGGGTCTACTGGGAGGAGATCTTCGGGCGTCAGGACATCGGTTACTGGTGGAGCGACGATTCGAGAGCGATCGCTTACTTTCAGACCGACGAGTCGCCCGTCGGCCGGGTCCGATTCGTCGACTTCGCGCCGCAGACCCCACGCGTCCTCGAGCAACGATACCCCAAAGCCGGCACTGCCAACCCGATCGTCCGGCTCGGAGTCGTCGAGATCTCAGGGGATAATATCCGCGACATTGATGCAGAAGTCGTCGAGACCAATTGGATCTCGATCCCCGACGAGTATGAATACCTGGTGCGGGTCAAGTGGCTCCCCGACTCCGAGCGGCTCAGCTTCCAGACGATGAACCGGGCCCAGGACGAACTCCGGTTGTATTTCGCCGACCGTGACGGCGATGCGGTCGACTTGGTGCTTACCGAGACCGATCCGGCCTGGATCAACGTGCACGACGACCTCGATTTCCTCGAAGGCGGCTCGGGGTTCCTCTGGGCCTCCGAACGGGATGGATATTGCCACCTCTACCGCTACGACCTCGATGGGACCTTGCAAGGCCGACTCACCGAAGGGGACTGGGCGCTCCGCGCCTCCGGGAGTGTCTTCTGGCTTCGACGCACCGTCGCCGCCGTCGTTGAGGAATCGCAACAGGTCTACTTCACCGCCCTCAAGGACTCCTCCATTGAGAAGCACCTCTACCGCATCGGATTCGACGGCGGCGACCCGGTCCGGATCAGCCAGGAGCCCGGCACGCACACCGTCACGTTCGACCCGAGCGGCAACTACTACTTCGACGCCTACTCCAACATCTCGACCCCTCCCTCGTTGACCCTCCGACGCGCCGACGGCTCGAAGGTTCTCACCCTCGCCGAGCCCAACACCGAGCCGCTCCAACCGTTCGCGATGCGGTATCCCGAGCAATTCACGATTCCCGCGTCCGACGGCTTCCCCATGCCCGCCGAACTCCTCACGCCGCAAGACTATGATCCGAATAAGACCTATCCCTTGATCCTTTACGTCTACGGTGGCCCCTCCGCGCCGACGGTCGCCAACGCCTGGCGACAAGACATCTATTTCGACCAGCTCCTCCTGGATCACGGCTACCTCGTCGCGCGGATCGACAACCGCATCTCGACCGCGATCAGCCACGCCCTCGAATCGACCGCCCTCCAGCGGATGTCCGGGCCCATCGAGCGGTCCGACGTGCTCGACGGGATCGCCCAGCTCAAGGCCCGCCCCGACGTCGATCCGGACCGCGTGGGCGTCTGGGGTTGGAGCGGTGGCGGCAGCTTTACCCTCAACCTGATGACGCACAGCGACCAGTTTCGCGCTGGCATCGCCGTGGCCGCTGTGACCGATTGGCGATACTATGACACCAAATGGGCCGAGTTCGCCATGAAGCGCCCGCAAGACAACCCCGAAGGCTACGCCGAAACCTCCTTCGTCGATGTCGCCGACGACCTCGACGGTCGGCTCCTGCTGGTCCACGGGACCTACGACGACAATGTCCATCCCCAGAACGCCTGGGCCTTCGCCGACGCCCTCATCGACGCCGGGATCGTCTTCGACATGATGATCTATCCCATGCGCAAACACGGGATCGCCGACAGGCCCGCGCGGATCCACCTGTTCCGATCGATGCTCGATTTCTGGGATCGAAACCTCTAACAAATCGGATTTGTCTCGGCTCGTCCGAAGGAACCGTCCGATACTCCAACGGGATCCTCCGCTCCATGTCGTTACCCGCAACGCCGACGCCAACGACCGCCGCCCCAATCCGGACCTCCTCCCTGGTCTCGATCCGTTGGGTCGTCCCGCTCCTGATCCTGCTGCCGGTCGTCCTGGTCGTGGCGGGATTCAGTACGCTGGCGGTCTGGCAAGGGCGCCGCGTGGTCGACGACCTGACCGGCCGGATCGTCGTTCAGGTGACGGCGCGGGTCGAGGAACGGATCGACGCGTTCCTGACCAACGCCGTTCAGGTCACCAACTTCACCGAGTCGCTGATCCGCAACGGAGACCTCGACCCCGAACGCTTGGCCGACTGGCAACCGGCCCTGACCCGTCAACTGGTCGCCTTTCCCGAGATCAGCTCGATCACCTTCGGCACCGACGATGGCCGGGGAACCTGGGTGATCCGCTACCCCGACGAACCGGGTCTGGAGTATGCCCTCAAGGATAAGGGGGGTGAGGGCGAGATCATCGAGTACGCCATCGACGATCTCCAACACATCGGTTCTCAGATCGGTCGTTACTCGTACGATCCTCGGAATCGACCTTGGTACCGCGCCGCCGTCGAGGCCGGCGAACCGACCTGGAGCCCGATCTACTCCTGGGTCCGCCGTAACGGAGGTACCTCGACGCTCGGCTTGGCCTACACACGCCCCATCATCGGTGAGTCGGGAGATCTGCTCGGCGTCCTCGATTCGGACATGGGGCTGATCGCGCTCTCGCGGTTTCTGGAATCGCTCCCGATCGCCGAGTCGGGGGGACGCGTGGCCCTGGTGGGACCGGATGGGCTCTTGTTGGCCGCCTCGGGGGGGATCCCGGTCGTGGGCGTCGACGAGGAGCAGATCCCGTTCGATCGAACCTCCGACCCGATCTTGGGCGCCGTCGCCTCAGAGATTCTCCGTAAACTCGGCTCACCAGAGCAAGTGACCACGTCGACGGGCCTCTCGACCCGATATGACGGGGATTCGTATCTCGTGGAGGTCGCGCCCGTGGCTCGGGACCTGGGCTTGGATTGGCGGCTGATCACGATCGTCCCCGAGTCGGATGTCAACGGCGGGCTCGAACGGCTTCGTCGGCAGACTTGGATGATCGGCTTGCTCGTGGTCGGGGCAACCCTCGCGTTGGGCATCGCCGCCTCGAGTGCTCTGGTCCGACCGATCCTCGACCTGGTCAATGCGGTCCGGTTCATCGGTCGTGGCCAGTTCGACCACCAGGTCGAGGTGGGTGGAACCCGCGAGTTCGCGCGGCTCTCCGACGAGTTGAACCGGATGGCTGTCGAGTTGAAGGATCGGATCCGGCTCCGTCAGTCGCTGGGCCTCGCCATGGAGATCCAGCAGAAGCTGTTGCCTGACCAGCCTCCGGAGGTGCCCGGCCTCGATATCGCCGGCCACAGCACCTACTGCGACGAGACCGGCGGCGACTACTACGACTTCCTCGGCATGGAACGGACCGACTCGGACCGGCTCCTTGTCGTGCTCGGCGACGTGATGGGCCACGGGATCGCCGCGGCCCTGCTGATGGCCACCGCCCGAGGGATCCTCCGGAGCCGAGCTACCGAGCCCGAATCGCTCGGCAACCTGTTGACGCACGTCAACACGTTATTGGAGACCGATACCGACGGCGAGCGGTTCATGACCATGATCGTCCTGTTGGTCAACGCCCGTGCCGGCGAGATCCGGTGGGCCAGCGCCGGCCACGACCCGGCCATCCTCTATGACCCCGAGGCCGACACCTTCCTCGAAATGCCCGACATCAACGGCCTCCCGCTCGGGCTCATCGCCGGGGAGACCTACCACGAGGCTCGCCGGGACGACCTCCGGCCGGGCCAGATCCTCTTGGTCGGCACCGATGGGATTTGGGAGGCCTGCAATGTCGACGACCTCCAGTTCGGCAAAGACCGACTCCGCGACGTTATCCGCCAACACCATCATGAGCCCGCCCAAGAGATCGCTGAAGCGATTACCCGGACCCTCCACACCTTCCGCGGCCACGCCCATCAAGACGACGACATCACCTTCGTTCTATTGAAGTTTGTCCCTATTACCGATAAATAATGCCCGTCATCATCGCGGGAACTTACCACCTCAACATGCGTCGTCTATCAGACAGCGAGCTGGGGATTGGGCGAACCGGACGCGTCACCCTCCTCAGCGGGATCGCCGGACGAGGGAAGGCTCCGCAACGACAGTCCGAGCATGATCCAGGTCAGGCCACTGAAGAAGAGTTCGAGTCCGAGGAAGAGCCCGATCACCCAAAAGGCGGATGCCGGAAACTGGCGCCAGATCATGATTCCGAGGATCAGGGAAAGCACACCCCCGAGCAAGACCCACGGCCAGGCAGCGAATCGCTCGATGACCGCGCCCAGGATCCGGATCAATCCCCCAGCGATTAGAAGAACCGCCACCACGAGGGTCAGGATCGCCGCAGCTTCAACCGGCCGATCAAAGATGATCACGCCCGTGGCAACATAAAAGACGCCCATTAGCAGGCTCAGGAAGAAACCACCCCACCCGCGACACCAGAACGATCCGACGAACTGAACAACCCCGCCAGTCATCAGCAAAATGCTCAGGATCCAGACCGCGGCGAAGGTCCCGATCCACGGGCTCCCGATCAACGCCAGCCCGAGGACGAAGTTGATTACCCCCAGGATCACATAAGCCCACCAGGTTCCCCGCAGTTGTGAGAGTTCCTCTCGAACCGGTTCCGGCAAGGTCGACAGTTGCGACATGATCCACAGCTCCAATCGTTGCAGGATGACAGGTCTCCGACTCGATTGAAGAATAACCACAATACCAACTCGTTCCCAGACTCTGCCGCCCAACTCGCTTCGAGAAACGCCACCAGCAACGATCGATCTGTGCGAACCGACCCCACTCGACCAATCATCCCCCTTCATCGAATCCAACAGCGAGCAGCTTCACTCGGTCACCATAGCGCCGTTTTTCAACCCTTGTCGAACCGAGGGCGTCGATGGGGCCGTACGTGTGAGGCGATGGTAACGGACGCCGACGTCACCGAGATGATCGCGGGCCAGATCGACGAGGTGTCGGTGATGGGTCAGGAAGAGGACTTGCGTCCGTCGTCCGAGGTCTCGGAGAGCCTGGAGTGCCGCGAGGGAACGCTCGTCATCGAAGTGGATTAGAATATCATCGACGACCAGTGGCACTGATTCGTGCTGATCTAGATATGCCTGCAAGCTTGCCAATCGAAGCGCCAAGTAGAGTTGATCGCGCGTGCCGTCGCTCATCCCCTCGACACCGACAGTCTTGCCATCGGGCCGGAGGCCGGTCAAGACCGGTTGATCGCGATCATCGATCTCACAGCGGAGGTCTTGGAACGAGCCCGATGTCAACGTCGCGAAGGTCCGACCGGCCGACTCCAAGAGCGGCCCTTGGATCCGCTGCCGATAGCGCTCGACCCCGCGTCTGAGCAGGGCATCGACCAGTTGGAGCCGCCCGTAACGGGCCACCTCGTCGGCCAACCGCGTCTCGGTCTGATCGAGCATCTCGGCCTGCTCGGCGGCCTCCCCGCGACCATCCATCTGTTGGAGATCCCGATCCCACGCGCCGATCTGTTCGTTAAGACGCTCCAGATCGACCTGGCCCAGTTCCGCTTGGGACTCGATCTGATGGATCTGCTCGGGGAGGTCGTCGGGGTCGATCGCGCAGGCCTCAGTGATTAAAGCATCGACTCCGCGCCCCGCACTGAGGGCCTCCAGATCATCGTGGAGCTGCCGGAGATCGCGAAGCCGTTGCCGACGTTGAGCGGCTCGGCGTTCGGCCTCGGGCAACCGATCGACTTCGGCACAGCCGGCCTCGCGACAGACATCGGCCAGGGCGTCGTTCGCTTGCTGAGATTCCCGACGCGCCGAACGGAGTCGATCCTCAAGCCGTTGGCACTCCTCAACGCAACGGGTCCTCCGTTCGGCCCGCGTCTGCATCGTGGCGAGCCGGTCTCGGAGCATATCGACGATCGTCAACGGCTCCGCGCCGTCCAAGTCGGCCGCGAGCTGCTCGGCCATGGTCTCGGCCCGCGCTCCGAACTGGGCCAAGCTCGCCGTCAAGGCATCGAATCGCCCTTGAAGCGACCGACGCTCGGAGAGTTGCTTGTCCAACTCGACGAGCTTCTCGGTGACGACGCGCGCCTCTTCGCCGGTGGCCGACTCGGGAAGCTGGAGTTGCTCGGCGACCTCGACCCATCGACGTTGACAGTCCGCCTCAGCCCGATCGAGTCGCCCCAACTCTCGTGCGATCTCCTCGCAATCTCGCTCGGCTCGTCGATACGCTTCGACCAGACGAGCACGAACTTGCCGTCGATCGCGCGTTGAGGCCACGAGCCGCTTCGCCTCGTCTCGAAGACTGATCAAGGGTCGGACATCTCTCGACACTTCGACGCGACCATCAACCCGAGACTTTTCTTCGCAATCGCTTACTTGATTGATCGCGTGGTCGAGGGTTCGGCGCGCCCGCTCGATCCGGATCGCGAGCCGGTCGGCCTCGCGCTTGTCCTGCTCGGCTGAGCCGTATCGTTCGAGGATCTTCGCGTGGCGTTGGAGCCACGTCTTCATGATCCTCGGGGCGTCCGGAACGATGTTGGCGGCCGTCCACGCCTCGACCCACTCCCGATCGACCCGTTCGCGGTCCGCACGGGCCCGCTGCAATGCGGTCTCAGCTTCGGCGATCGTCTCGGCCGACTCCGCATCGCGACGCTCGAGTTGCTCGAGTTCGGCGATGCGGTCGGCCTCGGTCCGGAGCTGATCGGCGATTCGGTCAGCCTCGAGGAGGATCCGGTCGAAGGCCGTGGCCAGGTCATGCCCCACCTCAACAGGACGATCCGTTGGGGGCTCGCCATGTTCACGACGATCGCTTTGCGAAGGAGGGGGAGCCACGTCATCGCCGAGCCATTCGCGATGGATGGCCGCCCAATGGTCGTCGCGTTGACGTCGGACTCGGCCCAGATCCTCAAGGCTCGGAACATCGCCGCCGCCTCGAAGGATCTCGATCCGTTGGCGATTGGCCGCGCGTTCGTCGAGTCGTTGGTCATGGACCCCTTGGGCGTGGTCGAGAGCCGCTTCGGTCCGCTCGAAGGCGTTGATGAATTCCTCAACCCGCTCGACCAGCGGGATGCGGAGCCGGGCGAAGTCCTCGAGCGTCCCCTCGGCGTGAGGGAGCCGGGCGAGTTCGGCCTCGGCTTCGACCCGGGTCACGTCGACGCGTCCTTGAAGGTCGTCACGTTGTGACTCCAGATCGCCCTGCGCCTCGATCTGTTCCAGGGTTCGTTCCAGTGTCGAGGTCTCGGGGATGTCTCCAAGGTCCTCAAGTTCCCGATGGAGCCGCGCGATCTCGGCCTCGAGACGGTCCCGACGCCGATCGATCTGCTCGAGTTCGGTCCGTAGCGCGTTCCGCTCCTCGCTCAGATCCTGGACCACTCGTCGCTGGCTCGCGGTGATCAGGTGCTCCTCCGCGCCCTCAACGCGAGGCTCGCGGCCCAACTCGCGGAGGGTCCGACGGATCGCGTGTGAGGACTCGCGGAGCTTCCCATCGAGTGTCGAACGATCCTTTCGGATCCGTTTGTGATCGCCGATCTCTTCGGCGATTTGTGTGATGTCCGCTTGATTCTCAAGGATCCGTCGGTCTATGGTCGCATCAAGATCATCGATCTCCTGCCGAGTCCGTTGCAGATCCTCCTCGATCGATTTGATCTGCGCTTGGGCCTGATGTAGCGCATCGCGGATCGAACGCCAAAGGTCGCCGAAGTCGTCGTTGAGGTCGGGACCGTCGGCATCGGCATCGCGCTCTCGGATCAAGCGTGCGCGGCGGGCGATGAGGGGCAGGGCATCTCGGAGCCGTTTGAGCCGTTCGGCGCGACGGGCCAGGTCGCGGAGCTGTCCGACGATCTCGGTCCGCCGACCTCGCGAGGCGTCCAGACGTCGGACCGCCTCGAGGTAGCGCTCATCGGGTAGCTGGGCGTCACGGAGGGCGCGTCGACCGTCGTCGAGTTGGGCGAGCAACCGATTGATCTGGGGCTTCTGTCCACGCGGTTTGAACAGGGCGTCGAGTTCATCGCGGAGTTGCTTGCGGATCTGGCTGAGGTTGGATAGCCCCGCGCCGGCGCCGAAGAGGAGATGGCCGACCTCCCCTTGGCCGAGCAGGATCTCCTGGCCACCGCGACGGAGGATCTCCTGGTCGATCCCGAAGACGGACTCGAAGCGGCGCTGATCGATCGGGCCAAGCATCGCGTCGAGCCGGGCCTGGTCGACCGGAACGCCGGTCTCGGGATCGAAGAGCGGGTCTTTCCGCGTCTTCCGACGGAGGAACGTCAAGGTCGTGCCGTCGTCGGCAACGAGCGTCGCGCCGAGGCGGAGCCTCTGGTACTTGTGGGTGTGATCATCGACGGTCCGTTCGTCGATCCCGAAAAGGAGTTGGCGAACCGCGCGGAGCATCGAACTCTTGCCCGCCTCGTTCGGTCCGTAGATCAGGTGGAGGGCCGGCTCGGGACCGAAGTCGAGGTCGAAGCCCGTGAACGGGCCGAAGGCGGGCAAGCTCAGACGTTCGATCCGCATCTCAAAGCCCGTCCTCGCGGTCGGCGTCCTGGAGGAGTTCGAAGAGCAGGGGCTCGACCTCGTCCAGAACGCGCAGGGGATCTTGGGAGAATTCGATCGGTGAGATGTGCGGGTCTCCGCTTCCATGACCCATCGGCATGGTCCACGATGCGGGGAGTTTGTTGATGAGCGGACCGAGTTCCTCACCGATCAGGTCACGAAGTTCGGTCGGATCCTCACGGAGCTGGTCGATCATGCGGACCAGTTCGCCGATCGGTCCGGGATCATCGAGTCCGGCCCGTCGAGGGGGGCGAGTTGCGATCCGGACCTTCTCGATCCAGCAACGACCCGCCCCGCGTTGGAGGGCCAGTGCTCGGAGTTCGGAGACCCAGCGGTCCGACTGGCCGGCGAGCCGGTCGTGAGCCCCGGTGGTGCCGACCAGCTCGACCCGCGCGGCGTGAACGAGGTTGGGCTCCTTGGTGACCAGCCGGTCGAGGTCCGGACCGACACGGTCGATCGCTTCAGCGGGGTCAGTCGCCTCCGAAACGTCGACGCGGAGCCGGTGCCAACGCATCACGTCGATCGGCTCGAAGCGAACCTCGGCCACGCGTCGGTCCTCGCCGATCCGGACCAGGAGGCACCCTTTCGCGCCGGTCTCGCGGGCGTGTCGCCCTTGCAGGTTGCCTGGATAGTGGACCCGGACATCGTCGACGGGTCGGCTTAAGTCTTCGCGCTGATGGACATGCCCTAACGCCCAATACTCATATTCGCGATACCGAAGGCCGTCGAGGGTGCAGGGGGCGTAATGGGCATGCCCTTCGCGACCGTTTAGGCTGGTGTGGAGCAGTCCGATATTGAACCAACCCGATCGGGCAGGGGGATATCGGGCGGCGAGGTCCTCGGTGACGGCCGCCTGCGCGAAGCTCTGCCCGTGGACGACGACGCCCCAGTCGTCCCAGGCATGACTGGTCGGGGCATCGCTGGCGAGGCGGACGACGCCCTCGGGCAGTCGGAGGGTCCGGGTCATCCGGTTGGCCGCGTCGTGGTTGCCGGCGATCAGGACGACGGGGATCCCGGCCTCCCGGAGGCGCTGGACTTGGGCGACGAAGTAGAGCCCGGTGTTGTAATCGCGCCAATCGCCGTCGTAGACATCGCCGGCGATGACGACAAAGTCGACGCGGCGATCGATGGCCAGGTCGACCAGGTTGGCGAACGCCCGACGCGTCGCCAGACGCGCCCCCTCAACGGGCGCCCCCTCGTACCGATCCAGGCCGATCAACGGACTGTCCAGGTGCAAGTCCGCCGCGTGCAGGAACGTCAGTGTGCCCATGGAATCCTCCCAGGCTGTTCAGGAGTCCAGGATGACGACTCCGCTCCAGACGTCAAGGGCAACCGACGGCCGGCTCCGCCGCTGATTGAACACCTCGGACCCTTCGCGTATCGTTTTTGAGGGGAGTGACCATGGTAAAAGGGGCGCCCCAGCGATCGATTCACTCAGGAAATCTCAATAACGTCCATGGATCATCTCCAGTTCCAGGAAAACCTTCCATGGCGATTCATGATTGGTCAAAATTTAGTTCCAAGATATTTCATCACATTCACCAACGTTGGATTGGAACGATTGCCGACGCCTTAAATCAAGGATTTCTCCAAGACCCGTATTATGCCCTCACCGAACAGCATGGCGCGGGTTTCGAACCGGACATGCTGGCCCTCCGGACCGAACCGACCGTCGAAACGGGATCGGACTTCGGGTTCGACCCGTCCGCCGATGATCATGGTTCCGACAATTCGACTGCGGCGAACGAAGGTGGCAATGGTGTGTCGTTAGCCGAGCCGCGAGTCCGAGTTCGTGCAGAGACCGACCTGTCATTCTATCGTCGCAAGCAGAATGTCGTCACGGTCCGGCATGCCTCGGGAGACCGGCTCGTGTCGGTGGTCGAAGTCGTCTCGAAGGCCAACAAATCGGGTCGTAAAGCGTTCGGCGACTTCATCGACAAAACGATCATGTTGCTCGAACATCGGATCCACGTCCTCATTCTCGACCTGCAACCACCGACCTCACGCGATCCGAACGGGATCCATGGCGCGGTCTGGGAGGAGATCGCCGGTGAGGAGTATGTCCGACCCGCCGATAAGCCGCTCACCCTGGCCAGCTACGAAGCGTCCGGGGGCGTCCGAGCGTTCGTCGAGCCGGTCGGGGTCGGCGACGACCTGATCGGAATGCCGCTGTTCTTGGCCCTCGGTCGACACGTCGCCGTGCCGCTCGAAGAGACCTATCGAACGGCCTTCGCCTCGGTTCCCCCGCGATGGCGTGACGTGCTGGATCCACGGGACCGAACGGATTATCTTCACATCCCGAAACGGTACATAAAAAATCTTAACTATACTCAATTATTCAAAGTGGGTCCAATCTTGGATTTTAGGTTGCTTCATCAAGCCCTTGCCGACCTTGGCTAAGACATCTGGTGGGATCCCCTTGACAAGCTGTTCGGGCGGTTACCCCGAGCCTGCTCACATGATGCACATCAAAAATTCTCTATATATTGAAAATAATACGACCATAGTCTTGAATGAGCTTGGCGAGATCCATTATTGGCATTTCTCTATCGCAGTCGTCGTGGCTTTACCTACTAATCACCACCACTCGCCGCTCGCGAGATCGATCGCGAACGCTCCGCGAAAGGAACCGATTACCGCCTCGACAGTGAGCAAGTCGTCGTCGAAATGGTCCATGTCGGGATCGGGATCCTCGCTCCAGATCTCGGCCCGGCGATCGCATCGAGCGACCTCATCGGCGTGCTCGCAACCAGAATGCATCGTCGCGATCTCTCGCGCCTCCTCGAGCACGTGGTCGCCTCGAACCTCGACGATCTTCAACCGCCAATCGTCGAAGAGCAGGTGGAGTTCGCTGTCGGAGAGACGCTCGACCTGGACGCCCGAGAGGTTCGATCGGGACGAGAGGCGATCGGCCGCTGCCGGGATCGTGAAATCGCTCTCGTCGCTGAGGAATACGAAGGCGCGATAAGTGGGACTCATCGGCTTTTACGCTCCGGCGCCTCACGACCAAGCTCAAACGGCCGCATCTCTGAGAACGACTTTCACCATACCAGGGCGCATCCAGCGCGGCCGACGTTGGTGATAATGAAGTGAATGGTAAGTCAGTAGCCACCGGCTTCCCCAAATCGTCATGCCGATGCCGTCTCGCCTCGATGTCGTCTCGAAACCGAAACGCGAATCGGGTGCGACCGGGACTCTGCTGGCGGCGGGCCGGTGTGCGGTTAGAATCGGCGGCGGGCATCAACTCGTCGGATCGGATGGCCGATGGATGCTCCGTGGAGATCGAGGAGTCCGAGCAGTCCGGTGTCGCCGGGCGTCTCGGTGGTCGGGCGGTTACGGAGGGGCCGAAGGTCATGATTGCGATCACCGGCGCGGCCGGATTCATCGGAGCCAACCTGGCCCAGACGCTGGCCCGTCGCGGCCTGGACGTCGGGGAGCTGATCCTGGTCGACCAGCAGTTGACGCCGAGCAAGGCCGCCAACCTGGCCGGGCTCGACGCGTTCCGGTACCTCCGACACGACCATTTCCTGGACCGGCTCCAAGGGGGCGAACTGCCCCTCCGTGCAATCTTCCATCTGGGCGCCTGCAGCGACACGACCGAGTCGGACTGGAACTACCTGCTCCGCAACAACGTGCAATATTCGCAAACGCTCTGGGACTGGTGCGCTGCGCACGACGCATCGTACGTCTACGCCTCAAGCGCGGCGACCTACGGCGACGGCTCGAAGGGGTTTGACGACACGACGCCCCCGACCGATCTGGAGCCACTCAACCTCTACGGCAAGAGCAAGAACGACTTCGACGCCTGGGTCCTGGATCGGGTCGTGGCGGGAGCCCCGGAACCTCGAGGCTGGGCGGGCCTGAAGTTCTTCAACGTCTACGGTCCGCGCGAGGTCCACAAGGGGCGGATGGCCAGCATGGTCTGGCACGGGTACAACCAAATCCAGACGCGCGGCTCAGTCCGGCTCTTCCAATCGAACGACCCGGCCTATCCCGATGGCGGTCAGATGCGCGACTTCGTCTTCGTCGGCGACTGCGTGGCGCACATGCTCTGGCTCTGGGAGAATCCTGAAGTCCGAGGCGTCTTCAACAGCGGGACGGGTCAAGCGCGCACCTTTCGAGACCTGATCACCGCCACCTTCCACGCCCTGGGTCGGGAGCCGGTCATCGAGTACATCCCGATGCCTGAGGACCTCGTCGGCAAGTATCAGAACTACACTCAGGCCCGGATGGAGAAAATCCGAAGGGCCGGTTACCCAAACCCGCCGACCTCGCTGGAAGAGGGTGTGCAACACTATGTGAGGTGGCTCGAAGAACGACGCACGGCCAACGCGTGAGTCCTGTAGGGTCAGCCCCGAAGGCCCTTTCTATTGAGCCCATCATCCAAGCCGAGCCCCAAACCCCTCGACCGACGGATCCCGCCCGATGTCGACGAGCCCTCGCCCCGCTTTGCCGAACGTCAAGCGCCTGCTGGTCTTCCGGACCGGGCACCTGGGCGACACCTTGATCGCCCTGCCGGCGCTCCGGGCGCTCCGTGAGACCTTACCAGACGCGTACTTTACGCTGCTCTGCGATCGACCGGCAGGCAAGTCGTATGTGCTGGCCGCCGACGTGCTCACCAAGAGCGACCTGATCGACGAGGCGATGGTCTACGTCCGAGGCGCCGGCGAGTACGGCGAAGGGTTCACTTTGCTGGATAAGCTGAAGCTGCTGGCCCGGATCCGGTTAGGGGGGTTCGACGCCTTGGCGTACCTCCACGGCACGCTCCGGCCCGAGTGGGCGGTCCGTCGCGACCTGAAGTTCTACCGGTTGGCCGGGATCCGCCATGTATTGGGCGCTGAGGGGTTCACCCCCCACCCGCCGAAGCGCGAGGGCGAGCCGTTGGCCACGCTCCCCCATGAGGCCGACATGCTGTTGTCGCGGCTGGGCGCCTCGGGAGTCCCCGTGCCCGAACCGGGCCTCGGCGCGATGGATCTGGGGCTCAACGACGACGACTTCGTCGAGGTTCACGACTGGCGGGCCGGCCTGCTCGAGGACGGCGGACGGCCTTGGATCGCGATCGGGCCGGGCAGCAAGATGCCGGTCAAGCGCTGGCCGGTCGAGCGTTACCGCGAGGTCGTCGCCGGCCTGATCGCCCGGTTCGACGTCTGGCCGGTCATCTTCGGTGGCCCTGAGGACCGCGATCTGGGTCATGACCTGATCGCGCATTGGGGTCGTGGTCACTTGGCGGCCGGATCGTTGGGAATCCGTCCCGGGGTGGCCGCCCTGACGAACTGCCGGCTCTACCTCGGCAACGATACCGGCACGATGCACATGGCCGTCTGCGCGGGGCTTCGTTGCGTCGTGCTGATGACCGCTCGGGACTATCCCGGCAAATGGAACCCCTATGGCCCCGGCCACCTCGTGCTCCGTCGGCGGATCGACTGTGAAGGATGCATGCTCGAGGACTGCATCGAGCGCAAACAGGCGTGCCTGCTCGACATCTCAAGCGAAGAGGTCCTGCAAGCCGCCTCGACGATCCTCGAGCAAACGCTCCAAACCGCCGAACCGACCTGAACCGTCAAACCAGTGTCGTGCGGGACCATCCCAGACAGCGACCGACGATCCCGCCCTTAACGGTGGTGGAACCCGTTCAAACGATCCAACTCGGGACCTTCCGGCGGATCGCCGCGTCGATTGAGAGTCGACCCGGTCCGGCCAGCAGGATCATCAGGTAGGTCCACATCAAGGTTTGAGCCATTTCAAGGTCAAGTAGGGGGAACGCCCCCTTTTCCACGAACGCAGCGACGGCCATCGTGAAGGCAACGAGGAACGCCGACGGGCGAGCCGCCAGACCGACTGCCACCAGTAGGCCACCGAGGAACTCAGACCAAACGGCCAACACGGCGAACACCCAAGGCAGAGGGAATCCCAAACCGGCGACCTCCTCGACAAACCAATTGGGGGTGGGAAAGCCCTGCTGGATCTTGGCCAGCCCCGCTCCCAGACCCACGGCCAACCCGACATGGAGCCGAAGCAACAGCAAGCCGACATCGTCCAACCAACTTCCGACCCCGATCAACCGCCCTCGACGCTTGGGCATCTCCCCAGCTTCGGATCGACCTCGGTCGGCCAAGCCCGAATCCCTCGACGATTCGCTCATTCTCACCCTCCACATCACGGTTCGATGATTCGCGATCGGCCGATTTCGCTCAGGCTTGACCGGCCGATCCCCGGCAGCAGGGAGGGCGACGGTCCGGAGCGTTCGCTGCAACGCGAACCGTTTTTTCCTTGCGTTGCTCAGAACCGACTGTCCGAAGGTCGGGGAAACTAGGTAAGATGTGAAAAATTCGCGAGCGGCAAGTTCGGTCATCATGCCGACATTGCAGGAGGCCAACGCCGAGAGTTTCAACCTCCCCGGGGATCCGGATCATGATCGCCCTCACCATCGCGACCGACACCTCGCTCCCGCGTGGCCCGTGTTGCGATCGTCAAACAAGAGCCCGAACTCGGTTCGTTGACATACCGTGCTGTCTCGTTTTGTGAAGAGATGAGGAATTCGAGGGGCATCGAATCGAACAAGGGCCGCATGCGTCACGTCTCCGAAAGAACACCGTAATGCCCCTTTGAGTTCTGGTCTGAGCTCTCCAGGCTGGGTTGCTCGTTTGCCAACCGCTCGAAATTTCCTGCGCCCTGATGACCTGAAGAACCGACCCCAATACAGCCGTCGTGTTGTGACGCACCCCGTCCGCCGACGGGTTGGAAAATCACCACGGCCTCGTCGAGCCGACCGGGTTCGTTTAGCATGGTTCGCATGATGGGGAATCGGCTGGATCCACTGCGGCCCATCCGTTTCGTTCGTGCGGCCGGACTTCATGATCCGATGCGGAATCGAGGTCTCGCTCCGAGAGCTTCGGTCATCCCGACCCGGTTGCCCGTTTCGTAGGGTGAACTCGGGAGTTGGGGCGTCTCGCCCAGGCGCCCTGCACGGCTCGTCCCCGTCCCGTCTGCCAAACCGCCGGAACGTCGATCCGACTCGCTCGCCTCGAGCCATGGAACGGACCCGTTTCGACCGATCACGGTGAAGGAAACGATGGCTGACTCGATATCAACCCCGACCCCAGCCAGTACACCGGCCGCCGGGAGCCCCGAGCTGATCGGCTACCTCCACTACTATTTGGGGGTCTTGCGTCGTGGTTGGCCGCTGATCACCGTGTCGATCCTGGCCTGCCTGATCTTGGCCGTACTCTTCCTGTTTCGGACCAGCCCGCTCTACCGGGCCAGCACCCAGTTGCTGGTCGTTCAGCGCGGCAACCAGGCGTTGGAGCCGCTGGGCGACACCTTCTCGACACTCAACAAGTCGGACAACTTCATCACAACTCAGATGCAGTTGCTCAAGAGCCCTGTGGTCGTCGAACGCGCGATGATCGATGCCGGCGGCGAGGACTTGGCCAGGCTGCCAACCCTCCAGGCCATCCTCCGCAACAAGGATGGAAGCATCCCCCAAGTCGTCGATGCGGTCGTCGAGAACTTCCTGGAGGTCAAGCGGCCCAACCAGACCGGCATGATCCTCGAGGTCGAGTTCCTCGCTGAGGAACCTCAGGAAGCCATCGTCTTCGTCAACGCCCTGACCAAAGCCTATCAGGAATTCCTCAAACGCTCGATCAACACCAACACCGACTCCGTCGAGCAACTCCTAACCCGCGCCAGCGACAAAGTCGACGCGGAGATCAAGGTGCTGGAGTCCGACTACCGTGAGATGTTGACGCAGCACCCCGAGCTGAGCGCCGACGTCGATACGCTCCGGAACCTCACCGCCCAAGACGCCAAGAACTGGCATGACCTGATCAACGGCTTGGAATTCCGGAAACGGATCCTGGAGAAACGGATCGAGGTGGGCCGGAACCTTCAGCGTGAAGGGGTCAGCTACGCGGCGATCCTCAACGCCCTGATGCTCATCGGTCCCGACGCCGGGACCCCGATGCCCAGCACCGCCAGCACCGGTTCGATGCCGCTGGCCTTGTCGATCCAGGATCTCATCCAACAGCGGTCCGAAGTCATGGACATGATGGACGACCCGACCGCCTCGGCCGTCGTCTCCATCGACGAACAGCTCCGTCGTACCATCGAGTCGGCCAACGCTACCCAACAGCAGATCGACGACTCGGACATCAACGACTTGCTCGGATCCTACGAGCAAACCCTAGAGATGATCGACGGGATCACCGCCGACTTCGAGGAGGCCTACGCCAGCGAGGTCAACGAGCAGAGCGGTCAATTCGAGATCCAGCGGGTGGCCCTGCAGCTCTCCGAGGACATCAATCGCAAGAAGGAACTCTTCCAGACGATCCTCGGCAAGCTCGACGAGGCCGCCCTCGACAGCGATCTGGGCAGCGTCACCGCCGAGACGACCGCACAAGCCAACGCCACCAGCCGTCCGGTCTATCCCAAGAAGTCCCTGGTCCTGCTGATCGCCGTCTTCTTCGGTAGCTTCCTGGGTGTCGGCGTGGCCGTACTGGCCGACCTGCTCGACTCGCGGGTCCGCTCTCTGGAAGAGATCCGCGAGATCAGCCGCACGAACGTGCTCGGGGTCATCCCGCAGATCCCCGACGATCAACTGGCCACGATCGGCGAGATCGGCCTGCTCAGCCACAGCCTGCCCCGATCGTTGCACGCTGAGGCCTTCAAGGCGCTTCGGACCAACTTCGACCTGATCCGTCGCGACCGCGACTGTCAGGTCGTGCTGATCTCGAGCCCCACCGCCAGCGACGGTAAAAGTACCACCAGCGCCAACCTGGCCATCAGCCTGGCCCACGCCGGCCGCCGCGTGCTGCTGATCGACGCCGACCTCCGTAAGCCAACGCAGGACACCACCTTTGGCCTCCACCGCGAACTCGGCCTGGTGCAAATCCTCCGCGACGGCTTACCCTACCGACGCGCCGTCCAGTCGAGCATGGTCGAGAACCTCGACATCATCACCACCGGGCCGGTCGTCGAAAACCCCGCCGAACTGCTCATGTCCAGCCGACTCAGCGAGGAGTTCATCCGCCAGGTCCGCGACGATTACGATATGGTCATCGTCGATAGCTCGCCGCTCCTGATGGTCACCGACGGCTCGATCATCGGCTCGGTCGTCGATGGGATCATCCTGGTCGTCCGCGCCACGGTGGTCCGTCGACACGACCTGGCCCGCGTCATCGACCTGATCCAGACCATGGGTTCGCCCTTGCTGGGCATCCTGATCAACGGCGTCTCGCAGGATCAGGGCCGGTTCGGCGGCTACGGGTATGGGTATGGCTACGGGTATGGTTATGGGTACGGCTACGGGTATGGTCAATACGGCCGCTCACCCGAAGAGTCGTCCTCACACGAGGCCAAATCGGAGTTGCCTGAGTTGCCCGTCACGGCGTCGACAGCTTCGATCGCCAACGGTCCGCATACCGCAACCCAGACGGTCATCACCCACCACGAACCGACCGACCCCAACGGATCGCTCAATCCCCAGCGTGACGACGATCGTCGTTCACGCCTGTCCTGAGTCCCGACCCCATTCCTCCGGACCGGACGTCCCGTTCGGTCCGCTTTGTTCGTCGCCGACGGCTCGTATTCCCCTCGAGATTTGTCCGACGCGATGGCCGCGCCGGATCGGCCGCCTCGGATCGACCAGTCCCGGCTCGCTTTCGAAGAGGCTCGCCCCCCATGCTTCGCTCGACCCGCCTGCACTTGCTGCTCGTCTCAGTCGTCCTGTTTCTCGTCGTCGGGGCCGGGCCACGCGTCTCGGCCCAGATCCAGAACCCGCAGGGGCGTACGCCCAGCCAGATCGAGACGCCTGAGCCGACTCCCTCCGGGATCATGCTCCGTCGTTGCCGGATCGAATACGAGAAGACGGCTGTGCTGAGCGCTCCTGAGATCGGCACCATCGAGGAGATCGCAGTTCGACTCGGCGATCGGGTCAAAGCCGGCCAGATCGTTGGGCGACTGCAAGACGACGACCTCGAGGCCGCCTTGGCCAAGGCCAAAATCGCCGCGGCCGATGATTCTGGGATTCGACTCGCTGAGGTCAACCTGGAGCTGGCCGAGACCCAACTGTCACAGACCAAAGACTTGTTCAGACGACAAGCTGCGGCACGTGACACACTCATCCGTCACGATCGGGAAGTTCAGGTCGGCAAGTTGAATGTCCTGATCGAGCAAAGCAAGTTTCGCATGGCCCAAGAGGAACTCAGGATCACCGAAGCGCGGCTCAAGCGCCGACACTTCATTTCGCCGCACGATGGGATCGTCGTCGAGATCGCCCGGAAGGCCGGCGAATCGGTCGACATTCGCGAGCCCGTCTTCACGATCATCGACACCTCGAAGATCGAGATCACCGGGGTCCTCGACATCAAGCACCTAGGCCGCGTCCGCGCCGGTCAAGAGGTCCGCGTCCAGGCCGACATCGGTGGCGTCAATCTTCCCGTCGAGGAACTCCAGTTCTCTGGCAATATCACCTTCGTCGGGAAAGTGGTGAACACGCGGATTCAGGGCATCAAGGTCGTCGCCTTGGTCGACAACCCGAACGGCGACCTCCAGGCCGGCATGCTCGCCACCATGGAGATCATGCCTTTGGCCCTCAGCGCCGTCGATCGGACCAACGATTGAGCGAGCCTGGGCCTGACCGCTGATCGGGACCGGTCCGGTTCGGGTCCGCGAACTGAGTTCTCGATGGATCTCGGTTCATCGCGGGCCCGAGAGCCATGATCGGAGCCGATCCCAGGGCGTCCGGTTAGGACGATCGCGGATCAGCGTCAGCAGGGTGAACGGCGTCGCATCGGCGCGATAGCCGCTGGCCTCCAACTGCATCACCATGATTTGAGCCGCCTGACTATTGTGGCTATGCACGATAAACCGCGTCTGCTTGAGGTGCGGGCGTTGCGTTTGCGTGAGCCAACGGACCACAGCCATCCCGCAGTCATCACGGCTTAGGTCGACGAACTTCTCGCCACCCAGATCATGGTCGAGATAGACGAGGTCCCAAGGTCGATCCAAGTGATCCACACAGTCCTCGACGGTCTGGACCCAATGGGCTTGGGGATACATTCCTTGGAAGATTTGTGCACGCTCGGGGTCGTCGTCGAGAAACAAGATACGCTGCGCCGTCATTCGGGCCACCTATCGCTTCAAACGCTCTCCGACCTCCACCGCATCACGGGGACGGTTCGGGTTGGGAGCCTCAATGATCACAAGGAGGCAGACTCGCATTCCTCTGACCTACATGGCCCGTCGACTTCGATGCGTCCTCGAGCCCTATGCTCACCTTACCGCAAGGACTCAGTCGGAGGTTTTTCGGACCCTATTTGGTACGGAGAGGAATCTTCGTCACGCCACAAAGGCCGGTGTCATGTTTCGCACGATCGACACAACCGGCCAAAGTCCCGAAGGATTCGGAAGAGTTTCGATCAGATTTCTCGCCGCCGCCGTCAAGATCGGGTAACCTTAAGCATCTCGTTTCGCGCGCCCATGCTGCGCCGTTTCGCAATCCCCCCACATTGACCATCGCCGTGGGGGCCGATCCACCCGTTAATCTGCCGAACCGATCACGTTGGTTCCTTCGTCATCGCCGTCCTTCAGGATCGTGAACTTCTTCGGTCTCATGGACCGATGCAAACACCACCCTGTAGCCTTCGGTCATTCGGCTTCAGACTCGTCCGTCACGGAAAGCCTGTCTCTTCCCCCTTTGTGGAGGATTCTCGATGATCTCGCAACGACGCTTCCTGTTCATCGCTCTGCTTTTGCTGGGTCTCGGCCTGGCCGCCAGTCAGTCGGCTCATGCTCAAGCGTTCGACCCGGATCGCCTGATCCGTGCCCGCCGCCTGTTCCTCAACGACCAGTTGACCCCCAGCCTCCAGCCTGGCAGCGTTCAATCGACGGCGCTGAACCCGTTCGCGCTGCAGGCCTTCAACAACCAACTGGCCTCCAACGGCTTCCAGCCTCCGGTCGTCCCGCCGGCCGATGCTGTGCTGCCGGCCGACACGCTGGCCTTCCGTCGCCTCTTCACCCTCCAGGTCTTCGCCGACCGTTCGCTGGCCAGCGGCGGTGTCTCCGGTGGCGTCGAGTTCACCCCGGAAGGCTCGCCGATCGCCCCGGTCCGCACTACCAACATCTTCAACTTTTTCCCGGTCTTCCGACGCTTCTTCTGAGATCCGTCGCGAACGACTGGCCTGAGTCTGCTTCCCACCATCGACTCATTCCCAACAAGCCGGTCCTTTTGGATCGGCTTGTTTTATTTCTCAGCCCGATATCTCAATCCATAGGATGACCGAGGGTCCCAGTCATCCCCCAACAAGAACGATGAGGATTCCTTCACAATCCGGTCTCAAGGGGATTGCAAGCCATCCTCAGGACTGCTATCTTTCTAGTACGAACGACACAACCACGGCCTGATAAGCCTTGCTTGCGTCAATCCACCTTGGAGAGGTGGCTGAGTGGTTGAAAGCGGCGGTTTGCTAAACCGTTAGGCCGGGGTAACCTGGTCTCGGGGGTTCGAATCCCCCCCTCTCCGCTATACCCCAGAACGCTCCTTTGTTTCTTAGAGCTTTCTGCAACGGCAAATCCTCGGCAATTTCGGTCACTGAAGCATAGCATATCTTTTGTATACATGTGGGTTCGATTATCGACTGAAAGTGACCTTGAAGACATTGCCCGCATTGATTCCACTGTAGATGTTGACCCCGATAGGTGCGCGCTTGTTTCGCAGGCAATTGTACAGGACGCCTGCTGGGTAGCAGGGCGCGGTAATCTCCCAGAGGGGTACCTAGTCTTGTCGCGCCGCCAGTTCTTTGGAAGAGACTTTGTATCGCTTGTGGTGGTGAAGGGTAGCGTGCGGCGTCGAGGTCTAGCTACCGCCCTCTTTCAGGCGGCGGAGACCAGCGCAACAACCCGCCAACTATTCACTTCCACGAATCAGTCCAATCGCCCAATGCAGGCGCTCTTGGAAATGCGCGGTTACCAGAAAGCAGGCGTCATCGATCATTTGGACCTGGATGATCCCGAAATCGTATTTGTGAGGTATCTTCGCTGACTGTCCGCTTCAGGCCATTCGCCGCCGTTTTGCAAAGGCGAACTCAACTGCGAAATCCGGCGATTGCTCGCACTTCGGCTGCTCTAGAATAGCGCTATCGCGAAGGAATAGAAGGGGTCGTTCGCATCTTTGTCGCGCGGGGCCCGCCACCGCCGTCTGCAAGTCTTTGCACGATCCTCTACGCGACAACCTGTCTTTGCCGTACAGGCTGGAGCGGGTAGGGGCAGGCTGGGCTGATCGCTCGATGTGTCCATCGCGCTGTGATTGTTTGCGCGAAAGCTTCGACCACGGTTAATGGTTGGGCCGGGCGGGGCTCAGTCTCCGCCCTTTCCGTTTCCGGATGGCCCCCCGAACAGCCCGCCGCCGAGATGGGCGGTGCGGCCCAGGAGGATCGGGCCCTTCACGGCGACGGCGAAATCGAGTTCGATGCGGTCGGTCAGCCCGCCACGCGGTCCTTCTTCCAGCGACACGACCGGGTCCCTGTCCGGCCGCGGAAGCCCTCGGCGCGAGGCTTCGGCCTGGACATCGCGAGCCAGATGCGCCCGCGCATCCTCGCCGCGCTTGGGGTGGCGGGTCGGCGCATAGGCGGTGAGGCTCTTCCAGAGCCGCGCCGGCCGAAGCAGCGGATCGTCGTCGCCCGGCTCCGGCAGAGGCGTCAGGCGGTAGGTCCGGCGGCCGAGCGCCAAGCGATCAAGTCCGATCAAGGCCGCGTCCAGTTCGGCGAGCCGTTCCCATTCGGACCATCCCGGCGCGCGACGTTCCACAAGGTGCGGCGCGATGATCAGCAGCCGTGTGTGATCCACGGCGAAGAACAGGTGGCGATGATCGCCCTGCCGCAAAGGTGCGCCTTCACGCTCGTGACCGGTGAAGAAGGACTTGAGATCGTGGGTCGACCGCTTGCCCAGATGCGCCGCCACGCGGTGCATCACCGCTCGTCGCAGGGCGCGGCACAGCGCGGCAGGATCATCTGTCGAAGCGTCGATTGCGTAGGCCAGGATCGCCGGCGGCTCCTTGACCGGCGCCATAAGGCCAAGCCCCAAAAAACGTCCATCGCCCAGGATCAGCGGACCGGAAATGGGATCCCGCAAAGTCAGATCCAGATGCCACATCCGATGCTTCGAAAAGCGCTCGGGCAGGTCGAAATCCTCCGCCCGCAGACCCTTGCCGCTGAATGGCTCTTTCTGCGGACGCGCCGCCACGACCTGCGCGCGCTCGCGCCCGGCATGGCGCAGCGCCGCCTTCACGGCGGCGATTGCGGCGGCGGTTTCGGTGAGCCGTTCGGACCCGCTCTTTGCCTCCTCTCGCTGGCGATCGGGGTCGATCCGCCGCCGGTTTACCGGCAGGGTGAGCGGTGTGATGCTCCGCCAGCGGCGGTAGGCATATCGATGATCAGGGCCGTCGCCGATCCCGTAATGGCGTAGCATCGTGTCCGTGGTCATGTCGGTGGCTTCAATCAGGCGCGGCCCGTCGGCGAGAACCTCGCCGGTCTCCGGATCAACCGTATCCAGCGAGGCGCCGCTCAGTTTGGCGCAGATTTCTGTGATTTTGAGCGGGCAACCGGACGGCAGTTCGATCAGCAGGCGGCGAATGCTGCGATCTGTATGCTCCATGCCGATGGAGGGAAGTGGGATGAAGCGCGCCCGGCTTGCCTTGGCGGCTTCGTCATTGCCTTTGGCGCCTTTCAGGGCGGCTGCGTGCTTCGGCAGGCGCTCACAGAGCAAATCACGTACACGCACCACCAGTCCGTGGGCCTGCTCTTGGGGCCATGCAAAGAAGCCGCCATCGGCATTGCGCAGATCGTAAAGAATGCGTCGCGGCGGGCTGGCATAGGCGACGGTGCGATAGACAAGCTCCGGCGGCCGTCGATAGAGCGTCTGTTCCTTCGGATTGTTCTTGCTGCCGGTCCACGACCGTTCGAGCCGTCCGCCGAAGGCGCGATGACGTTCTTTCAACGCATCAAGCGAGCCCGGCGCCGGGCATCGCAATCGCAGTTGTTGCTCGCCGGCTGGACCCGGCCGGTAGACCGGGCCGTGATGGTCCGACAGCTCCTTCTCCCATTCATCCGGGGTCAGAACATCGCCGATGGCGAAAGCAGCATCGACGCCCCAGCCGAGGGTATGGAGCTGCTGAGCGAGACGCATCACCGCGTCAGCTTCGTGCGCGGCTCCGGCCTCGAAACGCCACCCGTAGCGCAGCGCCTCATCGGCATCGAACAGCCAGGGCCGGAACTTCTTCTCCGCGCCGCGAACCTTGGCGATCAGGCGCGGGTCGCCGCCGACCGTGTCGAGATCATTGTTGGGGACGTAGAGACAGGCGCTCCGGGAACGGATCGCCGGGGGAACGGCGATGGTCGGCGCGTCGAGCCTCTCGAGCCATTGAAGCGCGGCGTCAGGTTCAGAAGACGGATTGCGCCGACCGTAGGTCCCGGCGACCAGCGCCTGGAACAGCCGGAAGGGCGCGGACGGCCAGTGCGAGCCGTGGAAGCGGCCTTCATGGAAGCGGACGGCGATGCGCAGGATACTGACGGTCATTGGCTCGGTCCCCGTGATCAGGTCGGCGCCTCTTCCTCGGCGAGGAGTTTTTTCGCCTCCTTTATGTCGAATTTGTAGTTCGGCGCTTTAGGCCAGGCTTTACGGAATGGCCCGGCGGCCTTATCGGCGTATACTGACAGAAACTTCCGGGCCTCATCAGAACTCAGGCCCACGGATTGATTCTCACCGCGCCGCGGCACGATCCGCCAGTCGTCGCTGTCGTCGGCATACTTTAGGAAGCAGCCCTCGCGCAGATAGAGCGCGACATCGGCGGTGGCGGCGATGAGCGCGAGCCCCAAGAGATAGCGGCGGATTTCGCCGCCGCGCTCCGGCGTATCGCCGCCGATGCTCCGCAGCGCGACGAGATTGATGGTCATGTCGCGGACGATCTCGCCTCGCGCGACCACCCCGCCGGGGTTCTCGCCGCTTGGCGCATCGGCGAAGCCCTTTTCCGACAGTTTGACCTTTTTAGCCTTGGCCTCTTTCTTTAGATCGGCCTGATCCTCTTCGGACAGCTTCTTCCAGATCGAATTGAACTGCGCCGATCGGTGCAACTCCTCCACATCCCAGGCGCGGATCACCGAGCGGACGAGGCGCGGATGCTTCTCCTGACTGCTGCGGGAATCCCAGACGCCGAACAGAAGCGATGTCGGCGCCAGCGTCACCAGCGGCCCCGCATCGCCCGAGTTTTTTAGGGCCTCGAACGCTTCGGCCATGGCCATGTTCAGCCCCGGGGCCGCACGCACCACCGCATCGCCGGCGCGGTGGGCCAGGTCGAGCAGCGAGACGGTCCGTTCATTGCCCAGCGCGATCTCGATCTGCGGCACGAGATCTTTGAAAGTGGTTTTGAAGACCGGCTCCATCCGGTTGGCCTGGCTGCCGACGCTGTCGATGGTCGCGACCTTCGTCCCATCGGCCAGTGTGTCGATATTGTAGCCGATATCGGCGTAGGTCGGCGGGAAGATCACGCCGCCCTCGCCCTCGACCGGAACAAGCCGCTGCTTCAGGTGCAGCGCCACCGGCCCGGCCTCGTCATCGGCCCATTCTTTGAGCAGGGCGTCGGAAAGAGACTCTGTCATAGTGATGGCTCCTCTTCGGCGAAGGTGACGATGCTGTTCTTGCCCGACATGGCGAGCGTGAAGCGAAAGCGGCGAAGGTCCGCAAAGGCGTCGCAGCCTGCGAGCGCGGCCCGTGCGGCGAGCGGCGGCAGGGCGCCTCGCCGGTCGCCTCGCCAGACCGCATAGCGGACCAGTCGGCCTTTCTCCTGCACCGGACGAGCGTGCTCGAGCCCGATCGCGGCCATGATCTCGACGACCGGCGATGCGGCGACGGGATGTTTGTGGTCGTTCAGCGAATAGCCGGCGTCGAGCGCAGTCCAAGCCCCGCGCGGATCGAAATTGAAGCTGCCGCCCATCGCGGTGAGCGTGCCGAGCGGGTCCCGGGTCAGCGCGTCACGCGCGTCACGATCCGTGTCCCAGAGCTGTTCAATCCCGGAAAACTCCACATCACCGATGTTCTGACCTTTTCTACGCTTCTTGTGCACGCCATGTACCACGGCCTGCGCGATGCTGAAGGCGGAGCGGTTGCCCGAGTAGAGCTTGAAGTACCCGCGGCTCGAAGCGTCACACCAACTTGTAAGGTCGAGCGCCCTATCATCGGCGCTGCCCACGGAGCCGATCTGAACTGGGAGACTGTTCAAGTCAGGCTCTTTCATCGGAAGGCCGTCGGGATTGACGCTGGGCGGCATCTCGACGGGCACAGGTTTGCCCCTAATATACTTGTCCGGCGGCTTCCATCCACTTGGCGTCGCAACGCTAAGGTCCGCGCTCGCTAGCCAACTGAGCAAGTCTTTCACTGGATCGTTCTGCCCCGCCGCACGCAGATGAAACGTCCCCCGAGGGCTCCCCTTCTCCCACGAAAACCCACCTTCGGCATCGCCGAGCAGGACCTCGGCTGCCTCCAGAAAGCCGAGACAGGCGAAGACCTGGCCAGGATTGAGGAGATCGACAGGGATCGATGCGTCAGCCATCGCCTGCCTCCCCATTGTCGGGCCTCTTATCCACCGGCCCCTCCCGGTCGAGCTTGGCGGACGCCGCGGCGTCGGCGGCGCGGAACACCGCCTCCAGCCACGCCAGCCCCCAAGGCCCCCACTGTTTTTGCAGCCGGGCAAATCTAAGGGCGGCAGCGCGCGCCTCCACCTCGCAGGTCTCAAGATCATGGTCCTGATCAACTGCGGCGATCACCGGCCGGGCGCGGCCGTGGTGCGAGGCCACCAGATGCAGTGCCAGATCGTGCGAGGCTTCCGGCAGCGCGGTCAGGCGTGGTTGTGCTTCCGTGGCCAAAGCGCGCTCGCGGCCCGGCGCCGCGCCGTGCAGCGCATCGAGAAGGGAGCCGAATTCGTGGCGATAGGTCTCGCCCGCGATCCTGAGCAGCGACGGATCGGCGCGCAGCGTATTCTTGGCGAGGGGTGCCTCGTTTTTCGGCTTACGGATGAAGGCCTGCCAATTGTCGCGGTCTTTGCCTAAATCGTGCAGCCATCCGGCCGTTCGGAAGATGTCCTTCATGGCTTGATCAAAGCCAAGCGTCTCGGCCAGTGTGCCCGCTTCCGCCTCAGTCCAAGATGAATGCTCGGCCAGCGATTGCCGGCGCCGGGTAACTTCAGGCGCACTTTTATAATCGGCGTTCGCCGCCGTCTCGCCGACGAATTTCTCGACACGCAGCCCGGGGGGCGGGTCCTCCGATTCGCTGCGGACGCCCGGGAGCAAAAGAATAGGGCGCCATTGGTCGTCGTTCTCCGCCCGGTCGTCATCACGTGCCGCACGCCAGCCAACCTGTTTGGCCCAATCTTCATCGTCTCCGTCCGCCGTCGCGGTCGCCCCCCCCGCCTTGGCGTCGAGCAGACCATCCGTGCTCAGACCGCCGAGGTCGGCTTGCACGATCAGGCGAAAGCCATGCTGAATCGCGTCCGCGAATTCCTTGCGCCTCGCCTCGTCCCGCAAGACCTTCTCGCTGGCCGCCCGCACGAAACGGCCGCGCCGGTCGAACAGGAGCGCACAGTGCTCTCGCCACGCATGATGACCGTCGGGATGATCTTCATCGAGGAACTTTATTCTGTCCGCCAACCATTTCACGACACCGCTACTGGCCGATCTGATCGGCGTCTCCAGAATCTCGGTCAGGTGCACCGGCGCTGCGTCGAAGAAACGCGCGATCTCGCCAGGATCGGGCTGATCGTCGCTAGTGCGCCAGGGGAGCCAACGCCGCCAGACGATCTCGCATTGCGTCTCGTCATCATCGATCCAACCGCGCAGCCAGGGGGTCAGATCGTCGGGCCGTCCAGGGTGCTCCTCGAGCGAGGTCATCGCCCAAGCATCGACGAGCGGCCGTGTCAGCGCGGGGCGCAGCGGCTCGCGCGTGGTCGCAGCCTGGAGCAACTCGGTCTTCGTCGCGTCGTTCTTCAGCGCAGTGATGGCGCCGACAGAGGCATCATGAGTTTCGTCCTCATCTAGAAGACATTTAATCGCTTTGCGATATCGATCCAATTCGTCCATGCGGACCTGACGCTTTTCATTTTCTGCTTTGTTCGCATTCAATTTGAACGGTGACGGCACCTCCGGAACCACTGTCACCTGCGCCGGCGTCTCGCGCCCGCGCCGGTTGACTCGGCCCAGACGCTGCACCATCCGCTCCCAGGTGACCAGATCGCAGACCATCGCGTCGGCATCGAGATCGACGCCCACTTCGCCTGCCGACGTGGCGACAAGGAAAACAGGCTTCTCGGGCGGCTCGCTGCTCGAAAAGAAGCCGAGCTGTTCGAGCGCCTCCTTCGCATTTTCACGCTCTTTCACACGCCGAGCGCCTACAAGCAATGCCGTGTCGATCTCGACTTTGGGGGTGCCCGATCTCTCGGCGCCCTTCGCTAGCTTCTCGATATTTTTCTTTGTCTCGTCAGCAACCTTGCGGCTGTTGCAATAAACGAGGACGCGCCGGCGGGCGCCGTCGTCGCCGGTTCTCAAGGCCCACGCTTCCTTGGCGAGACACTCGGCCAACGTCGTCGGTTCCGCGTCAACCGCGAAGGTAAGGGGCTTCGGGGCTTTCAGAAGCGCCTGGACCCGCGCATTCTCCCGATCGTGCTCCGACAGGCCAACCGTCACGCCGCCGCCCGGCGCCTCGCCGGTCGCGGTCAGCGTCATGACATGCAAGCCCGGAGCGCTGCTCTCTTTTCCGTTACGCAGTCCATCAGGCTCGGCCACGGCACGCACCAGATGCGCGAAGGGCGGGACCAGATGCGCCTCGTCGATCACAAACAGTGTGTCGCAGCCGATCAACCCGGCATGAACCGGCCGCGCCCATTGCGACGTCCGGTATCCGCCGAACAAGAGCCGCGAGCCGATCATGTCGACAGTGCCGACGATGATCGCCGGCGATGCCGGGTCGGCGAGCCATGCGCGATTGTCAGCGAACTGTCCGCGAAGCGTCGAGACGGGCAGCGGCGCATCATCCTTAAGGCCAAGCTTGCTGCGCAATTCGCCTAGCGCTCCCTCGGCGTCGGGGCGGAGCCTCTCGGACAGTCCTTCGGCCTCCGCCGTCGCCTGATCGACCACCGCCCTGCGGTCGACCACATAGACCAGCCGTCGCGGCAGGATTGTGTTTCTGTTTCCCGCCCGCGCGATCAGCCACAGCGCCATCACCGCCGTCTTCCCGAGCCCGGTCGGAATATCGAGCGCCGCCGGGACCGTCCCTGAGACCAATTGACGATAAAGAGCCTGCTGCCACGGATAGGGCTCGTATCCGGTCAGTGCACAGAATGCATGAGTCAAATCAGAAGAATTCTCTGGTGTCATCTCGCCTCCATCGATTTTGAAAACTTGTGGACCGCATAGAGCCCACAGCGGTTCAATGTGCGCATAATCGCTGAAACCTCTCGTCAGCCAAGGTCATCTCCAAAGACCCGAAATCGGCGCAGCCGCGAGGCGGTCACCGCACGGCACCACACCTTTGCCGTCATAGAGCACGACGCCGTAGGCAAACCGATCGCCGCACGCGTCAGCGAGCGCCCGCAGGCCTCTGAAATTGCTGGATCTGACTTGTGGCACTTGCCTTGACCTCGATCGCAGTGATTTTCTCGTCGTCACGCTCCAGGATGATGTCCAGCTCGCGCCCGTCCCGGTCCCGGAAATTATATATAGGGCGTCGCCTTCAGGTCCGAAAACGCCATGAGCTTCAGCACCTCGGAAAATACAACGCTCTCAAGCAGCGCGCCGAATGCTCCGCGGTCACCCTTGATCCTCTCTGCCGTCAGGCCGCGGGCGCTGGCCAGCAGACCGGAGTCGAGGAAATGCAGTTTCGGCGTCTTTACGATGCGCTTCAGCGCATTTTGCCTTTGTCGCTGATTTTAGGCCCGAACATCTCATCGAGAATGTCCCCGAACCAGCGCTCGAAGACGTCCACCTCTTCCGGGGTCACGGGCACCTTCTCCGGCCAGTCGTCGACAACGCGCCAGTCGGACAGATCATCCGTCACAGGACGTCCGCGTGGCTTGGGCTTCGGCATCTTGCAGTAATCGTAAAGATCTATGGCGTCCCTGCCTAACGTCGGACGTCGGCGGCCAGATTTGCGTGCGTTGTCCGTCATCTTTTTCGGCTGCGTTGGCAGGCCAAAGAGATAAAGACGAAAACTCAGATCGTAGTAGCATAGCGGCAAAAAAGAAGGTTCGGCGGTCAGAGTCTCTTGCACCACATCCAGAACCAGCTGTCAGGCGCCCCCGTGATCGTCCCTGCACATGGCCTTTCTGCGGCGAAATCTCCAACACGAATGCGAGGAGCCTTGGCGCGCGTCAATTCCGGCGCGCTATCCAAGGAGAAACGAAATGAGCAAATCTCATAATCTTCCGCCACGCTTCCTCTCTACGAATGAAGCGGCGCGGTTCCTTTGTCTTTCGCCGAGAACGCTGGAGAAGTACCGCAGTCATGGCACAGGTCCGATGTACCGGAAACTCGGTGGCCGCATTGAGTATTCGATCGATGACCTCCAGAACTGGGCCGATCGAGGACTGCGCTCTTCGACGTCCGATCAGGGCGACGACATAATCCATCCACCGAGCCCGAAACAAGCGAGGCGCAAGCCGAAACAGCAATAAAGAGATATGTCCTGTGACGTTCATGCATATTTACCCCGCATCGCCATTTCCGCTGTCGGCGGGGACAAGCTTGATGGTGGCGAAGACAGCACTAGGTCGCTAGTGCGCAGCGAGGCGTTGTCGACAAAGAGGCTCCGAGCACAGAGACAACGCAAGGCTTGCGCCGCTAAATTGCTCATCGTAGTGCAGTGTGCCGTTGCGACCTGTAGGGTGCTACGTTCTCGGACTTCAACCTGTTCTAGCGTAGTGTGAACGACAGGACATAGTTCGCCTTTTCGTCGCGCGTGGCCCGCTGGTCATGACATCCGATGGTTGGTTCGACGATCTCTCTGGGTCGCATCATACAACCTCATCTGTTGAATCCTTGGATTGTGCATCGAGGAACACGATCGGCGTATCGATCTTCTCCTAGTTCAGTCATCTCCCGAGCACCTCGTTTGCTCAAGAAGTCACGACGACGGACTTACTTTGGGCGGTGGTCAGGCCCAGACGCGTGAGACGACCCTCTAACGACTCTTGATTGAAGGGCTTGACCAACCAGGCGTCCGCGCCGGAGTCGTCGGCCTGCTGACCGATCTGCTCGAATTGCGAGGAGGTCGACATGATGATCAAGCGGACGTTGCGGAACCGCGGATGGCGACGGATCGCCCGAATCATGTCGAAGCCGCTCAGGCCCGGCATGTTCCAGTCGATCAAGGCAAAGTCGATTGGAGGTTGTTGTTGGATCCGACGCAGCCCCGCCCAGGCCGAGTCGGACCATTCGGCCTCATGCCCGAGGCGCCGAAGCATTAGACCGATCAGTCGGGAGACGGACTCCGAATCATCCACGATCATACCGATCACTGCGCAGTTCCCTCCGAACAACTGGGATGCGTCGACGCATTGCCGGACCCGCTCGAATCGACGGACTCTCCCAAGGCTAGGTCATCCCATGGACCCGTATCGAGCGGGTCAGAACCGACGACCCGAACCCCGCCAGAGTTCATCCACTCGGGTCCGCTCGGCGGTTCCGCGACCCATTGAGGAGTCGAGGCGCGTCCCGATCATGGGCGACGCTCACCTTAAACCGAGCCCACCATTCCCGTTACGACGAATCGGACCGCTCAGTGATCGGTCAACTCCAGCCTTCGATCATCCCGGCTGACGTTCGGGCAATCCATGATCTGTTCCCGATTGGGAAATCGCGGTCGGCCCT
>CAZSSM010000063.1:0-39588 GCA_964609385.1 uncultured Planctomycetia bacterium
AATGCTTAGGGCAACTTCGACCGAGTCGCTTGGTTCTTCGGGTGGGTGGGGACTGCGACGCGTAGCGAGCAGACCCCGGGACATCTCCGAGGAGTTTGTCACCTGAGATCACCTTCGGTTGGACATCCTGAACCCATCCGAACCGGGGTCTGCTCCGCGTTGCTTCGCAGTCCCCAGCCACCCCAGCCGAGGCCAGTGCAGGTGCCGTCGCATCTCACAATGTTACAATGAACTGTGCTGGGCGATGAAGTCGAGCATGGCCCGGGCGACCGGGTCGTCGGGGTCACCGATCTGGGTGACGATGGTCGAGTGGTTCCGTCCGGGGCCTTCGAGGTAGATGATCGCTTCCTGCTCGACGCCTCGGGCGGCGGCGACGAAAAAGGCGTTCTGCTCAGCGCGGGCGGGCACGTCGTCGCCGCCGGCAATGCAGAGGATCGGCGGGGCGCCGGGCCCGATGTGATAGGCCGGGGCCGCCGAGTCGAGCAGAGGCGTGGTGCGCGGCAGTCCGCGCTCCGTCACGACCGCATAGTGGGTCAGCATCTGGCCCGAGACCGGGACATAGCCGGCGAAGTCGGTCGGCTCCAGACCTTCGGAGGCGAACAGCGAGCGGTCCATCGCCAGCATCGCGGCCAGATAGCCGCCCGCCGAGTGGCCCGAGATCACGACTCGGGTCGGGTCGCCGCCGTGCTCGGAGATCGTCCGGCGGACGAACGCGCAGGCGGTGGCCGCGTCGGCCAAGTAGTCGGGGTAGCGGACCCTCGGGCTGAGCCGGTAGTTGGGCACGGCCACAGCGATCCCTTCAGCGACGAACCGCTCGGCAATACCCAATGCGCTCGTGCCGCCTTTGTCGCCGCCGATCAGACCGCCCCCGTGGAACCAGACTACGGTCGTGAACGCCCCTCGATCGTCGGCCGATTCGGGCAGGTAGAGGTCGAGCCGGCAACGCTCGCGTTCGTAAGGCGTTGAGGCCTCGGGCCGATAGGAGATGTCGCGGAGGACCTCCGCGCCCTGAGTCGACGTCGACACCCCAAGCCCGATCGCCACGACCAACCAGACCCAGAGTCCCAAAAACCGCGCCCCACCCCTACCCATGATCGTCTCCCCAATCGATGGTCAATGCGGTCCCGCCGATCCCCCCGCCTCAATGGACTCGACGACGCGGCTTGAACCGAGGTCGGATGTTCCATTAAACTTTGATGAACGCTCGTGCCGACATTGTGGCGATCGGATGACCGGTCCGCAAGCGGCTTGAGACCAGTCCGTGTGGGTCCTTTTGGGAGAGACTTCGGCGATGCGCCCCCCGTCGCGATGGACAACGGCCCCGACGCCAGACGCCAACCGATCGGCGTTGAGGTCCGTCGATCGGGGGTTGCTGTTGGCCCTGACCCTCATCGGTGTCATGGTCGTCGCGGTGGTTGCATCATCGCCGACGACCGTCGAAGGGCATACAGCCGTCATTAACGATGAGGCAGTCGAGCCCGAGCCGGCCGTCGATCGCGTCGAGCGGATCGCCTGGTTCCTCGAGGACTATTGCCTCGACTGTCACAACGCCTTCGAGGCCACCGCCGACTTCAATGCCGAAGCGTTGCCGGTCGACGATCTCGGCGACCCGGATCCGACCTGGGACAGCGCGATCTGGGAAAAAGTCCTCCGACGGATCGACTCTCGACAGATGCCGCCGGTCGACGCCGCCAGCCGACCGGACGACACCGAGTATCGCGAAGTGGTCGAGGCCCTGGCCGGTTGCCTCGACGACCGAGCAGCGCGCCATCCGCGACCAGGACGTACCGAAACCCTCCGTCGCCTGACCCGGACCGAGTACCGCAACGCGATCCGCGACCTGCTCGAACTCGAGGTCGATCCCAAACAACTGCTCCCGATCGACGAGCCGAGCTATGGCTTCGACAACGTGACCGTCAGCGAACTCTCGCCGACGCTGCTGGGCCGTTACCTCGACGCGGCCGAACGGATTGCCCGGATGGCCGTCGGGGCGGTCGGTCGCGAGCCCGACGGCATCACCTACCGACTGCCCCCCGACCGAACCCAGCAGCGGCACGTCGACGGGCTCCCGTACGGGACGCGGGGTGGGGGCGCGTTCCACCACCCGTTCCCTCGCACCGGCACCTACGAGTTCCAGCTCCGACTGACCCGCGACCGCGACGAGCGGATTGAAGGGTTGAGCCGACCACATCCGATCGACGTGCTGATCGACCGACAACGAGTCCACCAGTTCGTCGCCGAGCCGGCGCGCGGTGGTCAGGACGCCAACGACGTCGACTCGGGCCTCCGTGTCCGACTCGACGTGCCGGCCGGGCCCCATGAGGTCATCGTCACCTTCCCGAGTCGAGAGGCCTCGCTGGACGAGATCAAGCGGCAACCCTTCGAGGCCCGGTTCAACCGCCACCGCCACCCCCGACGCTACCCCGCGCTCTACGAACTCTCGATCGTCGGGCCGTTCGACCCTGAAGGCCACGACGACCCGAACGGTCGTCGCGCGATCTTCAACCGACGCCTCGATGGTCCCGAGGACGAGCGGACCTGCGCCGAGGAGATCCTCCGACCGTTGATGCGTCGCGCATACCGACGGCCAATCACCCCCAAGGACCTCGACGCGCCACTCCGGCTCTTCGAGGAGGCCGCCGCCGTCGACGGCTTCGAAGCCGGGATCGAGCGCGCTCTGGCCGCCGTGTTGGTCAGCCCGAACTTCCTGTTCCGGATCGAACGCGATCCGCCCGAGGCCGACTCGGGCACGATCTACCCGATCGACGACTTCGCGATGGCCTCGCGGTTGGCGTTCTTTCTCTGGAGCAGCCTGCCCGACGATCGGCTCCTCGACCAGGCCGAGTCGGGCCGCCTGGGCGAACCGGAGACCCTGGCCGCCGAGATCCGTCGGATGCTGGCCGATCCACGCTCCGAGGCATTGGTCACCAACTTCGCCGCCCAATGGCTCTATCTGCGGAACCTGGAGACGATCCAGCCGGACCTCCGCCAGTTCCCCAGCTTCGATGACAACCTCCGATACGCGATGCGTCGCGAGACCGAACTGCTCTTCGAGTCGGTCATGCGCGAGGACCGGAGCGTCCTCACACTTCTGCAAGCCGACTACACCTTCCTCAACCAACGGTTGGCGACCCACTACGGGCGGAACGATATCAAGGGGAGCCGGTTCCGTCGCGTGTCCTTGGATCCGTCGAGCCGACGGGGCGGCCTGCTCCGGCACGGCAGTATCCTGCTGGTGACCTCCTACGCGACGCGGACCTCGCCGACGGTCCGGGGCAACTGGGTCCTGGAGAACATCCTCGGGAGCCCTCCACCACCCCCGCCGCCGAACGTGCCCGACCTGCCCGAGAAGGGCGAGGTGGCCGACCTCTCGGTCCGTGAGCGGCTCGCCGAGCACCGGGCCAACCCGGCCTGCGCCAGTTGCCACCGCCTGATCGACCCGATCGGCTTCGCCCTGGAGAACTACGATGCGGTGGGCCGCTGGCGCGATCTGGAGGGCGAGACGCTCATCGATGCCTCGGGCGTCCTCCCCGACGGGACCGAGGTCCGGGGGATCGAGGACCTGGAGGGCGCGATCCTGGCACGTCCCGAAGGGTTCGTCGCCACGCTCACCGAGAAGCTGCTGACCTTCGCCCTGGGACGCGGGGTCGGACCCGACGATCAGCCCGCCGTCCGCGCGATCGTCCGTCGCGTTGCCGAAGACGACTACCGATTCTCCACGTTGATCCTGGCCATCGCCTCCAGTCCCCCGTTCCGGTTGAGGGAGATCCCATGAGCCTGTTCAAGAAAGCCCTCCCGCGTCGGACCGTTCTGCGCGGCCTCGGCGCGTGCGTCTCGCTCCCGTTGCTCGAGGCGATGGTCCCGGCCGCCACCGCCCTGGAACGCACGCCGGCCAGCCCGAGCCGACTCCGACGGATCGGCTACATCTACATCCCGATGGGGTTCAATCCCGCCGAATGGAACCCCCAAGGCGAGACGCTCGAGGACTTCCCGTCCAGCCTCCAGCCGCTGGAGACGGTCCGGGACCAGGTCTCGGTGATCTCCAACACCGAGCTGCGCAACGCCTATCCCGGCTCACACGCGACGTCGAACTCGGCGTTCCTAAGCGCAGCGCGGGCCAAGCTGACCGAAAGTTCCGACTATTATCTGGGCACGACGGTCGACCAGATCGCGGCCAAGGCGATCGGCGGGGCGTCACCGTTGCCGTCCCTGGAACTGGCCATGGACCTGACCTCGACGGTCGGCCAGTGCGACAACGGCTACGCCTGCGTCTACCAGAACAACCTGTCGTGGTCCTCGCCAACGACCCCCTTGCCGGCCGAAGCGCACCCGCGTCTGGTCTTCGAGACGCTCTTCGGTGACGGCGGCACGTCGAGCCAGCGCCGTGATTCGATCCGGCGGCGTGCCAGCCTGCTCGACGTGGTCCATGAGCAGCTCGGTGACCTCCGCCGCGAACTGGGGCCGGCCGACCGCGTCCGGGTCGACGGCTACTTCGAGAGCATCCGCGAGGTCGAGCGGCGGATCCAACGCGCCGAGGCGAACGTCCGCGAGAACCCCCTGCCCGACCTCGATCGGCCCGTCGGTGTGCCGGCCGCCTACGCCGACCACGCCCGGCTCATGTTCGACCTCCAGGTGCTCGCCTTCCAAGGCGATATCACCCGCGTGGTCACCTTCCAACTGGCTCGCGAGGCCAGCACGCGGACCTACCCCGAGATCGGCGTGCCCGAGCCGCACCACCCGGTCACCCACCACGGCGGGAACCCCGAGAAGCTCGCCAAGGTCGCCAAGATCAACCGGTTCCACGTCGGCCTCTTCGCCGAGTTCCTCGAGAAGATGGACTCGGTCGCCGAAGGGGACGGCACACTGCTCGACCACGCCCTGTATCTCTACGGAAGCGGGATGGGCGATCCGGACGCGCACGACCACACGAACCTGCCGATCCTCGTCGCCGGTGGCGCAGCGGGCAACATGCAAGGGGGCCGACACATTCAGCTCGGCGACAAGACCCCGCTGGCCAACCTCCACCTGACCCTCCTCCAGAAGGTCGGCGTCCCCTTGGAAACCTTCGCCGACAGCGACGGCACCGTCGACTCCTTGTTCGAGCCCACCTCGCTCGGATAAGCAACGAGGTGCACGAACCTCGAAAATCGTGGCCCCATGCGAGGTATCTTCATGCAGGTGCTCTGTCGATCCATCTTGGGTTTCGGTGTCGTCGCCATCCTCGGGCTTTGGGCGGCCCCCTCGGTCTCAATGGCCGCGGGGGGTGAGGAGCGTGGATCGACGTCACCCTTGGTCGACGCCGCCGAGCGACGCGACTGGTCCCGGGTCGCGGACCTGATCGCCGAGGCCGAACCCGACGACCTCGATCAGAGTTGGCCCGACGGCATGACCGCGCTGCACTGGGCCACCCACTGGCAACGTTCCGAGGTCGTCGACTCGCTCCTGGAGGCCGGGGCCGATCCGCAAGTCCGGAACCTCTATGACGTCTCCCCATTGATGATCGCCTGCCTCTTCGGCGACGCGGCCATCATCGAGTCATTGCTGGACCACGGCGCCGACGCGAACGACTCGGTGGCCGGGGGTGAGACGGCCCTGATGCGCGCAGCGCGGACCGGTTCGGTCGAGTCCGTCGCAGCCTTAATCGCCAACGGGGCCGACCTCAACGCCCAGGAGCAGAGCCGTCAGACGGCCCTGATGTGGGCCGCCGCCGAAGGGCACGTCGAGGTCGTCCGGACCCTCCTGGAGGCCGGCGCCGACATGGCGATCCGATCCCGCTCCGACTTCAACGCCTTCCTGTTCGCCGCCCGCAACGGTCGCCATGCGGTCGCCGAGGCGTTGCTGGAGGCCGGCGCCGACATCCACGAGATGCTCAACCCCCAGAAGACCGGCGGCCGCGCCCCGCGCAAAGGGATGTCGGCCCTGATGCTCGCCGTTGAGAGCGGCCACTTCGAGCTGGCCATCGACCTGGTCCGTCGAGGGGCCGACCCGAACGATCAGCGGAGCGGATACGCCCCGCTGCATGCCCTGAGCTGGACCCGCAAGGCCAATCGGGGTGAGGGCGTCGACGGCGATCCGATTCCGAGGGGTTCGGGTCGCCTGACCAGCCTGGCCTTCGTCCGCGAGATCGTCGCCTTGGGGGCCGACGTGAACCTGCAACTGAAGCGCGGCCCGGGTCGCTACGCCCAGATCACGCCGAAGGGGGCCACGCCGATCCTGCTCGCCGCCAAGACCGCCGACGCCCCCCTGATCCGCCTGCTGGTCGACCTGGGAGCCGACCCCCTGTTGGCGAACGTCGACGAGACCACCCCGCTGATGGCCGCCGCCGGCGTCGGGGTCCGGGCCGTCGACGAGGAGGCGGGGACCGAGGCCGAGGTCCTGGAGACGGTCGCCCTGCTGGTCGAGCTGGGGGCGGACGTCAACGCCGTCGACGACCACGGCGAGACCCCGATGCATGGCGCCGCCTATCGCGCCTTCCCCGAGGTCGTCCGGCTCCTGACTGAACTAGGCGCCGACCCCGAACGCTGGAACCACGAGAACCGCTACGGCTGGACGCCCCTCCGGATCGCTCAGGGCTACCGGCCCGGCTCGTTCAAGCCCTCCCCCCTCGTGATCCGCGCCCTCGAAGATGCGATGAACTTCAAATCTTCCCCTGACTAGCAACAATTACAACTTACTTATATTCGATTGAAATGCTGTTTGAGGTCTGATCTCGAAGGTCAGTCCTAGACAGCAATCATCTGATTGCCTCGAAAAAACTTATCACCAAACTATCCTTCGAGAATTACTCAACCAAGACACAAATTCCGGCATTGCCGTTGCGTCGACGCGAACGGCGGATGAGGAGAGCCACGCCAGCCAGGCCGATCGTGGTGAGGATCACGCTACTGGGCTCGGGGATCACGCCGGCGACGAGGCTTACACCGTTCTCGGCCAAGATCAGATCGAACGCGTCGGCCGAGACGCCCTCGAAGCGGATCTCCCCGAAACCTCCGGAGATCCCACCCGCCGCACGGAGGAAATCGAACTGCTGGCCTTCGAACGGAACGTAATCGTCGGCCAGGCTCACCACGAGCAGGCCGTCGAGGAACGCCTCGCCATCGATGTCCAGGACGTCGAACTCGGCGCCGGGTTCGGTCCCGCCGATCTCGATGAAGAGCGCACCGTTCTCGGCCTGGACGTAATCGTCGAGGATGCTCAGCAGGCCCGGCGATGCGCTCGGGGATACGAAGCCATTATTGATCAAGGTCCCATCGAGTTGGCCGAGTCCCGACAGCTCGCCGCCTTGGATGTTGAACTGGGAGGCGATCAGCTCGCCGTCGACGATCGTGAGCCCGTCGGTCTGGTTGTAGATGCCCGATCCGTCGCCGCCGATCGTGAAGGCGCTGTCGAGGCCGATCTCGACCAACCCGTCGTTGACGAAGTCCAAGTCGGTCGTCTGAGTGGCGCCGTTACGGAGGATCAGCTCGCCTCGGCTCGTGTTGGCGCGGAGCTGATCCAACGCGTTGGCCCCGAACCCGTTGCTGGTGAAGGCCGCTTCGACACCGTCGATCAGGATCGAAGCGCCGTTGGTCTCGACGTCGATGTTGGCCAGCAGCATCGTCCCGTTGATCGCTTCATAGGTACCGCTCGAGAGCGTCCCGTCGTTGAAGTTGGTGAACGCGCCGTTGGTGTTCAGGACGATCATGGTGTTGCCATCCTCTGCGCGAAGGGTTCCCTCGTTGACAAATCCCTGATCATTGGGATTAATGAACATAGTATTGTTTCGATCCGCAACGATCGTCCCCTGGTTGACGACGCCGGCCGAATTGAGGCCGATATTCCCGCCACCCCGGATCGTGTGGTCGACCCCATTGATGATCCGATCGGTCGGCTGATCGCCACGAAACCCGCCGGTAGTCGTGATCACAGTGCCGTCTCCGGTCAGGGTCACGTCACCTCCCGAGACTCTCGCGCTGATGTTGTTGACCTCGAACGTGCCGCGATTCTCGATCGTCCCTTCCAGCGTCGTGTTGCCGATGGCTTCAAGGTCGCCCAGGTTCGTCACCGAGTCGAGCGTCGCCTCCAAGGTCGTTTGGACGACCCCTGTCCCCTCGGTCTGGAGCGTGCCGCCTCGGACCGGCGTCGACTGTGAGATGAGCAGTCGCGACCCGTCGTTGGCCCCGAGGACACCCCCGTCATTGTCGACCTCGGCGCGGGCGATGTTCAGCAGGCCCCCATCGGCCGTGATCGACCCCCGGTTGACCAGTTCGTAGTCGCCGAGGGCGCCCCGCCCCTCGACCGCTTGATTCCGGAGCGTCAACGTGTCGGGCGTGGTCGGATTCTGCCCCAGGCCCCGCATCTCAGCGCCGTCCAGTTGGATCGTCCCATCGCCGACGACCTCGACCTGTCCGGAGATGTTCAACTCTCCGAGACCCTCGATTCGGATCGCGCCGTCGTTCCGAAACGTCCCGCCGCCTTGAAAGGTCAGGTTGTTGACCTCGACGAGCCCGCCGTCCTGATTGTCCAAACCGCGCAAGGTGCCGGTGTTGGCATCGAGTCGGCCACCGTCCCGGACCTCGACGCCGTCGAGGTCGGCGCCTCGGGTCAAGGCGATCGTCCCGTCCCGCTCGGCAACGATCTGACCGCCCTCGACGCGGAGGGTATCGATCGTCGACGTGCCGCCGGCCCGAGCCGAGATCGTCCCTTGCTGGTTGCCCACCTCATTGATCAGGCGATTGCCCGCCTGGCCTCCGATGATCAACGCGCCGTTACTCGACGAGAGCAAGCCGGAATTACTGGAATCATTGGTCACGCCGACGCCGATCGAACCGCCGCCGTTGGCGAGGATCGTCCCGCTGTTGTTGAGGGTCCCACCGATGACCTGACCGCTCCCCTCGATCCGGTGGCCGACACCGTGATTTAGTTGCCCATCGGCATTTCCAATGATCCTCGCGTTGGAGATCATGAAGATCGTTCCGTTCCCGTTAATTGTCAGCTCGCGGTTGCCGAACGCCAGATCGGTGAAGTCCAAGAACCCGGTGCTGACGAAATCCATGAGAAAAGTGCCGTTGTTGAGGAAGGCTGCGTTGGGATTCTGGAAGATCAGGTCGCTCCGGAAGCTCTGGAGCGAGCCGCCGCTGTCGATCGCGAAGTTGGAGATCTGCGCCGACGTGTCCAGGAGCACGCTGTTGCTTCCGATCGAGACGTCGAACGGACCGTTGCTGCCGTCGGGGACCTCGCCGATGTCCCAGTTGTTGGCGTTGTCGTAGTTGCCGGGATCCGTCCCGATGTATTCGGCCCTCTGTCCCAAGGCGCGGTCGGCACCCAGACTGAGCAACGTAAGGACGACGAGCAGTCCGAGCGGTCCTCGGATCCCTTGGATCTTGTGGATCGCTCGAGACGGGTTCGTGGCGTGGAACGTCATGACATCAGATCTCCTTGCCGTGAGCGGGTTTGATGTTCGACTGCGGCCCGTCAACGGACGGACAGCGGACCCGGCCTGCCAGCCCGGTCCACGGTCTCAAACGCAATCAGGGCGAACGAACGAAGTCGAAACCGGCAGGAAATCCCGAAGCACGCCGATGGGGTGCGCTCCGAGGCAACGACCCGGCATGAACCCACAACACGCATCATCGATCCGAGGCATGCCCCTTCGAACGGTGAGGGATCCGTTGGGATCTCGGGGCGATCCCGAGTCGATTCGGGTCCGTTTGGGTCGAGGGTTGGGTTTTCGGTTCGGTTCGGTTAGGCTTCTGTGAACCTCCTCTCCCGCCCGTTCGGCGCATCGGGGGCATTCCGAGGCGTCCGAACCCCATCACTCCTCCCACGATCCAGGCCAATCAGTCCGGGGACGTTGTCGATGTCAGACCCGTCGAATCCGAGTGCGTCCGAGGGGGGCGCCGTCCATCCCGCCCATCCCGAGATCCTGGGGCATCCGCGCGGGCTGGTCCCCTTGTTCTTCACCGAGATGTGGGAGCGGTTCAGCTACTATGGGATGCGCGCCCTGCTGGTCCTCTATCTGACCAAGGACCTGGACTTCAAACGGGGCGATGCGCTCTGGCTCTACGGCGCCTACACCGGGCTGGTCTACCTGACGCCGCTGCTGGGCGGTTTCCTCTCCGACCGCTTCCTCGGCCAGCGCAAGGCGGTCCTGGTCGGTGGCGTGGTGATGGCCTTGGGGCACTTCGCCATGGCCTTCGAGAGCCAGCTCTATCAGGCCCTCGCCCTGTTGATCATCGGCAACGGCTTCTTCAAACCGAACATCACGACGATCGTCGGGACGCTCTATCCCGAGAAGGATCCGCGACGCGACGGCGGCTACACGATCTTCTACATGGGCATCAACATCGGCGCGATGATCGCCCCTTTGTTCTGCGGCTATCTCGGGGAGAGCGAATACTTCGGGTTCCACTACGGCTTCGGCGCCGCCGGGATCGGCATGGTCGTCGGCCTGATCACCTTCATGAGCTTCCAGCACTGGATCGGCCAGTCCGGGTTCCCGCCCGGTCGCCTGGAGCGGGTCGGGCCCAAGTTCCTGGTCCGCGACTGGATCGACGTGACCTGGATCAGCGCCCTGATCCTCGCCTTGGTCTATGGAGGCGTCGAATATTGGGACCAAGTCCGCGCGTTGGTCTGGGCGCCGGCATTTCTCGAATCGATGGAGCCGGCCTACGTCGGCCAGAGCCTCATCTATCTGCTCCGCGCGGTCCTGGTGCTGATCCCGCTGGTCCTCCTGGAACTGGTCACACGGGGCGGCTCCAAGACCAAGGCGGATGCGTCGGCGACTGCCAATGGCGAGGAGGCGTCCGCGACCCCGAAGACCGACGCGTTCCTGTCGACGCAGGACTGGCTCCAGATGGCGGTCATCGCGATCGTGACCAGCTTCGTGGCGATCTTCTGGATGGGCTTCGAGCAGGCCGGCGGCACCTTGACGCTCTTCGCCGACGAATACACCAACCGCTACGGCTTGAAGGTCAGTTGGTTCCAGGCGATCAACCCGTTCTTCATTATCACCTTGGCGCCGTTGTTCTCGATGCTCTGGACCGGGCTGGCCAAGGCGAAGATCCCGTTCCCCTCGATCATGAAGATGGGCTTGGGGATCATCTTGCTGGGCTTGGCTTACATCATTATGGCGATGGCTCAGAGCCAGGCCGATCAGGTCGGTCGGGTCAGCCCGCTGTTCCTGACCGGGTGCTACTTCCTCTCCACCGTCGGCGAGCTGATGGTCTCGCCGGTCGGCCTGTCGGTCACGAACAAGCTGGCGCCGTTGCGGGTGGCCTCCCTGATGATGGCGGTCTTCCTCTGCTCGTCGGCCTTCGGCAACTACATGGCCGGGGCGCTTGAGGGCCTGCTGCCGATCGAAGGCAAGCCGCTGAGCCCGATGACCGCCCCGGAGGATCCCGGCGCGATCGCCGAGGTCGCCTATTCGCCCGAGGCCTTGCAGGCCGCCGCCCTGGAGACCGATGGCACGCTCCTGCTCTGGGACACCGTCGACCGCCAGGTGCTCTGGAGCCTGAAGCTGGACGCGGAATTGGGTGATGCTCCGGTCTTGGCCTTCAGCGAATCGTTCGACATCAGCTCCGACGTCCAGGAGAGCGAATACGGCTTCTTCCAAGGGGTTGGACTTGCCTTCGGGTTCATCCGCGAGGATGAGGCGGCCGATCAGGTCGTCAACGGACCGATCCAGCGGATCGCTGTCGGTGGGGCCGACGGCAAGGTCCGGCTGGTCGATCCGGGCGAGGAGGCTGAAGTCGCCTCGACGCTCGATCTCGACGGTGGATCGGCGATCGGTTTCGCGTTCAACTCCAGCGAGGCATTCCCCCGCCTGGCTGTAGCCACCTCCGACGGTCGGGTCCGCGTCTACCATCCCGGGACCGGAGCCGAGCGGATCGTCTACGAACTGCCCGACGTCCAATACGTGGCCTACAGCCGCGACCAGGACCGGGACAAGCTGCTCCTGGCCGCCGCCGACGCCTCGGGCACCATCACCGTCTGGAACCCCGATCCCGATGAGGAGGGCGTTGACCCCTCGGTCCCGCTCTTCCGGATCGAGACCGGCCAGAACAATCTGGTCGCGTTGACGTTCGCCTCAGGCTCGAGCCTGCTCCGGACGATCGACGCCGAAGGGGCCATCAGCTCGTACGCGACGACGGCCCTCGAAGACGGCCGGCGCGACGACTTCGACGACGAATCGGTCGTCGTCGAGGCCGATGATCTTGCGATCGCTTCGGCCACCTTCAGTCCGGCCGAGGAGACCGCCGCGCTGTTCACCGACTCGGGCCGCTTGATCGTCGTCGGGACGCATCAGGGCGAGGTGATCTACCAGGCCGAGCCGGTCGAGGGCGACTCGGCCACATTGGCCTTCTCGAACAACGGCCAGCAGTTGATCAGCGTCCCGGACGGCCAGGAGACGCTGACCCGGACCAAGGTCGCGCCCCGGCTCTGGACCTTCCTGACGGTCGTGCCGATCGGCTCGGGTGTCATCCTGCTGATCCTCAGCCCCCTGCTCCGCAAGATGGCCGGCGGCAAGGACGATTGAGGATTGAGCGATCGTTCAAAAACCGCCACTCGGACGATCCCGGCCGACCCTTTGACGTCATCGGCTTGAGTTGACACGTGTGACGAACATCTGATGAGGTCTCGACCCATGACTCCCCTGCTCTTCATGTTGGTGTGGCTCGCGATGACCGAGGCTCCGGGCGACGACCCGCGACCGATGACCGTCCACGACCTGCTGGCGGTCCGTTCCATCTCCGATCCCCAGGTCGCGCCCGACGGCCGTTCGGTCGTCTTCATCGTCTCGGACGTCGACGTCGAGGCCGACCGGAGCGCCAGCGACCTCTACCTGGTCCCGACCGCCGGCGGAGCGCCCAAGCGGCTGACGACCGCCGAAGGATCCGACTCACACCCGCGCTGGAAGCCCGACGGCTCGGAGATCTGCTTCGTCTCAACGCGATCGGGTTCGTCGCAGGTCTGGATCTTCCCGATGGACGGTGGCGAGGCGCGGCCGCTGACCGACCTGCCGATTGGAGTGGCCGGCCCCAAGTGGTCGCCCGACGGCCGCACGATCGCCTTCACTGCTGAGGTCTATCCCGACCTCACCCCCGAGGAGACCGCCGAGCGCGACGCGTCCAAAGCGGAGAAGAAGTCCTCGGCTTTGACTTATGACAAGCTCATGATCCGGCACTGGTCCACCTGGGACACCGGCAAGCGGAGCCACCTGTTCGTCGTCGATGTCGAGACCGGCCAGGTCCGGGACCTGACGCCGGACTTGACGGCCAACGTCCCTCCGCAACCCTTCGGCGGGTCGGCCGACTACAACTTCACGCCCGACGGCCAATCCCTCGCCTTCGCCGCCGAGCCCTTGGTCGACCACGCCTGGTCGACCAACACCGACATCCATCTGGTGCCCGTCGACGGCTCCGCCCCACCAAAGAACCTGACCGCCTCCAACCCGGCCGCCGACATTAGCCCCGCCTTCTCGCCCGAGCCGGGCCGGAACCGGCTGGCCTACTTGAGCCAGACCCGCGCGGGGTTCGAGTCGGATCAATGGATGATCACCGTCGTCGACCTCGACAAAGGTACTCAAGACACATTGAAGCTCGTCCCGGAGATCGATCGTCCCGTCGGCAGCTTCGCCTGGTCGCCCGACGGGTCGTCGATCCTGGCCACGCTCGACGATTCGGGGCAGACCCTCTTGGCCGAGTTCTCCCTCAAGGGCGAAGAGCCTTCGGTCCGCCGGATCTTCCAGGGCGGAAGCCTGGGAGCCCCTTCAGTCACGCCCGAGGGCGATGTCGTCACGACCTACACGACCGCCGATCGCCCCGCCGAGGTCGCGATCATCCCAGCCACCGGCGCGGGGGCGATGACCCGGTTGACCGACCTCAACGGCCCGTTGATGGCCCAACTCGACGTCCAGCCCTGTGAGTCGTTCACCTTCGAAGGCGCCGATGGGGATCCCGTCCAAGGTTGGCTGATGCGCCCGCCCGGCTTCGACCCATCGCGCACGTATCCGGTCCTCTTCCTGATCCATGGTGGCCCGCAAGGGGCTTGGCACGACAGTTGGCATCCGCGCTGGAACCTCGCCCTGTTCGCCGCGCCCGGATACGCGGTCGTCGCGATCAACCCGCGCGGCTCGACCGGATTCGGCCAGGAGTTCACCGACCAGATCAGCGGCGACTGGAACGGCCGCGTCTATCGGGACCTGATGCTCGGTCTCGATCACGCCTTGGAAACCTACCCGTTTTTGGACGGGGATCGGGTCGCGGCGGCGGGCGGTTCGTACGGCGGCTACATGGTCAATTGGATTGCCGGCCACTCCGAGCGCTTCCGCGCCTTGATCAGTCACGCCGGCGTCTTCGATTTGCCAAGCATGTATTTCACCACCGAGGAACTCTGGTTCCCCGAATGGGAGTTCGGCGGCCCCTACTGGATCAACCCCGACCTCTACATGCGGCTCTCGCCGTCGAACTTCGTGACCGGCTTCTCAACGCCCACGCTGGTGATCCACGGCGCGTTGGACTTCCGCGTCCCCGACGCCCAGGGCCTCGGCATGTTCACCGCCCTGCAACGCCAAGGCGTGCCCAGCCGTCTGCTCTACTACCCCGATGAGGGCCACTGGGTCTATCGACCAGCGAACCGGATCACCTGGTGGAACGAGATCCACGGCTGGCTGGGGACCTATCTCCAACCGTCCACGTCGCCGGCCGACTGAGTTCCGGACCGCGTCCCGTTCTGCTTCGCCAACACCCTCAGTTCCGGGCGTCCCTCGATCGCGCTCATGCGCCCAGTTGACGACGCCCAAGATCTTTCTCAACCTCTCCGATCGTCCCCGAGATCCGAACCGATTGATGACGACTGCCAACATATCCGCGTCCCGTCCGATCCTCGAGATCGCTTCCGACCTGGGGATCCCCTCTGAGTGGATCGAGCCCTATGGCCGCACCAAGGCCAAGGTTCGCCTCGAAGCGCTGGCCGGCGACCCACCGTCGGAGCCGGGCAAGCTGATCCTCGTCTCGGCGATCACGCCGACGCCGGCCGGCGAGGGCAAGACGACCACCTCAATCGGCCTAGCCCAAGGCCTCCGACGAATCGGCAAAGCCTCGGTGCTCGCGCTTCGGCAACCGTCGATGGGACCAGTCTTCGGCCGAAAAGGGGGCGCCACCGGAGGTGGGGCCAGCAGCCTCGTGCCCAGCGAACAGATCAACCTCCAGTTCACCGGCGATTTCCATGCGATCACCTCAGCGCACAATCTGATCGCCGCAGTGATCGACAATCAGCTCCAGTTCGGCCAGTCGCGGTTGGACGTCCGTCGGATTTCGTGGAAGCGCGTGCTCGACATGAACGACCGGGCGCTCCGCCAAATCAATGTCGGCCTGGGCGGCCCGGCCTTCGGCGTCCCTCGACAGTCAGGCTTCGACATCACCGCCGCCAGCGAGGTCATGGCCATCCTCTGCCTGGCCGAGTCGGTCGAGGATCTCCGCGAACGCCTGGACCGGATCGTCGTCGGCCAGGCCCGCGATCGCTCGCCGGTCCGGGTCGGTGAACTCGGGATCACCGGCGCGTTGACGGCCCTCCTGATCGAGGCGATCCAGCCCAACCTCGTCCAGTCGGTCGAGGGGACCCCGGCGTTCGTCCACGGTGGACCGTTCGCCAACATCGCGCATGGTTGCAACTCGGTCTTGGCGACCCGCCTGGCGCTCCGGCATGGCGACTACGCGGTCACCGAGGCCGGGTTCGCCTTCGACCTGGGCGCCGAGAAATTCTTCCATATCAAGTGCCGGTCGGCTGGCCTGAACCCGTCGGCCGTGGTGATCGTGGCGACCGTCCGCGCGCTCAAGATGCATGGGGGTGTCGCCCTGAACGCCCTGACCGAGCCAAATCCCGAGGCCGTCGAACGCGGCTTAGAGAACCTGGCGGCTCACCTGGACGCCGCCTCAGAGTTCAACAAACCGGTCGTCGTGGCGATCAACCTGTTCCCCCACGATCGTCCCGAAGAGATCGGTCGGATCACCGACTATTGCCAGGCGCGTGGCGTCGCGTGTGCTCCGGCGAACATCTTCGGGCAGGGCGGCACGGGCGGGACCGAGCTGGCCGAGCGGGTCGTCGAGGCGACCGAGACGCCGACGACCCCCTTGACGCCCCTCTACGACCTGGCGAGCCCGCCGGTCGAGAAGATCCGGACGATCGCCCAACGGATCTATGGCGCCGACGACGTCGTGATCCAGCCTCAGGCGGCGTCCAAGCTCCGACGCGCCGTCAAGCAAGGGTTCGGGGAACTGCCCATCTGCATGGCCAAGACACAGAACTCGCTCTCGGACGACCCGAAGCGGTTAGGCCGCCCGCGCGGGTTCACCATCTCGGTCCGGGACGTCGAAGTCGCGGCCGGGGCCGGCTTCCTGGTGGCCATCACCGGCGACATCGTCCGGATGCCCGGCCTCCCCGAACGTCCCGCCGCCGAGCGAATCCGCGTCGACGAGCAGGGACGGATCCAGGGCCTGATGAGCTGAACCGAGGGGGACCCCACTGAGAAGCCGATCAGCGATCGCCCATCGAGAGGATCGGTTGCGGATAGGCGCCGCGGCCGAGCCGACGGACGACCTCGACATCGAGTTGCCGGAGCACGTTATCCTTGGAGCCGGTGCCACGCCAGAGGATCCGGCCATCGCGATCGAGCAGGATCATGGTCGGATAGAACCGGACCTGTAGGTCGGCGCGGACCGGATCGTGACCCGGTCCCCCGCCCATCAGGATCGGGAAGTTCACGCCGAGGGCACCGGCGCGTCGGGTCACCAGGTCGGTCCGCTCTAGGAACTGGGCATCATCCCGGATGCTGTAAGTCAGTCCGATAACGCGGAGTTGGCCCGGATCATAACGCTCTTGCAAGGCCACGAGCGTCTCGAGGGCCTCGCGGCAGGAGGCGAACGGTCGGTCCTCAGGGCTCCAGAAGACCAACACGACGCGATCGGCGCGCAGGTCGCTGAAGCGGACCGGTCGCCCACTCAGGTCGGGCAGCCGGAAGTCGCGCAAAATGTTCGTGGCTCGATCGTACGAGCTGAGCGGGATCACCGGTCCGCGTCCGCGATCCAGCGGTTGCCCGCCGAACGGGAGCCGGCTCGTCAACTGGCCGATGGCCCGGCTCGGACCTTGAAGCAGTCGGAGCCCTTCGCGGAGCGGCGAACGCGCCCCGGAATCCCTATTACGGCCGACTTCCCTGGCCGAGCCCTCGTCCGCATCCCGCGACCTCGAGGCCGAGTCGTCGTGTCGGGCCGGGTGCTCCGGCTCCAGATCACCCCAGTTCGGTCGGGACGACGAGGCCGAACGGATCTCACGACGAGGCGCGTCGAGCCGCGATTCGACATCGCCCCTCGGCTCAGGCGTCGATGCGCCGACCAACTCGTCGAAGACCGCGTCAAGGTCATCGAAGTCGGGGAGTGGCAGATCATCGAGGCCCGAACCGTTCACGGCGTCACGCCGTTCGGGCAACGGGCTATCGGGGACCATCTGAACGATCTGGTCCTCCGAGACTCCGCCGAACGCCCCCGCCTCGGACTCGTCGGGAGTTGATGGTGGTCCGGAGTCCGGGACGGTTCCCAAAGGCTGCGTGATCCCAGCGATCCGCGCGTGCGGCGTGCGGTCACGAGCGTCGTCGATTTCTGGGGCGAGACGGGGGGAATTCTCCGGGAGGCCCGACTCGGGCTCGGTCATGGCCGGTCCGTTCGTCGTGATCTCGTCGGCTCGGATGGGCGGTTGGGGCAGCGGGACGAACCGATCGGCATCGTTCGGATCGAAGGAGGCCTGGACCGTCTGGCTCGACATCAAGGCCGTCGTCGACCAATCCTGGACCGCCACCCAGTCTTTCGGGCGATCCACCGCACGCTCGGTCGTCGTCGACGCCTCAGGAGGAAACGGTTCGGAGTCGATGTCTCCGGGAAACTCCGGCACCAGGGCTTGACTGTCGTCCGGGATCGGCGGCGTGACGTCCGGGATGTTGGCATCTGGCGGCAACGGGGTCTCGAAGCTCATAACCTCCGGATTCGACGCCGCTTGGGGTTGCGGGGCGGCTGAGACTTCGGGCGGTGGCCCAGGCGCTTCAACCCATCCATTGGACCGGGTGCGATCGGCTGGCGCTAGAACTGCGTCGGGCTCAGGCGGCGATCCCGAGTCGGCCGGACGATTCCCCGGACCTTCGGTGATCGATCGGGAGGGTTCCGGGTCCGACTCCGAAGGTGAGTCCGGTGCGTCGTTGATCCCGAGGACCTCGGGACCGTCGAGTGGATCGCTCGAGTCGAAAGCCAGATCGTCGTCCCCCATCTCCGAGGGGGCGACGTCCGGGACCTGGAGCACGGGTTGGATCGAGCCGTCATTCAACGCACGAACCGCTCCCGAGTGATCTCCGACAGGTTCATCGATCGGGACGTCATTCAACGGGTCGGAACCGGCTGGGATGGTCCCGGCGAGTTCCTCGACGAAGGCGCTGACCGACTGGGGGGGCCCGTCGAAGACGACCGCGTTCCCCGGACCGGTGGGCGAGGCGTTCGTATCCCCGACCCGACCGAGGGACAATTCGGTGGTGCCGGCGGACGGCTCGATCTCGCGATCGCTCGGGGGCCAGTAGCCGTCAAGCTCGATCACGACGGCTTCGGAGGGCACCCGCGCCTGTTGGTAGCCGACCAGGACCCCACCGCTCATGTCCTTCTCAGCGATCAGGAAGTAGGTCGCGTCGGTGGTCAGTCCGCCTAAGGCGAACCGGCCTAACTGATCGGTGGTCGCCTCGACCATCTTGCCCAGGCGTCGACCGTCGTAGCCAACGCGGACCACAGCACCATCGACGGGACGGCCGTCGAGGTCGATCACCCGGCCGGTCACGTACTCGGATTCGCGATCGCGGCGTGGCGTTGTGGAGGTGTCCAGATCGGGATCCTCCAGCGTCGAGAGCCGTCGCGATCCCACGCGGGATTCGGCGGTGAGGTCGTTGTCGGGATCGAACAGATCGAGTCGACCCCGATTCGCGCAACCGGGCCCGAGCGCTAGAGCCAGGACGACCCCGAGCGCGAAGACCAAAGGCGATCGACGCGCAACGATCGCGTCGGCCCATCGCGGATTCCGTTCCGGCACGGATCAGCCTCCTGTTCCGGAGATCCGCGGAGTTATGCATCAGTCCGAGCGCCGGAACGTTCAGACTGAAGACGACATTCTAACCGATCGGCACGACCCGATCCGAACTTGAGGCGGTTCAGCGTAACAGTCGAAATAATCGACCTGATCCGCTGTCGAGATCAGTTTTTTCGATTTTCCGGCACGCCGAACCATCCAAGGCGTGCTTCGGACTCGAGGTCGGGGTCGGATCAAACGCGGGGCGGTTCCGGATCGTCGACGGCCCGTCGCTTGACGAGCGTGATCTGGTTACCCCGGTCATTGAAAGACACCTCGTCCATGAAGGTCCGGATCAGCAGGAGGCCCCGTCCGCCGATCCGCATGAGACTCTCAGGATCGACGGGGCGGTCGAGGATCGACGTATCGAAGCCGGGGCCTTCGTCGCGAATCACGAAGGTGGCCATCTCGCGATCGATCCGAGCCTCGACGTGGATCGACCGGTCGCGGTAGGGCTCTTGCGTCCGCCGACGTTCCGCCTCGGCGTGGAAGATCCGCTCGTCCTCCTGGCGTAGATCCGAGGAGACCTCCAGGTTCCCGTGATAGACGGCGTTGGTCAGCGCTTCTTGCAAAGCCACGCCGACGCGCATCCGGACCGCACCGTCGCCCAAACCGAGCCCATCGAGGTCCTCCTGGAGCAACTCGATTAAAGGGGTGATCAACTGGGGATCGCTTTCCAAGCGGAACACCGACGATCGCGACCGCAAGGTGCCCAGCAACCGCAGCCGCTTCCGGCAGGCCGTGGTTAGGGAAAGCACCTGGCGGAGCGTCGGGATCAGGTCGGCGGCCAGGGCCCGCTTGGGCACGTAGTTGGTCGCCCCGGCGCGGAGGGCTTTCATGGCGACCTCCTCGCTACCGTGTGCCGTCATGAGGATGACCGGAATCTCCGGATCACGGTTCCGGATCGCCTCGACCAGCTCGAAGCCGTCCATGCCGGGCATCTGGAGGTCGGTCAGGATCGCCGACGGCCGATCGTGGACGAGCTGCGCGAGCGCCTCCTCGCCATCGGCGGCCTCGACGACCCGGAGACCGGGGACTTTGGTCACAAACGCCCCGACCAGACGCCGATCGACCGGATGGTCATCGACGACCAGGACAGTTCCCTCCGACAGATCGGGGGGCGATTCGCTCGTGCTCCGGTCGTCATACGTCGCGATCGTCATGGTAGGTTCCTCTTTCGGATTAAGGGGCCTCATCGAAGTCGATGGTCAGGCGGATTAACACTTCAAGGAAATTCTTGATGACCGATCGGAGCGATAAGCTTGGCATCTTCGTGGAATCGAGCGACGGCCCGTTCCAGCTCGGCTCGGGCATCATCGGCCTCAGCCCACTGCTCGGTCTCACCGATCGCTTCGAGATGTCGGGCGGCCGTGATGACACGCGTCGCGTCGAAGTTGCTGGCCACCCCGGCGGTGGAATGCCCGAGCCGCCGGATTCGGACACAGTCCCGGTCCTCGATCGCATCGCGGATCTCCGAGGACTGCTTGCTCCAGTCGTCGAAGAAGAGGCTCAGCAATTCGGCCAGGAGTCGCTCGTCCCCCCCAGCGCTCTTGAGGGCGTGGGCCGGGTCGAACGTCGGATCGATCTCCGAGGTCACAGAGGGGCTGGGCAACGGATCAGCGACGGGAACCTGAGGCGCGTACCGGGCGATCGCGGTCCGGAGACGCACGGCCTCCACCGGCTTGGACAGGTAGTCGTCGAAGCCCGCGTCCAGACAGCGCTGACGGTCCCCCTTGAGGGCGTGGGCCGTCAGGGCGATGACCGGGATCTCCGAAGGTGCCAGCGTCTCGGCGCGGCGGATCGCCGAGACGGCCTCGAAGCCGTCCATCACCGGCATCTGGAGGTCCATGAGCACGATGTCGAAGGGGGATTGACCGAGCGTCTCCAAGGCGACACGACCATCGCCAGCGACGGTCACCTCGTGCCCCTGTTCTTCGAGCATCCGGGCAGCCACCAATTGATTGATCGGGTGGTCCTCAGCGAGCAGGATCCGAAGTCGTGGTCCGGGCGCGTCAGGAGGCGCGATCTCGACCGACGTCGACAGACCCACCTCACCTATCGGATCGGTTTCGAGCCATTGGAGCAGATGATCCATCAGTTCCGAGGGGGCGATCGGCTTGGTCAGGCAAGCGGCGATCCGGAGGGCCGCGATCCGGTCGGCCGTGGCCAGGCCGTCCCAGGAACTCAGCAGCAGAATGCCGATTGAGGCGAGCCGTGGATCGCTCCGGATCCGCTCGGCCAGCTCAAGCCCGTTCATCCGGGGCATCATGCCGTCGAGCAAGGCGACGGCGAACGGTTCGCCTCGGGCCTCGGCCTCGTGAAGGACTCCAAGGGCGATCATCCCGCTTTCGACAGCAACGGGGCTGCATCCCCATTGGGTCAGTAACTCCTCCAGAATGAGCCGATTGGTCCGGTGATCGTCGACGACCAACACGCGGGCTCCGAGCAACGGCGACCAGTCGCGCGGGGGTTGGGGAGACGCCCTGTGGGGATCGTGGGTCAACACGGAGGTGAAGCGGAAGATGCTCCCACCGCCGGGGTGGTCCTCGACCCAGATCCGCCCGCCCATCAGCGCCACCAGCCGCGCCGAGATCGCCAAGCCCAGGCCGGTCCCGCCGTAATCCCGGGTCGTCGAGCCGTCGGCCTGTTCGAAGGGGTAGAAGATCGCGCGACGCTTCGATTCCGGGACGCCGATGCCGGTGTCGGCCACCGAGATGCTCAAGAGGATCCCCTGCGAGTCCGACGGTTCGGACTTAACGGTGACGACGACCTCTCCGCGCGGGGTGAACTTGATGGCGTTCCCGACCAGGTTGACCAAGACCTGTCGGAGGCGACCGGCATCGCCGATGACCGCCTCCGGGACCTCGGCGCCGATCCGACAGGCCAACTCCAATCCTTTGTCGTGGGCCCGCAGGGAGAGGCTCCGCAGGGTGGTTGTGATCAGGTCGCGGAGGACGAAGGGTTGTTCGACCAGTTCGAGCTTGCCGGCCTCGATCTTGGAGAAGTCGAGGATGTCGTTGATGACCTCCAACATCGCGTCGGCCGACGACTTGACCAGGCCCAGATATTCCCGCTGCTTGGGCTCGAGCGACGTCTCGAGGACCAGCTCGGTCATCCCGAGGATGCCGTTCATGGGGGTCCGGATCTCGTGGCTCATGTTGGCCAGAAACTCGCTCTTGGCGCGTGTGGCCTCCTCGGCCTGATCCTTGGCGCGTCGGAGCGAAAGTTCGTCGGCGCAACGTTCGGTGATGTCGCGGATGTAGCCGATGAAGATCGTCTGGTCGCCGGTCGGCACAGGTGTGACGGCCAACTCGGCGGGGAATTCCGAGCCATCGCGACGCAGGACGAAGACCTCGCGGCGACGACCGAGCACCGTGCTCTCGCCGGTCTCGCGATAGCGGGCCAGACCGCCGTTGTGGGCCTCGCGCCGGCTCGGCGGGATGATCAGTTCGGCCGATCGCCCGATGACCTCGGCGGTGGAGTAGCCGAAGGTCGATTCGGCCGCCGGATTGAGTTCGAGGAACCGTCCTTGCTCGTCGATGGTGACGATCGGGTCGGGGGCCAAATTCAGGACGGCGGCCTTGCGAACTTCGCTGGCCCTCAAGGCGCGGACCACCCGATCGCGTTCGATGCCCAGGGCGACCGCGTCGGCGATCGAACCCAACGCCTCCAAGCTCGCCTCGTCGAGCGGTTGTCCTGAGAACGCGGCGACAACCCCGACCAGACGATCGCCAACGCGGAGCGGGCATCCGACGAAACCGACCATCCCCGTGCAACGCACCCAATCCGAGTTGGGCCCCTGGGGCTGGTTGGTCAGGTCATTGATCCGTCGAGGGTGGCCCTGCTCGACGATCCCCCCCACGAGGTCTTGGCCGACAACGATCCGGTCATGCCCCCCCTGGAGCCGGGGATCCAGGCCGCCGACGGCCTGAAGCTCGAGCATCCGCCCCTCGGGAGCGAGCGTCCAGATCTGGGACGAGTCGATCGCGAGGTGGCGGATCAGCGTCTCGACGCATGACTGGAGTTGGATCGGAAGCGGCCCGACTCCGGTCATCGACAGACCCACATCGGCCCGAAGGGAGGCCTGCCGGGTACGCTCCCGCATGGCCTCTTCAGCGCGCCGACGCTCGGTGATGTCGCTGGCGATGCCGAGGTAGCCCGAGACCTTGCCCCGCGCATCGTGCAACGCGGTGACCCAGAGCCGGACTGGGAAACGACGACCGTCCTTGGCCACGTAGGTCCAGTCCCGTTCGTCGCAGATGCCCCCATCGACGCTGGCCGCGAAGACTTCGAAGCCCACCGCGATCGGCCGGCCGAGTTCCTTGGTGAGTTCCTCCGCTCGTTGGGCAACCTCTCTCGAATCGTGGATCACCTCGGGGCTCTGGCGCCCGACCATCTCGTCGGCGCTGTAGCCCAACCAGCGCTCGGCGGCCTCGTTGAAGATCAGGATCGAGCCGGTCGCGTCGGTGGCGATGATCGCGATGTTGGCGCTGGCCAAGACCGCGTTGCGAAGCGTCGTCTCTTCGCGGAGCGCCTCCTCGGCCCGTTTCCTCGGCGTCACGTCCTCAATCAGGACGACGAAGTGAGACGGACAGCCGTCGGCGTCCCGGATCAGCGAGACGCTCAGGACGATCCAGACGGTGTGGCCGCGTTTGTGAACGTAGCGCTTTTCCTTTTGGTAGCTGGCCAACTCGCCGGCCAGGACCCGTCGGACCTGATCGAGGTCGTCGTCGAGGTCGCTGGGATGGGTGATCGACTGGAAGTCGGTGGCGAGCAATTCGGCCTCGGAATACCCGACGATCTCGCAGAGGGCGTGGTTGACCTGGAGCCAGCGCCCCTCCGGCGAGACCAAGGCCATGCCGACGGCCGCCGCATCGAAGGCGCCTCGGAACCGCGCCTCGCTCAGCCGGAGCGAGTTGAGCGCTTCGGACAGTTCCTCGGTCCGCCCCGCTACCCGCGACTCCAGCTCCGCGTGGGCGCGGCGGAGCACCTCACCGGCCCGCTTTTGATCATCGATGTCGGTGCAGGTGCCGAACCATTTGACGACTTGTCCCGACTCGTCGAACAGCGGCATGGCCCGGCCGAGGAACCAACGGTAGTCCCCTCTCTGACGATCCTTGAACCGATACTCGATCTCGTACGGCTGACTGGAACGGACCGCGCCATACCAAACCTCCTTACAGAGTTCCAGGTCGTCGGGATGCAGGATCGGCGCCCAGCTCGGATCACCCCCTCGGCCCTCGGTGAATCCGGTGAATTCATACCAACGTCGATTATAGTAGTCGAGATAGCCGTCCGGACGTGCGGTCCATACGATCTGAGGCATGCATTCGATCAAGGCATGGAACTGCTTCAGCGTCTCGTGCGGGTCGCCCGGATCCGATTCCACACGATCGGCGCCTGTCGTGAACGGATCGGTTTGAGCCGCCTTCGGCCCCGCAAACCAAGAGAGCGCGACGGCCGACCAAGCCCCGAGACCAAGAGCGACCGCGGCGATACCGTGAACGCGGGTCGAGGGGAAGAGATGCGCCAACACCTCCAACACATGCATCATGCTACTCAGGAAGAGCAACCCAAGACACGCCCACGCGAAGCGTTCATGGGGACGTCGTGCCGACGGGCCCTGTCGTCGAAGGGCCTTCCACAAGGTGATCAGCAGCGCGAGGCAAGCCGTTCCGAACAGCACGTGACCGACGATCTGCTCCCAGACGACTCCGACGGACCAAGAGAAATCCGGGGATCGGCTCCCATGATTCGGGTCACCGAAATCCACAAATGCGAAAAACATACGCAATTACGGTTCCATCGACCCCTTTGAGGGCCAAGGCCGACGGGCCGGCCGGGACCGCTGTTGGCGGATCCCGAAGGACCTATGGGGGCTCTGAAGGGTGTATCACCGTCATCTTCCGATCGATGACGTGGGTGATGAGACCCTAGGACAGGCCGGGTGCCTGTCAAATCGGGGGACCCGGTCTCCCGGATCGGATTCCACCCCTCGCAGCGCGGACAGCGCCCGACATCCGGGATGCCCCGGCGCGCCCTCAATTCCACTGGGCCTGCTGATCGCGGGCCAATTGGAGCAGCCGCTCGATGACGGCGCGGTCCTCGGCCTCGGGCATCTGGTCCAGATAATGTTCCAGCCCCGAGATCGCCTCGCCGTAGTGCTGGGCCTCCAGGCAGGCGAGGCCCAGGTCGCGATGCTCCCGGGGTTCCTCGGAGACCAACGCTACCAGCCGACGCATTGCCGTCCGCGCCTCCTCGAAGGCGCGGCGGCGGAAGTAGATCGCCTTGAGGTTCCGGAGCATCCGTACCACGAACCGTTGGGGGGGACACGCCTGGAACAGCTCGCCATCCAGCGCGACGAACTGGCCGGTGATCTCGGCGAGCCGACGTTGACACCCGTCGCGATCGAGGATCTCGCCGCCATGGAACGGGTCGATCAAAATCAGCGTGTTGGGGTCGGGGCGATCGTCCCGATCCGACCCGTCAACATCCAAGCGGACCAGGAAGTGGCCCGGCGTGTTCACACCGACCAGTGGGATGCCCGCACGCTCGCCGACGGCGATGGTCAACAGGGATAAGCTGATCGGGATCCCGAGCTTCCGGTCCAGCACGTGATGGATGTAGCTGTTCCGGGGATCGTAATAGTCGGACGGGTTGCCCCGATATCCCTCTTCGAGAAACAGAACCTGTTTCAAGACCCCCAGCCGCTCCGAGCCGGTCATCCCGTCGGAGAGATCCGACCGAACCCGATCGCTGAGCATCTCCAGACGTTGACGATAGCGGTCCGGGTCGAGTCCCGGGTCGGCCTCGGCGGCCAGTTCCAGGGCGACCTCGAAGAGATCGACGTCAGGCTCGCCACGACGAAGGGCCGCGAATGCGCCGGTCTCCGGGAATCGATCGGGCCTCGACACGGTCCAGTGTCCTCGGTTCAGGGGTATGAACGGGCACAACCACAACGATAACCCCCAACGTGTCTCATGCCGTCACGTCGAGGGCGAGCGGTTCGGGGGCCATCACCAGCCCCCACTCATCATACGCCCGACTTCCATGGCCTTTTGGCGATTCCGGAGTCCGGATCTCCCACAATGACGTCCGACCCGTTCCTATGGACGATCGCGGCTGCGGGCGATTCGCCAACTCTCAAGAAGCCGTCCCTTGGACCACCTCAAGGCCATCGGCAGTGACGGGCCGCTTCACGATGGCGAAGACGCAGGGGACGAGGAACAGCGTCAAGATCGTCGACGCGAGCAGGCCACCGACTAGAGCGCGGGCCAAGGGGATCATCGCCTCACCGCCCGGGGCCAACGGGAAGCAGAGCGGCAGCATCGAGGCGACCAGGGTCAAAGAGGTCATCAGGATCGGCCGGAGCCGCGTCTGAGCCGCCATCAGGGCTGCGCGGGCCGGATCGTAGCCCCGCAACAATAGACCATTGGCGAACTCGACCAACAGAATGCTGTTGTTCACCACCACGCCGATCATCATGAGCGTGCCCATCAGGGATTGGATATTGAGCGTCGTATTCGTCAAGGCCAAGGAGGTGATCACGCCGGCCAGCCCTAAGGGGACGGCCAGCATGATGATCAAGGGGTCGGTCAGGGATCGGAACTGGGCCATCATGACCAGGTAGACCAGGAGGGTGGCGACGGCCAGGCCGACCCCGAGCATCCGCCCACCCCGTTTCATGGTCTCGACGGGGCCTCGGACCGTCAGGGTGATTCCCGGCTCTTCGGGCAGCGCGGCCAGGACACGATCGACGCCGGCGGCCACCGAGCCCAGATCACGACCCGAGACGTTGACGTAGACGTCGTAAATCCGACCGATGTTGTAGTGAGCGATCTCTCCGGGGATGTTGACGCGTCGGACCGTCGCCACGTTCGAGAGTGGGACGGTCATCGGCCCATCGGCGGTGTTGAGCGACAGCGGGATGTTCTCGATCTCCGAGAGCGAGTCGATCTCGTTGTCCTCGTACTGCACGCCCATGAAGAAGTCGACCCCGCTGGCCGGGTCGATCCAGATGGTGGGTCGATAGCCGACGCTAGACCCCAAGGCCGTCAGGATCGTCCGAGCGACCTCGTCCTGATCCAGGCCGAGATACTTGGCGCGGGTCCGGTCGACCTGGACATCGAGTTGGGGGAAATCCAGGGCCTGGGCGATCTGAACATCGACGGCTCCCGGGACCTCGGCGACGGCGCGGGCGACCTGCTCGGCCTTCCGACGGGCCGCCTCCAACGAGCCGGCCGAGACCTGGATATCGATCGGCGCGGCGACCCCTTCGTTGAGGGCGGCCTGGATGATCCCCCCGCTGACGAAGAAGAACTTCTCCTCGGGGAACGCCTCGGCCAAGCGGGGGCGAAGCTGCTCAATATAGGATCGGGTCGATCGCGCGCGCCGGCCCGGTTTCAGGTTCACGACCAGGAACGCCGAGTCGGGACCGCTGTTGGGGCTCAGGACGGTCGAGAATCCCGCACCCTTGCCTACGGGCAGACCGATGTTTGAGATCAGTGAGGCGATCTCGACGGGAGGGATGACCTCACGAATGGTCTGCTCGACCCGGGCGACCAACCCCTCGGTCCGCTCCAAGCGGGTGCCGGGGATGGTTCGGACTCGGAGTTCGAAGGTTCCCGCATCGACCTCAGGGAACAATTCGGTCCCGATCCTCGGCACGAGCAAGGCCGAGGCGGCCACCAGACCGGTCATCGCGAGCACGACCAGCCATCGCTGGCCGATCGCGGCTCGGAGCAGACCGACATAGGGGCCGCGTGGCTCGGGCGACTCGGAGATCGACACCGTCTTGTCGGGCGCTTCCGCTTGGCGTTCTCGACTCAAACGTCGACCGAGGAACCGGGAGCAGAACGCCGGCACGACGGTCATGGCCACGATGTAGGAGGCGGTGATCGTCCAGGAGGCGGCGATGGCCAAGGGTTCGAAGAGGTCGCGGATCATCCCGGTTAGGAAGATCACGGGCAGGAAGACAGCCAGGGTCGTCACCGTCCCGGCGAGAACCGGTCCGGCGACCTCGTGGGCCCCCTCACGCGCTGCGATGGCCGACGACTTGCCCATTCTTTGGTGGCGGAGGATGTTCTCCAGGACCACAATCCCGCCGTCGACGACCGTCCCGATGGCCAAGGAGATCCCGCCAAGGGTCATGACGTTGATCGTCTCGCCGCTCAAGGCGAATCCCAGGCCCCCGATGAGCATCGCCAGCACCAGGACCAACAAGACCGCCAAGGTCGGTAGGATCCGCCCCAGGAAGACCACCACGACCAGCGAGACCAGGACGGCTCCGAGACCGACCAGCGTCAGAAGGTTGCGCATCGCGTCCCGGATGTAGTTCGACTGGTCATTGACCAACATCACTTCGGTGGCTTCGGGGATGTCCCCCTGGGCCTTCATCTTGGGGATCTCGCGGGCCAGGCCCTCGCGGATCCGGTCGACTACCGCGATCGTGTTCTCGCCCGGCTCGCGGAGGAGGGGACAGTAGACGCTCCGCTTGCCGTCGACCCGCACGATGTTGTACTGGATGGCCGCGTCGTCAACGGCCCGACCGACGTCGCGGATGAAGATCGGCCGACCGTCGCGGACCGCGATCGGGACGGCCTCGATCTGTTCGGTCGTCGGCAGGGTGTTCTCGGGATGGATCTGGTACTCGAAGTGACCCAGCTTGGCCGTCCCGGCGGCCAAAACCAGGTTGGAGCGGTTCAGGGCCTCGACGACATCCTCCGCGCTGACGCTGACGGCGCGCAGCTTGGCGGGATCGACATAGACCATCAGTTGGCGGAACTTGCCCCCGAACGGATGCGGGATCTGGACGCCCTGAAGCCCCCCCATCCGGTTGCGAACTGCGTAGTATCCAATGGTGTAGAGCTGACTCTCGCTGAGCCCGTCCCCACCGATGGCCGCCAAGACGACCGGCAAGTTGGCCGGCTCGCTCCGGAGGGTGAAGGGATACTCGATCCCGGGGGGCAGGTGGAACATGTCGCTGGCCTCGAGGTTGACGATGTCGTTCATCGCCGAACTCGGGTCGACCCCCGGCTGGAAGTAGACCTTGATCACCGAGGCCCCCGGGATCGTCCGCGACTCCTGATGCTCGATGCCTCCGGCCAGGGTGAGGGCCCGCTCGACCCGGGAGGTCACGCTCTTCTCCATCTCGAGCGTCGGCAACCCGGGATAGGAGAAGTAGCTGACGACCACCGGGCGCTGGAAGTCAGGCAGGATGTCGACCGGGACGGCCGGCAGAATCGCCAGGCTCAAGAGGCTCAGGCCGATGGCCGCGGCCATGACCGCATAGGGATTGCGCATCGAGGCATCGGTCAGGCTCATGGTCGACCTCGGCGGGCCTAGTGCATGGGAGATGACGGGCGGTCGGTTGGAGAAAGGAGGACTTGAGTTGGGAACTTATGCGGGTCCGGGTCGGTTCACGATTCAAGTCAAGGCGATTGACTTGGGACGCGAACGCGCTGTCCTTGGTCGAGCCGATCGATGGTGGGTCCGACGACCCGCTCGCCCCCTTCGAGGCCGGATCGGATCTCGATCCGGACCCCGTCATCATAGCCGGTCTGGACCGTGGCGAGCTGGATCCGATCGTCCTCGTCGATGAGGTAGACGAAGCTGGCCCCTTCGGCATCGTAGCGGACCGTGCCGGCGGGCAGGACGAGCGCCTCTCGGCGTTCGAGCAGGACGGTCGCCTCACCGTACATCCCGGGTAACAGGATGCCTTCGGGGTTGGGCAAGGCGATCTCCACGGGCATCGTCTGGGTGCTCGGGTCGAGCCGTCTCGAGGATCGGGTGATCGTTCCTGGGAACGTCCGCCCTGGGATCGCCCGCAAGGTGATCTCGGCCGGATCCCCCAGGTCGACCGAGGCGGCATCGCGCTCGGGGAGCGGCACATGCACCCGGACGCGGTCGAGCTTATCGATGACGAACAAGGGTGGTCGGTCCGAGCCGGAGGCGACCTGGGTGTCCTGGACGAGGTCCCCCGGATCAACATGGCGCTGCACGACCACGCCGTCGAAGGGGGCCTTCAAGGTCGCGTAGTCGACCAGGACCTGCAACTCCTCGAGTTTCCGACGCGCCACGGAAGTCTCGGCCTCGGCAGTCTCCTGCCTCGACGAGGCGGCCACCAGCCGGGCCTCGGCCACTTCGACGTCCGCCTCAGCGGAGATCAAGGCCGCATCGGCGGCGAACTTGACCGCATCGGCCGCCTCGAACCGGCTCTGGGTCTCGTCCAAAAGGCGCGTGGTGACCGTCCGGTCGGAGACGAGGCCGCGGACCCGCTCCAACTCCGAGCGGGCCGCCTCCAGTCGCGCTGTGGACGTCCGGATCTCGGCCCGCGCCCGATCCAATGCGGCCTCGGCTGAAGTCACCTCCGCGCGAGCCAGGCGGACCTCGGCGGCCACTCGACGTTCCTCGGCCTCCAGGCGATCGATCACCGCTTCTTGGCGCTCGAGGTCCCGATCCATCTCCGGGACCGCGATCACCCCGAGCACCTGATCCGCCTCAACCGAGTCCCCGATGTCGACGCGCAACTCGTCCAAGTAGCCGGCCACCTTCGCCTGGATCTCGGCGCGGAAGTTGGCCTGGACCGTCGCCGGCTGCGTGCTCGTCACCTCCAAGGTTACCCGCTCCGGGACGACCACCGAGACGCTCCGGACCTCCAGATCGTCCGATCGATCATCCGGAGGTGGCGAGTAGCCCGATCGATCACACCCGAACACCAAAGAAACCAGCAACACCAACAACGCCGATAATCTTAGATAACTGGGGCGATACAGGAATCGTTTTTCCATAGGGGTGCTCAAATCGTGTCCTCGATGGTCGGACGGTTGTTGGGGACGGCTCGGGAGCCGCCGGAATTGGCTCAACCGCTATCATCGGCAGGGACGATGTTAGGTGGGACGTTCCGACTCGACTGTCGATAGCCGAATCGTGGATCGATTGTAGGTGGGCATGGGCATGGAGGCCAGGCGGATGCGCGATCGCCAACGGGGCCGAGGTCGGATCATCGGCACCCGCCTCGGACCGGCCTGGCTCGGCCTCGTCGTCGGCCTGATCGTCGGGACTGACCTCCACGGCCAGACCGCGCCCACGCGACCGTCGGACGACCGGGGCGTTCCCCCCGCGATCCCCCAACCAAGCGCCGACCGGGACGAGGGATCTGATCTCGGGTCCGGCGAGTCCGCCACGTTGACGCTCTCGGAGCCCCCCGTCGCGCCGGACGCTCCGATGATCCCGGGCCAGACGATCCTGCCGATCGACCTGCCCAGCGCCTTGAAGTTGGCCGGTGCCAACGACCTGGAGATCGCCTTGGCCAAGGCACGGGTCGCCGAGGCGATCGGGGACCTGGCTTTGGCGCGCTCGGCCTGGCTGCCCAGCCTCTTCGTCGGCCCCAACTGGATCCGCCACGACGGCTCGACCCAGATCGTCGAGGGGCCCGTCGAGCAGATCAGCAAGAGTTCGCTGTTCCTGGGGGCGACGCTGGCCGGCGGTAACGGGATCTCGGGACCGGTCCCGGCCGGCGGACCTGCGCCGGTGGGCAACCTCTCGACGATCCTCCGGCTCTCCGACGCCATCTTCGAGCCCTTGGCCGCCCAGCAAGTCGTCGAAGGGCGCCGAGCGAGCGTGGCGGCGGCCACCAACAACGCCCTGCTCGGGGTCTCCCAAGCCTATTTCGACCTCCAAGCGGCTTCCGGGCGGTTGGCGATCGACCGCGAGGCCTTGGACTATGCCGATCGACTGGCCGCCCTGACCGAATCGTTCGCCCGGACGGGGGCCGGTCTCGAGGCCGACTATCGACGGAGTCTCGTGGAGCGCAGTCTGAGACGCCGACAGGTCGCGCAGGCGGCCGGCGATCTCGAAATCGCCTCGGCCGAATTGGTCCGGCGGATCCGGCTCGACCCATCGATCGTGATCGCGCCGTTGGAGCCCCCCGAGGCGATCGTGAACCTGCTCCCCCTGGACGTTTCCCCGGACGCCCTGGTCATCTTCGCCCTCCGGAACCGCCCCGAACTGGCCGCCTCACGCGAGTTGGTCGAGGCGACCCTGATCCGGCTCAAGCAGGCCCGACTCCGGCCGTTCGTGCCCAGTCTGGCGTTTCGGTACACCGCCGGTGGATTCGGGGGCGGGCGGAACACCTTCTTCGGCAATTTCGATGGTCGCCACGATCTCGACTTCAACCTCGTCTGGGAAATCCGCGGCCTGGGGATGGCCGATCGCGCCATCACCCAAACCCGAATGGCTCAGAACCAGTCGGCCCACTTGGCGATGATCCAACTCCAAGATCAGGTGGCCGCCGAGGTCGTCGCCGCCGAGAAGCTCCGACGGTCGGCGACCCGACAGATCGCGATGGCCGCCTCAGCCATCCCGGAAGCCCTCGACTCGCTCGAGTTGAACTTCGATAACATCCAGGGCGGCGCGGGCCTTCCCGAAGCGACACGACCCATCGAGGCCCTCCAGCCGATCCAAGCGTTGGCCGAGGCCCGCCTCCAATACCTCGACTCGGTCCTGGCCTACAACCGCTCCCAGTTCCAGCTCTATCACGCCCTGGGTCGACCACCGGTCCTCGCCGATCCGACCCCATTCGCCCCTCCGGACTCGCAAGAATCGGAAGGGGCTTCGGGTGCCCGGGGCGAAGGCCCATCGACGTCGACGGATCGGAACCATCGGGGACCGCAATGAGCGCAGAGCATGCGTCTCCCGAGGCCGAGATCCTAGACAGAACGCTAGACAGAACGATCGCCTCGATGACATTCGCTTCGAGATCAATCGTTCACAAGAACAATCGACCCAAGATCGCCGAACACGAACCTTTCGATTCAAGTCGTCCGACCGACCGAGGTCTCGTTCGTTTCGAAGGGCGATCGGACCGGACGACCCACCAGGGCAGGGTATTGGCGGACGCCCTAGGGTCTTGTGAATCGGTCGCGCCGCATAGTAGGTTGTCGAAAGGATGAGGCTCTCCAAACGCTGTCGAAGGCCCCTCGATCCGTCGCGGTCCAACACCCGGAGTACCAAGGCGTGAGTCCGAACCTGGATCAGTTGAAGTCGCTGGCCAAGACGGTCCGCGGCGACATCCTGCGCATGACCACCGAGGCCGGCTCGGGTCATCCGAGCAGCTCCCTCTCGGCCGTCGAGGTGTTGGTCGCCCTCTACTTCGGTGGGTTCCTCAAGTACGACACCAAGAACCCTCAGTGGGCCGATCGCGACCGGTTCATCCTCTCCAAGGGGCATGGCGCCCCGGTCCTCTACGCCGTCATGGCCGAGGCCGGCTACTTCCCCAAAGACCAACTGATGACCCTCCGCAAGCTCGACAGCCCGCTGGAGGGACACCCCAACATGAACCGGTTGCCCGGCATCGAGGCCTCCACCGGTTCGCTCGGCCAAGGCCTCTCCATCGGCGTCGGCCACGCCCTGGCCGGCAAGATCGACAAGAAGTCGTACCAGACCTACGTCATGCTCGGCGACGGCGAGATCGGCCAAGGGCAGGTCTGGGAGGCCGTCGCCTCGGCCGACAAGTACAAGCTGGACAACCTCACGGCGATCGTCGACCGCAACGGCTTCCAGCAGACCGGCTCGGCCCTGGAAGTCCAGAACATGGACCCGATCGACCAGAAGTTCGCCGCCTTCGGCTGGCACACCCAGGTCATCAACGGCAACGACATGGGTGGGGTCGTCGAGGCGCTCACCAAGGCCGCCCAGGTCACCGGCCAGCCGCGCTGCATCGTCTCCATGACCCGGAAGGGGTTCGGCATTCTCAGCCTGCTCGAGAAGCTGGGCGACACCAACTACCACGGCAAGCCGATCCCGCCGGACCACCTCGAGGCCGCCCTGGCCGAGGTCGAATCGGCCTGAGCCGCCCGAGAACCAACCCCGCGCATGGCGATCAGGTGATCGACGTCGATCTCCCATCGACATCGGGAACGAACGCTGACTCCGAGCGATACGCCCGCCCCCATCGCTTCCAACCGCTCCCTCAACGCCGCAAACCGAAGACCGACCCGAGACCACCACCCCACCGAGGACAAAAACGCCCATGGCTACCGCCACGTTGTCCCCCACCATGGAGAAGGGCAAAGCGACCCGTGACGCCTTCGGCCGCGCCTTGGAAGCGCTTGGCGAGAAGTACCCCGATCTGGTCGTCGTCGACGCCGACGTGGGCAACTCGACCCGGACCGAGTGGTTTGGCAAGAAGTACCCGGACCGCTACATCGCCATCGGGATCGCCGAGAGCAACCAGGTCGGGATCGCCGGCGGCCTGGCCAGCGCGGGCAAGACCCCGCTGATCGCCAGCTTCGCCGCCTTCATCATGTGCAACGGGTTCGATCAGTTGCGGATGTCGGTCGCCTACCCCAAGCTCAACGTTAAGGTCGTCGGCTCGCACGCGGGCGTCTCGATCGGTGAGGACGGCGCCTCGCAGATGGGTATCGAGGACCTCGGCCTAGCCTGCTCGATGCCCAACTTCGTCGTGGTGGTGCCCGCCGACGAGGCCTCCGCCCGCGCCGCCACCGAGGCGATGATCGCCCACCAAGGACCGGTCTATCTCCGGACCGGGCGACCCGGCGTGCCCAAAATCTACAGCGACGACGCCACCGTCCCCTTCACCTTCGGCAAGGCCAACCGGCTCCGCGACGGCGACGCCCTGACCATCATTGCCAATGGCTTGACCGTTGCCCCGGCCCTCAAGGCGGCCGAGACCCTCGCCGGTGAAGGCGTCCAGGCCCGTGTCCTCGACATGCACACGCTCAAGCCGATCGATCAGGAGGCCATCGCCGAGGCCGCCCGCGAGACCGGCGCCTTGGTCGTTTGCGAAGAACACCTCGAGCACGGTGGGCTCGGCAGCATCGTCGCCGTCGCCGCCGCTAAGACGCAACCCGTTCCGATCCGATTCGTCAACGTCGGCGACCGCTACGGCGAGAGCGGGACCCCCGATCAGCTCATCGAGCGGTTCGGGCTGACCGCACCCAACATCGCCCAGGCCGCGCGTGACGTCCTCCAAGCCAAGAACGCCTGAAGCAGGCCAAGCTCACCTGCGATCGGGGATCATCAAGAATATTCATACCCGATCGCAGGTGACCCCTCAATTTCAATCACACAAAGCAACATCACGACAACCTTTTCTATCTCGAAGCGGTGATTCACTTTGGGCGGCGGACGACCCCGACGCGGAGATAGAGCGGCCAACGGACCTCGCGCCGGCCGTCGATGGACCCTGAGGTGCCCCAGGCGTCGCGGAGCGGTTCGCGGATCGCGTCGAGGGGGTCACGGCCTCGGTCGTTCCGATATCGCTCCGAGGCCGACCAGGTAACCCAGGACGTCGTCGAGATCCCAGCGCCTCCGCATCGCGAAAGTGGGGCTCGGTAGCTCCTCGAAGGGGAACGGAAGGCTCCGATAGCCCCCTTCGACGAGCCGACGCTCGGGTGGCCAGTACGGACCGACGACCTCGTCATAGTAATGACGCACGACGGCGTCGATGGCTGGGTCGATCGTCTGCAAGGCGTAGCACCAGCAGGCCACGATCGCGTGGGGGCGACCGACCCGTTGGACCTCATTGAAGAACGGTCCGTGATCGAACCAGTGGAGCGCTTGGGCGACGACGATCAGATCGACCGAACCGTCGGCCAGAGGGGCGCGCTCGGCTGGGGCGACGGCGAAGAGGATCCGATCATGTCGAGAGGCTTGGCCAATCTGGGTCGCACTGGCGTCGGTCGCCAAGACGCGGGCGAAGTGCTCGGCTAGGCCATGCGCTGCTTGACCATTGCCCGCGCCACAGTCCCAGGCATCCCGACGCGACGGGACCAACTGGGCCAGCCATTTGAAGAGTTCGGGCGGGTAGCTCGGCCGGTGCGCAGCGTAGCGATCGGCGTGCCCCGAGAAATGGTCCTTGAAACGCATCGGATCCCCCAGTCGGCCGCCATTGACCCACATCCATGATCGGTTCAGCGTCCACGATCCGATCCCGAGCCAATCCCCTCAAGCGTCCGAAAACTGCCGCAGAGGAAACCGACGGGCTGATCGTCGAGGTCGTGGACGAACTGGAGGCCGAGTCGACGCGTTGGAACGCGGGCTGTCCCGGGACGATGATTTTCCACAATCATCCCGGGCATGATGAACACCATCGTCACATGACACCGCGCTTTTTGCTGAAATTAACAGGAGAACGTATACTCGAGGTCCCCCATCAGGGTGAGTTCCCCGAAAGAATCGCGTGGTGCATCGATGTCATCAAACTCCAGCTTGATCTGGCCGGTATCGAACATCGGCACATCCTGGAACTCAATGGCGACCAAGTCCTTGGTTACTGGGCAAATATCCACAGCGATTCGGGCCGTCTGCTCGTCGACCTCGACGACGACGACGTCGACCCCCTGGCCGATTGAGGGCGACGGACCATAGGATTCGGCCGGCATCAACGAATCGAAGTACAGTCCTGTATATTGCCAAAGGATGGGATCGGGCGAACATGCCAAGAGCGAGTCGGTGTGCATGCTTGGCGTGATCTGTCGATCATAGAGATTTTGTGAGATTCGTTGACAAGCTTGCCTCGTTCCGATAAGATAACAACTACTACGAAGCATGTAACGCTCGGTGAGTCGTCTCTCCCTCTTCGGAGAGGCGATGCGATGGCGGATCACACCACTTCGCTTCGCGATCCGCTCCAGTTGATCATCATTGATCTTGGGCGGCGCGTGATCATCGGCTGCATTGACGAAGATCGATCCCCGAAGGGCCTGTCCCCTCGGGCACGGAAGAATATCTCGGAAGCGTGTTTTCCTGACCGGAGCGATGCACATCAGGTCGAGTTGGACGTTCATGCGATCCTCAACTGCCGCTCCTGCGACGGTTTGATCGGAGCACCTGGAAGCGGGTTTGGTTCGGGTCCTCATCAGGACCAACGTCTTCGGGTGGGGAGACTTGCTCAACGCGATCGGAATGTCGTGATGCGCATGGAGATTCTCCCCGGCTGGGGGCTGTTGGTCGGCCTCAGCGCCGCAACACGGGTCTTCGGAACGAGCGACTCTTCGGAGACGACACCTCCTAGAACGCCACAGCAGTCCCCCCAATCGGTCCCGCACTGGACCGGCTGCGCAGACCCGTCCCCCATTCCCGGTCTTTAAGAAATGGGAAACGGCGACGCAAACAGGAAATCGCGTTCGCGTTTTTTTTGCCAGACCTCTCCGATATTCTTCGGTAAAAGCCTGGCTCATCGGGAGTGACGTCGGGACTGGGCTCAGCACAGGGTCTCGGCCTAAGATAAACCAGCAAGTTCCCGCGTCGCCTCGCTTGAGGTCCTGACGTGTGGGCCCTCGATTCCCTGAACCGTATTCCGGCCGACGATGTTTCGACGTACCCGATCGCGCGAGATCGCCCTCCAAATCCTCTACATGTGCGATCAGAATCCGGAAGCGCCCGAGCCCGAGTTCGACCGCTTCATCGCGCGTCGGATCCGTGACCCTCGCGCCCGCGAGGTCGCCGCACGCCTCGTCGACGGGATCCGGCGTCGACGACCCGAGATCGACGCCACCTTGACCGAGGCGGCCGACAATTGGCGGGTCGAGCGGATGGCCTTGGTCGACCGAAACATCCTCCGGATCGGAGTTTACGAACTCCTGGACGAACCCGACATTCCCAATCGCGTGGCCATCAACGAGGCCCTCGAACTGGCCAAGCGGTACAGCACGTCACAGTCGAGCCGGTTCGTCAACGGCGTCCTGGACAAGGTGCAGGCCGACCGCGTCTCGCGAGAGGATAGGTCCTCAAAGACCGTGGTGCGTGACAGCTCCGAGGCTCCAACCTCAGGGACCGACCCGACACCCCCAACGACCGGGGGATCGTAGGCCGATGGCTGCCTCAGCTTCGAAGGGCTCGGCCCGCTTGTGGTGGTCGGGCCCGAGCCCCATCGCGGACCGTTCGCGTGGCGCCGACCTTCACATACACACGACGCATTCGGATGGGGCCTTAACGCCGGCTGGCGTCGTCCGCGCCGCGCATCAACGGGGCTTGGCGGCCTTGGCGATCACCGACCACGACACGATGAGCGGGTCGCGGGCCGGTCGAGTCGAGGCCCGTCGGCTCGGGATCGAGCTGATCCCCGCTCTGGAACTCAGCGCCGAGGACGAAGAAGGGCCGCTCCACCTGCTCGGCTATTTCGTCGACGATCGCAACGAGTCACTCCAGGCTGCCTTGGAGGATCTCGATGTGCGTCGACGGGAGCGTGCGGAGGCGATCGTGCATCGGTTGCAGGCTCAGGGCTTCGTGATCGATCTGAGGAGGCTGCAAGGGATCGCCCCGCGCGGCACGCTCGGTCGCGGTCAGATCGCCGACTGGCTGGTTGGGACCGGGCAGTTGCCCGACCGCCGCGCCGCCTTCGACGGGGTCCTCAGCGATGCCGGACTGGCCGACCTGCCGGCGCCCCGGGTCCCCAGCGACCGCGCCTTGCGGCTCATTCAGGAAGCCGGTGGGGTCGCCTCTTGGGCCCACCCGCCGGCCTCGGCCACCCTCGAACGGCTCGCTCGATTGATCGCGCGGGGCCTCGAGGCCATCGAAGTGGCCGGACCATCGATCCCGGGTCCTCGTCGACGACGACTCCGCTCCTGGGCCGACGAGCACGATCTGGTCCCGACCGCCGGTTCGGACTTCCATCGACCCGGCCCGACCGGACAATGGATCGGGCGGATCACCGCCGACCCGACGGATCTGGAACGGCTCCGCGCCCGGGTCCGAGCCGTCGACCAGACCAACGAACCGGACGGCTCGGAGGCAAACCACGCTTCGGAGGCCGATGACCACCCCTCGGCGATCTCCCCACGAGCGTTGACCTCCGGTTGACGTCGAGCGATCCGAACTCCGACATTCTTCCTCCCTGCCGCGTTTCGATCCAACGCTAGCGGTCGGGCCGTGGCTCTATAGACCTCGTCTCCTTCCTTTCCCGTCCGAGCGAGTGAACGCGCCATGGCACTGTCGAACTGGTTCAAACGGTTGCGCGACGGGTTGGCCAAGACGGCCCAGTTATTCAATGTGGGGGCATGGTTCGGTCGCAAGGTGGACCAGGACTTCCTCGACGAGTTGGAGGCGACGCTGATCCAGGCCGACGTCGGGGTCCAGTCGACGATGCGGATGATCGATCGGGTCCGCGAAGCCTACGCCGACAAGACCGCCGACGAGGATCTGCTGGCCTTCGTCAAGTCGGAGTTCAAGGCGCTCTTGGCGACCGATCTGCCCGGCCAGCTCGACTTGCCGGCGACCAAACCAGCCGTCGTGTTGGTGGCGGGGGTCAACGGGGTCGGCAAGACGACCTCGATCGCCAAGCTGGCCCAACGGCTCAAGGACGAGGGCCAATCGATCGTCCTGGCCGCCTGCGACACCTTCCGCGCTGCGGCCCCGGAGCAGCTCCGGATCTGGGCCGAACGGTCCGGCTCGGACATCGTCGCCGGCCAGCAAGGGGCCGACCCGGGCAGCGTC
>CAZSSM010000064.1:0-39409 GCA_964609385.1 uncultured Planctomycetia bacterium
TAAACGAACAGCGACCCGGCGAACGCCCAGACGCGGTCCGCCAACCCGGTCGCGTCGGCACGCTTCGGCGTTCGAGCCAGCGGAGCCCGGCGGCGCTGACGTTCTCGAACTCGATCGTGACCGCTTCGGCCGACTGGACCAGCCGTTCCATCGCCTCAGTATCATCGCTAGCCCCGTGGATGGTCCAGGAAGCGACCTGTGCGGCCGGATCGTCGGGCCGTTCGCAGATTACGCCCGCCTCGAAGCCGAGCCGTTGGGCGGCCTGGAGGAACATCCGGCCGAGTTGACCACCGCCGATCACTGCGAGTCGCGACGGTGGCGTCAGAGTCGTCGAGGCGTCCGACGGGTCCGGGGCCGGCCGGGTCATTCGGGGAACTCCGCGACGGCTGCGGTCTGAGCCTGGCGGTAGCTTGCCAGGGCGGTCCGGATCTCCGAGTCGTGGAGGGCCAGGATCGCGGCGGCCAGCAAGGCCGCGTTGACAGCGCCCGAGGCGCCGATGGCGGTCGTCCCGACTGGGATCCCCCGCGGCATTTGGACGATCGAGAGCAGGGAATCCAGGCCGTTGAGGGCCTTGCTGGTGACCGGCACGCCCAGGACGGGCAGGATCGTCAGACTGGCCAGCATGCCTGGCAGGTGTGCCGCGCCGCCGGCTCCGGCGATCAAGACGCGGAGGCCTCGCGGCTCGGCTGAACGTGCATACTCGAAGAGCCGGTCCGGTGTTCGGTGTGCCGAGACGATCCGCGACTCATGTGGAATCTGGAGCTGCTCCAGGACCTCTGTAGCCTTCACCAAGGTCGGCCAGTCCGATCGGCTCCCCATCACCACGCCCACCACGGGCGGCCTATCCGACTCGTCGGTCGCCATCGCCTCAACCCCCGATTCCGAACGTCGGACCGCCCGGGACCCGACATCCCTCCTGATCTCGCTCGACATCGCTCGCATCGCCCCATCAGTTTACGGCCTCATCATCCCGACCGCCAACGGCATGACTGGCCGACCGACTAGGTACCAAGGGTGTCCTTGAATTGATAAATCTGTGCTGTGTAACTTGTTTTTTATGTTAATAGTTAAATGTCGATCCCAATGCGATTCAAGTAGATCTGGGGCTTGGTGATCCGCGTGGCCTTGGGTCGTTCGAGCCCGTGATCGCGGAGGCGTCGATCGATCGCCTCGTCGAGAAAGAGGGTCTGGATCCCGGCGGCGCTGAAGAGGTTGTCGCGGGCCTCAACCCAATCGATCTGGGACTCGTCGAGTAGGCGGATCAGAGGGTCGAGGCAACGGTCCCGCATCTGATTGTCGTTAAGGCCGAGCTTCCGGAGTTGGCTGAGCACCGGGGCGCCACTGGCACGACGGAGGCCTTTGGAGTCGATGTTGTTGGCATCGACGCGAAGCGATTGGAGACTCGCCAGGCTAGGCGAGCGGACCAGATCGATGAAACCGAGATCGGTTAGGCCGATCGCTTCAAGGTCGAGTTCCTGGAGCCCGGCCAGGGTCGAGGACTCAGCCAGGGCGCGGGCGCCTCGATCGCTCAACGGTTGTCGGCCGAGGTCAAGGCTTTGTAATTGCTCCAGATGGGCCGACTCGGCCAGCGCTTCGGCCGCTTCGGGACCCAAGAACAGCCCGGACAGGTCGAGACGCCGGAGGTCTTCGGCCAGCCGGCTATGAGCCAACGCGACGATCGCGGCCATGATCGACTCGTCGGATTTGAATTCGATCGGTGGGTCCGAACTGGAGCTCGGATCAGCTTTGGGCCCCGCGTCGCGTCGAGGTTCCTGCGCGCCGATCCGGAGTTCCTCTAGGCCGACCAGGCGATCGGTGTGGGCCAGGGCGACCAGGCCTCCCGGCCCGATCCGGTTGCGCCGCAGGCTCAGGCGATGCAGGCGACTGAACCGAGCCGATCGGACCAGCGTGCTCAGCGCATCGTCGTCGAGTCCGCAATGGTCGAGGCCCAGTTCGTCGAGGTTGGTCATCGGGGTGGCCGCGAGCGCATCGATCCCGGCCAGACTGAGCAGGTTTCCGCTGAGATCGAGCGCGGTGAGTCGATCTGGCAGGTCACCGTCGAGCAAGGCGTGGAGCCCGTATTCGTCGAGCCCGCCGGCGATCTGGAGCGATTCGAGCTTCGGGAGTCCGGCCAGCGCGGCGAAGGCAATGCCTTGTTGGCTCTCTCGGGCACGGTAGCGTGCTGAGGGGCCGGCAACACGGACCATCCGGTCGCGGATGCTCAGGCGGAGGCTCAGCTCGCGGAGCGCGTCGAGGGAACGATGCTCGACCAGTCGGCCGATCTGTTCGGAGACCAGAGGCAGGTCTTCCAAAGCCAAGGCCACGACGTCTCGGGTCTCGGGAGTCTGGAGGATCGCGTCGAGGTCAAGGTCTGCGACGCGAATGTTGATCAGGCGGAGCCGAACGCCATCCTCCGAGGCTTCGGCCAGGTCTCGAATCGCCGGCGTCGGATTCATCCAGGCATGAGGGCGGAGCCGGAGCGTGTCGCCGGGCTGGTGCCAATGGCCGACCTGATCGACGTCGATCTGATCGGTGGCCAGCAGCCGAATCAACTGGGCGCGGAAGAGTTGGCCGTGCTCGAAAAGCGCATCAGCGGCTGCCTGCATCTCACTGCTGAGCAGTTCGCGACCCAATGTCGAATGGCGGTGATGCCAGATCAGACGCTCTAGCCAACGGTCGATCCCAACCAAGTCCAGCACGATCGTCGATCCCCTCCGTGCCGTGTCGTCTCGCATGTCCGACGATGAACAGCCCACCGCCGATGCTAGATCGCGCTTCGAATCGTCGATGAGAGGCGTGTGTTGAGCGGTCCCGAAGGCTGAGAGGGGCCGGGGTACTTGGAACCTCAGGGGCCGCATGGGTGTCTAGGGCCCGTGCCCCTATTCCCTCTCCACTCTGGTCGCGGAGCCCCGCTCGTGCCCTCATCCTCCCGATATGTCCAGGACGATCCTGGAGCGATTGATGATCTCATCGACGCCTATCCGTTCGCCACCATGGTGCACTCCGATGGCGCGGACGTCGAGGTGATCCAGTTACCGATCGTCCGCGAGTACGATCTCGAGGACCGCGCGACCGGTCGCTTGGTCGGTCACATGGCCCGAGCCAACCCGATCATCGAGCGGTTCGAGACGTCCTCCGACGGCCGCGTGTTGGTCCTCTTTCACGGGCCGCATGCCTCGATCTCGCCCTATTGGTATCGGGACGGACCGGCGGTCCCGACCTGGAACTATCTGGCCGTCCAGGTGCGTGGGACATTGCAACTCGTTTCCAAAGCAGAGCCGCTCCGGAAGATCCTCGACGGCACGCTCCGGTCACTGGAAGGCCTCGGTCTTAACGAACCGGAGACACCTTGGGAGTCCCGATCGTTCCAGAATGCGCTGCTCGGTGGGATCGTCGGCTTCACGATCGACGTGAAGATTCGCCGAGGGATTTGGAAGCTAAGCCAGAACCATGCGGTCGAACGTCGCCAACGAGTCGTCGAGGCCTTGAGGGACCGTAATGCCCTCCATGACCTCGAGATTGCGCACCAGATGGCCGGAGACGACCGTCCCAATTGAGCCGGGATTTCCGAGACTCCTCGCCGAACGCCACCGGAGGTTGGCGGGGAGTAAGTCGTCCTGGTCTTGAACGATCGGGCTGGCGTCCCGGTGAATGAGGGTTGCCACACGACCTCTTCACCCGGGACGCCAGCATGGGCACCGAAGCACCCACACCGATCCATATACCGGTCCGCCGCGCCCCCAAGAAGGCCCCCTGCCCGAACTGCGGCAAAGCCGGTCGCCGGAAGCGGACGTTCACCCGCCGGGTCCGCACCGTCGCCTACAAGGCCATCGCCTTCCTGGAGATCACCGTCGGCGAGTATCAGGCCCGGTGCACCTGCTGCACGACCTTTCGCACCGCCCCGGAAGGGGGCCTTCCCAGGGCCCTCTACGACGACAAGGTCCGCGATCTGGTCCTCGGCCGCATTCTCGACGATGGGATGAATGTCCAGCGGGCGTTGGCGTCGCTCAGCCGCGAGTTCCTTCTCGACCTGTCCACCGGGTTCGTCTACGACGTGCTCCGCGATCGGGCCGCGCAACTCGACCTGGCCGCGCACCGCCGCACGGTTCTGGAGCACTTCAGCGGCACGCTTTGCGTCGATGAACTGCACCTGGGTCGCTTCACCTTGCTGCTGGCCACCGACCCGCTGGCTGACCTGCCGGTCGCCTTCGCCCTGGTCGATCGGAACGACCGGGACCACATGCGGCGGTTCCTCAAGAACCTCAAGACCCGGGTCTGAACCCGACGGTCGTCGTCACCGACGGCTCGAGCCTGTATCCCGCCTTGCTCAGCGAGCTGTGGCCCGAGGCGGCCCATCAGCTGTGCGTCTTCCATGCGATCAAGCAGATCAACGAGCTGATCCTCGACGCCGTGCGGAGGCTGCGGACCGCGATGACCCGGCGGGGCAAGGCCGGTCAAAAGTGGAAGCGAGGCCGCAAGGCCAAGCGGGCCCGGGCCGCCGCCGCGGGCCCTCGGTCAAGGATAAGGCCCGCTTCGTCTTCAAGCGGCGTCACCTGATCGTGAAGCGGCGGGAGGGTCTCACCGAGTCGGAGCGTGACGACCTGATGCGGATGCTGGAGTATCTGCCCGCGTTGGCGGTGCTGCGGCGGTTCGCCGACTGGGTCTCCTGGCTGTTCGACACGCCGAAAGACTTCCACCAGGCGAGTTGCCGTCGCTCGGCGATCGTCCGCGACCCGGAGTTCCGGGCGGTGCCCGAGCTGGTCAAGGCGATGGAGCTGTTCGACGCGGCGAAGTTCGCGAAGCTGCTGGCGTACATGAACGGCCCGGCGCACCGTCGGGTCCGGACCAACAACCACGTCGAGCGAATGAACCGGCTGTTCCGGTTCCTGGAGAAAGTGCGTTACAGGTGGCGTCGTCGTCGGATGCTGGTGCGGTTCGTGGTCCTGACGCTGGACCGGGCCTGGGGGGACCGAACCGCGGCCCACGCGAAGGCGACCGCTTGCCCGAAGCAGAGAGGACCAGGTACGACAAAGGGTGAGGCCAGGAAACAGGGCCAGGCCGCGTGAGAGTGCGGTGGTGTTCAGCGAGAAGTCTCCAAATTAGCCAGCTCATGCCATATATTAGCCTATTCATTTGCTCAGTAATGGCCATATCTTGTAACGAGTCGAGGTCGCTGGATATCAACACAGCGAAGCTGTTCGAGAAATTTGAAAAGCCGCCTACACAACGACGGTACTTGATAGTGTATGTTGAGAAGCACTCGGCCAGGATCGGATAATGTCATACTATTGGCTTCGTTTTCATCATTCCGATGAAGGATCATGCGCACTTCTGTCGCTGAGTTCTAGAGTCCATGGTTCGATGAGCTTGCAAAATACCTGTCTAATTTAATTACTTGATTTTGAGTTCGAGGCCGACTCCAGTTCGTGTCAACCATCCCTCGGTGATCGATTTCTGATCGATCTTTTTTGTCGATTCAACCCTCCCTCCCACTCACCCTCGAGGAACCTCTCATGCGGTATCTGTCCATGCGTTTCAACCAGACGCCAATCCGTCGCCAACAAGCATCGCACAAGTCCCTCCGACCCTGTCTGGAATCTCTGCAGGATCGGACGCTGCTGACCACCTTCACCGTTACGAACTTGCTGGACAGCGGTGAGGGTTCACTCCGTCAGGCGATCGTCAATGCCAATTCAGAGTCCGGGCCTGACGTAATCCGGTTCGAAAATAGTCTCGAGGGAACGATCGCGTTGACAAGCGGCCAGTTGGTGATTACCGACGACCTGACCATCGACGGTCCGGGATCGGACGACCTCGCGGTGAGTGGAGAGGAGGCTTCCCGCGTCTTCGCCGTCATTCCCGAAGCGGTAGCCGACGCCTTGTTCACGACTCCGACTTTGGAAATCGTGGAGTCCGCGCCGACGGTCACGATCGAAGGATTGACGATCGAGAACGGCCTGGCTGACGATGACCTGGGCCTTCCTGTGGATTCCGGGTTTGCCTTGGGAGGTGGCCTTTACAACCTCGGAGGCATCGTCCACCTCGACGACGTCGCGATGATCGACAACGTAGCCAGCAATGCCATCGCAGCCGGTGGCGCATTGGCCAACGAGTTCGGCGGCACGGTGACCATCGAGGACAGTCTCTTCGAGGGAAACCTATCCGAAGGATTGGCGATCGGTGCAGGGGGAGCAATCCACTCCGATCTGGGGACTGTCGCCGATGCTCCAGGTGCCACGACGATAGCGCCCTCGTTGACGATCGCAGAGAGCAGCTTCATCGAGAACACAGCCCGGTCGCTCTCAGGCTACTTCATCGGCGAAGAGACGGTGTTCTCGGGATTCGCCGTTGGTGGCGCGATCATCAATCTCGCGGGATCACTGGATGTTAATTCCAGCGAATTTGTTGCCAACACCATCGAGGGAGGTCCGGGATCGGAAGGCGCTTTCTCCGGAGGTACAGCCAACGGCGGAGCGATCAACTCGGGTAACATCTCCCCATTCGGCATGGCTCAGTCGACCTTGAGTGTTCGACGGAGCACCTTCCTCGAGAATTCCGCAATCTCCGGACCTGGTGTTGCGGACGGCGTGGCTGGAGGAGAGGCTTCCGGCGGCGCCATCACTGTGATCAACGGCGGCATCGCCAAACTGGAGCGTAATGTGTTCTTCGGCAATCTCGCGATCGGCGAATCTGGTGAGGAGGACGCTCCTTCGGGCATCGGTTACGGCGGCGCTGTTGCCGGCGTGGGTGGAGCGAATCTGGAGCTTCGAGGAAATGAGTTTTTTGGCAATCAGGCGGGAAACACTTCGGTGATCGAATCCGAATCGGCACATCCGGGTCGTGGCGGTGCAATCGCATCCTTCGAATCCGTCCGAGGCGATTTCGATACGTTCCCAGGAGCCGCGACGATCTCCTCGTCCCGCGATCAGTTCCTCCTCAACACGGCCTACAGTCTCGGTGGTGGTATCTACAACGAAGGCGACTTGACCGTCCGGGGCGGCCGCTTGTACGACAACTTGGCTGATGGCCTGGCCGATGTCACCGTGCCATTCAGCCTAGCCGTGACTGCGCAGGGTGGAGCCGGTGGCGGTGGCATCGCCAACTATGGTTCGCTCTACGTCGTCTCGACGAAATTCGTCGGAAACGAAGCGATCGGTGCTGACGATGCGGTGGCTGATGGAGTCTTCGTTGAGCTGAGTTCGTCGTTCCCGGGATTTGCGCTCGGTGGTGGACTGGCCCACATCGAAGGGTTCGCGGAGGTGAGGTCGTCTCAGTTCATTGCCAACGTCGCTGAAGCGGGTGATCGCGGTGAAGGCGAATTCGCGGCGATCGCCGGTGGTGGCGCGATCACCAACTATGCGACCCTGATTCTTGACCGCAGCCTCCTTGCGGAGAACCTCGCGATTGCGGGTGACGACTCGACCAGCCCGAACCACAATGGCCACGCCCTCGGTGGAGCGATCAACACGGGCTCGCTCGTGCCGGCCTTCGCGCCCGACGATCCCGGTGCGTCGTTGTTCGTCAACAACACCCGGATTACCAATAACTGGGCGCTCGGCGGAAACGACAATATCGTGACCGACGACCCGAGCACGATTCCGCTGGCCGACACCCCAAACCACGCCCTCGGTGGCGGAATTCTCGTCTATCAGGGCACGGCCGAAATCACCGGCACCAAGATCCGTAACAACGTCGCAGTCGGCGGAGCGGGAGGAGCCGACGTGCGTGGTGGATTCGCCGTCGGTGGAGGCGCTTTCTTCTTCAACTTCCTGGGTGGAGTTGAGGCGACCGTCTTTGGGAGCCAAATCTTACGAAACACCGTAATCGGTGCCGAAGGTGTCGATGGTTTGGGAGGTGGAATTGCGACCGGTTCGCTCGGTGCACCCTTCGGCGCTCCCGGCACATTGGAGATCGCTGGCAGCTTGATCGCCTTCAACACCGCGGAAGGTGGTAACGGCGCCGACGGCCTGGGCGGGGGCATCTACAACGATGTTGATACGACTCTTGAGCTCTTCCGCACCTTCGTCTTCGGTAATATGGCCATCGGTGGCTCGGGTGGCGTCGGGATCGGTGGTGGAATCTTTAACCTCGGGACGATTGACCTGATCCTCTCGCCCATCTTCGTCAACATGGCGACCACCAGCGACGACGATTGCTTCGGCTGCTAATTGCAGTCATGGCATGCCTGTCTTTCGAAAACCGTATTCGAATTATTCACTTCGAAAGACGGGCATCGATTCGAGCAGAGCGCGGACGTAGGCCGCTGCGGCGATGGCTGCGTAGGGCTGCCACTCGTCGTTCTTGTTCTGGTCGCAGTAGTCGTAGATTCCTCGAACGACCAGGTAGCTGGTCTGGCGGTCCCAGGTTGAGTCCTGGATCTCGGACTCCTCCATCTCGACAGCCTTGACCCCGAACTGATCGCGAAGGCCGTCGCTTCTTGGGATCCTTCAGCAGCGTGTTGGCTGAAGCGATCGGCCCATGGAAGACTCGTGGATGTCCTTCGCGTCTCTTGGGGTCGTCAGGATGCCTGACCTTGCGACCGCTGGGCCCGGCGAGGATGTCGGGCGTAACGGCGGGCCTGGCCCATTGGGAGTCTTTGATCGCTTTGGCCAGGATGGGTTCCCAGGGCCTTGATCCGAGCATCTCGTCGGAAAAGAGGGTTTGCACGGCATCGACGAGTCTCGCGTGGGTCGATGAACCGCAGCCCGGACCTCTTCGATCACTTCGCCATCCTGAGCACCTTGCTTGCGCTTGATGAAGTCATACTGGACGATACGACACCTTTGATATCGGAGACGACGATATCCCCGAGCCGAACGTGCTCGGCAGGATTCTTGTGATGGGGGATGCCTCCGGCGATCCTGCACATGATGATCATTTCGATGTCACGATAGTGTTCCAGCATATTTGTCGCGCGGATCGCCGCGACGCTATTTCCCATGCCGGCTTGGGCGAGGACGAAGGTATGCGTTCCGCCCCGCAGTGAGTCGGAGGTGCCCTTCCAGTAATTGCGACCTGTTTGGCGGCTAGTCTCGTCATCCAGATTCGGATTCTCGAGGATTACCCGGACTGCCGCTGATTCCAGGGGTAGGGCCGTGATGATTCCGATTTTGGGCTGGTCCGGGGTCGACTTGCCGTCACCGACTGGGACTGGCTCGATGCCTGACGGAAGGTCGGTGGCCGGTGGGTTTGGAGCTTCGGTTTGAGCGACACTGGGGATCAGCTTCATGGTGGCGACATCGACGCAGGGGCGTGTGTGAAGAGTGACGAGGTTACGGGCGTCGGGTTCGCCTTCGCCAATGAGTCGAGCGATGCCGAGGTTGTACGCTTCCTTGACAGTCCGGTCGTAAGCCATAGCTTGGTAGAACTCGGCGGCGAAGGCGATGGCGTGGCGGTCTTTGATGGTGCGGCTCATGCCGAGGGTCATTTCGATATGTTCAGCAACCGCAAGGGCTTGGGCTTCGGAGTGGCACGCGTTGAAGACGACGATGCGGACGCGGTCCTTGAGGACCCCAAACAACGCCCCGAGCGCTTCGGGCGGAACGGGCTGGGCTGATCCGTCGTCGTTGAGAAGGAGAACCTCGCCGGTCGAGGCTCCGTGGGCACTGAAGTGGACGATCTCGGGCCGACGACACCTGAGGAGCCCGGAGAGATCACCGAGCCGTACCGCGCCATGAGTGATGAGCGCGAGGCGGTCGCGTTGTTCGGTGCTGCGGATGACCGCGTCGATCTCTCGAGCCTCTTCATCGAGCGCGAGCCGGCTCGTCCCAGCCGGGTTTGCCGCCGGAATTAACGAGACTCCTCGCTCAACACCACTGCCGATTTACCCTAAACCATTTCCCTGCAAGGTTTTGATGGTGTTTTCCGTGTTAGCCGGGCGATGACGCCGTCTACGACTGGGCCTCCCCGCCTACCGAGCGGAATCACCGAAAGATCTCGCATCGGCCTCATGTTCAGGTGGTTCGTACACTGGTGGTGTTGAGCGAAGAGTCTCGGATTTCCCGTCAAGAAAGGGACGGTATCGTCATCCCCGTAGAAGCAGTCGAGGACCGCGATCCGGCGACGGGATGTCCGTGATCCGTCCTTCGCGAACCGGTCGCGATCCGCTTTTGGCTCACTCGTCCCGGAAGGTCTTGTGGCAGGTGTTGCAGGCTTTGGTCATGGCCTTGTAGGCGGCCTGGGCCTTCGCAACATCGACGGTATCACGAGACTTGGTGGCTTCGGCGAGTTCGGTGCCGTGCTTGAGCATGGCGTCGGTCAGTTTGACCCATTCCTCGGGGGTCTTCTCGCCCGACTCCTCGGCGTAGACAGTGCACTCGCGGGTGAGCTTTCCGTGCTCAACAATCTTGTCTGCGGCGGCGCTGACGCGTTCGGGGGCGCGCTTGAGCCGGGGCACCGAGCGGATCAGCCGCTTGATCGCCGTATCGGCATTGATCACGTTCTCATGCAGATCGAAGTATTCGTCCTCGGTGGTGGGCGGCTTGGGCGGATCGTCCTCAACGCGCCAGGTCATGCCGGGGATGACGACCAAAAACAGGACCGGCAACAAGCCCATCAGGATTCGAGGAGAGGTCGCGCGCATCGAAAGAAGTCTCCGAAAGGGTTCGAAGCGGTTAGGGGAGTACGCTCAATCTTGGTTATACCACCCCGACGTTGCTGACCCAAGCTCCACGCCCGGTGATTCGGGGCATGCGAAATGCGTCCGATCTCGTGGGTTCGATTTAAAAAGACGGAGACTTGGAATATCCACTCCATTGCAGCAATTGCAGCAGCGGCAAGGTGATCGACGAGGTCATCGCCAAATACCTTGTCAACCAAGGCATAGCGGGCCTGGACGACTTCTGAATCGGGAGTGAGTCGCATTAAGTCCGCCTCGGGGCGGATCGACTTTGAGCCGAGCCATGCTCAGAAGCGGACTTGAGTCCTGTACAACGGAACGACCGCAATCCGCCTAGAAGCCGAGAAGTATCCACTAGTCGTTATTCTTGTCCATGATGCACAGCTTCGTTAACTTGCGAGAGCTTACTTGTCACATCAATTTGATAAATTTCGGATGCAGTGGGTGTTGGGGGTGAAGTCACGCGAAGACCGCCCGGTCCAAAGCGCGATATCCGACGGCCTCGGCGATGTGGTGGGGCTCGATGTCGGCGGTGTTTTCCAGGTCGGCCATGGTGCGGGCCACGCGGAGGACCCGGTCGTGGGCCCGCGCCGAAAGGCCGAGTTCTTCCATGGCGGCCTTGAGCAGGTTGGCCGCCTCAGACTTGAGCGGGCAGAAGATCCGGATCTGGCGTGGGGTCATCCGACCGTTGACCGGCGGGCCGCCGGGGCCGAAACGAGCGACCTGGCGGGCGCGTGCCTTCATGACCCGTTCGAGGAACTCGGCGGAGTCGGGACCCGGTGGGGCCTCGGCTAGTTGAGTGAACGGGACGGCGGGGACCTCGACGTGGAGGTCGATTCGATCCAACAGTGGACCGGAAATCTTACTCAGGTATTTCTCAATTTGTGGTGGCGAACATGTACATGCACGGCGAGGGTCACCTCGATATCCGCAGGGGCACGGGTTCATAGCAGCGATCAGGACGAAGTCGGCCGGGAAGGTCTGGCTTCGCAGGGCGCGACTGATCGTCACGCGGCCTTCCTCCAAGGGCTGGCGGAGCACTTCCAGGGTCTTGCGGTTGAACTCGGGCAGTTCGTCGAGGAAGAGCACCCCTTTGTGGGCCAGGCTGATCTCGCCGGGCTGTGGTGCGCTGCCGCCACCGACCAGACCAGCGTCGCTGACCGAATGGTGCGGACTCCGGAACGGGCGGTTGGCCATCAGCGGTTGACCGGCTCGGAGCAACCCCATGGCGCTATAGATCCGCGTCGTTTCCAGGCTCTCGACCGGAGTCAACGGGGGGAGGATCGTCGGCAAACGCTTGGCCAGCAGCGTCTTGCCTGTGCCCGGGGGGCCGATCATCAGACAATTGTGCATGCCGCTCGCAGCGACCAAGAGCGCCCGCTTGGCGTAGTCCTGTCCTTTGACGTCGCGAAAGTCCTCTTCGTGGTGCCGGTGCTCCTCGAAGACCGCATCGATATCGAGGGTCGTCGGCTCGATCTCTAACTGGCCGGTGAGGAATCCGACCGCCTCGGTCAGCGAGCCGACCGGATGGATGGCGATGCCGTCGACGACGGCCGCCTCGTGTGCGTTGTCGACCGGCAAGATCAGGCCGTCGAAGCGGGCCTCAGCGGCCGCCAGGGCCATCGCCAATGCCCCTCGGATCGGCCGGAGTGTCCCGTTGAGGGCCAACTCGCCCACGACAGCGAACCGGCCGGGTCGCTCTGCGGCGATCTGGCCGCTACCGATGAGCAGGCCCAGGGCGATCGGCAGGTCGAACCCGCCGGCATCCTTCTTCAAGTCGGCCGGGGCCAGGTTGATGACGATCCGGTCGAAGACCCGCTGATAGCCCGAGTTGACCAATGCCCGTTCGACGCGATGGGTGCTCTCGCGGACGGCGGTCTCGGCCAGGCCGACCAACACGAGCTTGGGCGCGCTGGCCGAGGAAACATCGACCTCTACCTCGACCGGCGCTGCGTCGATGCCGACCAACGTGTACGCATGAAGTTTGGCCAGCATCGGCCGCGACCCTCCCACTACGATCGTCCGCGACCCATCGATCCCCGACGTCGATGCATCCACTTAGCCCAACTTAGCTTACCTTCGTTGAGAGTGAGAGTCACGGGGACTATTCAGATGGCTGAGCTGGGTTCTCCTAATCCGATCCGGCCCGTTGCAACGACTCCCATCATGAGAGTCCACGAGTCAGAGATGACGTGAGAGTTCGCTGGCGATCGTTGTTGGTGAGTCCGTCCGCTACGCATAAGGATTGTACACAATCTTAAGGTTCACCGTGCAGAAACCAGCGCGATCGTTGCTTGAGTTGGGAAGCTTGTGGCGTTATCCTGCGATCGCAATCCACCCAGGGATTGTGTCCTCATCCACGGTCCACGCAGACAGGCTCATTTCTCAGCGTGGACGACTTGGTGCCGAACAGACCTTTGTTTATCAGGAGGTTCTCCCATGGACCGATCGGTCTCTTTGCGTCGCGGGTTCACCTTGATCGAGTTACTGGTGGTCATCGCGATCATTGCCGTCTTGATCTCGTTGCTGCTGCCGGCCGTGCAGCAAGCGCGTGAAGCGGCCCGCCGCTCGCAGTGCCTGAACAACATGAAGCAACTGGGTTTGGCCCTGCAGAACTATCACTCAGCTTTCGGAAGCTTTCCGCCGGGTCGAATCTGGGCGCCGGTGCCGGGCGGGAGCAGCTTCCCGACGATCTTCGCTGGCGCGCAGAACACGACCTGGTTCGTCATGATGCTGCCCTTTTATGAGCAGCAGGCGCTCTACGACGCGTTCAACTTCGACCTGGGCGCGGAGGGCATCTTCGACCCGCTCCCGGTCGGCCTGATCGCCAACACGACCGTCTCGAACACCAAGGTCGATCTTTTCCAGTGCCCCAGCGACATCGAGCGGATCTTCGCGATCAACCCCGACTACGCCGCGCCCCTGGCCGATATCCGGTTCACCAGAGGCAATTACGCGGTCAGTTGGGGCAATACGAACTGGCGACAGGACAACAACCTAGGGCTGACTCCGACCCGCAATGAGCCGGTCGTGCACCGTCCGTCGGCCTTCGGCCATCAGGTCACCGCGATCAACAAGGTCCGCGATGGCCTGAGCAACACCGTCTTCATGGGCGAGGTGCTCCAAGGCGACCTGTTCGACATCCGAGGCGTGATGTGGTCCAGCGTGCCCGGCGGTTGCTCGTTCATGACCCGGACCACCCCCAACGGGACCGTCGACTACTTTGGGACCGGCCAAGACGGCGACCAGCTCAACCAAGTGTTCTTCTGCGTCAACGAACCCGATCTTCCCTGTGGGTTCATCAACTCGGATAACCGTGCCTACGCCGGTTCGCGGAGCGCCCATCCCGGTGGTGTCAACGTTTCTCTGGGCGACGGCTCCTCCCGGTTCATCCAGGAGACGATTGACCACGAGGTCTGGGTCGCCATCAACTCGATCCAATCTCGAGAGGTCATCAGCGCCGAGGCATATTGACGCGAGCCCCTGATCGTCCGCATTTTTGGATCTGATCGATTCCGACCGACCGACTGTCTGGTCGGGATCCTCGGATCATTTCGATGGTGGTTCGCGACGTGACCAAGAGAGGTTAAGTTCCATCAAAGCCTCGCGGAGCTGGTCGTGGAGGCGAACCTCGGACTCTCGGAGTTCGGGGAGGATTCGATCTTCGATGGACCGGAGCGTCTGTTCGGTCTCATCCAGCTCCGTCAGCCAGCGAGCCGCCAACTTGTCCTTCCCACCCGCCTGGATGTTCTTCCGAAGCCGGTCCTGACGCGAGACCAAGCGTTTGACCTCTTCGGTCTTCTCAGCGATTTGGGCTTGGATCACGTCGCGCTGCCGTGCCAGGTCGAGGCAGCGATGGATCGCCGACTCGTCCGAGAGCGGACCGTCTCCTTCCACGATGCTACTGACCAACCAGCCGACCTGGAGTTCACCCGATTTCACACCCGGTTGAACCAGATGGTGCGTGATCAGATCGATCCAGCGCTCCTCGACTTCGAAGCACAACTTAGCACGAGGCGGGACCGTGATCGCGTACCGGACGCCCTCGCTCAACGTGCTGTGTCGCTCCAAGACAAGGCCATCAAGGGTCGCCTCGATCTCATCCGGGTTGTACTGTAGCCAATTGTGATCGATATATAAAAAAGTGTAAGTTCAATCGAAATCTCGATTTCATACAAAACCATCCTTCGGGAAGTTCGTCGTTGCTCACAAACTCCTTTCGCAATGACGATCGACGAAACTTGATGCTGTGTTCGCTTCACTTGGCGATAAATGCGCATGCCTTGATCCAGCGCGTGATTGAGCAGGGCATGCTCGCCGGGCTTGACGGCAGGGATTACGCAAGAGCCTCCATAGGTTCCTTCCACGAAGACGGTGCAGACCCCACGGCTGAGGCTGTGTCCTGTCGTGTTGACGAACTCGATGGAGCGGTAAGGCCGTTCCGGATGATTGGCCCTTCGATAATGGAGGACGGGCCGAGTCTCATCCGATGTGTTCTGGATCACGAGAATCGCCGCCGACCGCTTGGCAGGGATCGACGCCGGCGCGAGCGACTCGTAGACGCAGAAGTCGCCGATCTCGTGGGCCTCAGTTCCCGGCATCCTGGCCGGTTGGGACGGCTCGGGAGACGACTCGGTCATAAAGCCACTCGATGCCGGTGGCACTGGCTGACCAGCGGCGATGCCGACACCGTAGCGTCTTTCCTCACCGTAGTCTCCTCCACGGGAGCTTTCCCCACGAGTGATCTCAGCATTAGCTGCCCCGAGCGATCGGGCTCGGATGAGGTCGACGCGTTCGCGATGGGTGATTTGGACTCGGCCAAATCGGTCGAGAAAGTGATCGGTTCGCCGGTGACGACGCGGATCGTCGCATCGACCCAATCCTCCTCCGTGTGGTTGTCGACCACGGCGAACCCTTGGAGTTCAGTTGGTCGCCCCTCAGCGAGCCGGAGCCGATAAGAGATCTTCCAGGCCGCCGCCGGGATTGTGTACTGGACAACGGCCTCAACCGCGTCTGGATCAGAGGGACCCTCCGCGCTCAGGGACAGCTCGACGAAGGTGCTATCCGGTTTGATCTTCTCGTAGTTCCGTCGGAGGGCCTTGTCGATCTCGAGTCGGACCTCGTCATCGAGGAAATCGAGTTTCTGCAAGCTCCGCAAACTGGTGCGCCGGATCCCCGCGTCGGTCAACACAACCAAGGATCGAGTCTCGAAGGCCTGCCCTCCGGTCGACTCGCGATCGACGTGAAGCCCAACGAGCCGACCTTCGAGGGTCCCGGAGGGATCAACGACACGGACCCGTGCGCCGCTCAGCCCGGTGACCAACGACTCCACGACATTGGTCTCGTTCAGGTCCAGGTTGCCCTCCATCGCGTTGGCTGGGCGGAAGGTCGGCGGCGCGTCGAGCGTGACCGGACCCAGCACGACGAACGAGGCGAGCACGTCGGCCAGGTGAGCTTGCCGGACCGGGATGGCGATCCGAGTCGGACCTCCGATCCCAACCCGATAGGACCGTTGAAAGTCGGCGATTCCGTTGGAATAGACCACGATTTTCATGTTGGACATCAGAGGTGTCTCGAAAATAGCGAAGATGCGTTCGAGGACCGTTCGGTCAGCCGGCGGGACGTTGCAGGGATGCCCGGTTTGCGGTTCCAATCGGGGAGGGACGAGCGGTCGGTGCTTGTCCGACGATTGAAAGACGACTTCCGTGCCGAGGAACGAGGTGACCAGATGGTGGGACAAGTGATCGCGGCTATCGGGTTCGCGACTTTCTGCAGCGGGATCGCGGATGATCCCCGTACGATTCCTGGATGGGGCGAGGTGGTCGATCCGAAAGGGGATAGTCGCGTTAGTGTCAGGGAAGACGGGGCGGTGGTGATCGCGGTCTCGGCAATAGAGCACGATTTCGTTCCGGCGCCCGAGCCACAGGACGCGCCTCGGGTCTGGAGACCGATCGAAGGGAATTTCACGACCCAGGTCCGCATCGCGATGAGCGACGACTCGGCCACCAAGGGCGATGTCGACGAGCCAAGTCGCCAGGTTGGGGCCGGCTTGATCCTTTGGCAAGACGAACGGAACTTCGTCCGATTCGAACTCGGGCCGACCCCCCACCTGACCTATTGGAAAGACGGACAGTCCACCCGTATTGAGGTCACAGATGTCCCCGAAGATCGTTCTCAAGAAGCCTGGATTCGAATGACTCGACGGTTGGCCAAACTTACTGCGGAGGTCAGCATCGACAGCGAGAACTGGTCTGAGGTGGCGGCGATTCCGATCCGGCTCTCCTCGCGGATGCAACTGGGTGTGATGGCGGTCAATCCAGGTGCAGAGCCGATCACCGCGCGGTTCCAAGGTTTCGAGGTTCGGGGCATCTCCCTTTACCCTTGAGCGAGGCCGACCCCCCAACATGGCCGTAGGCGGTCCGCCATTGAACCGCCTCACGGCCGTCGTTGTTTAACGATCACGTCAATATGGGTCGGCTCGTCACGATCTCGGCTCGCAACTCCGATCAGAGGAGGTAAGGGGGCCTTTGCGGTCGGCTGAGGAACATATTGGCCGCCCCATCATCGACGAACTCGGCGCGTTCGGGATCAAACGTGAGGTCGCGTCCGAGCCACATGCAAATATTGGCCGCGTGTACTGTGCTCATGGAGCGGTACATGACCTCAGGATTGGCCACGGTCTGTTCCCGACTCTTGACGCAGTCGAAGAAATTCCGTGTGTGGTCCAAAGCGCGACCGGTCCGCTGTACGTAGTCTTCGACGAGCGTCTTGCTTTCTTCCAGAAGGGTCGGTGAGGAGACGTCGGGTTTCTCATAACCGTCAGCCACCGAGACGGAGCCTTCATCGCCTTCGAAGGTCATCCCGCACGAGCCCTTCCAGCCCTCACGCTGGAGGACCATCTCGATCCCGTTGGCGAACCGGGTGACCATGCCGTCGCCCGAGTCGTTGTCTACGTACTGGTAGAACAACGAAGACGTGTCGAGGCAATCGATTCCGGCTTGACCTTGGGCGAAGGTGTGCGCGCCCCACTCGCCGATGCAACTGGTATGGAAATCGTAGTGTCCGCGCCAGGCGCCTTGGACATAGGCGGCGTTATACGGTCGCGCGGGGCAGGGTCCGAGCCAGGCGTCCCAGTTAAGGACATCTTTGGTCGGCAGCGGCTGTGCGGTCAGCCAGTCGTGCCGCATAATCGCGTCGTCCCAAGGGGCGATGTGGGCGCGGACGGTCCGGATCGCGCCGAGTTTCCCGGAGCGGGCCAGCTCGATGGCAGCGACGAAGTTCGGTTCGCTGAGCCGCTGGGTGCCGGTCTGGTAGATCCGTCCGGTCTGTTGGGCGGTCTCGACGACGGCTTGACCCTCTTCAATCGTCATGCAGGAGGGCTTCTCGGAGTAGACGTCTTTGCCCGCCCGCATAGCCTTGATCGCGGCCAAGGCGTGCCAGCGGTCGCCGGTTGCGATTAGAACGGCGTCGATATCCTTGCGCGTGGCGAGAAATTCGTCCATATCGTCATAGGTTTTGCAGTCGGTGTTTCCGTACTGCTCGTCGGCGAGCTGTTTGATCGCCTTACGGCGGACGTCACGAACGTCACAGATGGCGACGAACTGGACGTCGGGCTGGCCGAACATCCACTTGAGCACGAACGTGCCGCGGTTGCCCAAGCCGATACCGCCGAGAACGATCCGCTCGCTGGGAGCCGTCGCGCCGTCGCGGCCGAGGGCCGAGGCCGGGACGATCGTCGGAGCCAACGCCGCGCCGGCGATCGCACCGAGGAAGTCGCGGCGGCCCAGCCGCGACGTCGAACTCGTCGAGCCTTGAGGATTCATCGTGGTGTCTCCAGGAAGGATGGGGTCCCGACGTTCACTCGCGCCGGATCCCGGCGCAGCGTTAGTCGAGGGTTGGAGGAGGATGGGGCCGCGATGTCGATCCATCGGGTTGCCTGCGGCCCACGCTCCTCCATTCATCCTAACACGGGTCACCCGACGATTCACAACCAATCGGACCAAGATCGAGAGATGCTGCCGGGCCAAATCGGCTCGAGAAAGGAACGCTTTGCGGACCCATTGCCAAATTTGGATTTGATGATCACAAATCAATCACGATCATCAAAGGCGTTTTCCAGAATCGTGCGGTAGGTGCTGCGGGCGACGTCGTAAGCGTCGCGGGCGTCGTCGAGTTCAGCGGGTCGAATCGCACGTGACTTCTGCGACCAGCATTGATCGACGCTCTCGAGGCACCACTGTGCGGACCGTTTGGAGGCGTGGATCGGCTGACCGTCGACGATCACGAAGATCGGGTTGGTGTGCGATGAGGGATAAACGCGTAGGGCGACCCAACTCGAGCGGTCGACTCGGGTCGTGAACCGGACGGGACGGAACTGGCCGTCGGCGAGAAAATCAATCCGCTCGACCGGCTCCCCGTTGACGATCAGCTCGACAGGCACCATACGGGTCGTTCCCATCCGCGACCGTTCGATGTGCCAGTAGGGCTTTTGGTCGAGCCGACGAGCCGCGATCATCGCGCCATCCTCAGTCTGTTGCTCGGGCAGGTAGGCGGCGACCTCGGCGGTCACCTCGACGACCTGGGGCGCGTCGAGTCGGAGTTCACTGCCGTCGACACCCACTTCAAGGTCCGCGACCTGGAAGTCGACCAGATGGCTCCTGCCGTCGCCCACATAGGAACGGCCTGCCTTGATCCCAGCGACCCAGTTGTCGAAGTTGAGCGGCTCGCCATCGTCGAGCTTCACATAGGCCCGGCCTAGACCGACGCGTTCGCCATAGATGCATGGAAAGTCGGTCTCGCCGCTGATCCGGGTCCGGAACCCACAGTTCAGCGTGTGATACCAGATGTTGAGTTCCCATGGAGCCGGCGTATCGACGGTCGAGATGAAATCGACCGCGTCGTGGACGACGTCGACGATGTACTCGTTGGCCCCGATCCCGTCGAAGGGCGGAATCGCATCGTTGGGCAGGTCGAAGGTCGGGACCTGCAAGCCCCAGCCCGAGTGAGAGAACCCGACCACGCCGCCCTGGCGCTGACCCCATTGGAGCACCGGCAGGTCCCAGCTCGGCCACTCCTCGATCCGAGTCGTCCCAGGGTAGTCGTCCTCAGTGAGGCGGAGCAGGCAGAGGTGGCCGGCGTGCGAGGATGGGAAACCGGAGACCTCGACGTCGTAACGCATCAGGTTGTCGGACGTCGAGAGCGGGTGGGTCTGACCGTCGAAGAACTGTTTCTGGAAGTACCAGCAGGGTCCCCAGCTCAGGACGCAGCCGACGTTGAGATCTTCGCCGAGGATCTGGCGCATCATGTCCTCGGGTTGGATCCCCTCGGTCGGGCTCTCATAATGGGCACAGCCGGCCGCGTGAACGTGGTGGTCGCCGGAGTACCAGCCTCGGTCGGCCAGCTTGACCCAACGCACCAACTCGAAGGTCTCGTCGTGCGAGGTGGCCTCCGGGACTGTCAACGAGCGCGTTTGGACGAGGTATTCGGGCCCACGTGCGTAACGAACCTCAAATGTGCCGGGAGGCAGCAACACGATCTCTCCCGACTGTCGATAGATCTGTGGATGAAAGAACATGTCGGGCGCGAGCCGCTTTGATTGGGCCGGGTAGACACGTCCTCGTGGGTCGCGGAACTCGAACCAGGCCATCGTCGGGGTGCCGTCGTCGTCCAGAATCTCCAAGGTGACCGGGACGGCTGGCCGGGCTCGGAAGAGGATGGGTACGTCGCTTCGGAATCCGAGATCCTGCGAGCCTTGACCGACGTTGAAGGAAAAAGAGCCTTCGCGAGCACCGGCGTCGCGACTGGCCACCTGGAGGATCCGATACTCCAGGGCGAGTCCCGAGAGCGTTGGCGTCATCGGCCGGTCATCGAAGAGGGCCAGATCCATCCAACGGTCGGCGATCGCGGCCGCATTGATGCCGGGGGAGGGCTCGGGGCTGGCCGTCGATCGGCGCTGAAGTGGGGCGGCGTTGGGGCTCTGGACCACCAGAGGGGCGGTCACTCCCGCATCGTTCTGTACCTTGATCAGGAAGGCCGTCCAACCACCTTGCTGTAGGAGTGGCTCGGCCGGACCGGCAACGGCTTTGACTCGGCTCTCGGGATTGATCTCGATTCCGATCAAGCAATATGGGTCGAGGACCTCTTGGACTTCTTCGACGAACCGGGCCGGTTCAGCGTTCTCCAGGAGGGTTTGCAACGTCGTCCGGTCAGGTTCAGGAACCGGTTGTCCGAGCAACTCGAGCGTGTCGACGAGCCGACGAACTTGGGCTCGGACCGGCTGAGCGTCCACGCCGAAGATTTTGGGCAGCTCTTGAGCCGTCGTGGTCGAGGCGGCGGCCCCGATCAGGACGACCCACGCGAATCCGAGGCGAAGTCGGTTCGTTCCGAGACGGGTCATCGCAAGGCTCCGGTTCGTCAGGGTTTCAGGATCGGGACAAAGGTCCGTCAATTTCGAGGCTAACCCGACCCGGATCGGGACGCAAACGACAAGGCCCCGACGTTTCACTCGGGCTCGTAAGCCCGGATCGCCCTTACAACCGGGCCGACCCGGTTCTCGATGCGGCTTTCGGATCGGGGTCGGAGCGCGGATCTGCCGATGAGAGGCATCGGAACGGTTCGGCGTGTCGGAGCGCGCCTAACCCGGGCGTTCTTTCCAGGATGGAACGCCGGATCTCCGGAGAATCGGTCGTAGGAGGCGATCCATGGGACAGAGCCAATTCAGCGTCTGGGAGCCCGATCCGAGTCGTCGACGCCGAACGACCCGACGATCGTGGGCGTTGGAGTCCCTGGAAGAGCGTCAGTTGTTGACCACCTGGTCGTTCCACGGCGTCCCTCTGCCGGGCCAATCGGGCGGTCCCCCAGCCGGTCCAGCTCAAGTGAGTCGGGCGACGGTCCCAGTCCAAACGCCGGTCGCCTTGGGATCGCTGCTCGACGTCGCGACGCACCCCGGTCCGGCCAGCGCGGTCAACCTCGACACGTTGACCTTCGATGGTGGCCCTGCCGGGTTGCAAACCTTGACGGTTGGGGAGTTGATTCGGGTCGAGGTGTTGGACTACGCGGTTGCCACGACGATCCCGAACGAGATCGCCGTGCTGGGGACGCCGAACAACCCGGCCGGTCCCGCGTTCGGCCAACGTGCCGCGACTCTGGAAGACATGGCGATCAACTCGAACTTGAATAACCCAAGCGTCGATTCGGGAATCCTGCTCCAGTTCGTCAGCGATGATGGAACGCCGGTCCCACTGGTCAACCGGCCGGGATCGGACTTCGTGCTCTTCGACGTCAGCCCGCCGGTCGGCACGGTCCCGCCTAGTGGGGGCGATCCGACGATGGGCCTCGACCCGTTCCGGATCAGCGGTGTGCTCGACGAACCGGGATCGCCTCCGGATCCGGCCCGGACGGCCGTCTTCGGCGCTGACGCGTACACCTTCTTGAGCGAGGACGGATTGGCAGCCGACGTCTCGTTTTTCAATCCCGGTCCCGGCGAGGTGATTGACTCATTGGCGGCGCTCGAGTCGGCTACGCTGGTCAACGTCCAGCCGCCGGGTGCACCGGTGCCGGCCCTATTCAGCCTGAACCTCTTCGGCGCGGCGATCGATCTGAGCGATCTCGGCTTCGCGGATGGCGAGGCCGTCTCGCAATTCCGCGTCCAATCCTTTGGCGACACCTTCGGGGTCGATCCGAGCTTCATCGGCGGGATTCCCCAGACGCCGGGTCGCGGACCGATCGTCACCTCGGTCCTTCGCGCCGGGTTCCATGCCATGTCCACACAGATCGTGTTGACGTTCGACGAGCAACTCGACCCGACCACCGCAACGAGCACGAGCAACTACACGCTCGTCGACTCGGCCTTCGACGGCGAACTCCGGACCCTCGACGACCAGTTTCTCACGCCCGTCTCGACCACCTATGATGCCGGGGCACAATCGGTGACACTCGACTTTGGTCGGCCGATCGGCCTGTTTCGTCCGCTGTTGCTGATGGCCAACGGGACGTTGCCCGACGCGATCCGTGATCTCGGCGGCGAGCCTCTCGACGGAGACCGTGACGGCGAGCCTGGGGACGACTTCGTGACCGTGCTCGACGAACGCGTCTTGGTCCGCAACGGTCCCGACTTGAGCCGGGTCGGCCTACCCCAAGGGCCCCAAATGAGCAACACACTGGCCCAACGCTTCGGCGCTTTGGCCGGACGTGGGCTCTCGAGCCGACCGGCCATCCGGTTCATCATCGCCAATGGCATCCCCGACCTGCTCGATGGACCACCCTTTGGTGATTTCACTGAAGGGTTCGACGACCTCGACGATTAACCGTAGGCGACCAGGTGACACTCGGGAGCCAACATACCGCTCATCGACCTGGCACTACTGACCAGGCTCCGGGTCGACGAGCGATGGAATCGTCGCCAGATTGATAACTGATAAGTCGATCATCGCTTCAGAACGTGACTCCGAACACGAAGCGAGCGTAGTAAGCGGTGACGCAAGCAATCCCCATGAGGGCGGCAATCAGGATCAGGCAACCGCCTGACTTGCGTGTCTTTGCGCTGATTTCGAGGTTCGGTCGACTGGGCGTACCCATCGGAGTCGTTGGGGTAGGCATCGATGTTGGTGAGTTGGTCGGTCGTGTGCCGGTCGGAGGAATCGGCGCCGAAGGGATTGGCGGCGGTCCGGACCCTGTGGGGAGATTGGTGAAGAGCGTCACATGCGCACTGGCGGGTTGCCAACCGCTGTCCATCCCTTGGGTCCAGATGTGATCGTTGGGCTGGACACGACCATCGCGCGCCATCTCATGAAGCTGTTGCGAGTTGACTGGACCGTACGACTGGCCACCTCGGGCGATATACCATTCGCGCTCCGACGGGTTCGGCATGGGCAAACTCCTCAGTCGTTGACCGGTCGATCGGTTCGGGACAGGGAGACCGCCTCGGAAACGTGGAGGGGGCGATCGTAGAGGCGGAGGCGATGGAGGTTGCCGAAGAGACCGTCCCCTGGCTGATCGATCCGGATCCATTGTCCGTTGACCGACGTCAACGTATCGGGGATTCGACCCCAGCCGAATTGTCGGACTGCCCCACCGTCATTGAGGTGGCCATCGACCACAAACAGGATGAGGCGCGGTCCCCCCTCGACGATCGCGACGACGTGCTGCCAACGGCCGACGACGATCGTCCCGGGATGTGTCCCCGGGTCGGAGTCCCAGGTCGACTCAACCTCACCGTCGGCGAGTGTCAACCCAAGGGTCGAGCGGTCGGTCGTTGCCAAGCGGATCCCACGGCCGGCTTCGTCTCGAGTGTCGAGCACAACCTGGCCGGCGGTCAATTCGTCGAACCGGACCCAGGCCTCGATGGTGAACCCTTCGCCCTCGACCAACGACGGCAGTTCGGGCCATTCGGGAACCGGATCCTGGCCGGACCATTCCCAGATCGGCTCGGAAACCGGCGTGACCTCATCCTCAAGCTGACCCCAGAGCCCTTCCAGTAATGTCCGGTCGATCGGGTGGACGCGGGCGACGGTCTTTTGGGTCTCGGTGATGTAGACTCGACCGCCGTCCTCAATGAAGTCGGGATAGCTGATCCGAACGCTCGGGTCGGGATCATAGAGGACGATCTCGGGCTCGGACCAGTGAATGGTCCCGTCGCGTTCGACTCCCCCGGACAGCCACGCCGGGTTGCGGTCGTCATACGGGTTCCAGCCGGGCCGATGAACCGCTTCGCCTCCATGGTTGTGGAACCAATAGAGGTATTTGCCATTCGAGAGCTTGCGGATGAAGTTGGCGGCGCGGGGGTTCTTGAACGGCTTCCCGCCGGGGCGTCGGGCCATATAGGCTGGTTCGGACCAAGTCCGGCCCCGGTCTCGGCTCTGGACCGCACACGGGTAACCATCGATCGTCCGATAGGTGGCGTAGAGTGAGCCGTTCTCGAGGGCGACGAGGTTGGCCTCCTCGGCGATCGGCCCCTTCGGTGCGCGGAGTCCCGAGTCCCCCTCTGGGAAGAGGTGCCAGGTGTGTCGAACCGGATCGGGTTCGGAGAGCAGGTTCGGGCTGACCATGACGCATCCCCTGGAGGTGACCAGAGTGCCGGGCGCCCCCCATTTGCCCACTTTGGAGAACCCGAAGAAGACCGTATCGCGATCGATGATCGGCTTGCCCACTCCCCAGAACAGCAAAGTCTGACCCGCGAACGGATTGGTTCGATCGATTTCCATCAGGCGCATTGGGATCTCGAAACGCCGATCGGACCAGGTGTGGCCCCCGTCGTCGGAATACCGATAGGCGTAGGTGCCGAGCGTATCGACCCGCCGACGAGCATAGGCGTTGTTGCTGGGGACCTCAGTGACACGATCCCTATTGTAGGTGTAGAAGACGTAAATTCGTCCGTCGGGTGTGATCAGGGGCATGGCCCAGGACGCCGCGGGGCCGTCCGATGGCTCGATGGCGATGAGTGGTGACCAGGTCATGCCGCGGTCCAGGCTGATGGTCGCCGCGACGTGTTGGCCCGCCTCGCCCTCCGATCCCGAACCGGTCGTGAGGGTGCAGACCCAACCGCCGTCCGGACGAACCACCACGTAAGGCTGGTCACAGTACCCTTCATCGGGAATCACACGACCGTGTTGGATGTTCCTTGGATCGCGACTCGGTTCATTGGCCGCAATCTGTCGATCGGCCAGCATCAACGTGAGCAGAATCAAGATCACAAGTGGTAGGGGATTCGGGGTCGATCGTCGTCGAGTGCTGGGTCGGTCTTCTTGGACTCGAAGGGACATGATGTGCTGACCTCGCGGGGTCGATGTAATGCGGTCGGCATGGCCTAAACACAGCTTACGCGAATGCCAGCGCGTCCTGTAGGCGGTCGTCTCCAATCGTTGGAGCGATTGCGCTCGAGTCGAGATCGGAGTGGATAACGTCGAGTGGAGTCGGCGGTCTTGGCCGGTCTGCCTCGGGAGTCATCAGCGGAATGTCGGATCGCGATCGACTTCGAGGGGGATCACCTTTGGGCCGAGTTGGTCGCGGAGCGGATCGTCGGTCTCTCCGCATAATCCGAGCGGATTATGTCGGCGCCAACCCTCGGCATATTGGCAACCGACGGTCAGAACTCCCATCTCGCGCGAGTACGCCCGCATCGTGTTGAGGTACGCATCCATTCCCTGACTATGGTCCAACCATTCCTTCTGGCTGGTGTGCTCGGCCAGCAGGGCCCTCTTCTCATCGAGGACCTCATCGATAGTGACGAGCACGTTGGGACGGACGAATCTCCCGAGCCCATCGCGGTTGCCGTGCGGCTGCGCATGGTAGAGCGTCAACGGGCCAGGGATGGGGGCTCGGGGTGGATCGACAGGGAAATTCGGCATTCCTCGACAGAACGCGGCCGTCACGGCGAGCCGACAGGCGTTCATGTGATCTTCCATGTAGTCGTCGGGCGACGGGATCAGGAGGATCTCCGGCGCGACCTGGCGGACGATCGATGCCAGCCGAGCCAACAAGCTCTTCTCATAGAAGATCTCCAGATCGGACACCAGCGGCGGGTGGAAGGTCGCCCCCAGCCTGTCGGCTGCCGACTGTGCTTCGCGGAGTCGGATCGCAGCGGTCGTCGTTCGATCGGTTGCGACCGCCCCGCAGCAGCCGTCCGCGATGTTGAGGTAATGCAATTCGCAGCCGGATCGACGTAACAGCAACATCGTGCCGGCCATCCCGAACTCGATGTCGTCTGGATGTGCGGCGATGGCCATGACGCGCGGGGCGGCCATGCTCAATGCATCTCCACGGAACAGGTTCCCAGGCCGGACCGAAGGATATGGAAGCGGACGTTCGGATGATCAGCCAACAGCGACATCGGTACGGCGGTATCGATGAGTTTCTTGGACACCATGAGCGTGGTGAGGCGGATCCCGAAGGGGTTGTCGTGGTGACCGGGGTGCCAGATCGAGATGCGATCGGCGCGCCAGGTCTCAACTGGCCCGACGGTGACGGCCTGACTGGGCACATTCTGGACCGCACCCCCGCCGGAGGTCCGCGCGTTCTGCATGAGCGTCATCGGGTGCAGTTCGACCAGTCTCGTGCCGAGTCTTCGATACTGTTCGGGTGGCGGCGGCTCATCCTGATAAGCGCCCTCACGGCGCGGTGGGTCGTTGAAGGCCCAGTGCTTGACCTCGCCTTGACCCCCTTGCATGACCGCACAGCGAACCCCGTCCCAACTGGCCACATAGGGTGCGGGGTCGACCCCAGGGAAGTGGAGATGCTCTTCGGGCATGGCCAGGTCGGATCGGATCCGATCGAAGCAGAGGTCGCGGTCGGCTTTGGCGAAGCCGAGGGGGAAGTCCGGCCCGACCTCCTGTCCATCGACGACCCATTCGTCCATGCCCCAGAAGTGCGCGTCCCAGAGCGACAGGTTCAGTTCGTTGACCAACCGGGCCACCAACGGGAGCTGCTCGGTCGGTCCGATCGGTCCACAGATCCCGACCGGATTATCGGCGGTGGCTTGCCGCCAGGCCTCGATGTATTCCAGAGCCTCGGCCAGGAAGAAGTCCTCAGCGGTCTCGTAGAAGCGGACCTCGAACCCGTCGCGGCTCAAACCCCGCACGTCGTCCTCGGTCAGCCGCGCCGCGTCGTCGAGGATTTCCCGGTCCAGCGTCGTGTAATCCCACCATCCTGGGGCGACTTGGCTTTGCGGACGCATGGCAAGGATCTCCTCGATCTGCGTGCGTTGCGGTCCTGGACCGCCATCTTTCGTTGATGAACCGATCGAAGACCCGTCCGGGGTCGACATCATCCAACCCCGGTCCGGTCACCTCCCGAATCAGAGTTTCAAGGCTCGCCTGCCCGTCGGCCCGGGTCAAGCCCCCATCAACGAACCGACTTAGGGCAGGGGGATTGCTTTTTGGCTCCCCGGAATATCTTGACGGATTCACGTTCCTTAGGATGGGCATCGCGTGAATCACTGATCGAAGCCGTTTGGCTTTTCAATAAAGGAGCAATCATGGCTGGATCTCGAATGAGCCGACGTCGTCTCTTGGGGCCCGGGGCGCTCGCGACGCTCGGGCTGACGACTTCGGCGTGGTCAGCTCGTGCGGGCGAGCGACTCGACACGGTCCCGGACGATGAGCTGATCGCCCTGGACGGCTCCGATCGTGACGCCTCGATAACGATCCAGCGGCTCATCGACGAGGGGACAGGGTTGGTCGTCCTTCCTCGCGGACGATACCGGATCGACCGCCCGATCCGGATCGATCTGGCGCGCGTTGGTCCGACGGCGATTGTCGGTCAGGGCGGCGCGACGCTCGTGGCGACTGGTCCCGGGCCGGCGATGGTCGTCGAGGGCACGCACGAGGGGACGGCCAACCCCGAGAGCGTCGACGAGTCGCTCTGGCGTGATGAGCGACTACCCATCCTCGATGGATTCGCCATTGAGGGCGACCATCCCGATTCGATCGGCGTTCGCCTGATCGGCACCTTCCAGGCGACCCTCCATCGCTTGATGATCCGACGCTGTCGGGTCGGTGTCCACCTGACCGGTCGCAACCGTAATCTGATCATCTCGGCGTGCCATATCTACCATTGTCGTGAGCTGGGGATCCACTTCGACCGAGTCAACCTCCACCAGGCAATCGTCGCCGACAGTCACGTCAGCTATGCGTCCCGCGCGGGGATCCTGCTCGAAGGGGGCGAACTCCGCAACTTCCAGATCGTCGGTAACGACATCGAATACAATTACGATTCTGAAAAGCCGGGATGTGCCGACGTCCTGGTCGATCTGCGCGAGGATGGCTCGACGTTCAGAGAGGGGACGATCGTGGGCAACACGATCCAGGCTCGGCCCAGTCCTGGCGGCGCAAACGTCCGCGTGCTCGGCGGCGAGAGCCTCCGAACTTCGGGCCTGCTGGCGATCACCGGGAACTTGATCGGCAGTCAGCAGACCAACATCCACCTCGACCGCTGCCGAGGCGTATCGATCGCGGGCAACTCCATCTACAGCGCGATGCGGAACAGCCTCTTCATCGAGCGCTCGGCCAACGTGACCGTCGCGGCTAACCCGATCGACTGGAACCCCGACACGCGTGGGAAGTCCTACCTCGATGGGATCACGATTCGCGAATGCCAAGGCGTCACGGTGAGCGACCTCGTCTTGGAAAACTGTCTTCGAGAGCAGGAGGCCGCGATCGAGGTCTCGGCGAGCCAAGACGTCACTCTCGACTCATGCCAGGTGCTGGACCCGGCCGGAGTGGGCATCCGGCTCCGCGATGTTCGGGCATGTCGCGTCGGCGCGACGACCATCCGCGACCGGCGAGTTGGCGACGACCGCCGGATGACTCGCTCATTGATGATCGAGGGCGAATCCAGCCGCGATTGCCTCATCCACGACCTCATCGTCGATGCCGACTCACTTGCCGTCGCGCCCAACTCAGCGAAGATCACTGACGTACTCGAGATCACGGCATGATCGCGAGAATCAAAACGTTTTCTCGCTATCGAGCAGGAGCGTGACGGGGCCGTCGTTGATCAGATGGACGTCCATGTGGGCCCCGAAGCGTCCGCCCTCGACGGTGAGGCCATGGTCGGCGAGCTGGTTGAGGAGCGATTTGTAGAGGGCCTCGGCATGGTCCGGAGGTGCGGCGGCAGTGAAATCGGGTCGTCGCCCTTTGCGGCAGTCGCCGTGGAGGGTGAACTGGCTGACGACCAACAACGCGCCGCCGATCTCGCGGACATCGAGGCTCATCTTGCCCTGGTCGTCCGGGAAAGCGCGCAGCCCGACGATCTTCCGGGTCAGCCAGTCGACGTCCGCTTCGCTGTCCCCCTGACCGACGCCGAGCAGGACGAGCCAGCCCTTCCGGATTTGGCCGACGATCTCGCCCTCGACGACCACCGACGCCTCATGGACGCGTTGCAGGACCGCCCGCATCGTTCAAGCCTCCATCAGTCATGAACGTCCTCGGTACCCGGGTGGCCCGAAAAGCCTGGTCGTGCTTTGAGCAGCGTCGAGGTTCCGTTGACGGCCGACAGCAACGTCGACGATCCGGGGACTCCGGTGGCGTCGTGGCGGATCCGAGGTGGCTCCCAGGTCGGCAGCGAGCAGAGTCCTCCACCACAGTAAATATGGTGCCACAGCTGAGTAGCGACCACGCAGGTCAAACCGATATCAAAGACCCCCCGCGCTGGTGTGATCCTCGGCATCCGGGCCTGGTACCAGCACTGATGGGCGACGCCGTCCGGGTCGAAATAGCCGGCGCGTTGGAGCGACTCGGGACTGAGCAGTTCATCGACCCATGCTGGTCGACCCGGCTCCAGGAACGTCTTGGCCATCCGAGCGCGGAACATCGTCTTAGGGCGACGCGCGATCGCCCGCGGCAGCATCCGCTCGGCAACCTGGCGGAGCAACCACTTCTCGCGGAGTCCCGAACCCAGCTTGTACTCCGGCGCGAGCGACGCACAGAAGGCCACAACGTCCTCGTCGAGGAACGGATACCGCGTTTCGACCGACGCATTCATCGCGATCCGGTCCCCCTTGGCGATCATCAACAGGCCGGGCAACATCACCTTATAACCAACGTATAAGGACTGATTCAGCGGATGCCAGCGTGTCAATCGGTTGGTCGGCAGGTCGAGGTCGCCGAAGGCGTCATGGTCGCCCAGACGCTCCCACATCGATTCAGCATAGAGGCTTGAACGGCCTGCGGCGAACAGCTCGTACATTTCCTGTTGAGCTGGCCGAATCCCTTTGAAGGCGTGCTGGGGTGGCCGTCGAGACGGATGATCGCCGGCGGCACCCAAGACCAGCGATCGGAGCGACCGCCAGAGGCCCTCACCAGTCAGTCCGACCAAGCGATCGCGGATCGCCTGGGCCTTGAACCAGACGTAGCCGGCCATCGCTTCGTCGGCTCCCTCGCCGGTCAAGACGACCTTGTACTGGTGCTGGTGGACCTCTTGCGCTAGCCGGAGCAGCGCGGCACAGGAGGTGTCCAGCACCGGACCCTCCGCCGCCCGGATCAGTTCGGGATAGGCCTCAGCGATCTGGCCGCGATCCAACGCCAATGTCGTCAACGGAGCGCCCAAGGCGGCGGCGGACTCGGCCGCCTCGGCCTGCTCGTCCGGACCCGAACCCCGCGAAAACCCGATCGTGAACGACCGAGGCGCCCCGCCTCGGAGCCGTTGACAGTAGCCCAGCACGACCGTCGAGTCGAGTCCGCCACTAATGTAGTTGACCACCGGCACGTCGCCGTGGAGCCGACGGCGGACCGACTGCTCCATCAGTTCGTCCAACTCGTCGATCAACGGGGTCGGGTCCTCAGAGACCCGCTCCTGACCGCGATCAGGGAAATCCAGATCCCAATAGAGGTGCCTGCTGACCCGCCCGTCCTCGACGCGAAGGAAGTGGCCTGGCGCGAGCGACGAGATCCCCTCAAAGAATGTCCGGGTCGTCCCGGCAGCGATAAAATGGAAGAGGTGGTCAATACCTTTCCGGTCGGGCTCGGCCGAGACCAACCCGGAAGCCAAGAGCGCTTTGATCTCGGACGACCAGAGCAGCCAGCCGTCAACCTCAGTTGTGTAGAGCGGGCAGATTCCCAAACGATCGCGGCCCAGCAAGAGTCGGCCATGGGAGCGGTCCCAGATCGCCGTGGCGAACTGACCGGTCGTTTGGGAGAAGACGTCGAGACCATGCTCTCGGTAGAGGCCGATCCAAGCCTCGGTGTCGCAACGGGTATGCAGGACATGACCGCGCGTCAGGAGCCACTGTCGGATCTCGGGGTAGTCGAACAGCTCGCCGTTGAAGGCAGTCACAATCGACCCGTCTTCCGAGCGAATCGGCTGGCGACCCCCAGATAAATCGACGATCGCCAAACGGCGGGCCGCTAGGGCAACACCTGGCTCATGATATGTGTCCTGATCGTCAGGTCCGCGGTGCGCGATCGCGGCGGCCATCGCCTCCAGCCGGACCGGGTCGAAACTCCGCTTCGCGACCAGATCGATCGCGCCTACGATCCCGCACATGATTGTAGCCGTCTCGTAACTCGGGAACGGATCGGGTGTTAGGACAACGTTCCTCGATGAGGACGCCGCGCTCGGTCCGATCGTAACCGATCCCCACAATCCGTGCGAGTCGAGCTAAATCGGTTCGAATCCGGCTCTGATCTGTCAAGCTATGGCCAACGGGCCCGTCCTTGAGCCCGCAAACGAGACAAAATTCGATGAGAATGACATGCAGAGAGTTTAGACAATCGAGCGAACATGGAGTGATAAGAAGACCGATCCGCTCGATCAGAGCCTCGACGTTCGAATGTCTTGAGGTGGGTCACGATGACGATCAGTTCCAGCCGGGATGGAGACCGGTGATCGAAACTTTCATTGGTTCTTGGACCGACCAGAGAAGGCCCTCAATGAGGTCAAGGTCGTCTCCAAGCGACTCAGGTGTCGTCGCCGTTGCATTGCGAATCGTCAGCCGAACAATGCGTCCGGTGGTCTCTTCTCGGATCAGCTCGATCCACGAATCCGGGCCGCTCAAGTCCACGCAGAAAACCGGGTAGCTCGTAATGGCTTTGGTGCAGCCTTCATCCAGCCCTTCGTGATCCCCCGTCTCATCGAGGTAACATGCCATGTAGCTGCGAATTCTATTGCGGTTGGCTGGAGGCCGTTCGAGTAATCCGCTCAACTCCCGGCCAATGAGGAGGCGGGGACTCGTCGGTTCGAATCCAACGAGAACCTGACCTTCATTGACGCGACGGACTTCCCAACAAGTCCCTTTGATCAGTGACTCGGGATCATCCGGTTTCCGAATCAGATCACCAGCATCGAGGGAATCGAACCCGTCGAGATTGCTTCGACCGCAATGGGTGCGGCTGACTAGCGTTGAGCAGAAGTCGAAAGTGCCCCAAAAACAACAGTTCGTCGTTCCATAACGAGATCGAGCCGCACTCCGGTAATCCGTTGGCACAAGCGAAGACAGAGCCAGTTGCTTCACGACTCCAGCAAACCCTATCATTGCATCTTTCTCCTGCTCGTGAATGATCCGCATCCTGATGACGCAAGTGGCACTAGAGGTTCTTGGAGATCGATTGCCCCGCAATTTTAACGTTTGTGCATGCGGATTTTATTGAGGCTTTTTTGAATTAGATTGAATCGAACTGGGTAAGATGCGATCGATCGAGGATCCATTGACTAAACGTTCGAGGGCTCCGAGATTGGCACGAAAAATCAAAAAACGTCGAAAACGATTTCCATGGGGCGTACGTTGAAAACGGCGACGAATCGACATCTCGTTCGAGCGAGACAGGCAAACCGCTCCAGTGGTCATCATGAAAAACGATCTTCGCGGGCAACCTTTTTGGGATCAGGCGTTGATTGGGTTCTGTCGACCGGTCTTGCCCTCATGGTGAGCCACATTACAAACGGCGGGTGAATTGACGGGTGTGGCGAGCCTTCGGTGCCAGTTCTCTCGGCTCAGGTCGTTCCGATTCGCGTCCAACGATGGGTGGTGAACCGGACTGTCTGGCTAGGTGTCTTTCTTTAGGTCGTCTCTGGGCTAGGCGTCGATGGGGCCGTCTGGTTACTAAGTGGGTGCTTAAGCAACTGGAACAGACTTGGGAGCGGGGTTCTGGGTCGGCTCACCTTACTTCGACTGTTGATCCTCAGTTTGACAATCGGATCTGCATCCCTCGGAGGAGCCTTCCCCATGATCTTGACGATCGAGACGACGCACAGGCCGGCGACCGAACTCGGGTACCTTCTGCATAAGAACCCGGATCGGGTGCAGTCCTTCGACCTAACGTTCGGCCGGGCACATGTGATGTATCCAATCGCCGAAGAATCTCGTTGTCGGGCCGCGCTAGTCCTGGACATCGATCCGATCGAGCTAGTCCGGAACCGGCGATCCTCGGGAGCGACCGGACCGGCAACGAAGTCGCTGGCCCACTATGTGAACGATCGTCCTTATGTGACCTCATCGCTGATGAGTGTCGCTCTCGGAACGGTCTTTGGGACAGCGCTGGCGGGTCGGAGCAAGGAGCGTCCGGAACTGGCCGGCCAGGCCATCCCGCTGGTCGCTGAACTGGCTGCGGTCCCGTATCAAGCGGGTGAAGAATTGATCCGTCGGTTCTTCGAGCCCCTCGGTTATGAGGTCGACATCGCCACGCATCGGCTTGTCGATGCGTTCTCTGATTGGGGGGACGCTCCTTACTTCAGCGTTCGTCTCAAACAGACGACGACGCTTCGGGCTCTCCTCCAGCACCTGTATGTGCTTATGCCTGTGCTCGACAATGCCAAGCACTACTATGTCGACGAGTCCGAGGTGGAAAAGCTGCTGAACCAGGGCTCCGACTGGCTCGCGAGTCATCCCGAACGGGATCTGATCACGAGGCGGTACCTCAAGTACCAGCAGAAGCTGACCCGTGAGGCGTTGGATCGCCTGAAGGAATCGGGCGATGAGGACGAGGAGTCGGACGACGAGATCCGAGACGCGCGCGAGGCGGCGATCGAGCGACCGCTGGGCTTGCATCAGCAGCGGATCGATGCGGTCCTGGGCCAACTGCGTGCCTTGGACGCGCGGAGTGTACTGGATCTGGGCTGCGGGGAGGGTCGTCTCATCCAGGAGTTGCTGACCGACTTCCAGTTCGAACGGATCGTCGGGGTCGATGTCTCGGCCCATGCCTTGCGACGCGCCGCCGATCGTTTGAAGTGGGACCGGCTCCCCGAGTCGGTCCGCTCTCGGGTCGAGCTGTTGCAAGGGTCTTTGACCTATCGCGACGACCGCTTGACGGGGTTCGACGCAGCGGCGGTGATCGAGGTCATCGAGCATCTCGATCCGCCCCGCCTGCCAGCCTTCGTTGAGGTTCTCTTCGGATCGTCGCGACCGCAAGCGATCGTGTTGACGACCCCCAACGCCGAATACAACGTGCGTTGGGAGAGCCTGCCAGCGGGTCGGTTCCGCCACGAGGATCATCGCTTCGAGTGGTCGCGAGACGAGTTTCGGTCGTGGGCCGAGTCGGTCGCCGAGTCATATGGATATCGTGTCGAGTTCGCGCCAATCGGCCCGGTCGATGATGAGGTCGGTCCGCCGTCGCAGTTGGGAGTCTTCCGTCGATGAACTTGGAGATCCCGGAACAAGCCGTGGTCGTGCTGATCGGCCCGTCGGGCGCGGGCAAGTCGACTTGGGCGCGGACCCATTTCCGATCGACGGAAATCCTCTCGTCGGACGCCTGCCGAGCATTGGTCTCCGACAATGAGAACGACCAGGAATCGACCGCCGACGCCTTCGACTTGCTCCATCGCATCCTGGAGAAACGGCTAGCTCGAGGCCGCCTCACGGTCATCGACGCGACCAACGTCCGTGCCGAAGACCGCAAAGTCTACGTTTCGATCGCGCGGGCATATCACGTATTACCTGTCGCGGTTGTCTTCAATCTGCCTGAGCATATCTGCCATCAGCGCAATCAGAAACGGCCCGACCGCGACTTTGGTCCCCACGTGGTCCGTCGCCATCGCCGAGAGATGCGCCAGGGCCTTTCCAAACTAAATAGCGAAGGGTTCCGCCGGGTCTGGACGTTCGCTTCCGAGGAGGACGTGGTCGGATCAACGGTCCAGCGCATGCCCCTCTGGAACAACCGCAGGCATCAGCATGGACCGTTCGACATCATCGGAGATATCCACGGTTGTTTCGATGAGCTAATCGTGTTGTTGGAACGACTCGGTTACTCGATCGATCGCGATGCGGATCGCCACGAGGGGGACTGGAGCGTCCGCCCGCCCGCGCTGGTTCCTGAGGACACCGAGAAGCTCGAGGGTCCCGGTGATGAAGGGGGCGTCCCCGACCAAGACCAAGTCGAATCCACTCGGACAGCCGTCTTCCTGGGCGATCTGGTCGATCGGGGTCCCAAGTCACCGGCAGTCCTTCGGTTGGTCCGCCGGATGGTCACGGAAGGCCATGCTTTGTGCATCCCTGGGAATCATGACGCCAAGCTCGTGCGTAAACTGAGCGGAAAAAACGTCCGGGTCAGCCGCGGTCTTGCCGAGACATTAGCTCAGTTGGAGGGCGAGTCCGAGGCGTTTCTGGAGGAGATCCGCACCTTCCTCGATGAGCTGGTCAGCCACTATGTCCTGGATGAGGGTCGGTTGGTGGTCGCGCATGCTGGTCTCAAGGCCGAGATGCAGGGCCGTGCTTCGGGCGCGGTCCGTGAGTTCTGCCTCTACGGTGAGACGACCGGTGAGATCGACTCCTTTGGGTTGCCTGTGCGCTTGGATTGGGCCAAGTCGTATCGTGGCAAGGCGATGGTCGTTTACGGCCATACGCCGGTGCCCGAGACGTCGTGGCATAACAACACGATCAACATCGACACCGGTTGTGTCTTTGGGGGCCAACTCTCAGCGGTCCGGTATCCGGAGCGTGAGATCGTCTCGGTCCCGGCCGAGAAAACCTATGCCGAGCCGGCCCGACCGTTCCTGACCGACGGGGAGTCGGCACCTCGGGCTATGGCGACGACCGATCGAACTTTGGTCATCGACGATGTGCTCGGCAAGCGGATCATCGACACGCGTTTAATGCACAACATCACTGTCCGTGCAGAGCAGGCGGCCTCAGCCTTGGAAGTGATGAGCCGGTTCGCGGTCGATCCGCGATGGCTGATCTACCTGCCGCCAACGATGTCCCCATGTGAGACCAGTGCGCGGCCGGACACGTTGGAAGCGCCGACTGAGGCGTTCGAGCACTACCGGAGTCGTGGGCTCGACCGGGTCGTCTGTCAAGAGAAGCATATGGGCTCACGGGCGATCGCAATCGTCTGCCGGGACCCGGAGTCGGCTCGGTTGCGGTTCGGGGTCGACGACGGGTCGCGAGGCATCGTCCTGACGCGGACCGGGCGCCGGTTCTTCAAGGATCTCGCGATGGAGGGCGGACTACTCGATCGCGTCGACGAGGCGTTGACCACATCGGGACTCTGGGAGGAACTGGAGACCTCCTGGGTCTGTTTGGACGCCGAACTGATGCCGTGGTCAGCCAAGGCGGGCTCGCTGATCCGAGACCAGTATGCTGCGGTCGGCACATCGTCTCGAATCTCGTTGGCGATCGTCAACCAAGAGTTAAACTGGACCCTCGAGCGCTTGGGCGAAACCTCGGACGAATCGTTGAAGGAGCTTCGCGATCGGTTCGCCCGCCGCGCGACGTCGGCCGAAGCGTTCTCCGCGGCCTATCAGCGGTACTGCTGGGAGGTCGATTCGCTCGATCAGATCCGGCTGGCCTCGTTCCACCTGATGGCCACGGAGAACCGTGTTCATATCGACAAAGACCACCTCTGGCACATGGAGATGCTCGGCCGGCTCGCGGAGGCCGATCGGTCGAGGACGCTGATCGCGACACCACATCGCGTGGTCGCTTTGACCGATCCGTCGAGCATGGACGCAGGGTCCTCTTGGTGGGAGGAGCGGACCGGGCAAGGGAGCGAGGGGATGGTCGTCAAGCCGTTGGCGTTCTGTTCGCGCAACCGTCGCGGGATCCTTCAACCTGCCTTGAAGTGTCGAGGTCGCGAATACCTGCGGATCATCTATGGTCCGGACTATCTCGATGCGTTGGATCAGCTCCGCGCCCGCAACCTTCGAGGTAAGCGTTCGCTCGCCGTCCGCGAATTCGCCCTCGGGATCGAGGCCCTCGAACGGTTCGTGCGCGGCGAACCGTTGCGACGTGTCCACGAATGCGTCTTCGGGATCCTCGCCTTGGAGACCGAACCGACCGATCCTCGATTGTAATCAGTTTGTGCTCAAGTTCAAGTTGGTCAAAAACGCAAACATGATTTGGTTTTTCTAAACAAAGGCTTCTTTAGGTTCTTCGGTGGTGCCGAATGTGATCGGTGCTGGTCTGTCGGCGATTCGCTTTCGTCGTCGGGACGAACCGAATCGATAGAGGAGTCCACCGACGACGCGACTCAGGCGGATGCCGAGACGTAGGATGGGGGCGTCGAGGCCGAGCCGGACGTAGAAACCCATGCGGTGGGGCTCCGTAAGATGGGGGCGTTGGTGGTCGGGCTGGCAGGCACGACGATTTCCTGCACCACGACGTCGGGCTCGTGGGATTTCGCGAATCGCTCGCGACCGGCCTGAGCATCGACGATCCCGCTGCAGCCGGCGAACCGGTCGGGCGCGGCCCAGGGCCATCCGGGGACGGTCGTCGTGACGTTGCCGCACTGATTGGCGAAGAGGACGGGCACGCCGAGATCGCGGGCGACCTGTCGCGGGATCTCGCGGCAGAGCGGGCCGAACCGGCCGAGGCCGAACAGGCGGAGTCGGCGACCTGTATCGCGATGGACGAACTCGGGCCAGGCGCTGGCCACGATCGCCAAGTCGATCCGGTGCCGATACCCTTGCCAAACGCGCCGATAGATCATGTCGGCACAGATCGCCAGGCCGATGCGACCCCAAGGTGTCGCGACGATCAAGGGGGCCCGGCCAGCGCGGAATCGGGACGATTCCCAGAAGACGGTATGACGTTTCCGGTAGACGTCGATCGCGCCATCGGGCTGACAAACCACCGCGCTGTTGTAGACGTCGCGTCCATCGGTCTCGGCCCAGCCCCCGACGACGAGCATGCTGAGCTGTCGGCTGCGTTGGGAAAGCCAGCCGACGGTCGGCCCATCAACCGGCTCGGCAAGTGCATCGTAGTCGCACTCGGCGCTGTAGCCGGTGTTGAACAACTCGGGCAGGACCGCGATCCGAGCCCCCTCGCAATGCGCCTCGACGAGCATGGCCTCGGCGCGTTGCCGGTTCTCGCGGACCCGGTCGGGCATTGCGTCCATCTGGATGACGGCGGCTAGGACCATCCCGATCCCTCGTCTCATGGTCGGTCGCCGACCGAGCCGGAGGTCGTCACGAACCTCGTCCTTAAGCTCAGGGCGTTTGGGAAGCTACCCCAGTCGGTGGAAACCGCCCAGACCAAATTGGGCGATTCGTGCCAAGGCCTCGCCAAATGGCTCGGGTCGCTGAGGGGAAGATTCCGCGAAGGTCTCGGTCATCCCTAAAGCACACACGTAAGCGACCCATCTTCGACTTCCCGGCCCCGACTTTCTGGCCGTTTTTACTCGTCGATGCGGGGTCTCAGCCGTCACAATCCGAACGGTTTCTTCGCTTCGGCGCATGCGGGACCATTGCGGCCGATCGCATCAGAATCGGCCGACATCTCAATCCGTGTGATTCCGGATTGCCAAAGAGCCTCCGCTCCTCGCGGTCGTGCGAACCGGATTTGTGGTCCCAACCCGCTCCGGCGTCCCGTGTCGCGACGGAGACGATCGACCGGGGCGACGCCTCGACGAGGATCTCGCGTGGATCTGGCCCCACGGATGGTGGGCCGTTGGCGAGTCTCGGTCGGTCGCGCGGACGATCCCCCGGCGATGCTCCGGGGCGCCGAGCCGATCATTCGCGTTGGGGAAGCGAACGCCCCGCCAGCGCGATCGCCCCGAGACTCCGGACCGCATCGGACCGCATGGGGGAGGTTGACGTCATCCATCGCGTGGCCTGTCCGACGGGGAACGGGCACGGATCGGCTCCTCCGCCCCAAAGCGCCATCAGGCCGGCCCGCCAACGGTGGGCCAGGTGGAACGTCACGATCAGGACGAATCCGGCCAGTGCCACGGGAATGATCGCGACGATCAACGCGATCAGTGCCAGCAGTACGACGAGCGTGATCGCGATGACGATCGCGATCTCGACGATCGTCGCGAGCGACCGGTCCGGCTTCGGAGCGTGCCCCCGATCGGCGATCGGGGTCGGCTCGTCGAGCGGGATCGGTGGCTCGAGACGATCGGATGGGACCGTCGCGTGCGCTAGTCCTTC
>CAZSSM010000065.1:0-31450 GCA_964609385.1 uncultured Planctomycetia bacterium
CGGCCCCCCTTGAGCGAGCGGGCCTCTTGGGAAGGCCTCCATGGCGGTTGGCTCATGATGATCGTGGAGGGGTTGAACCCTCATCTCCCCCCGGAATACGTCGCGGCGCCTTTGGTTCATCTGGGCTCGTCGTTCGAGGTCGATGTGGCGACTTTTGAGGCCGACATCCGACCTGGGAACGGTGATCCCACGAGCAGAGCAACAAACGGCTCGCGGCCTTCAGCGTTCGTCGCCCCCGCGCCGAGCTTAACGATCGATTTCGTCGACGCGCAAACCGACACGTATGAAGTGCAGGTCTATGATATCAATCAAGGCCGTCGACTGGTCGCAGCGATCGAGATCGTTAGTCCCTCTAACATCGATCGGCCGGAGCGTCGACGTGCCTTCGTCGAGACGTGTATGGGGATGCTCCGAACGGGCGTCTCGTTGGCGATCGTTGACGTGATCACGACGCGTTCGGCCAATCCGTACCAGGATCTTTTAGAGTCGCTCAGCAACGCGGATCCGGAGTCGCCCGGCACGCGCGGACCGATCTATGCCGCGTCGTGTCGGACGGTCCGGGTGGAAGACGTCGATCGGCTGGAGGCCTAGCCCGAGCCCTTGAAGCCGGGTCGGAATCTGCCGACGCTCCCGATCTGGATCGCGCCCGAACAGGCCGTCCCGCTGGACTTGGAATCGTCCTACGAGCGGACATGTCGGGCCTTGCGGAATTGTTTGATCGATCGTCGGTGCCGTTGTCCGCCAGGCCTCCCGACCTCAGGAGGTCCCGAGGCGGGAGTCGAGCTTGGCGGCACGTTTGCGGAGGCTCACCTTCCAGTTTTCGGCCAGGGCGTCGACGTCGGCCAAGGCTTCGGCAGTCCTCGGGTCGTTCTTGAGGTGGTGCATGACCCGATTGGCGCGCTCGATAGACCAGTCGGGATTGGGGCGATCGAGGAGCCGAAACTCCTGACCGGCTTCGAGCGTACCTTCATCGAGGACCCGGACGTACCAGCCGGTCCGGCCGTTGCGGACGACACGCGCCGGCAGATCGGTGATTCGCCAGCGTCGGGCCAACTTCCAGCAGGGTTGTCGAGGCTGCGAGACCTGAACGCGGGCATCGCCCAGGGCGTAGATGTCGCCGAGGCAGACGTCGGGCTCGGTGAGGTCGTTGATGGTCAGGTTTTCGCCAAAGGCACCGTAGGGCAGGTCGGACCGTTCCAGGTCGATCCGCCAGTCGGGGTAATGGTCCGCCGAATAGAGGCAAGCCGCCTTGTCGGGTCCGCCATGGTTCTTCAGATCGGCCTGGCCGTCACCGTCGAGGTTGAGCCGGCCCAAGCGGATCGTACCCACAACGGGCTCTTTGAAGAACCCGGTTGTCCAGGCGCGGTCCATCGGATCCTTCGCACCCTCGATCCCGATCGTCCGAGGTCGGCCAACCTGGATCGAGAGCAGGCGCGGCGGGCGGCGATTCATGAGCAACGCTTCCTCCATTGTTCCAGACACGCTCCCGACATCATTGAGGCTCATTCGGCGTCCGAATTCGGGGCGAGCAGGTTGATCCGATACGGCGCGATCGAGGCGGTCAGGTGAGTGATCGTCTCCGGCTCCCCGTCGAGGTTGATCCGCAGCGGGGTCTCGGCGTGGATCTCGAGCCGAGCGACTCGCTCCTGGATCGCGAAGTAGGGTGTTTGCCCTTGTTGGATCCGGATCCCATCATGAATCAGTTCAGCGAGCTGATCCAGTTCCACATAGGGAACGATCAGCAGGTCGAGCAGTGAATCCTCGAGGTTCGCCCCGGGGCAAAATCGGTAACCACCCCCGGCCTGCGAGCCGTTGCCCAGGGCGAATCCGAAGATCGGTCCGTGCCAACCGATCGAATCGGCGTGAAAGGCAACGACCGGTGGATCGGTTAGGAAGGCGCCGGCGACGCCGCCGAGCGTGTAGGCCCAATCGCCGATCACCGCCTTGAGCGGGGAAGGCATGTCGTCCGCTCCGCCAGCCGAGGGGCCCCCCGTGATCATGTTGGCAAAGAGTCGGTCGTCGGCTTGCCCCAGATCGATCCGGCGTGTCGATGAGCCGGCGACCCACTTCGCCGACGCGTCGAGGTCGTCCACCGGAATACCCAGGCCCCGCGCGAAATCGTTGGCCGTGCCGAAAGGGAGGATCCCGAGCAGGACCGCCTCGGGTGATTCGGCAAGCCCGCCGTCCCTGAGCCCGTTGATGACCTCGTGGACGGTCCCGTCGCCGCCGGCGGCGATGATCCGGGTCGGGGCCTCCGCGTTCGAAGCCCTCTCGAGGGCCGCCCGCATCATCTCCTCGGCGAAAAGACGCGACTGGCCGGGCTCCCAACTGGGCCGGACATCGACAACCAGGCCCCCGCAACGCAGATCGGCGACGATCCGACGGAGGTCGTCCGACTCGGAAGCCCTTCGATTCGGGATCAAACGTAAGGGACCAACCACGTTGACATCTCCGTGGATCGCAGACACCATTTCGAACTTCGGCACACCTACTATGATTTAAATAAACGCAATCTGTAACTAATGTTGATTACACAATCACCCAGGGCACCCTATCTGGCTCGCTCCCGGCCCGAATTTTAGCACGATCAGCAACAAAGCGACACGTCGCTTCGTGGCGGTGGGTCTGACTCAAAGGACCAAGGGTACGCCAGGGACCTGACTCAACGCAACAAATCTTTGACAATCGAAAAATACTTAGAACGTTGAAATTCCTGATCGTTGCAAATCAATCGGGCACAGGTCGCAATCAGTTCCCGACGATCGACCGGCTTGGCGAGGTAGGCGTTGCAACCGGCATGCCGACAACGCTCCTCATCGCCGGAGATAGCGTTGGCCGTCAGGGCGACGATCGGCGAGGTCCAGCCAACGGCTCGGAGGCGTCTTGCTAAAGCATGGCCATCCATCTCGGGCATCTGGACGTCGGTGAGGACCAGGTCGAACCGGGTTGCATCGGGACCGTGGATGAGTTCCAAGGCGACGCGTCCGTTCTCGACCGATGCCACTTCGGCGCCGGCTTTACGGAGATAGAGTTCCAGGAGCTTCCGGTTGTCCGGCCCGTCCTCGGCCAGCAGGATCCGACTTCCCGCCAACGGAAGATCGGGGCGTTCCGGCCCCACATCACGCTTGGGCAAAGCTTCTGTCGAAGTCAAAGAGGCCCCCCCGGGAGCGGTCGGTTGCGGATCCGGATCAGGCTCGTCTCTCAAGATGGAATCGGTCGCCTGACCCGAAAGATCCAGCGCGCCTGGATCGATCGTCACCGAGAAGGTGCTGCCCCGACCGGCTTGGGACTCAACGGTCAACCGGCCTCCGAGTCGTTTGGCGAACTCGTGGGAGAGCCGGAGCCCAAGACCAGTCCCCCCGTACTTGCGGGTCATCGAGTTGTCGGCCTGGCTGAAGGCGCGGAATTGGGAGACGACGGCCAGTTGCTCCGGGGTCATGCCGATGCCGGTGTCGCTCACGTCGATCCGAAGCGCGGGCCGATCCGTCGTCGAAGGGGCGTTCTCCAACCCCACACGGATGACGATCGCCCCCCGCTCGGTAAACTTCAGGGCATTGCCCACCAAATTGATCAGAATTTGTCGGAGGCGTGTCGGGTCGGACCGGATCCGCTCGGGTACTGGCCCGTCGAACTCCAGTCGGAAATCCAACCCTTTCTCTCGGGCATGTGCGGCCATCACCGAGACGACCTCCTTCAGGCACGCGCCTAGGTGCATCGAGATCGGCTCGATGGTCATCATGCCGGCGTCGATCTTGGAGACATCGAGGATGTCGTTGATCAGGCTGAGCAGATGTTCGCCGCTGGCCTGGATGGCCTGGAGCGCTTCATGGAGCTTCTCGGGATCGTTGAGGAACTCTTCGTCGTGGCGGATCACTTCAGCGTAGCCGAGGATGGCCATCAGGGGTGTCCGGATCTCGTGGCTGACGTTGGCCAGGAACTCGCTCTTGCGGCGATCGGCCTGCTCGACCCGGTCCGTGGCGGTGGCCAGATCGGCGGTCCTCTGCGCGACGCGCTGTTCGAGCTCTTCGGCCAAGCATCGATAGGCCTCGCGGCTCTCCCAGAGCGCGCGGGTCTTTTCCTCCAGGAGTTGCTCGGCCTGTTTGCGAGCGGCCCGCTCGCGTTGCAGCGCCCGGAGGCTGACGCGTTCCTCGGCCATTCGCTCGACCTCGAAGTCAGGGGTGGGTCCGCATGATCGAGAACAGGCAACCCTCAGTCCCATCGGGCTGAGGCTCCACAGCGATCTCGGCCCGTTCCCCATAATGGTTTAGGGTTCCCTCGATCATGCCCCGCGCGAAATCCTGGAGTCTGCGGCATGAGCGATAGCACAGCCGCATCGCGCGATCGTGGGGGTCGGTCGTCGTGGTGATCGTCGGCAGCTCCGCATCGGGATAGAACTTGCGGACCGCCCGATGGATGTGATCCTTGATCTGGTCGACGACGTCAAATCCATAGTGCGATCGGACCATCTCCAAGAATTCGCAGAAGACGATCCCCTTCATCGTCGACGGCTCCCCGACCCCAAATCTTGGGCGTAACCGCGTCTCGGAGGCGTCCCGAACGCTTGGGCTGACCATTTGAAGAATTCTAGATCGCGGATCGCCGGGTGAGTTGAACGGCTAACGCTCCCCAAGAACCACCACCTGACCGGATCGCTCGCGTGTTTTGACGGTCGCCAGCGACGGTTTCCGACTCGAAGACCGGACGACTGTCCCGACTCGGGAAGCAATGGTTCGACGAACCGGATCGTCGAGCCGGGCGCACGGGACGCGATCTCGGATCGTTGGGGGATCTCAGAACGATGGGCAAAGCGACAGGTGGGAATCGGCTCCGCGTCTGGATAGTCCGCATGGTTCTCGGGCTGGTCGTGGCCACCGTGGGCCTGTTGGCATCGGCGCCCTGGTTGATCCGCCTCGAGCCGGTTCAGCAAGTGCTCCGTGCTCAGATTCAAGAGCAGGCCGCCCCGGCCTCGCTGGTGGTCGGCTCCGTTGAGCCGTCCTGGTTCGGACCGACACGGATCCGTGGCCTGGTGCTCCGCGATCCTGAGGGGACCACCGTCGGCACCGCCGAGCACGCCACCTGGGACCGGACCCTGATCCAATTGATCAGCGACCGACCCCGCTACGGGACACTGACGATCCACCAGCCCGACGTCACCATCGTCCGGGCCGAGAACGGCACGATCGATCTGGAGCAAGCCTTGCGGCCGATCCTGGGCCTGGACAGCGACGAGCCGTCCGACCCGGCCACCCAGATGCAGTTGGTCTTGGAGCGCGGACGTCTGAGCGTGCAAAGCCCTGAGCTAGCCGAGCCGCTAACCGCCGAGGCCTTCGACTTCACTCTGGAGGTCGAGCCCGACGATGCACCGTTGCGATGGACCGCCGACCTCTTTGGTGACGTTGAAGGGGGTGTCGACGACGAACCGGTCCACCTCAGCGTGGTCGGGCAATACGGACGCCTGGAAGACAGCGACGCCGACCTCGAAGAGCCCACCGACCTCGATCTGACGATCCGCGCCCACCGATGGCCGTTGGTCCTCGATCAATCCGGGCTCTCCCTACGGACCCAACTGGAAGGGACCTTGGCGATTCAGCAGCGCGAGGGCCGCTGGCAGACCGAAGGACAGGCCCATCTGGAGGACCTCGAAGCCCGAGGGCCGATGCTGGCCGAGGACCGACTCCGGATCGACCGGCTCGGCGGTTCCTGGGAACTAGCTCAGACCGAGCACGGCTGGGATATCCGCAAGCTCGACCTGACCTGTCCGTTGGCCAGCCTGGTGGTCTCCGGCAACGACGACGCCAACGGTACGGCCACTCGGATCACCGGTCACATCGACCTGGCCGCCCTGGGCCGGCAAATCCCCCACGCGCTGCACCTCCGCGATGGCCTGAGCCTGGAGCAGGGCACCGCCGCGCTGGACATCCAGATCGAACAGCAGGACCAGACCCAGCAGATCCAAGCCCATGTGACCCTCGATAGCCTGACTGCCGCCCACGACGGCCAGATCATCCGGATGCGGAGCCCGGCCGACATCGAGGTCCAACTGGTCACCGGTCCCAAAACCCTGACCATCCCCAAGGCTGCGATCCAGAGCGAGATCGTCCGCGTCGAGACCCAAGGTGACCTGGACGCCGGCATCCAGTGCAAGGGCACCTTGGAACTCGGAGCCATCCACGAGCAGTTCCAAGACCTCATCGACTTCGGCGAAGTCCACTTGGAGGGCCGAGTCCGCTTCGCCGGTGAGCTGAGGCGGATGGACTCGGAGGCCGACTCCTTCGGGGCGCGGATGGCCGCCGAGGTCCAGGGGCTCCGCGTCGAAGGCCTCACCGACACCCCCATCGCGCGACCTTCAGGACGGCTGACCGGCCAGGTCACCGGTCCCCTGCCCTCCGAAGGATGGCCCCTCGCGATCGCTGAAGCCAAATTCGCCTGGAGCAGTCCCAGCGACGGGACCATCGATGCGATCCAGGTGGCCATCCGACAATCGGCTCCGGTCGACGCGACTGGGACAGCCCCCAAGGCCTACGACCTCGAGGCCGCCGTTCGGACCGTCTGGCCACCGCGTGACGGGGCGCAACCGATCGCCATTCAAGGGCGGCTGGACGGCCGGCTAGACGGGTCGACGGTCGGTTTCGAGACGCTCGACATGATCTTGAGCCCGCCGGGTCAATCGCCGATCCGGTTCGCGGCGCGCGGCCGCTTCGACTCCGAGTCGGGTCGACTCGACCTCCAACCGTCTGTGCAACTCAACGAAGAGGGCCGGGCCTCCGGGTCCTCGGCGATCCCAATCACCTTGCGGCCCAGCGACGACGGGTTTCAGCTCGATGGGCTGAGCGGATCGGGGCCTCTGAGCGCCCTTGGCGGCTTGAGCGGCGACCTCGACGGAATCGACCGCACCTTGGCCATCCTGCGGGACGCCGAGCCGATGGGCCTGTCCGGGCCGATCGCCGCGCGGGTCGAGACCGCCTCGGACGACCAAGGCCAGACCCGCTATCGGCTCGGCCTGGCCTCGACCGGCCTGATGATGGCCTCGGAGTCAGAGGACGGGAGCCCAACCACACAAAACCTGGGACCCGCCCAACTCGACGGTCAGTTCGGCTGGGACGCCGAGGCCGAGCGGCTTGAGGTGACCGACGCGCGGCTGACGACTGGCCTGGGCCAACTCCGAGTCACCGGGACGATCGACGACCTAGCCGGGTCGCGACAAGCCGCCCTCAATGGGATGCTGCAACCCAACTGGCCGGCCTGGAACCAATTGCTGGCCGACCGGGTCGAGCCGGGCCTGCGTCTGGAAGGCGGCTCGCGTTCGTTCCGGATCCAAGGGCCGCTGGCCGGCGACTCGGTCGAGGCGATCCTGGCCGGTCTAGACGCCGAGGTCGGCCTCGACCTGAACCGCGCCGAGGCGTTCGGGATCCGACTTGGTCCGACGCCGTTGGTCCTCCGTTGCGCGGACGGCCGGATGAGTCTGGATCCGATCGCCACGACCCTTAATGATGGCCAAATCGAGCTGCGGCCCGAGATCCGACGGACCGAGGCCGGCTGGGCGCTCCATCTGGCTGAGGGCACCCAGATCCGCGACGCGACGATCGATAACGAGGTCTCCCGACGCGTGCTCTCTTACATTGCCCCGATGCTCTATGAGGCGACCCAAGTCCAGGGTCAGGTCTCGGCGGAGTTTTCCCGGGTGACCGTGCCGATGGACGGCCAGGCCATCGCCAACGGCGTCACCGCGCGGGGCCAAGTCACCTTCCAGCAGGTGACCTATGGGGCCAGCCCGTTCATCCAGGAGATCGTCGCCTACACCGGCCGCCAAATCCCACCCTTGCTCCGGCTCGACCGGACCTTGCAGGTGGCTTTGGAGCAGGGTCGAGTCTATCAGGAAGGGCTGACAATCGGCCTGGGCGGCCGGGTCCCGCTCAGTCTGAGCGGCTCGGTCGGCTTCGACACGAGCCTCAAGATGCGGGCCGAGGTCCCCCTCAGCGCCTCCCTGGTCGGTCTCCCGGAGACCCATCCGCTGGCCTCGACCATCGCCGGAACCAAGGTCACGCTTCCCATCAGCGGGACCTTGAGCCGACCCCAGTTCGACACCGAGGCGTTCCGCACGGCGCTCCGGGGCTACTCGCGAACGCTGGTCGACCAGGGGATCCAACTCGGGCGTCGTGAGCTGGAGAACCAACTCGACCGCGCCATGCGTCGGATCCTACCCGGGTCGCCAGATGCCGACGCGCCCAACTCCCCCGCGTCGAGCGATCCCGCCAGTGAGATCACCGACCGCCTACTCCGCCGGTTCCTACCACAGACCCGCGATCCCCAGCAACCCAGCCCACCTCGACAACCTCAGTGACGGATCATCCCCCCGATCCAGCCACCGCCCCCAACCGTCGCTCGTCCGATCCCGATCGTCAATCCGGCAGCCGGTCGAGTATCCTCGACCGAGATCCGGGGACGCTCGGGGCTCGTTGAGGAGGACAGCCGATGGGGCAGCGGACGGGATGTTGGCGGGGGCCTCGGCTCTCGATCGGGATGATGTTGGTCTTGGTGGCCTTGGTGGGCATCGGCTTGGCCCGCTGGCGCGTTTGGCAACGCGACCAACCGCCCTATTGCCACGTCGAGGCGATCCGAGACGGCACCCCTGATGAGCGAGTCCAGGCCCTCAACCAACTCTATCTGCTCGGCGACGACGCCCGGCCGGCGACCCTCAACCTACTCGCGCTGGTCCAGCACGAAGACATCAACGTCCGGATCGTCGCGATCCAAGCCTTGGGCGTCCTCTGGGACGCCGGGCAAGCGTCTCTGGATCCCGGAGAATCCCCCCCATCTCCGACGAACGGATCGGGGCCGCGTATCGACCCAGCGTCCGACCCTCGTGTCGCTCAAGTCGTCACCCAATTACTCCAAGTCGCCGTTGAGGACGACGATCCGTCGGCCCGTAGCGCGGCCTTGAACAGCCTCCTCAACGTCTTCCCAGACGACTTGAGCTCGTCGCTCCGCGAGCGGGTCCGCGACGATCTGATCGAGCGGCTCGACGAGGAGGTCGCCACGGGCGTCGATGGACTCATCCTCACGATCCTGGCCCGCTTCGAGGGCGACGAGGCGGTCCTGGACGCGATCCTCGACTATGCAGAGGCGTACGGAGCGGCCAACACAGACCGCAACCTGCGATGGCAGGCCACCTCCCAGCGTCGGAAGGCGGCCATCGCCCTGGCCTGCTGGCTGGCCCACGCCCCCGACGAAGCGGGTCGGACCCAGTTGCTCCACAGCGCGATGAAACTCGACGCCTTGGGATCGTACGAGGCCTCGATGATCCGGGGGCAGGAAGACACCGATGCCACCTGGAAAACGATCCTGATCCCGTTCCGTTACGAATGGGACGATGTGATCGGCGATCGCCTCGACGCGCGTTGGGACCATCCGGGAATCACTGCGGCCCTGGAGCGTCGGGAGCGAATCGAACGGCTCTTGGCCGACATCTTCCGAAGGGGCTCGGTGCGACGCCCGGTCTCGACCAACACGCTCCACCTGTTGGCCGCCTGGATTGTGATCGCCAACCGCCACCTGGACCCGCCCCGGACCGAGGTCGATGAACGCTCGAGGACCCGGATCCTCCGATTGCTCGGGGCGGTCCGGCCCCAGTTCCTCGGCGTCTTCGCCGACCGCGTCGCACCGTTCCTGACCACCACGACCCAACATCAACCCGACGCCAAATCCGACCGAATCCTCCTGAGCTATCTGCTGGCCGACATGCACCGGACCGCCGACAACCCCAACGCCCTGGGTGCCCTCAAGAACCTCCTCGACCTGCTCGTCGACGACGAGGCTGAGGTCCGTCAGATCGTCCTGGAGAACCTCGAGCACCTTGAGACCCCGATCCCCTCGGCCATCCCCAACATCGAGCGACTTCGCGACTCCGACCCTGACGATGACGTCCGTGAGAAGGCCGGCGACCTGCTCGATCAATGGGAATCCAAAGACGAAACAACAGAATAGGGATCACAAAAAGAGATACGGCGTCGATCAGATTCCCAAACACAAACCCAATGAAACTATTCGTTTGATTTGATACAACAGATTACCCTCGGCCTGCGTTCGAGGTCGCGAACGGTGGGTCGCAGGGCGAGTTCGGCATGGGATTCGACCAGGGCACGGGCGGCATCCTCCTGATCATAGCCGATCTCGAAGAGGAGATGGCCGTGGAGCTTGAGCCGGGGGATCGCTTGGATGATCAGGCGGCGGATCGCGTCGAGTCCGTCAGGTCCACCATCGAGGGCCAAGTGCGGCTCGAAGTCGCGGACGTCCGGCTCAAGTGTCGCGATGTCGGCCGTTGGGATGTAGGGCGGGTTGGAGACGACCACATCGAACGGCTCGGCATCGACGACCGGTTCCAGCAGATCGCCCTGATGGAAGGACACGCGGTCGGTCAAACCGTGCCGATCGGCATTGGCCCGCGCCACGGCCAAGGCCTCGTCACTCAGGTCGGTCGCCTCGACCTGTGCCGAAGGGCACTGCGAAGCCAAGGCCAAGGCCAGATTCCCCGAGCCGGTTCCGACATCGGCCACTCGTGGATCCTCGAGACCGCGGAGCACCTCCAGAGCCGTCACGACCAACGCCTCGGTGTCCGGCCGGGGAATCAGTACGTTCCGATCGACGGCCAGTTCCAGTAAGTAGAACTCGCGATGGCCGACCAGGTAGGCGACCGGCTCACCCTCAGCGCGTCGGCGGACCAGGTCGCGGAAGTGCCCCCGATCCGACGGACCGACTGGCTCCTCGTACTGGGTGTACAGCTCGATCCGCCGGCAATCCAGGACGTGGGCCAGTAAGACCTCGGTCTCCAGCCTCGGCGAGGCCGAGCCCTTGCGGCCGAAGTAGGCCACCGTCCAGTCGAGCAGCCGCTTGACGGTCCAGTGATCGTCGGAGCGGTCCGGGGTGTTCATGGGGGATCGGTCCTCAACACGCGATGGCGATCCGATCGGGTCACTCGCCGAGCTGCTCGCGACGATCAAAATCGATGAGGGCGCGGGTGAGCGGGCGCAGGTCGCCGGCGACGATCTGGTTCAGGTTCAGGCTGAGGCCGATCCGATGGTCGGTGACCCGGTTCTGTGGGAAGTTGTAGGTCCGGATCCGCTGGGAACGGGCGCCCGACCCAATGAGCGTCCGGCGCAGCTCGGCGCGTTCGGACTGGGCGCGCTCGCGTTCCCGCTCAAAGAGGCGGCTCCGGAGGATCCGCAGAGCCTTGGCCCGGTTCTTATGCTGGCTCCGCTCGTCCCGACAGTTAACCACGATCCCGCTGGGCTTGTGGGTCATCCGGACGCCGCTCTCGGTCTTGTTCTGGTGCTGACCGCCGGGTCCACCGGAGCGCATCACGTCGACCTCCAGATCTTCGTCACGGATCTCGACGTCGAGGTCCTCGACCTCGGGCAGGACGGCCACGGTTGCTGCCGAGGTGTGGATCCGGCCTTGGGTTTCGGTGGCCGGCACGCGTTGGACACGGTGGACGCCGCTCTCAAACTGGAGGGCGCGATAGGCCCCGTCCCCCCGAACGCTGAAGGTGACCTCGCGGAACCCGCCCAATTCGGTCGGCATGAGCGAGAGCGCCTCGAAACGCCAACGCTCCGAGTCGGCGAAGGCCCGGTACATCTCCATGAGGTCGCGGACGAACAGGGCCGCCTCGTCGCCGCCAATGCCAGCACGGACCTCCACGAGCAGGCCGGCGTGGTCCGTACCGACCCGTTGATCATAGAGTCGGTCGCGGAGTTGGTCCCCGACACGAGCCTCTTCCTCGCGGAGTTCGTCCAACTCCTCGCGGGCGTATTCCTTCATCTCGGCGTCGTCCTCGGCCTCCAGCAACTGCTCGGCCTCGACGACCCGATCCCGAAGCGTCAAGTACTGGCCGTAGAGGAGGCAGACTTGAGCGAGCCGACCGTGCTCTTTCGCCAACGCGTTGGCGCGGGCCGGCTCTGCCATCGCCTCGGGATCGTGTAAGGCGCGCTCCAATTCGAGAAAGCGTTGGTAATCCGTCTGAAGTTTCTCGAACACGTCGCCTAATCAATTCTCAAAAATCAAAAGAAACGTGGAATCAAAGTGACTCACCAGACTAAACCGATCGTGACCTTGGTGGGGACGGGGCCAGCACCTCGAAATCCGGCCCCTCATCCGAAGGGCCGGCGCGTTGGTGCGGGATTCAACCTTGTCGCCCCAACGATGGGTCAGTCATTATCCGTGTCCGCCGCGTCGAGCAACTCGACGACCTTCCGCTCAACATCTGCGTAGGTGTACATGTTATCGGGATCGTCGCCCACAAACCGGAACACCTCAGTCCCGTCGGGGGCGTAAAGAAAGACCGCCGGGATGTTGATGATGTCCAATTGCTCGAACCCTTCACCGGTGTTGAAATCGGCGTCGAGCAGGAAGTTGGTGAAGGTCGCCTTCTGACCTTCGAGGAACCGCTTCGCCTTGGCGACGTCGCCGGGGTTCTCCGGATCGTCCATCGAGAGACTAACGACCTGCAAGCCGCGCTTGGCGTACTTCTCGTGCATCTCGACGACGTCGGGGAAGTTCTTGACGCAGGGGATGCACCAGGTGGCCCAGGCGTCGACCAGGGTCAGCTTCTCACCCTCCCGCTTGGTCAAACGCTTGCGATAGGCCTCGTAATCGAGCGTCTCCAGGGTGATCGGGGTGGCGGCCTCGTCAGCGCGGATCGCCGGCGCGACCAGGCCGATCATTGGACCGCTGATCAGGCCGGCCGTCCCATCGGCATCCCCGCTGCTCGGGGGTTCCAGGTCCGGCATATCGGACTCGGTCGAGGGGGCCGGATCGATCGGGATCGGCACCGTGTCCGTATCGGCATCAGAGCCAGCCGCCGGTTCGGCCGGCTCGCTCGGGGTCGGATCGGGCACCGTGTCCTCTGTGTCCGGGGGGACCGGATCAGGGGACATGGTCTCAGAACTCGTCTCCGATTCGGCCGGGACCGAGTTGGCCTCGGGACCCGTCTCCGATTCGGCGCAGCCGAGAAACAGGCCGACAGCCAGGCTCAACAGGCCGAGTGGGATCACGGTGGACAAGCGGAACATGGCGGGGTGCTCCTTGGCAACGGCGACGCCCCCTGATGGGGTCGGTCTTCGATTGGATCGGCAAAGCAAGGTGGGATACCGGGGGGCGTCATGCGTGGGGTGCCGCCTCCGGCCCACGCCTTTGTTGTATAAGCCAAGCGCGGGCGATTCCAGCACCATCGCCGGTCGAGTCCACACCCCGTGCGATCTGTCATGCCGGAGCGTTGCTGGGTCCGTCCGACCGATCGGAAGTCACGGGAGCGAATCGGACGACGGCGGGGGCGAGGCCGACTTGGGACGCTTGGGCGGTGTCGTCTTGACCCGGGTCGGCCGAGCAGGCGATTTGGGACGCGTCGCCGGACTCGTCTTGGCCTTCGACCGGGTCTGAGCCTTCGCTTTGGCGGCGACCGATGTGCCGCGCGACTTGGGCGGAGCGGATTGCTCCTCGACAAATAGGTGCTCGGAGATCTCATCGAGCGATTCAACCAAGTGCACTGTCAAGTCGTCGCGAACTTCGGAGGGCAGATCGGTCAGGTCCTTCTGATTGAGCTTGGGCAGCAGGACCGTAGCGATCCCGGCACGTCGAGCGGCCAGCAGCTTCTCCCGGATCCCCCCGACGGGCAGGACCCGACCGGTCAGGGTGACCTCGCCGGTCATGGCCAAGTCATGGCGGACCGACCGGTCCCGGAACAGGCTGATCAGCGCCGCGGTGATGGCCAACCCGGCCGAGGGACCGTCCTTGGGCACGGCACCGGCGGGCACGTGAATGTGGAGATCGGCCTTGTGGACCGGGATTTGGGGCGGGGTCAGGCCGAGTTCGAACCCGTGGCTCCGGAGGTACGTCAAGGCGGCCCGGACGCTCTCGCGCATCGAATCACCGAGCAGCCCGGTGAGGGTCAACTCGCCCTTGCCCGGCATCTTGACCGCCTCGATCAGCAAGATCTCACCCCCGGTCGGAGTCCAGGCCAGGCCGGTGGCCAGACCAGGCGTCCGGTTGCGCAGGGCGACCTCGCGGAAATGGCGGGGTGGCCCGAGCCAATCGCCAACCAAGGACGGATCGACGACCAACGGGTCGCGAGCCCCTTCAGCACGTCGGCGGGCGGCCTTCCGGCAGATCGCGGCCAATTCGCGTTCCAGGTTGCGCAGACCCGACTCGCGTGTGTAATCGGCGATGATCTGCGAGATCGCCTCGTCCTGAAAGCGGAGCTGATCGTCCTTCAACCCGTGCTGAGCGACCTGCTTGGGGATCAGGTAGCGGTGAGCGATCTCCCGCTTCTCCTCCTCGCTGTAGCCGGGCAGTTCCAGAACCTCCATGCGGTCGCGGAGCGGCGCGGGGATGGTCCCAAGCTGGTTGGCCGTGGCGATGAACAGGACGCGGCTGAGGTCGAAGTCGACATCGAGGTAATGGTCGCGGAAGGCGGTATTCTGCTCGGGATCGAGCACCTCCAACAGTGCCGAGGCCGGATCGCCACGGAAGTCGTGGCCCAGCTTATCGATCTCGTCGAGCATGAAGACCGGGTTGTTGGTGCTCGACTTGCGGAGCCCCTGGATGATCCGGCCGGGCATCGCCGCGACGTAGGTCCGTCGGTGACCGCGGATCTCGGCCTCGTCATGGATCCCACCAAGACTGATCCGAACGAACCGACGGCCCATAGCCCGCGCGATCGACTGACCCAGCGACGTCTTGCCCGTCCCGGGCGGACCGACGAAACAAAGGATCGGTCCTTTCATGTCTTTGGTCAGCTTGCGCACCGCGAGGTATTCGAGGATCCGCTCCTTGACCTTGTCCAGTTTGTAGTGGTCGGACTCCAGGACCTCGCGGGCCTCCCGAAGGTCGAGCCGATCCCGACTGGACTTCCGCCAGGGCAATACTGTTAGCCAATCGAGGTAGGTCCGAACGATCGAGTATTCGGCCGAGCTGGGATGGATCCCCCCGAGCCGCTCCAGCTCGCGATCGGCCTCGGCTTTCGCCTCAGCCGGCAACTTGGCCTCTTCCAGCCGCTGGCGCAGGTCTCGCGTCTCCGAGCCATCGGACCCCTCGCCCAATTCCTCTTGGATCGCCTTCAGTTGCTGACGGAGGAAGTGGTCTCGCTGCGCTTTGCCGATCTCCGAGCCGACCTGCTCTTGGATCTTGCTGGAAATCTCCAGCATGTGCAGGTGCTTGGCCAACAGCGTGCCCAGGAGTTCCAAACGCGCCGCCACGTCCGACTCACGGAGCAAATCCTGCTTCTCCTCGACCGTGAAGGGCAGGCTGGACCCCAGCAGGTCGGCCAACCGACCGGGGCCGTCGGTGTTCAACGCCGCCACTTGGAGCTGTTCGGGGACCTCCTGACTCTGTTCGACCATCTTCCGGAACAGGCTGTCGATGTTGTGCCGACGCGCATCGAGATGCACCCCGGGCTCCATCACTTCCGGAAGCAATTCGACCCGACCGATCAGGTAGGAGTCCTTCCGTTCCGCCTCGACCAGCCGAGCCCGAGCGATCCCCCTCGTAGCGATCCGCGCCGTCCCGTCGGGGAACTTGAGCATCTTCAGCCGATTGGTCACGAACAGCAGGTTGGCCACACACAAATGGACGTAGAGCCCGTCGACGTCCGGATCGTCCTCATCGGGATCGCGTTGGGTGATCAGCCCGAGGACCTGATGATCCTGCTCGATCAGGTCCTCGATCAGCTTGATCCCGGAGGGACGGCCCACGATCAACGGGACGACCGTGTGCGGGAAGACCACATCCCCGCGCAGGGGAAGCAGCGGCAGGCGATCGGGCAAGGGCGGATCCTCATTCGCCCGAGACGATCCGTCCATCCCCTCCATCATGTCGTCGCTGGCCAGGGCTACCTCGCCTGTTGTCTCGGCCACTCGAATCCCGATCGCCTCGTCATCCCGAGGAAGACCCGAATCATGCGGCCCAAGCCCGTTCGATCTGAGGACCGATCGCTCTCCAGTCGGCCCCACGCATGTCCGCGGATCGATCACCCGAGGGAGTCTCCATTCCCTCCAGCTCTCCGGAATGACCAACTCTGCCGAGTCCCCAGTGACGATGGCGAGGCGGTCCGAGCGATCCGATCTCATGAGTGACCTAGCATAGCGTTGGAAATGGGATGGCTCAGTTAGCATGGGGCCGCAATCGCACGATCCTCGAGTTTGCACCGACGGCAATGACCTGCGGAAATTTGCGCTCGGGCCTAATGCGATGAAAACCCTCAGTCCTCTATTTTCTCCCCATCGGCCCCTCAGGGGAAGGTCCGCTTCCCAACCTGGTCTCGGTCTCGGACCGCTCGGACCCCGCCGGGCCGATTCAAGACGCTCCGCCGACCGATCCGCTCAACGCCACCAATCCGAGCCGCCACCGCTAGCTCTCCAGGAAGTGGCGCTATACCGCTGGAGCTGCTGGTAGTTCATGAGGGCCAAGAGCAACAGCATGATCACCTCGAAGCCCAACCCGGACGACGGGAACAGCAGGATCGCCAGACCCAACCCCAAGACCAACCCAACCCCGTGCGTGTAACGCATCGCCCGATCGGAACGCAATCGATAGCTCAGGAGTTCCCCAAGCAACTGACCACCATCAAGAGGATAGATGGGGATCAGATTGATCAAACTCCAAAAAATATTGATGAGGATTAGGAGGTTGAGCCCACTGGCCAGCAGGTCGAACGGGTAGACCCAGGCGAACATCCCAGCGCGGGCGAGAAACCAAAGCAATCCGCCGAAGACCAGGCCCGCCATCGGCCCACCTAAGATCACCAGGATCCGCTGGAGCCGCGTGTGACGCCCCGAATCGGTCTCGCACAGCCCATAGCAAATGGCGAATGTGATCCGGGCAAACCCGCCAAAATAACGTCCCGTCAGACCGTGACCCAACTCGTGAATCAGGATCGACAGAAAGATCACGGCCATGAACAGCGGGATCGCCGTCGTCTGGAAGGGAACGGCCCAACCGAAGGCGAAAATGAATGAGCCCAGCCAGAAAAGAGGATGAACCCGGATCGGAATGCGAAACAGCGAAAAATTCAAGTCATAGGGTGTCGGAGACGGGATACTCAGCATCGGAAATCCCTAGGACCTCGTGCCAAAATCGAAGAAGCCATCCTTGAGTTCGAAGCATTCCTTAGTGTAGTCATCTCGCCGTCTCACACCAACTCCGATGACAACTTTCTTCTCATTTTCCTCCGGAACGTTCCGCTCAGACAACAATTCTGAAGGTCCCGTAAAAATGACCCCAAAACTTTGGAATCCGCTTGCAATGGCAGTGGGCCAATTGCAAGATCTACCGCCGTGGTGAGCGCCACTCGGATCAGCATTCCCGAATGGGTTTGCGGCGTTTGCGGGTCCTTACCACGTTAGGAAGGTCGATCTCATGCAGACCCCCTCCTAGCCTTGTGGCTGGTTGTTCACTGCTCGATCGTCCGGTCAGTCGTCTTCGTCCTGTTCCATCCTCGGTTGGACGTTGGGGTTCTCAGACAACGCGGGAGGTTGGTTTTGGTTTCAAAGGCCGTCACTTGGCGGCAGATGGTCGTAACTAAGGTGAGCAAGTCGGTAGGCACTGAGTTCCCCGCCCGGGTGACATGACATCGGTGCTTTCCTTGCTTGACCATCCCTCCTGAATCACCGGGCTTCCGAGGTTTCTTCGATAACGTTCGTCACCTCTCCCTGACGGTCTTACGTGATCGATCTGAACTTTGTCCGGTCCCGAACTGTTGTCACATCGCTTCTTCGATGACCAGTCGCTGGAAGCGATTCTTCACACGCAAGGCTTAGCCACGATCCAGTAGCTTGTCCTGACGATCCGGGCAGGCTCGGGTGCCTCGAAGGAGCTCATTCCTTCGGGACCCGGTCAGGCGACAGGAGCGACTCGATCCGATGTCCCACTTTGAGCCCTTGCTTCAGGCGGACTTAGGCGTGAGCACCATCAGCGAATCGCACAGACATCACTTCGCCTCCACGACGGCTGAGTCCTTGCCCCGGCATGATCGGGCCTTGGACGGATCCGAAACCCAGGGGTTCATTAGCTATGATCGCCTGAAGCGGATCTTCGACTTGGTCCTCGCCGTTGGCGGACTGATCGTCCTCTCCCCGCTGTTCCTGGTGGTGGGGCTCTTGATCAAGTTGCGTGATCGCGGGCCGATCCTTTACGTCCAGGATCGGGTCGGCAAGGACGGTCAACTGTTCCGCTTCTATAAGTTCCGCTCGATGGTGGTCAACGCCGACAAGATCCAAGAACAGTTGCTCGCGCAAAACCAGCACGGTGGCGACACTCGAACCTTCAAGATGAAGCGGGACCCGCGGATTACCCCAATCGGTCGCTTGATTCGCCGCACCAGCATCGACGAACTGCCGCAGCTCTGGAATGTCATCCGCGGCGACATGAGCATCGTCGGCCCGCGTCCCCCTTTGCCGAAGGAAGTCGAACTCTACAGCGAGCGTGACTGGCGTCGTCTCGAAGTCATCCCCGGTCTGACCTGCTACTGGCAGATCAGCGGACGTTCAAATCTCTCCTTCGAACAGCAGGTCGAGCTGGACATCCGATACATCGAGAGCCGGACCCTGCTCGAAGACTTCCGGATCGTTGTCCGAACCATCCCGGCCGTTGTCTTCGGCTGGGGCGCATATTAGTAGTCAATCCCACGGTACTGCATTCGCATCGGGTCGCCTCCTCCCCTCTCCTGTCGCGAAGGACGGATTCGGATCTCCCGTCACCCGCTCGAACCGTCCTCCTGAGCCGATCCCGATGACTCCTCTGCAGGCCGATCCGAGAGCGCTCGGATCGGCCTGTTCTATTTCGGTACTTCTATTTCGGTTCGGTACAATGCGAAGGTCCGGGGAACAATCCACATCAATGTGCTTCCCCAAGTCCTGACGGCTCGCCGTCTCCTGCCGAGGTGCCTCGTCGCGCTACCCTGAAGGCCTCGGTTCCCCCTTTGAGCGACCCTGGAGCGTAGTGCGCCGATGAATTTCGTGAAGATGCACGGTTTGGGCAACGATTATGTGTATCTGAACCTGTTCGAGGGGTCCACGCCGGCCGACCCATCGAGCCTGGCGCGTCAGATCAGCGACCGGCATCGCGGGGTCGGCTCCGATGGCTTGATCCTGGTCGAGCCTTCGGATCAGGCCGACGCGCGGATGCGGATGTTCAACCGCGACGGGTCCGAGTCGGAGATGTGCGGCAACGGGATCCGCTGCGTGGCCAAGCTGATCGCGGACGAGGGGATCGCCACCGGAGATCGGGTGACGATCGAGACCGGGCGTGGCCTGCTCACGCTCGATCTGGAGCGGGAATATGAGCGTGTGGTTCGGGTTCGGGTCGACATGGGACGGCCGATCCTGGAGGCCGACGCGATCCCCACAACCTTGCCCGGTTCGCCTGTGCTCGATGCGCTCTTGGACGCGGGCGACGATCTGGACCCGATGGCCATCACCGCCGTTTCAATGGGCAACCCCCATGCGGTCGTCTTCCTTGACCCCATGCTCGACCTGGAAACGTATCCGGTCGCCGCACGTGGCGCATTGCTGGAACGGCACCCTACCTTCCCGAACAAGACCAACGTCCACTTCGTCCAGCGGCTCGCCAAGGACGAGGTCCGGATGCGAACCTGGGAACGCGGATCGGGCCTGACCCTGGCCTGCGGCACCGGCGCCTGTGCGGTCTGCGTGGCCGGCGTCCTGACCCAACGGACCGCTCGACGAATCACTGCCCACCTGCCCGGCGGTCCGCTCGACCTGGAATGGCCCGATCCATCTGGATCGGTCTTCATGACCGGGCCGGCCGTCGAGGTCTTCCGAGGCCAATGGACCGATTGACCGGCCGAACGCATCACCGATTCGATCGAGCCGAATCGACAAGTCTCCACATCACTCCATCGAGCTGGCCTGGTCAAGCCATCCTCCGCACACTAGCGTACAGAGCGCGGCCTCAGGGTGTCGACGACAGTTCGAGACCCACGAGGGTGCGGTGACACGTGTTCGGATCGCGATCGAATCGTCACAGACGCGTCAACAATTGACAGGGAGGTCACCGGTGCGGATCAAGATCGATCATCCATGGCTGGTCCGCGGTGTGGGGATCGGCGGCGCCTGGCTGGTCCGACGCCTGGTGGGCACGGTCCAGTTTCATCTCCGGTTCGACGAGCCGGAGGTCGACCCGATCGTGGCCCGTCGTGAGGGGCGTCGCTACCTCTACGCCTTCTACCACGAAGTCATGCTCTTCCCGGCCTACTACTGGAATTGGCCGGAAATGCAGATCCTGATCAGCGACCACCGCGACGGCGAGCTGATCACCCAGGTGGTCTCTCGCTTGGGCTTCGGGGTCGTCCGGGGCTCGACGACACGTGGCGGGGCACGGGCGGTCCGCGAGATGAAGCGGCGGATCGACCGGGGCCACCTCTGCATCACACCGGACGGCCCACGCGGTCCACGTCGCCATGTCCACCCCGGCCTATCGTATCTGGCCAGCCGGGCCGAACTGCCGGTCGTCGGCGCAGGCATGGCCTTCTCGAACCCTTGGCGGGCCCGCAGTTGGGATCGCTTCGCCGTCCCGCGTCCCCATTCGCACGCCTGCTGCGTCATCCCGCCGGCGGTCCACGTACCCAGCGATGCCGGCCGCGCGACTCTGGAGGACTGTCGCGCCGAGGTCGAGCGCCGGATGCGCCAAGCGACCGAGGAAGCCGAGGCCTGGGCCGAAACGCTGGCCGCTTGACCCCTTCGAGTGCCCCAGCAACGCGGATCTCTTCGCTCTGCGCGGTTCTGCTTCGGCACGCATGGGCTCGACACGGATCCGGTCGAACTTGGGCTTGCTCAGGGCTTGATCGCAGACTAGCCTGCGAGGACATCTCTGATGGTCTCGCGGCACCTCGTCTCGACCAATCGACCCACTCCGATGGTCCCGCCGCGCCCCAAACTCCCACGAACTCATGTCGTTCGACGATCCCCCAAGGCCGGCCCGAACTCCGTTCGTCGGCCCCGAGCCGCGTCGAGACGTCCCTCCGCGCCTGCGTGCCCCGGTACGCTTGGGAGCCGGACTCGTCGGCCTGCTCTGGATGGCATTTCTGGGCCTGGCCGCTGCGCTTGAGCCCGATCCAAGGGGCTGGGGAACACATGAGCAACTGGGACTGGGGTCTTGTGCGGTCCGGACCTTGACGGGTCACGCCTGCCCTAGTTGTGGCATGACCACCGCGACGGCACACCTCATCCGTGGGCATTGGCGTGTCGCCTGGAACGTCCACCCCGTCAGTTGGGTCTGGGCGCCCGGGTCGGCTCTGGTCGGGGCCTGGATGCTGGTGGTAGCGACGCGTGGTCGCGCCTGGATGTGGTGTCGTTGGCCGATTTGGGGGCCCCCTTTGGGACTGCTCGCGACGACCGCGGCCCTCTCCGTGCTGGTCTGGACCCTTCGTGGAACGTTGGGGAGATAATCAAGGATGAGGATCCTCTCACGCGACAACCGCCCGGCGTCGACGAGCCCGGGTCACGCGCAGGCTGGTCGCCTCGGCGACGGCAACGGCGATCGACCCCCACGGGCGATCCCCGGTCGGAAGCTCGGCGCCGTTGTCGCCCTGGCTGGACTGGCCCTCATCGGGCTGGCCAGCCTCACCGGCTGCAACCCGTTGGCCATCGCCTACTTCCTTCAACCTTTCGAGCCCCGGATCCCCGGTGAAGGGCCCAAGCTTGAGGACGCCCGCGTGGTCGTCGTGGCCACCGTCTCGCCAACGATCCAGAACAGCTTCCACGACCTCGAGGGCGATTTGACCCGCGAGTATGTCCAACGGCTCCGAAGCATCATCAAGAAGGTCCAAGTCGTCGACCCCCAACAAGTCCGCGACTGGATCGCTCAGCAACCCGTCTACATCGACCGCAAGGAACTGGCCCAGGCTTTCGAGGCCGACTACGTCATCGCCCTCGACGTCGAGGACTTCGAAGTCGCCAACCCCCGCAACCTCGGCAGCCTGCATGGCCGCGCCCAGGTCAACACCCGCGTGATTTCTTGGGATCACCCACGCGATCACCGCGACCGCCCCGACACCAATCAGCCCAAGGAAGCCACGACCGCCTTCGAGACCTACGACGAGATCGAGTTCCCCCGTCAACAAGGGCCGCTGCCGATCGATCTGCCCCCACCAGCCTTCTACAATCGGTTCGTCAAGGTGCTCGCCACCGAGATCGCCTGGCACTTCACCGGACGCGCCACCGGCGACGCGATCCAGGACACCCGTGGCCTGATCCGCTAAACCCCAGGCCGATTCCCCGGTCTGACAGACGTCGCGGCAGATCGCATTTCACGTCCTGGCCGTCGCGCGCCGTAGTTCACTTGTGGACGGTCCGGACGGGGCGTTGCCGATCGTCATCGCGCATGACGCGATGTTTGCCATGACGATCGTTGGCGCCCTGCTCCAATGGGTGATGGGCGGTCACGTCAAGGCCGGCCCACAATGCCGATCGGCGCCCGCGTCCCGGGAGTCTCCACCATGATCCGCAGCCACTTCGATCCCGACCATGACGTCTTGGACCTCTCTACCCCGACACGACGTGCGCTCGGGAAACCACTCCTCCAGACCAGCCTGATCGCTCTCGTCCTCACGCTGGGCTTGGGATCGGTCGCCGTCGAGGCTCAGCAAAGGCCGACTGATCCTCCTGACTCGACGCGCACGGCCACTCAGCGCGGCCGATCGACGGTCCAACTCGGTCCCGACGGTCTGCCGGTCCAGAGTCCCAGCGGCTTCCTCAACCGGATGGTCCGCTCGCTCCGGCAACGCCGACGGGACCAGTCCACGTATCCGGCTCGCGACCTCCAGGAACGCCGAGCGGTGGCCGCCAGCATCCTGGCCCAACCCGGTTTTCTGGTCCGCCGAGGTCCGGTCTTGCTAGCCCCGCTGGGCCGGATCTACACCCCGGGTCGTGAGGTGATTGTGCCCGGATTCGATCCGGTCGCGCCGTTGACTGTCGTACTGACTTATGAGAACCGTCTCGGCTCGAGGGCGGTGCTCATCTACAATCCCGGTACCGGCCAGTATCAGGAACGGATCCTGACCAACAACGTCGATCGCTTGCTCAATCCGATCGGGGCCGTCACGCCCAACACTGCCGTCCGACGCGGTTCGGGCATCATCGAACGTCCGAACGTCGACACGCTCGGACCTCGAGGCCGTGCGCCATTGGCCCGACAGCCGGGCCTGCCAGGCCCGCTCTTACCCAACGTCGACACGCTCGGACCTCGAGGTCGACGCCCCTGAGCGATCCGATCGGTCGCCCAGGCCGATCCGGACCGAGGAACCTCGGAGCCAACCCCAGTATTCGGCGCTCCGGGGAGACCTCAGAGGGCCGCGTTGACACCGCCTTGTGACGGCTCGTATGATCGGACTCGATCCTGTCACCCCCATCGTCTCGAAACATTCGGACCGAGACACGGCGCTTTGTCGCTGAGTTCCAGATGGGCATGGATCGAATGGCCCTGCGAGGCTGGTGGTCGTTCAGACCTTGCCCGAGATCGGATCGACCACTTCCAGCATGGACGCCCAACCCTCATGGATGCGATCACGGACCTGCCTCGACTTTCCTCCCCGGACAGTCCCTCCACCCAAGAAGACACCAAGGAGCATCAACGATGCGTCAGTGGATCCTGAGCCTGGTCGTCCTGGCCCTGATCGCCACCCCCGCCGTGGCCGGCAAGTTCAACAAGAAGGTCAGCGTCGGCGAGAAGGCCCCGGTCATCGCCAACATCCCCGCCGTTTCGGTCAACGATAACGGTGAGATCACCGACTCGGTCCTGAACCTCGACGAGATCGAAGAAGAGGTCGTCGTCGTGGTCTTCCTGGCCAACCACTGCCCGGTCGTCGTCAACTACGAAGACCGCCTCATCGACTTGGTCAACGACTACGCCGGCAAGTCGGTCAAGGTCCTCGGCCTGAGCGTCAGCCTCATCGAGAACGACAAGCTGCCCGGCATCCGTGACTACATGACCGAGAAGGGCTCGAACTACACCTACGGTTACGACGCCAGCCAAGCCATCGGCAAGGCCTACGGTGCCACCAACACCCCGCAGTTCTTCGTCCTCGACGAAGAACGCACCATCCGCTACATGGGCAAGCTCGACGACAACATGAACGAAGCCCAGGCCAAGGCCACCTACGTTCGTGACGCCATCGACGCCCTCCTCGAAGGTGGCAGCATCGAGGTCACCGAGACCCGTCCTTACGGCTGCGGCATCACCTACAAGAACTGAGCCCTCGCGCTCGGTTCCGCTTGGAGATTTGGACCGAACGATCTTCGCATCGTTCGGTCTCTCTCATGGGAAATTGTTTGCAACGCCAAGCTCATCGCCTGTCGACGAGCTTGGCGTTGTGCATGTACCGGCCAGGCATATCCTTCTCAAACATCACGACGTTAGGCTATTGCGAGCTTTGTAGCTTATTGAAAAGTTCATAGCTGGATTTTGTTTCTCATCGCAGTTCTCGTCTCACGCTATCGATCAAGTTTGCCGAGAAGCAACGGTTGATATCATGCTCAAACTCGGGTCATCTTTTGCCCTGACCGGCGTAAACGATCTGGTGCCAGGACAGGGCGAATCGCGACATTTGTGGAGCTGAAGACATTCATCGTGGCCAGTTCGTCTCGATCGCGTCAACCACGCGGCCGATGGCGCGAACCCGCTGGATATTGGGGCCTTCGCGGCCCTGCGCGAGCCGATCGGTCCGTCGCTGGAGGCTGGCGTTGACCTGGACGACCCGTCGCCAGACCGAAGTCACCTCTGAGGCCGGAGTCCCTCGACCAAGGGCTTCGCTCAAGGACACCGCGTCGCGACGGATCGCTTCAACCTCCTCCAAGAACTGGGTCCCTTGCGGAACTTGACCAGCCGAGGGTCGGAACCCGGCTAGGAAGATGTCGAGAGATCGGACCAACTGGGTGAGCTGGACCCGCAATCGATCGCCTTGGCGAAGCGGGGTGGGATTGGGGACCGTTTGGGTCGGTGGGGTGGAGTTAGGTTGCGGATTCGGCTCGACAAGGCTGGTCTGCTGAACCGTCTGGGCTGATTGAGAGATCTGCAATTGGTCCCGAAGCGCGTTATCGATGGTCCGAAGGGCCTCCCAGGCCTGGAGGACCGAACGCGGCAAGCGTCGACGTGGCGCGATCTCCCCTAATTTGCGCCCGAGTCGGTCCAAGCGCGTCGCCACATCCTGGTAGGCCTGACGGACCTGATCCCGCGTGGGCGCGCCGCGGAAGATCCGCTCGAAGAAGTCGCACTGCACTGCGATTAGTTGAGTATCGAGGATGATCGCCACGCCGTCGGGGTTCCCGACCAGATCGCTCCGGGAGACGTTGGCCAAGGCCTCAGCGGTTCGGTTGAGCGAGGACGCAAGTCGCTGGACTGAGGCAGCATCGAACCGAGGCGGTCGCGGGGGCGCATCCGTCTGCAGATCTGAGACGATGGCCGTCAGTTGTTGGACTGTTTGATCGATGGCGACCATCTGTCGTGTGAAGCGTCGACGCGGGTCGTTGAGCCATCCGCGACGTTCGGCCGCCTCACCGAACCGCTCCCAACGCTCGAGGAGATCGCGTGTCTCGCGAGCGAGCCCCGAACGATTCGAACCCGGCCCGATTCGAGCCAGCCAGATCCGGACCTGGTCCCGGATCGACTCGAGTTGCTGGGCCAGGGGATCTCGGGACGCAACGTTGAGTTCGCCGAGGGCCTCGCGAAGCGCTGACAGCTGATCGCTCCAGCCTCGGCCCAGTTGGGCCATCCTCGTGGTCACCCGATCGATCGTTGCCGATTCGTCGAGCAGCGAGGGGCGGATCGGTCGGCCGACCTGACCGGCGACCGCCGCATCCCACTGATGAATCCGCTCGACGATTGGTCGGAGTTCGGGAGGCAGAAGGCCCGGCAGGGTCATCCGGGCCTCGATCCGGAACCAGGTCCAACCGACCGGGTCATAGCCGCTAGCCAAATCCAATTGCTCCGCTCCGCGCCTCGCGACCGTATCGAACGTGTTTAAGGCGGCCTCAAGGTTCCGCGTGTCCTCGATCAGGATCGCCCGCGCCGTCGTCTCACCCATCTCGGTGCGCAATCCCTCCCGGAGCGCGACGACGTCGTTGGCGTAGCGACGGAGGAGAACCCGAAGGCTGCTCGACCGCTCCGATAACCCGAGCTGTCGTCGAAGCGCCTCGTCGCGTCTCGCAACCGTTCGGAGCGCTCGGGAAATCCGCGTGGCGCCAAGCCGGGAGTCATCGCGTTCGAACCGCGAGGCGATTCGCTCCCAGGATTGGCTCAACGGAGCATAGGCCCGTGCCAAGGCCTGGCGATCCAGACCCGCCACCTCGCGTCGCAGGCGGAGCACTTCCGAGGCCAAGTCCAGTGTCTCGACCACTAACGAATCGCCCTCGGGACGCCCTCCGAACGACTGGTCGAACGCCTCGCCCAACTCCACCAGATCGAAGGCCAACTGCTGGAGATCCGATTCCTCGGACGACGTTTGGATCAGACGAGCATGACAAGTCGACGACCCGATATGATGCCCGATCGCGATGCCAGTCAGCGCGACGACGACCAGGACCTCTCGTCCACTCATTTTCATCGAAGTCGACTCCTCTCCCGGAGATCATCTTCAAGCGATTGCCAGCGACAAACGGATACGGACTGGGGCTGTTATGCGCATCAAAAAAGCCTCCGACGACCCACAGCAGGTCATCAGAGGCTGAGTTTACGCGATCCTGGGACCGGATCGGGACCAATGCGTCAGTCCCGACCTAGACTTATTCTGTGCCAGTGCATCACAACAAGGCGGCGGGGCAGAGACAACAACGCCTCACAAGCCCCCGCACACCACACGCGTTGCACTTAGGCGCGACGGAGAGCCTTGCGACTGACCATGACCAAGCCCAGGCCACCCAGAGCGATCAGGCTCAGGCTGGACGGCTCGGGGATGATGAAAGTGTAGATGATCTGGAACGTGGCGCCGGCCGTACCCGAGCCACCGAAGAAAACGCCCGGAACACTCGTGCCGGAGAACTCACCGGTGAGGGCTGCGAAGGCGAAGTCTAACGACTGAGGACCTTGGAACGGAGGGAGGGCCGCAGGATCATCTAACAGGATCGAATCCATGTCGGTCGCCACCAGACCGCTCTGCGAGTCGATCCCGAACGGATCGCCATCGGGAACCGTACCGTCGACCGGACCGGCTGTCGGGTTGGCATCGAGTCGAAGGCCGAACGGGCCAACAACGAACGAGTCCAGAGTGGCCGTCGCATCCGTGTACGTTTGCTCGGAGTCGGTGACGTTGATCACGTCGATCGAGGCGATGAACTCGGTGGTCAGAATGAACTCGACGCTCAACAACTCGAAGGGCAAGTCGAACGCCGGGAGAGAAAAGCTCTCGGTGAACGGAAGGTCTTGCTGGGGGATCGTGAAAGTTTCCGTGACCGTATCCACGGGGGTCGCTTGAACCGGAGCACCCATCACGATCGCGGCAGACAGAGCCGCGAAAATCGTCAGCTTCTTCATGGAAAGCACCTGAGGAAAAGGGCGACGTTCAAAAGGATCGTTCCAGGTCAGCCACTGCGCCTTGTGGAGAGAAACGTCAAACCCCTTCCCATCCCATCTTAATGGTGAGCAATCACCGTTTGATTGGATCGCCAATCTGGAATGGTTGGACGACAGCTTAGGCTAGGGCTAACTCGACTCGGATAGACTGTGATGGAAACGCCGCTGCAATTCAAGCGGACCGAGTTCTCTGAACCGTGCTTTCTCCGGCTTTTCGCTTCCGTGATGAATTCTGGCAACGCAAATGATCTCAAAGACTTTGCCTAAGCGATCTTTCGGCAGCACCATGTTTTATAAAGCGAGATCCACGGGGCTTTCCAGATTCCTCAGACCAAACCGCCACTCATCGCCTAACGTGTTCGGCCTTCGACGGCCAGATCAAGTCCTGGGGCTACCCGTACCCTCAGGACTCGAATCAACGTCGCGTGGGCGACCGAGCGCGACGTTCTGGCTATTCTTGACCAATGTCATGGAGAGCCGGCCTGCGTTGTTCATATCCCGAAGTCAGTACTGGCCTGACGATGGGCAACGAGTTCGACCGGCCTTGACCTGACTCAGGCGCGACGGAGAACCTTGCGACCGGCCAGCAGGGCGACGCCGCCCAGACCCACCAAAACCAAGCTCGAAGGCTCAGGAATCGGGATGAACGTGTAGACCACCGTCACAGTGCCGCCGGACTCGCCCGAACCACCGAAGAAGACCGAGCCAGGCGTCCCCGTGCCCGAAAACAGGCCGCTGTCGGCGCTGAAGGTGAAGTCTAAGTCACCGTTGGTGGTGAAGGCGAGCAGGGCGGTCGGATCGGTGAAGGTCGCCGATTCGCTGCCGGTAATCGTACCGGTGCCCAGCATGGTGGTGCTGTTGGCCAAGGCCGTGCCGCTGAACGGACCGGAGGTCAGTGTCTGATCAATAACGAGGCCGGCCGGGCCGGTCACCTCAATCGGGATCGCAGCAATGGCGTTAGTGATCTCCTGATCAGTGCCGGTAACGTTGAGCACGTCGACGGTGGCCGTGACCGAGGCGTCGGCAATAACCTCGACCTCAGTCAGGGTGCCCAGGGCCGGATCGAAGCCGGGCAGCGTGAAGCTCTCGGTGAACGGGAGGGTCTGCTCAAGCACGTTGAAAGAGAACGTCTGGGTGTTAGCGTGGGTGGTGCCAGCCAGGCTAACGGTAGCCATGAGGGCCAAGGCGAACATACGCACGGGAGTGCTCCAGGAGTCGGGGCGGTGATGTGAGCCGAACGAACCGAGGGGGCGACGACCTCCTCAGGAGCACCCCCCAACCCAGCGCAGAAACTGGTGGGATGCAGACCGGCTCAACAAGTGGGTTGTGATCGCTGTGGAAGAACCCGCAGGTTGGAAGAGCGGGCTCCATGATCATTAGTCAGTCCACCGACTGAAGAGACATACTGTTCAGATTCGCCACGATGCTGTTCCTGGAAAGGAACGCCCCCCGTCTGAAACAGCCTGATCCTGGATGCATGTATGGTTTGAGCAACACGGTCTTGTCGCGATCGGGAAACGAAAAACGCCCCGAGGTTGGTAGTCAACCTCGGGGCGCTGGGAGAATGGGCAAAAGTTGATCTTCGATCGAGCTTCACCCAACCGTGCCGAGCGGGCTGGGATCAATCAGCTCAAAGCTCAGGCGCGACGGAGGACCTTGCGACCGGCCAGCAGGGCGACGCCGCCCAGACCCACCAAAACCAAGCTCGAAGGCTCAGGAATCGGGATGAACGTGTAGACTACCGTCACAGTGCCGAGGGCCGAGGCCGAACCACCGAAGAAGGTCGCGCCCGGGGTACCGACGCCACCAAAGGTGGCGGCACTACCGCTGAATTCGAAGTCCAGGGTGCTGTCGGTGGTGTACATGGCCAGGTCAGCCGCGTCGGTGAAGGTGGCCGAGGCCGACTCCGTGGTCGAACCGCTACCCAGCGTGGTGGTGCTGTTGGCCACGGCCGTGCCGTCGAACGGACCGACCGACAGGGTCTGATCGATGTCCAAGCCCGCCGGGCCGGTGACCTCGAAAGGAACCGAAGCGGTCGCGGCGGTGACCGCCTCATCGTCGTCGGTAACGTTGATGACGTCGACCGAGGCGTTGAGCGTCACGTCCGAGATGATCTCGACGCCGGTCAGGGTGCCCAGGGCCGGATCGAAGCCGGGCAGCGTGAAGCTTTCGGAAAACGGGATGTCCTGCTCGGTGATGTCGAAGCTGAAGGTCTGGGTCTGGGCTTGAGCAACGCCGGTCAGGGCGAAGATGGCCACCAGGGCCAGGGCAATGCGACGCATTGGGAGAAACTCCTCGGTGCGTGGGTGGGTGAGAAAGGCCAGATGATCGGACCGAAACGGTCCGAGGGGACTCTCCCTGTTCCAAGTGAGAGTCAACCGCGATGAGATTCCCGCTCAGAAACCTCAGCGCGGACAACCCTGTCACATGGTTCAAAGTCTGTGTTCCAATCGACCCGTTTCGGTTGGCGGTTGGGCACATTAGCGATTCGCGGTCTGACAAAGCAACGGCAAACACACGACCTCGATGTGAAGGTTTCGCAAAGACCACGCGGACTAGCGAACAGAGTTAACCACAAAACAGGAGCAAAAAACAGTCTGGTGAGAGAAAACAACGTTCGGATCTACCCGAAACCGACCCGATGCGAGCGACAACCCAAGCGATCTTTGCAGCAATTCTATGAACGAGATCCTGTCCGACCAGAACCGAACATCCCTCGAATGATGTTGCCTTATGTAAACGCGAATGGATCATCTTCCGCCGCGTCGACCTTCGATCGTTTCGCTCGTCCTTTCGGAAGACCCGGCAAATCGAACGAGAAGTTGTGGTGCTTTCCGATCTGGCTGACCCGCTCGGCATGATCTGGCCGAAGCAGGCGATCCAGGCAGATCGAAGGCAATTGATACAAAATCTGATTCGTAAACATTTTATGTTATTGCATAGTTTCTATTAGTCAGACCGCCCCCGGTTCGCGGGACGGGGGGCGGTCCGCGGCAACCAGGCCGATCTGAGGGGGACCGGCCCGGCTTGTCTCCGGCATGTTCGAGTCGAACGACTCAGGCGCGACGAAGGACCTTGCGACCGGCCAGCAGGGCGACGCCGCCCAGACCCACCAGAACCAGGCTCGAAGGCTCGGGGATCGGGATGAACGTATAGACCACCGTGATCGTACCCAGGGCGGAGGCCGATCCGCCGAAGAAGACCGAGCCCGGAGGACCGGTGCCTGCGAACTCGCCAGCATCGGCGCTGAAGGCAAAGGTCAGCAACGTATCGGTCGTAAACTCCGTCAAGTCCATGACATCGGTGAACGTTTCCGATTCGGTGCCGGTGACGGTCGCAATTCCCAGCTCGGTGGTGCTGTCGGCCAAGGCTGTGCCACCGAACGGTCCGGCAGTCAGGTCTTGTTGGAGCGACAGATCGGACGGACCCGTGACGTCGATCGGGATGGTCGCCGTCGCATCAGCGACTTCAAGGTCATCGTCGCTGGTATTGAGCACCTCAACGGTCGCGGTGACGCTTGCAAAGGTCGTGATCTCGACCTCAGTCAAGGTGCCCAGGGCCGGATCGAAGCCGGGCAGCGTGAAGCTCTCGGTGAATGGGACGGTCTGCTCAGGTACGTCGAAGGTGAAGGTCTGGATCTGGGCCTGGGCGGTGCCGGCCAGGGCGACCGTGCTCAGCACCACAAGGGCCAGGTGATGCAAACGCATGTTGGGATCTCCAGGGTTGCGAGAGGGAGGGGCAACGAGACATGGACCGAGAATGGTCCACCGGTTCCCCCCAACGATCGGGGGATGCAGGGGACAACCGCGTCGCCGCGACTCCATAGGGGGACGGCGGGGGCCCCGGGGGCCCCCCCCGGCGCCCACCCACCCCCCCCAGGGCC
>CAZSSM010000065.1:31460-38883 GCA_964609385.1 uncultured Planctomycetia bacterium
CCCAACTAGCGGGGTTGGCTGGTTAAAACCGCGCCGCCGCTCGTCCTCCTCGGCTTTCCGGCGACGCGGAGATCCCACGCGGTCGACAACACTCACACGCATGAGACTCCGCAGACATGGTCAAAAATAGCCATTCCCACTCGAGAAGGGTCGTAGTTTAGCGTGAAGCCCGCCCCGCGGTGCAGGATTACGAGACCGATCGCATAAAGGCTGCCCGAACGGCCTTGGAAGGTCTTCGCGTGTTGACTAAAGGCAACGCACCCGGCGAAAGCCCGTCAATTCTTTGGACAAATTTCATAACTCAAGCCTCTAGATCGCATTAGCTGATGACCGGGTCGGTTCAGCCATGCATCGGAGGCCCCACCAACGAAAACGGCCGACGACCATTCACGATGGCAGCCGACCGGGGATGGGATCATGAAGAGATCCGTTGAGGATTGGTCAGATCTTAGGGTTTCGACGGACTCGGGAGCGCTATTCGTGGAGATCGTTGGTGATGGTCAGCTTATCGAGCTTGGTCCCCGACTCGCGGACCTTGATCTGGATCGTGTAGGTCTGGCCAGCAACCAGTTCGAAGGTCTGGACTTGGCGCTCGGGACCCTTGGTCACGTCATTGGTGACCCAACGATTGGAGCGGTCGACATGCCAGTCGATCCAGACCTGATCGCCCACAACATCCCCCTCAGAGTCGCGGAGCCCGAACCAGAACGAGTTCCGGGACCCGTCGCGTCCCCGGACCAAGCCCGAAATCTTGTAGGTCCCGGTCTGACCGGCCTCGAAGGTGTAGGTGACCTTCTTGCCCGAAGGCGGCTCGTGGGTGAACCGGCCTTGGCTGGTCGGGGCCATGATATAACCGCCGTAGGTCTGGAACGCCCCGCTGCTGCTCTCGTAGTCTTCGGCCTCGATGTGGATCGTCTCGGGCTGCGGGACCGGATTGATCTCCCCATCGTGGCTCAGTTCCGAGAAGCGTGCGGTGGTCACCGCATGGTCGTCGTGCGCGGTGGCCGCCAGGCCAATGAAGACCGACGGATTCATCACGATCTGGGTGCGGCCCACCTCGACGAACTGGGTTCCATCGGTCGAGAGGGAACCGACGAAGAGGTCGCCGATCCGCTCCAGCTTGACGAACAACGGCACTTCGCCCGAGGTCCCGACGTGGGCGCTTGCGCCGCCGGTCTCCGAGCGGTACTGGAAGGCCGCGCCTCGTCGGGGCGTGACCACCATCATGGCATGTTGACTGTCGTCCCCGAGCGAATCACGGATCATCACCCCGGCCTTGGCCCACGCGTCGGTGTCGCTCAAGCTGTCGACCCGAACCACGATCGCGCCATCGCCGTTCAAGGTTTGGTAGGCGTAGTGGAACGCGTCCTCATGGCCCCAGATGTCCCGGCCGCCGGCCCTGAGGGTCGCCTTGTCGCCGTCTACCTCGAAAGATCCGGCCGACTCGACGTGACCGATGTCCTTACTGACGAACCCATCGAACTTCTGGGGATCCTCCTCCTCCAGACCATCGTGATCACCGTCGATGAATCGGCAGTAGTGGAGGTCGGTGACAGCGCCACTGCTGCTGAATTGCACCACCAACCGTGAGACCTCGTCGGCCTTCAGCTCGATCGTCTGAACACTGTTGTTGCCCAAAGGCAACAGCGGGGACTCCGCGAGTAGGTTCCCCGACGCGTCGAAGGCTTGGACGAAGTTGCCCTCGTCGCCGTCGATGTCCAGGATCCCAATCGAGGCGAACAGGACCGGCTTGGTGAATTCGAAGATCAGTTCGCCGCCACGGAGGTTGTCGTCAGGGTCGCCGGAGTCGCCGTCCTCGCTGATGATCAGCACGTTGCCCAGGGCCACATCGTTCTGGCCGACCTGACCTGGCTGACCACCGTTGCCGCGACCCGGTCCACCGAAGTCTTCATTGGGTGTTCCCAGGTCGAGGTCGCCGCCGGTAGGATCGGCCGAGTCGAAGATCATCGCTCGGTTTTCATCGTCGGGGGCGCCGTTGGCACGACCGAAGATCCTTAGACCGTCTTCGACAAACGGATCGGAGACGATATCCCCGGCGTCCAGGCCGGCCAGTTCGAAGTCGACTTTGACGTCGATCTTGGTCGGCTCGACCGGATCGACCAACGCCCCGAGCATGCCCTTGGCACCACCGGTGAAGTCGATGTCGAAACCGCCGACGAAGGTCGAACCCTCGCTAATGTAGGAGATCCCGATTTGAGTGCTGGGGTACAATCCAGCCAGTTGCCCACCATTGATCTCGACGACGACGTCGAACAGATCGTTCGGTTCGGAGTCGAGGAAGCCCATCGCGACGACTTCGCCGGTCAGCAGCTCGCCGGAGAACCCGGTGCCGGGGATGGTCCCGGTGATCACCAGATCGTTGCCGTCCACGCCGGAGACGTCCAACAGACCGCCCGATTCGGAGTTGACGATCACGTTCAACTCGAACGAATCGGGGGCGATGATCGGTCGGGGCGGCGTCGACGGATCGCTCGGGTCGCCGTCGAGGAAGACCAAGGGGTCCGCCGTGACTCGGAAGAGTCGGTCTGAAGCGGTGTACGTGGTCAATCCCGTGTTGTTGAAGTCGATGCGCGGGAAGTCGGTCTCGACGCCCAAGAGCGTCAGCAGGGTCCGGTTCTCCAGCGACTCCAAGTCCACCCGACGGGAATGGCTGCGGTTGCGCGTCATCCCCGACCTGGACGACGACCTCAAGCGGCTCCAAAAGAACATGATGCATGGCTCCCAAAGCATTGATGTGTTCTTGTACCAGCAGATGTGTCACGCGAGGCGGGATGGGTTTGGAGATGGGACGAACGACGGACGGACTCGGGAGCGGGATTCGTCGAGGAACCGGCGGTGGCCGGCGGAATCCATCCGTGCAGGAGTCGGCCTCGGCATGCGAGGATCTGGCGTCTCTTGACGAGATCGTGGCGGATACATCCGGTATATCCGTAGGGATCGATCGGTGATCCGAAGGCCGGCAACCGGAGATCCTTCGGAGTTCCGCGAATTCATCGCGATCGTCGATCGATCGGATCCTCGAGGACGCGCCACTGGGATCGCGTCCTCAGCATCAATGACTAACTCGTCTTACGAGATATCTTCTTGCTCGGCTCGGACTCGAAGTCGGGCCGGGGGATCCCTCTCGACCGATCCCCGACTCGGGGCGTTCAGGCACAACGGCGAGCACGGGCCACAATGAGGCCGCCGAGGCCCAGACCGACCAGAATTAGGCTGGAGGGTTCGGGGACAACCCCGACATCGACGGTCGAGCCGAAGTTACTCGTAAAGTCGTCAAGGAACAGGTCATTCGAGTCGATCCCCGAGTTGTTCAACACGATCCCGCCGATGTTCAGACCGTCGCCGTAGATGCCCTTCATGCTGCCATCGGTGGCCCGGAAGGTGAAATCCATCATGCCATTGGCGTCGAATCCAAAGTCGGTCAAGGTGCCGGTCAACAGGGTCGGGCCACCGAACAGGACGCCCGGGCCAGTGCCATCGAGGACCTCGCCGGTCAGCGTGAAGGTTCCGCCGGTGAACGTGCCGGTCTCATCGACGAGCGCCGACAGGTTGAGGTTACCGAACGTGCCCGGCATCCCCACGCCTTGAATGGTGTTGTTGATGCCGTTGAAATCGAGATCGCTGACCAAACCGAAGTCGATTGTCAGCATATCGCTCGAAGCGTCATAGCTCAGGTTCGCTGAGGTGACGACGGTATCGGGCTCCGGCACCAGTTCAACACCGATCAAAGTGGCCCGCGACGGGGTCGAAGCCAGAGTTATGACGAGGACCGTCAGGCCTGAAACGAACAACGATCGCATTGCAGACTCCTCATGTGCAAAAGACCTCGAAGAGGACATCGGTCCTCCGTCGTGAGCACATGGTATCTCTGAGTTTGATTGCCGCACGAGGATGTTGACAGGAATCAATGCATGATGGCGAACCGTGTCGAATTCGGGCCTCGTTCGGTCATAGGCTCAGGGCTCTTCGAACCCTGAGCTGGCCACTGACTGTGAGGTCAAAGCCCAACGCTCCCTTGTGCGACCAACGATCGCGAAGGGATTCGAGTGATCGACGCCGGATCTCATCGGAGATGCACAACCACCAACACACACAAAAAAACATGCGTACCTATACGGAATCAAACACCAACATTTCCATGCGATCAATCAAACACCTGAGAATTCGACAGAAGCAAATAGATATCATTCGATGACACCCTCGCGAAGATCTAGGGGAGGAGACGCAATGTTGGTGAGAACCAACAACCGTTCGCCGTACTCCTTCCTATCGTTTCTTTTGTTGCACAAGACATGTGCTAAAACCGAGACAAAAAAATGAATCGCAACACCATCCGGGCGCGCTTCGATGCCTCCCGACGACACCGATGTTGCTGGAAAAACACGGAGACCGGCGTGGTGCTATCGGGTGAGAAACCCGTTTTCAGCCTCGCGAAGCCCTCTGAGTTAAGGTGTGGTCGGTCAGTTCAGCACGCTCGACTCGAACGAGTCACCCGATCTCACGGTCCCCGCACCGAAAGACCCGGATACGATCGCGCTGTCCCTCATAACCGACCAGACCACACCTTAGATCAGGATTCCCGAATCAGTCACGACAAATTAGTCGCAATCGACGATTTGTTTGTCATGGCCTACAGGACGGATCCGAATCTTGAAAAGCAAGTCCGCTGAGATCCTGAACGGCGCGGTCTGTCCCTTGGACCGCGAAATCTCAAAAAATCGGATTTGGGCCGGTACGCAACTTCGCCAGGACCGGCTTTCTCGTGGGATATCGATTGGGGCCATCGCCGATCGACGTTCGAACCGATCGGGAGACGGCTCATTGCAGGGCGGTTCGGAGGGATCCGTGACGGGCTGGCCACGGATCGTCGGTTCGAGGTGACCGCAGAACGGCCCTGTAAGCACCGTATCAAGCCGGCAGGAAACTCGACTGTCGAAAAACGGGGGGAAACGGCGTCTCAGGCCAAATTCCTGAGGCGATAGCGGAGCGCCTGCAGCCCGCGTCGTAGCAGACCCGCAGCGGCCTGCTTGCTGATGTTCATCGCTTCAGCGGTCTCGACCAAGGAGCAGCCACGGATATGGTGGAGCAGGACGGCCTGACGTTGACCGGTCGGAAGCTCCTGGATCGCAGCCTCCAGCCGATGCACGTGCTCATTGATCAAGGCGCGTTGGCTGGGCGAGGTGCCGTCGCCGGGCAGATCGAGCAGGCCCTGACCGTCGGCGTCCTCAGCGCTGAGGGGCAGTTCGCGCGTCGCCGATCGCTTGCTGCGATCGAACCATCGAACGAAGTCGGCCAAGGTCGTCTTCAGTGTGGAACGCAGGTAGGAGATGCGTTCGCCAGGGCTCCGATCGTCGAATCGGCGTCCGGAGCGATGGACCCGAAGCATCGTCTCTTGGACCAAGTCACCCGGATCCAATTTGCTCCGCAAATGAGAAGGCAGGTGGTAGCGGGCCAAGCTGTAGAGGAGCGTCAAGTCCTGGTCGATCATGGAGGATCGCCTCTGTGCAGACCGAGGGAAAGTCGCGGGGAAACGCCAGGTCGTCCCAGGTAGATCGCCTGATGGTCCCAAGCCGGGATCCAGGGTCGGGGCGTCAGGCGGGGTTAAACTCTGACGCGAAGGAAGGTGCGAATGGCAGGACGGGGATGGAAGTGCGCGTTCTGTTATAACCAGCCCAAACGGGAAAAGCCATCGTTTCGTGAAGATCGTGGTGTCAAAGCGTGTCTCGGACCGCCCCACGAATCGAACGTAAACCTTGACTTCAGAAGAGTTTGCTCCCGTTCAAACCCGACCGGCTCGATCTGCACCAACGACCAACGACGCCGCTCTTTTCCGCCACGACCTCCCGCTCGTTCAGGGTTCCACACGATCGGCCCGACGGGTCGCGTGTCGGCGAAGCCGTGAGCCCGGCTTGGCGGAGCCTCGTGGCGGGTCAAATCGGATCGTCCCGTCTTCGGCGGCTTCCTGATCGTGTAGATGCGTTGCTTCTCCATGACAGGGTGATGAGGCGGTTCGCGGTCGTTCCGACTCCGAGCTTTGGCGTGTAAGCCGCTCGCGCCATCGATGGATCGGCTGTTCCACCCAGCGCCACGAGGCGTACGCCAGCAGGATCGACCCCGCCAGCTTCAGGCCATCACCAAGGAGCCCACCGGGCAGCCCGAATGCCTGCTGGCCCAAGCTGACGGCCACCATGACGAACGGGTGGAATAGATAGAGGGCGTAGCTGATCCGTCCCAAGCCGGCCAGCCAGGGATGGCGGAGCCAGGCCGATCGCCGTCCACCGGCGGAGCCGACAACCCAGGCCACCCCCACTCCGTAAAGCAAGGTGATCGCGAAGATCCGGAGCGATCCGCCCAGACCCTGAATATCGAGCGGTCCCCAGAGGGTTGTTAGGTCGGAAAAGACGCCGACGATCCCCGAGGCCAGCGGGGTGCTCCACCAAGGGGCGGTTACTCCGATCGCGATCAGCAGGGCCAAGCAACGCGCGACCCTTGAGGGCACGCCAGACCCCGGCCCCAGGCCGGCTTTCTCGTACCAGGCGGCCACCATCGCGCCCACGGCCAGGCCGTCGCAACGCGTCAATAACAGATGGGGCGAGAGCGATGTGCCTCGACTCAGGATCGCCAGCGGGATCAGTAAAGCGCCCACGGCCAGCACGCCGCGACGACCGCCCAGGAACACCACCAATGGCCAGATCAGGTAGAACTGCTCCTCGATGGCTAAGGTCCAGGTGTGGTCGTAGAGCCGGCTGAACTCCGGAGGCTCGACTCCCCAATACCAGGGCGTGAACTGGGTGTACGTCAGGAAATAGGGCCAGGCTTCCAACGTTCCAGGGCGTGGGACCAGCGGATTGAGAACCAAGAGGAGGCCGAAGCTCAGGAAATAGATCGGCCAGAGCCGGAAACCGCGACGGATCCCGAACCGAACGTACGACCCGAGGCTCGGCGCGGTCCGCAGCAAGATCCGCGTGATCAGGTATCCCGAGAGGACGAAGAACAGATCGACCGCCGAACCCATCAACGGCACCCGGCCCACGAACCGGAGATGGAAGACGACGATCACCAATGCCGCTAGGCCTCGGAGTCCATCCAGTTCCTGCACGCGAGGCATCGTCGGGATCCTTCCCGTTTGCAAGTGCGGTCCGACTTCCGAGGCGAGGTCAGGTCATCCCAACGTCGCCGGTCAGATCCAGTTGACGCCCGCCGAAGAGGTAGCTCAAGGCGTAGAAGGCCAAGGCCACACCGACCAGCAGGCTGAAGCCCAAGACCAGCGAGAAGTACTCGGTCAAGCCACCCAAGATCACCCCGGCGATGTTGGCGCCGAAGGCTGTGTCCGGGTCGCGCTGGATTCGGAAGGCCGAGGCGAAGATCACCCCCGCGAAGAAGATCGGCAGGAAGACCACCA
>CAZSSM010000066.1:0-38442 GCA_964609385.1 uncultured Planctomycetia bacterium
TAGTCCATGACGGGGCTGACGAGCCTCGCTAGCCCTTAACCGTCCAGTCCCCTCGTATGGTTTCGGAGACTCATGTCGAGCCCTACACCGTCCAACGCACCGAGTTCGTCGCTGAGACCCGGTCCGAGCCGTATACCGTCCAGTCCACCCGTTATGTCCGCGAGACTCGGTCTGAACCCTACACCGTCCAACGCACCGAGTTCGTCCGCGAGACGAGAACTGAACAAGTCCCAGTCGTCGAGACCCGGATGGTCGAGGAAACCTCGACCCGAATGGTCCCCGTTACCGTCACCGAGCAGGTCCCGGTTACCATCAATCGCGTCGTCCGACGCTACGTGCCGACGACCGTCCAGGCTCAAGAGTGCACCATCGTCCCCCTGGCCGTCCCGTCGTGCTTGATCTGTCCGTGATCGCCAATTCGATCGTCAACCAAAATTCATTTATCTAGCTTATACCTGATAAAAAAGGCTATAATTCACCATTATCCAGGTGAATTATAGCCTTTATGTTTGAATTAGCGTTTAATCTATGACACGGTCGACATCGACGAGTCAGGACGCTTCAATATTGATGATCTGATGATCGATCTCGGTGCCGCCTTCACCTGGCTTGTTGAAAACACCCAGCCCGAGATATCCGGCCAGGGTGATGTGCTGGGGCTGGCGGATGTCGAAACCCTCGCGCTCGGCGTCGAAGGCCAACTTGCCGACCGAACCGACCGGCTTGAGGCCCTTCTCGGCCCGCTTAGCGTCGATGTAGTCCCAGAGGATCCGGTCCATGGCGACCGGGTCGGTGCCGACCAGCAGGGCGTTGTTCTCCCAGGTCCACTCGGGGTTTCTGGCGAAGGGACCGCCCTGGAAAACGCCTTTGATCCCATCCATGATCTGGAGTACAGCCTTCTGACGGATGATCGGGTGCATCACCACTTCAGGAATGAACTGGTTGCAGACGTTGGTGTGCGCGTTGCCGTGCGACCGACGGACGTTATTGACCAAGCCGTGGCTCATGTTCTTGAGAGCGCCGGTGACTCCGCCCGAGCCGTGGTCCTTGAGCACTGGGAGCAGAACCATCTTGTTGACCCGCTTGGTGACTAACAGACCCAGGTGCGAGCGCCGGGTCCGATCGTCCTTGGGATCGTCGGCGGGGTGGACGAGTTCCATCGAGATGAACTCATCGGGGTCATAGCCAGCGATGTTGAGCTGGGACGGGTCGTTCTCCTTGGTCAGGCCGGTCCAATCGATGCCGTCAGGAACGTCCTTGTGCATCCCAGCGTCCACGAATTCGCTGAGGTAACGCTCGAAGACAACCATGTCTTGCGTCTTGACTCCGGCCGACTTGAGCCCCTCGATAACCTCGAGCATCAGTTCACTGGAGGAGTTGGCCAGCGGTCGGCCGACCGGGTTCATCTTGATCCCAACCACATCACCGGGTTCGAAGAAGGTGCGCCAAGCTTCGGTGGCGTCCTCAGCGCCTGTCAAGCCCATTAGCGCTCGGCCAAGCGTCGTGCCGATGGCCTCTTGGTCCTTGACGTCATTCTGAATCATCTTCGGATTGCGGGCCTCGACCACTTTGCCTGGGTACGGGCCAGGCACCCCCAGCGCCGCCTTGGAGACCGGCGACGTGGCGACCTCCGTCGAGGCGGCCGAGAGCCGGTTGGCCGTCAGCATCGCTGCTGCACCGGCAGTGGCGCCCGCGGCAAGAAACTGGCGACGACGCATGCCGCCGCAGGGATATCGCTTCATCGTGCTCATGAGTCGGATCCTGGATGAGAGGGGGGACGTGCGGCGTCAGCGGTTGACGGAGCCGATCCGAGTCTACGCGGATCAGCGTCCCGAGGCGAGATGCTGGTCCCTGGTCGTCGCCGTCGGGCTCGAGTCCGGAAGGGCGGCGCCAAGGCGTCTCGCAGCCGTTCCAGGGGTCCGAAGTCGAGCACCTCGCGGCCAGTCGTCGCGATGCAGGACATCTCCGACTCGTGGTCTCGGACCAAGCCTGGGGGCAATGGCGCGGTGGCTAGATCGAGCCCAGCCGCATTTCCCGAGAAGGCCGGCAGGGAGATCGAGCGACCGCTGACTAGGAAACAGGGCGCCGTGTGCGACCCCACCTTCAAAGCCGGATGATAATGACCATAGATGGCCATCACATCGTTCGGTATGGCCCGATGTCCGTGCGTGATCACCCAATCGTGATGGGTCCAGCGGGCTTCGGTCCGAACCCCCGAGCCGACGCGAACGTCGTGGTTGCCCCGAACCAGGATCAACTCGATGTGGTTCTCAGTCAGCCATTCGCGCAAAGCACGAACGTCACGGGCGGTGCGCGGACATGGCCGCGAACTCTCGACGAGATCGCCGGCAACGATCAAGGTGGTGATTCGGCAGACCGCCAGCAATCGCTCCAACCGTTCACGCGTTTCGACCAGCGAGTGGGGCGGGACCATATCACCACCGGCAGCGCGGGCCCACTCGTAGCCCAGGTGAACGTCGGCGATGACGGCTAATCCCGCCTGCGGGTCCACTAAGGCCCCCAATGCGCTGAGCGTCCAAGGTTCGGGGCCCACGACCAAATCAATTGGCTCCTCCCTCGCCATCACGACTCCTTCCGTCGAGACTCGCAGTCTGCCCGAAACAGTGCGTACATCAAGCGACTTTTCGTGGATGTCTATTGTCAATCATCAGCGTACCGGCCCCTTCGTCATTCGGGGGAGGGGGCGACGAGTCGAGCCTGAAGCCGCTTGAGGGCGGCCTCGGGCGGCTCGAATTGGAGCGGTTCGCCACGACCGGCAGCGATCCAGGTGACGGCAAAGGGCGAGAGTCCATCGAGCCGAATCAGCCGATGCGGCGGCTTGGTCTCGAGCCAGGCCCGCGCCGCATCGAGGTCTAGCAAATCTTCCAGGACCTCCCGACGCGTCTCGCGGAGCAGGGGGTGGTCGGGGCAGGCGGCCTTGACCAAGGGGTAGAGCCGCTGGCTAACCCAAAGCGTGCCGCCAACGCGGGTCCGACCGTCCTCGGGGCGTCGGAGGACCATCAGGCCGGTGCCCGCGATGTGGCGGAACCGACGGGCCAACAGGTCTCCGCGATCCAAGCCTTCCAGGACCGCCTCGTCGAGCCCCTCGATGGCCAGCAAGGAGGGCAGTGCCTCCGGTTCGAGCCGCATCTCTGGAGCAACTCGGATCTGCCAGCCTAGATCGGCCACAGCCAATTGCACGTCGCAGCCGCGTCTCCCGCCGATCCGCGCCCCAACGGCGCGACCGAGTGCCTCGCAGGCAGCACGCGCCAACGGTGCGTGGAAGGTATAGGACCAGCCCTCCGGGTCGGGCGCCTCCTCGACCAGCAGGCTGCCCGGCTCGGGGATCCGACTGATCTGCTGTTGGGCCAAGAAGAGTTCCTCGAGTTTGGCAACGGCCTCGGGCTCTAGTTCGTAGGTCTCGCCCAGCCAACCCCGGAGCGCCGAGGGGCCCTCGACCAACATGACAGAGGCCTGCTCTCGGAACCGGGCCAGGTCCAGGGCCAACTCGCGCGAGAGGGACTGGCGGTCGCTGGTCCAGCGCGGTAAGTCGGGGTCGGATCCGGAGGGCTCAGCGTGAAGGGTCAGGTCGTCGAGCCGTCGGACGGTCATGGCCCGGCCGTCGAGCACGAACCGATCACCACGCTGGAGTCGCTCGGCATAGGTTGATTCGAGCTGGCCGACTTCTAATCCGTCGGGCGTGACGACGGTGATCGCTTCTTCGGAATGGATCGTGCCGATGTTGCTCAGAAGCCAACGTTTGACCCGCGCGTTGCGGACAGCGAACCGCCCGCGATGCTTCCAGATCCGCGGACTGGTCCAGCGTGGTGTTGCACCCGGCTCGGGTTCATAGGCACCTGGTGGCGAGGCCAGTTGACCTGCCAAGTAGTCCAGACAAGCCCTGAGGTCTTGGTCGCTCAGGTCGGTCATCGGCGAGGCGCGTCGGAGCAACGCCAAGACCTCGTCGAATTCGCATTCATCGACACAGGCCATCCCCAGCAGGTGCTGGCAGAGCACGTCGAGCGGGGCACGGACCGGGCGGATCGGCTCGACCTTTCGCGCCTGGGCACCTTGGGCTGTCACCGCTGCGCCGGCCAGCTCGGCCGCCGACCCAGTCAGGAACAAGCCACGGGTCACGGCTCCGACACGGTGTCCCGCGCGACCGACTCGCTGAAGACAACGCGCGACGCTCCCGGGCAGACCGATCATCACCGTTAAGTCGGCCGTCCCGATGTCGACGCCCAGTTCTAGGCTCGTGCTTGTGACGACCGCACGGAGCTGTCCATCCTTCAAACGCGCTTCGACCTCGCGACGACGCGCCGCATCCAGGGCCGAATGATGGGCGGCGACCGCTTCAGAGTCATCCAAGGACTCGCGGAGGTCGTGCGTGATCTTCTCGGCCAAGGCCCGCGTGTTGGCGAAGACGACCGTCGTCCGATGCTCGGCGATTAGTTCGACCAGCCGTTTAATCGTCCGCATGTAAGCCAAGGGGCGATAGGGGCCCTCGTCTTCCTTCAAGACCGTCTCAATGTCCAAGATCGGCCCCTGGTCGCTCGACGGGGGCGGGGCCTGAAGGACCCGACAGGTCCGGGTCGGGCCAACGAGGAACTCGGCGACCACCTCGGCGGGATTACAGGTCGCCGACAGGCCGATCCGAGCCGGGTCCCTAGTACAGAGATCGACGAGTCGTTCCAGACTCAGCATCAGGTCGGCCCCACGCTTGTTCGGGGCCAACGCATGAACCTCATCGACGATGAGATATCGGACGTTCCGCCAATGGTCGCGCCACTGCTCCTGCGCCAGCATCAGCGCGAGGCTCTCGGGCGTGGTGATCAGCAGGTGCGGCGGACGTTCCCGGAGCTTTCTGCGTTGATAGCTCGAGGTGTCACCGGTTCGAACTCCGACCCGAATCCCATTGGCTTCCACATCAGATCCGCTCCGGCCCTCTCGCTCAGCCTCTACCCCTAGCCCTATCTCTTCCAACGGCCCTTGTAAGTTGCGCTCGATGTCATAGCCGAGGCTTTTCAATGGTGAGACATAGAGGGCATAGGTCGTTTCTTCAAGCATCCCCTCATCGCGGAGCATCCAGAGGTGGTCGAGGATCGCCAGGAAAGCCGCAAGTGTCTTTCCAGTCCCGGTCGGTGAGACCAGCAACGTGTGTTCCCCAGCCGCGATAACCGGCCAGGCCAATCGTTGGGCCGGGGTCGGACCGTTGGGAAAGGTCCGGTGGAACCAGGCTCGAACGGCCTCCGAGCACAGGCCTGGCAATGCGTCGTCCATGATCGATCCAGTCCGGAGCCGTCGTCGAACGCGATGCGGGGGCAGAGAGCTTGGCCTGATCGAACGAACAAGCCAGCCGTTGCAGAGGACCTACCGGACCGAAGCAGCCCGAGGTGACTCGAGTATCAAGGTAGAAACCGGGGGCCGAAACGCCAAGCCAATCCGCTCGCGTTCGAACCTTCTTTGGCTCTGTTGGCAAGATCGATCGGTTTGTTGCGACAAAGACCCTTCTTTATCTCATCGACCGATACGCGACTGGTCGCCGGACAATCGATCATCGGCGCCCGCCGCGTCCTAGCAGGCCACCGAGAGCGGATTCGATCAATCGTCGATGGTGGCCGCCGTCACGCATATCCTCTCGGTAGGCACGGATTCGCTGATCAACCGACGGGGACGTTCGTTCCAAAGAACACCCGGCACCCACTTCAGAAAGACCTTCGATTTGCCGCTTCAGCCGGATCGTCTCCTGCTCATGACGGTCACGGAGCCGCTGGATCTCGTCATGTGCCTCGCGGAGCTGGCGGCGCGTCTCGCCGAGTTGGAATTGCAGGCGAACCACCCGGATGTCCTCTTCAGGCACGACTGAGCTGTGGGTGACCGATGTCGAGTACTCCTCGAGCCCCCTTGAGTCGTCCAGTTCCTCCTCGGAGATTCCGAAGATTTGCAATAGTTGCATCCAATGATCACGGCGGGTGCGGTCGAGTTGCTCGAGGCGAACCATTAGGCCGATCACCTCGCCAGGAATCATCGTCGAGCCGACCGGACGGGCACCGTCGAGCAACTCGGATGGGGTCGGACCCGGACCGGTCGGCAAGACATGGGTGTCAATCATCTGAGTCATGGCCGAGACCTCTTGGGCCGTTGGTTACGGCGCTTCTCCAACGCGTCGACGAATAGACGGACGTCGAATTGGCGGAGACGGGTGTGTTCCGACGCTGGTTCGCGCCGTCGATTTAAGGCTAGATCACAACCCCCTCCAACGTCACGCATGGATGAGCTGTCGATTTCTTACGTCCCCTCTGCGTTCGTCCCGCAACACGCGACACAGCCGGTTCCAAACCGGAACGCTCCGCTTTCGGTTGGTTCTCTGCCTCTCGTCGAGTACCCTGCGACCTCTGGGGTCGTCAGGACACTCTCTGTTGAGGAATCGCTGCCGGACGGCGAACCGATCTCAACAGCGATCGAAATTCTTTCTCCACTGACAAGTTGCGTGGCCGGATTTCGGATCCGTGCCTTCATAATCGTTTCGGGTTAGGAATTGGTCGAATAGTCGAGATGTATGGTCCGGGTCGGCCTGATCGAGTTAGGTACAGACACCGAGGTCGATTAAATCACCATCGATCTCCGGGCCGTGGGAACCGTCCCGCCCCACAAATAAACCTACCTCTCTCAGATCAACGACCGTGTTTATCATGATGCGGTCCAGCCGACGGAACCGTTTGCTGGGGGCAACGCACCGACCCGCCCTAATCTTGGGCCTGCACGCGGCGTCGGTTGAGGCAATTGCGGCCAGGCGCGGATTTACTCGTCGAAGTCCTGAGCACACATCGTCGCGTCGACGAACCGACGACCCTACGGATTCGGCTGGTAAGACTGGGACCGTTGGGACGCTTAGAGGTTCTTGAGCATATCCAACGCAGTCTGAATATCGACCACGATCTGGGCTACCTGACGGGTTACTCAATGAGCGGTCACGGGACCTGACATTTGAGTCGGACACTGAATTTTCGAGAACGAATGGATTAACCGAGCCCTTGTTCACCGTCTCAAAGCAAAAAAGTCCGCCTTTGCCCTTCGAAAATTCTTCGTGCTCTGGAAAACCAACCTTCGATTCGCACTAGACGCACTGAATTGCTCCGCCTACAAATTGTTTGTCACACTGACTATCTCGGCGACCAATAGTCCGTTCGAACTGCTTGTTCGGTTTCAGTTCAGTTGGCAAAGAGTCGTCGGATGCTGTGTTTCGGGGGAGAGGCCGATGGGCAAAGCGCGGGCAGTCGACGAGCCTTTGAACATGGACGAGAGCCCGGCTCGGGAGTCGGTCGGGTTCTTGCTCGTGCGCGCCGCACAGCGGATGCACCTGCTGGCTGAGGAGCGGCTGCGTCCCCTGGGCCTGGATTCGCTCCGTCACTTCGGGATCCTGGCAATGATCGATCACTTCGGCCCGGTTACCCAGCAGCAATTGGGGACCACCATATGCGTCGACCGCTCGACCATGGTTGGCCTGATCGACGCGTTGGAGCAGGGCGGCTGGGTCGTGCGACACCCCGATGAGTCGGATCGTCGAGCCCATCGAATCCACATCACCGAGACTGGCAAGGCCACGCTCGGTCAGGCCAGGTCGGCCCTGAAACAAACCGAGGACGAGTGCCTGGGCGGGATCGACGATCATCAGCGTCTGGAGTTGATGCGGATCTTGGAGCACATCGGGCGCGTTGGTGAACGGGAATTTTCGGGCTTCGAGCCGATCGTCACGGGACGCCGACGTCGAGGCTGAACGGCCTTCGAGCCCTTCGGTGTTCGCATCGAGGGCTCCTGGGCCACACGTGTGAGGTTGAGGAATGGTCGCCATCAGACCGGATCGGAAGCGAATTAAGGCGTCCCAGGCGCCGGGAGTAGACCGATGACGCGGCAGTTGATCCAGATCGTGTGCTCGATCGCGCTGCTGGCCGCCGGCGTGGGTGGCTTGAACGTCCTGAGCACACTGCGGGCCGAGCCCGAAGTGGAGGAACGGCCCGAGACCCCGCCGATGGTCGAGATCGATCGGGTCGAGCCGGTCGGTCAGCGTGGCTTCTCGATCCAGGTCAATGGGACCGTCGTACCGACCCGCGAACTGAGCCTGAACGCCGAGGTGGCCGGCCGGGTCATCTTCAAGGCCGAGTTGGCCCGAGCCGGCAAATCGGTCCATAAAGGTGACCTGCTGCTCCGGATCGACCCGTCGGACTACGAGACGGCCGTCGAGGTCCTGGACAGCCAGATCGCGCAGCTTGAGGTCGATCTGGAACAGATCGATGTTCAGGAGCAGAACAATCGCGAGCTGATTACGATCGCCGAGCAAGACCTGACGGTGGCCCGTCGCGAGCGGGACCGGCTCCGGAACCTCAGCGGTCGGGGCGCCATCAGCGCCGGCGACGTCGACCAGGCCGACTCGTCGTTGCTCGCCTCGCGTCGCCAGTACCAGTCGCTGATCAACGAGCAACGGATCTTCGACTCGCGTCGACGTGGCCTGGAGGCTCGCCGTCGCCTTCTGATCGCGCAGACCGAACAAGCACGTCGGGACTTGGCACGGACCGAGATCCGCTCGCCCATCGACGGGATCATCGTCGAGGAGATCGTTGAGCAGGACGCCTACGTCAAGGCGGGCGACGTGCTCCTGCTGATGGAGGACACCTCCGTCGCCGAAGTCCGGTGCTTCCTCCGAATGGACGATCTGTACTGGCTCCTGGAGGCCGACGGTCAGGGCGATGTGAATACGGTCGTCTCACCCGATGGCTTTGAAGGACAACTGCCTCAGTCGCGAGCCCAAGTGACCTACGAGCTGGCCGGCCGAACCTATAACTGGCGCGGGGCACTGGCTCGCTACGAGAGCGGCGGGATTGATAGCCAAACGCGAACCCTGCCAGTTCGGCTCGTCGTGCCCGATCCCGGCCAAGGCGCCCTACGCCTGCGTCGCGGGATGTTTGTCGAGGTCGAGCTTTTCGTCGACGACCTGCCGACGCCGTTAGTGACTGTGCCCTCCCAGGCGCTTCGACCCAATAACGACCTTTGGGTCGTCGGGACCGAGAACGAGCTGGTCTGTTACACCGTCGATCCGATTCGGACCGTCGCCGGGCGGATCCTCCTGCGCGGCGATGATCCCGACGCCCCGATCTCGGCCGGCGACCGGGTAGTCGTCTCACCGTTGCCCGGCGTCCTAGAGGGTACGGAGGTCAGTCCGATCCCGATCGGCGGGCCGAACCCCGTCATCGCTGACCAAGCCAATGCGCCGAGCGATCCGGCCCAGCGCCTTGGCGCGGTCCTCGACGAGCCGAAGGCCCCGGTTACGGCCGAGTCCGAGGAGGTCGCTCGATGAACGGCGTGATCCGTTGGGTCATCAACAATAGCCCGGCCGTCAACATCTTCGTCACCGCCCTGCTGATCGTCGGCGCGATCATCATGGTCAACCTCCGACGCGCCAGCTTCCCCGAGTTCCAGATCGAGGTCGTGCTGGTCACCGTCCAATACCCCGGCGCCAGTCCCTCAGAGGTCGAGGAGGGGATCTGTCAGAAGATCGAGGAGGCCGTCCGATCCATTGAGGGGATCGACGAGATCACCTCAGTGGCACGCGAGGGTGTCGGCTTCGTCGTCATCGAACTGGTCAGCGGGATCGGCAACATCGACAAGGTCGTCAACGAGATCCGCAACGGCGTCGACCAGATCCCCAGTTTCCCCGAGCTTTCCGAAGACCCCGACGTCAAGCAGGTCACCTTCCGGACCCCAGCCGTTCGGCTGGTCGTTTACGGCGGTCAGGAGATCCCTGACGACCTCGACCCCGAACAGCGGAGCCGGATGCAACTCCGGCAGGACATTCAACTCCGCGAGGTCGCCGAAACGGTCCGCGACGATCTGCTCAATACTGAGGCGATCTCCACAGTCGACCTGATCGCCGCCCGCGACTTCCAGATCGACGTGGAGATCCCCGAGGAACGGCTCCGCGCCTACGACCTCTCGCTCTTGGAAGCAGCCAACCGGATCCGTCTGGAAAACATCGAATTGCCCGCCGGCGACATCAAGGCCGCCGGCAGCGAATACCTGGTCCGTGGCAAGAACAAACGACTCACCGGCGACGGCATCGCCGAGCTGCCCCTGATCCGTCAGGCAGACGGGACCATCCTCGATGTCGGTGACATCGGCGAGGTCCGCGACGGATTCGCCGATCAACCCCAACGCAATTATGTTTCGATCTATGATGAGCAGACAGGTCTGGCAAACCAATACCCAGCCATGCTTATGACTGTGCTGAGTACCAACGACGAGGACATCATTAAGATCACCGACTCGGTCCGTGACTACGCCGAGAACGTCGAGCTGCCCCCCGGCTACGGCATCGAGACCTATGACGACGTTTCGATCGTCGTTCGGGATCGCCTGGATACGCTCAGTAAAAATGGAGTGACCGGCCTGATCCTCGTGTTAGTTGTGCTCAGCTTGTTCCTCGAGTTCCGCCTGGCCTTCTGGGTCGCCCTCGGGATCCCAGTTTCGGTCGCCGGCGCCTTTGCGGTGATGTCAGGCCTGGACGTGACCCTGAACTTCATTACCAGCTTCGCGTTTATCCTCGCCCTGGGGATCGTCGTCGACGACGCGATCGTTGTCGGCGAGAACGTCTTCCGCCACCGCGAGATGGGCAAGTCGCTGGGACGCGCAGCCATCGACGGGACCGCCGAGGTCTTGCCGGCAGTCACCACCTCAGTGCTCACCACCGTCATGGCCTTCATGCCGCTCTTGTTCGTTAGCGGGACCTTGGGCAAGGTGATCGCCGTGATGCCGGTGGTGGTCATCTCGATGCTGCTCTTCTCGCTTTTCGAGAGCTTCTTGATCCTGCCCAATCACTTGGCCCACAAGCCCGGCCTGTTCGCCAAGGCGATGCGGGGAATCTACTGGCTGTTTCTGCCGATTCTCTACGTGCCGGTCTGGTTGTTCCGTCAGGGACCGATGCGAGCCTATGGCTGGTTACGTCGAGGCGCCGAAGCGGGCCTCAACGGCTTGATCCAAGGGATCTACACACCGATCGTGCGGGCCGCCGTGGCGATGCCGCTAATCGTCGTCTCCGGGGCGGTCGCCGCGTTACTGCTTTGTGTCGGGCTGGTCCTGGGCGGATTCACCCCGTTTGTGGTCTTCCCCAAGATCGACGGGAACTTCATCCGAGCCACCGTCAGCTTCCCACGCGGGACACCAGCCGAGTTCACCGACCGCGCTCTTCGGCAGATCGGCGATGGGTTCAACCAGCTCCAGGCCGAATACGAGTCCGAGCGCGGTCGTGCCCCCGGGCGGCTCCTGGTCCGTTCGGTCGGTTACTCCGAGATCCAATCGGCCGGCGCCACTGCAACCAACGAAGACACTGGCTCACACGTCGGACAGGTCTCCGTCGAGTTGATTGACAGCGCCTCCAGGCCCGACCTTCGTAGTGCTGAGATCCTCGCTCGCTGGCGTGAGATCGTCGGCGAGATTCCCGGGGCCGATAAGGTTTCCTTCGCCGAAGCCGCCATCGGGCCCGCCGCCAAGCCGATCGAGTTCAAGCTCGTCGGCCGGGATCTGGACCAACTCCGGCAGCTCGCCGACGTCTGCAAAGACTACCTAGAAACGCAGGTCGGCGTCTTCGACATCCAGGACGACGCTGAGCCGGGCAAGCCCGAGCTTCAGGTCCGCGTCAAACCCGAGGCCGAGGCATTGGGGGTCGACACCCAGAGCCTGGCCCGGACCGTCCGCGCCACCTACTATGGTGAGGAAGTCATGCGTCTTCAGCGCGGCCGGCACGAGGTCAAGCTGATGGTCCGCTACCCCGAGGACGAGCGGAACTCGCTGCTGAACCTCGACGAGATCCGGATCCGCAGCCGTGAAGGGGAGATCCCGCTCCGCGAGGTCGCCCAGATCGATGAGCGTCGCGGATACTCCGAGATCAACCGCGTCGACCAGCTTCGGTCGGTCACCGTCACCGCCGACCTCGATGAAGATCGGGCCAACGCCCGCGCGATCATGGCCTCCATGCAGCGCGAGTTCTTCCCCAAGCTCGTCGCCGAGAATGAAGGCATCGAAGTCCGCATCGAAGGTCAGCAAAAGGATTCCGAGGAATCCGTCGGTAGCCTGATCGCCGGCTTCGGCATCGCCATGTGCGGGATGTTCGTCCTGCTGACGATTCAGTTCCGCAGCTACCTCCAGCCCGCTTTCATCCTGACGATCGTCCCGTTCGGCCTCATCGGCGCGATCCTCGGGCACCTCCTGCTGGGCCTTCCGCTGACCCTCTTTAGCCTCTTCGGCCTCGTTGCCCTTTCCGGCGTGTTGGTCAATGACTCGATCGTGCTCATCGACTTCATCAACCGGAAGGTCAACGAGTCGGCGCCGGTGATCCCCGCGCTCATCGAGGCCGGTCAGACCCGGTTCCGACCCGTCCTATTGACCTCGATGACCACCATCGTCGGGGTCGCCCCGCTGCTCTTCGAGAAGTCGTTGCAGGTCCAGATCCTCATCCCAATGGCCACCAGCCTCGCCTTCGGCCTCCTGCTGGCCACCCTGCTGGTGCTCGTGCTGGTGCCCTCGCTGTACGCGATCTACGCTCGGTACATCGTCGGGATCGATCCCAAGACTGGCGCTCTGAAGTCGATCCGACAGGATCTGGCCGACTGACCCACTCTCCTGTGATCGCCCCTTGACGCCAGATCACGTCGCTCCGTGGGTCGCCTCACTTGATATCCTCCAACGGCCGCGTCGGGTCTCCACGCGGCCGTTCTCGTTTCGGCCTCGCCCGAGTCCCTCAGGTCACACTCGATTCGTGGAAGGACTCGCGTCTCCCGAACCTCAAGCAATTCCGAGCCAATCAACATAGCGGGCAACGCGCTCGCCCGTTATGTTAAGAACTTTTCCCAATCGCTGTTTCACGAACCGTCAGCCCAATCCAGCGGTTCGTGGTTTGTTTTGCGAAGGTTCAAACGATGGGTGTCTCCGTCCGCAAGCGCATGCCGCGTGAGGTTCAACGCAACCGGCATCGGATCAACAAGCACAAGCGACACTTCCCCCATCTCTACCCGGTCCGGACCCGCCAGATGCTCAAGCTCCGACTGGTCGATGCCCAGCACGTGCCGCTGGAAGGCCTGACCGTGACGATCGTCGACTGCCAACGGGATCGCGATAACACGACAGCCGGGCAGACCGACGCCCGTGGTGAGATCGCCCTGCCAACCGGCAAGTCGGCCATGCGCGCCACATTGACGATCGCCCAAGGGGACGCGACCAAGCAGATCGCCGAGACCACCCAGAAACTCTTGGACTCCCGGACCCTCGGGCTCGATGAGGTCGAAGGCCATGAGGGGACGGTCATCCTCCGGACCGGTGACATTCTGACCGTCGCCTGATTTTCATCTGTTCGTCCCACAAAGCTGGGAGCATCCCGATGAACCGCCGCCTCGCTGCCCTCGCCCTCCTGTGTTGGATCATCTTCGGGGCCGGATTGGCACGCGGCGGCGATCCCGGTGCATCCTCGACGGCTTTCCGAGACGAAGATCGGCCGCCCAACGTCGTCCTGATCATGGCCGACGACCTGGGATTCGGCGACCTTGGCTGCTACGGGCAGCGGATCATCCAAACGCCCCACATTGACCGGATCGCCGAGGAGGGTGTCCGGTTCACCCAGTTCTATTCGGGGTTCCCGGTCTGCGCTCCGGCGCGTTGCTCATTGTTAACGGGTATGCACGCCGGCCATTGCGAAATCCGCAACAACGGCAATCCACCCGGTCGACAACGAGACGACGAACGGTCCCTCTTCCCCGGCCAAAACCCGATTCCCGATGAATTGATCACCTTGGCTGAACTGTTTCGGGATCGCGGCTATGCCACTGGCGCGATGGGCAAATGGGGCCTCGGCTTCGAGGGCTCCTCGGGCGATCCCAACCGCCAAGGGTTCGACCTCTTTTTCGGCTTCCTCTGCCAGGTTCATGCCCACAACCACTATCCGCGTTTCCTCTGGCGGAACGACAGACAGATCGTCTTGGAAGGCAATGATCGGACCCTCGAAGGCGCTGCCTATTCCCAAGACTTGTTCATCGACGAAGCCGTCGCTTTCATCGAGCGGAACGTCGAAACACCGTTCTTCCTCTACCTACCATTCGCCGTGCCGCACCTCTCGATTCAGGTGCCCGGCGAGTCGGTCGAGCCATACCGCGATCGGATTGTCGAGGCCGATCATGAGCCCGGTAACTACTACCTTCGCCACCCAAGCCCGCGCGCTGGGTATGCCGGAATGGTCACGCGGATGGACCAAGGGGTCGGACGTGTTCTCCAGACCCTCCAGGAGTCGGGCCTCGACGACCGGACGATCGTCCTGTTCACCTCCGATAACGGCCCAGCCTTTAACCGATTGGGCGGGACCGACTCAGCCTACTTCCAGTCCAGCGGTGGACTCCGAGGCCTCAAAGGCTCGGTCTATGAAGGCGGGATCCGAGTCCCACTCGTCGTCCGTTGGCTAGGTCGAACCCCCGAGGGGACCGTCTCGGACCTGCCCGCCTACTTCGCCGATATGCTGCCCACGCTTCTGGAGTTGATCGAGGCCCCCGAGGCGATCCCCAACGATGTCGATGGCCTTAGCCTCGCCCCGACGATCCTCGGCCGACCGCAAGACCACCAGCCGACCCATGATTACCTCTATTGGGAGTTCCCCGGCTACGGCGGCCAACAGGCGATCCGGCAAGGCGACTGGAAAGCCGTCCGGCAACAACTCCGGCGGGGAACGATCCAGTCCGAACTCTACGACCTCAACGATGACCCCAGCGAATCGAACGACTTGGCCGAGGATCGTCCCGAGATCGTCGAGCGTCTGGAGGCGCTGATGTCCGAAGCCCATACACCCTCAGATCGCTTCCCCCTGCCTTCCATCGACACCCAAGTCGATCTTCGAGGTGCGCGACGTTGAGCCTATCCATTCTCCTACTGAATTTTTGACGATCACTGGACAAAAATTCACACCTTGAGCATAATCTGCTCTGGCGTGAGATTGTCCGCCTGTTCCATGGCACTGTGCCATTGGGTTCGTCGACATTCGAAGGGAGTTTGTGTGCGATGAGCATTTCATCCTGGGTGCGATCGGGGTTGGGTCTTGTGATCCTGGTGGGGATCCTCGGGTGGGTCACCTCGCAGGGAAGTGGCAGCGCCCTCCAAGACGAAGTGGACGTTCCGATAATCTCTCCGAGCCCAGAACACGAGATTCTGACCCGCGAAGTCGGGACCTGGGTCGCCGAAGGTCGCTGGTATCCCGGCGGACCGGATTCCGACCCGGTCGCTTTCCAAGGCGAGGAGACCTGTCGGATGGTCGGCGACTTCTGGCTCGTCACCGACTACCGTTCCGAGATGTTCGGCCAGGCCGTGGCCGGACACTCTCAACTCGGATTCGACCCCGATCGTGGTGTCTACTATGGCACCTGGATCGACTCGATGGCCCCAAGCCTCCTCATGCTTGAGGGATCGTATGACGACGAGACTCAGACCCTAACCCTCGTCGGCACCATGACTGATCCTAAAAGCGGGCGCAAAGAACCGATTCGGCTCCAGACCACCTATGTCTCGGAGACGACCAAGCGGTTCTCCATGGCGATCACCTCGCCTGATGCTCCCGGCCAATTCGTCGACGAATTGGTGATGACGTACCGCCGAAAGCCGAACGACGATCGTTGACGAACGCCGAACGAGGAAGACCGGCACATCGGACCTAGCCCTGATCGAACGGGCCGATGTGCCGGTCACATCTGTGCTTAAATCAGGTGCCAGCAAGATCAAACAGTCTCATCAAACCCGTCGACGCTTGATCGCCGCGCCGAAGACCAACACCAGGCCGCTGGCCAGCATCATGACGGTCGAGGGCTCGGGAACGAAGATCGAGATCGAATAGAAGCCGGACCCGAATGCATCACTCCCACCATCGAAATCGAAATCGCTGAAGCCCGAAATTGCGAAGTTGACCGTCCCGTCCGCATTGACCACGGCGTCGATCGAGGACAGTAAATCAACCCCGCCATCATCATCGTCATCGATCAATAAGCCCGTCTCGTCGAAGATCCCGAGCACAGAATCAAACATGGCGTCTTCTACGGTAATCGTGACGGTCGTCCCTGGCGTCAAACCTTCGATGGTAAAAAAATCGATGTCAGGCGTCGCATCACCGACGAAGGTCGATGTTCCCAACTGAAGGTAGAGGTTATAGGCGCCGAATTCTCCATGATCCCCGATGAAATCGAAGTCTGGGAACCCACTCACATCGAGCAGGATCGAGCCATCCGAGTTGACCGTGCCGCTCAAAGCCGAGGCAAACCCATCACCGAGTGGGCTTGAGTCGTCGTCGAAGTCAATTTCGAAGAAAAACTCGTCCAACGATCGGAGAAGCGTATCGGGAATCCCAAAGAACGCTTCGGGAGTGTTGTCAATAAACACGAAAAACTCTTCTCCAGGTGTCAACCCGAAGAAGTCGGGAAAATCAACAGATCCGGGAAGCAGATCGCCCAAGAAGAATCCGTCGACCTCGAATTGACCGCGGAATCCCTCGATCAACGTCGTATCGGGACCGAAGACGTTGGCAGTGGCGAACGTGTTGTTAGGCGAGCCGGGATCCTCAGACTCAAAGACCGTGGTAGCGAACGCGATGTCGGTGGACAGGTAAAGGCCCATCGCAAAGACAAGCGACTGCAATGTCCGACGCATCATGGTTTGTGTTCCTTGATCTCGAGCGTCCTGACTCGGGGTCCACTTGGAGGTCATCCCTTCCAAGATCGCGATGCATGACATCGTCGATGCTGTTTACCCTTATCACGACTTCTTACTGAGTGACAAGGCCCAAGAAACACGATGCTGATTAATCGCAACCTTGCCCCAATCTCACGAATCCTCAGGCACCGGTTCCGCAAGCGACTCGGACCCGTTGGACGATCGTGTTGGATCTCGGTCTTTCCGTTTGGCGATGCCGCCCGGGACTCTGCACCGGCCGTCCAGGAGATCAGTCGGGGAAGATGACACCCTTCTTGAGGATCAGGTTGGCGTAGAGCGCGGTCTCTCCGGTGACGACCACGCCATAGGTGGTTCGAGCCCGTTCGTAGAAGGCGAACCGTTCGATGGTCCCGATCTGGATGTGGCGCCCTTCGGCGACGTCGAGCAGGGTCTGGTAGGTGTCCCAGATCGGGGCTCGCCCGTTGGCGTCGTCGACAAACTGCATGACGAAGGCCGGCTCGTCGACAAACGAATCGAGCGGCATCAACTGAAGGATCGCCTCGAGCATCTGCGGGACGTCGGCCGCATCGGCATGAATAATGCGGTGGGCGACCTCGTGGCTGGGAAAGTTGGCATCGGCCAGGACAAGCTCGTCACCATGGCCCATCTCGGCCAGCATCCGAAGCAGATCCGGCGGCAGGATTCGGGGGATTCCTTTGAGCATCGTCATGGGAACAGGACCTCAACTCGACGCGCAGCCTGCGCTCTGCCTCGGGGTGGATCAGGTTCAGGATATCTAAGAGGCCCCAGGTTAGCAGACACGGATGCGGGTCGACAGCAGCCCCGGTAAGATGGTCCGATCTTCAGTGATCACAGAACGACCCTCGACGGCCCTGCGTGACCCAGTCCTCTGGACCGACGCAAGGCCACTCCGATCCATCACGTGCAATCCGTCAGGGGAACGGCCCCAGACCTTCCGTCTCCACGCTCGTCGATTCTCTATTGCAGAGGAACCGATGGTAGAGCAGCTACCGCCACGTTCGTTCGGCAAGTTCTTGTTCCAGGCTCAGCGCTCAGCGATCATTCGAAAGCTGACCCTGCCGGCCCAAACATGGATGTATCAGGCCGGCCCGAGTAGTTTGGTCCTGTTGCTGGGGGCGGTCGTCGCTCTAATTTGGGCCAACTCACCGTTCGCTGCGACGTACAACCAGATCCTGCGAACGGAAGTCGTGGTCGATCTGGGCTTCTTCCGGATCGCCGAAGATTTCCAGCACTGGGTCAACGACGGCCTGATGGCGATCTTCTTCTTCGTGGTTGGCTTGGAGATCAAGCGTGAGCTGGTCGAGGGCGAGTTGTCCAGCGTGCGTCGGGCGATGCTGCCGGCGGCTGCCGCCGTGGGCGGGATGATCGTGCCAGCGACGCTCTACGCGGTTCTGAACTACAACGATCCCGATGCAGCCCGTGGCTGGGGGATCCCGATGGCCACCGACATCGCCTTCGCCCTGGGGGTGCTCTCGCTGCTCTCCAAGCGAGTCCCCAGCTCTCTCCGGATCTTCCTGCTGGCCTTGGCGATCGTCGATGACATCGGGGCCATCGGGGTCATCGCGGTCTTCTACACCGAGTCGCTCGACATCGCCGCCTTAATTTGGGCCGGGGTGTTCCTGGCGATCTTCGGTGTGATGCGACGGATCGGTGTGATTCAATTCCTGCCCTACTTCATCGTCGGGCTGATGACCTGGGCGGCGGTCTACAAGTCAGGGGTGCACGCCACGATCGCCGGGGTGATGCTCGGCTTCATCACCCCGCTCAAGTCGAGCTACAGCCAGGAGTCTTTCGCCGACTGCGCCGAGGAACTGCTCCGTGAGCTTCGTCATGCGTTGCAGTCCCACGACGAGGCCAAGGCGGAGGCTCTGATCGGCCAGTTCGAGGACCTCGGCCGGGCCAGCGAATCGCCCCTGGACCGCCTCAGTCGGATCCTCCACCTCTGGTCGGTCTACTTTGTCCTGCCGCTCTTCGCGTTGGCGAATGCCGGGGTGGCCATCTCGGCCGACAGCCTCGGTGCCGCCTTCACCAGCACGGTCACCTGGGGAATCCTGCTGGGCCTCCTGGTCGGCAAAACGATCGGGATCACTCTCTTCACCAAGCTGGCCACTGTCACCGGACTGGCCGAACTGCCCAAACGGACCACCTTGACGCAAATCATCGGGATTGGCCTGATTGGGGGCGTCGGCTTTACCGTCGCCTTGTTCATCAACGATCTGGCGTTCCGCTCCGGCGGGCACGGGCCTCACGGCGGGCACGGATCCGAGGGCGCCTCGACGGTCGAAGCTCATTCGGAGGCGGGCGACACCCCCGAAGGAACCGACGCCAGCGATCCCGGCGAGTCATCCGAGTCTGACGCGGACGACCAGCTCGAGGCGCAGGGTGGGGAATCCTCGAGCGGCTCGACGTTGGCCGACGACGGCAAGATCGGCGTGCTGACCGGCTCGATCGTCGCCGGGCTCCTCGGATACCTCTGGTTACTGGGAACCTCTAAGCAGTCCGATGCGGACTCCGAACACGACTCGTCATCCGAGAACGAACCGGCAATCGAATGACGCTCGACGGTGACCCGACCGAGCGATCGGGTCCCGCCACGCTGGGATAACGCCGAGTCGTTCCCTCGAAGAAAGGCGTCCGGTCAAGCTGCTTGTCCTGATCTGAGCAGCCGATCGGGCTCGGTCAGAGCTGGGAGAACAGCAGCACGACGAGCCCGATCAGTCCCACGACGACGAACGCAGCGATCAGGATCATGAGGATCCGACGGTCGCTTGCAGGACGCGCATGGGTCGGCTGGGCTCCGAGATCGATCGGGGGGAATGGGCCACGCGTCGACTCGGCGTCGAGGTCGATCTGGGGAAAGACGTCGTCGTCCTGCGTCTCCGAAGAGGCTCGGGCCGTCGAAGGCCGCCGTCCGGATCCCGAGATCGACTCCAACTCAGCGGTCTTAAGGGAGATCTCGGGCCGCCCGGGCGTTGGATCAAAAGGCTCGGGAGTCTGAATTTGATCCAAAGGAACCGGTCCTGAGCTGAGGTCCTGCAACGCCTTGGCCACCTCGATGGGATGCTGATAGCGGTCAGCCGGCGCCTTCTGAAGCATCCGTCGCACGACCGCATCGAGATCGGGCGAGCAATCGGGGATCAAGTTGACCAAAGGTGTCGGGTCAACCCGCTGGTGGGCCAGCAGGATCTCGGCCATCGTCGAGGCCGGGAACGGCGGATGTCCCGCGATCATGTGGAACAACGAGCAGCCCAACGAATAGATGTCGCTGCGGATGTCCAGCGCGCGGGAACTCCAAGCCTGTTCCGGAGAGAGGTAATCAAAGGTCCCGATCGTCGAGCCCTCGCGGGTCAGTTCGTGGGGATCTCCTACCTCGATGGCCAACCCGAAGTCGGTCAGTTTGGCCACGCCGGCCCGGGTCACGAGGATGTTGGAAGGATTCACGTCGCGGTGTAGCAGCTCGCGCTCCAACAAATGATCAAGTCCTAGGGCGATCTGGCGGGCGAACTCCGCGGCGATCTCGGGAGGAAGTCGACCGTGCTTCTTGATCAGGCCGGCCAGAGGCGTGCCGTCTATGTACTCCATGACCAAGAAGCGAACCCCATTGAGTTCTCCGTCGTTGTAAATGCGGACCAGATTCTCATGCTGAAGCTGGGCCGCGATCTTGATCTCACGTTCGAAGCGTGCGAGACCCTGGGGGGTCTGCTGTCGAGTTCGCAGCAGAAACTTCAGCGCCACCGTCCGGTCGAGCCGATGATCCAGGGCCAAGAAGACCCGACCAGTGCTGCCCTGGCCGAGCAGGTCACGCAACTCATAGCGATCGGCCCGCAGCCCCTTCCAGCGGCCTTGAAGTAATTGTTGAGCTTGCCAGGGTGTCAGGCTTTCGTCTTTGATCGCGATTTTCGCCAATCGACGGTCTGCTGCGTTTTGAGGCGCTCGCTTTTCTAACGGAATCTGGTTCCAATATCTGCGTAGGCGTGCCTCATCCAAAAGACCGCTCCGCAGCGCGGCTCGCCAGAATTGCGAGGCCTCGGGATCACCCATGTCTCAACCCCAGGGGACGACCACCACTGCGTGCCCCCTGAACGACTCCGCAACGACCCGTTAGGCACGTCCTCAGGACCATATACAAGTCTAGCATACCGGTCTCGACCCCCCGGTCTCGACCCCGTCGTGACGGGGAGTCTCACGAAATCCCCAACGCATCCTGAGAACAGCGCCGGCCATGCCCGATCGAGCACACCTTATGCTTCAATAGACTCAAGATCCTCACCGTGAAGCACACAGGCAACAGAACAGGAAATCGCTCTTGAGATCGGAACGTCCAATCCACGATAGTGTGCTCCGATGATCTTCTGACTTCAAGCCGATTCGCATGATCGGCCCATTTCCCTCCCAGAGACTGGATCTGCCCATCATGAAATGCATCCCGCTCGGCCTCAGTCTGGCGATTTGCCTGATGGCCGCGACCTCCCAGGCCAGCCCGTTTTTGACCCTCGACTTCGAAGAGATTGTGATTCCCGGTGATAACGTCGTGTTCCTGGATTCGTTCCAGGACGAGGGGTTCAGCCTCACGGCTGTGGATGCCCTGGGAACCACCAAAGGATTCAACGCCAACGGATCCAGCTCGGTCTTCTTCGCCGGCTCGCAGGCGCTGGCCGCGTTGTCGCCCTTCGGAACAACCGATGCACCGACGACGATCAGCCTGGTTCGCGACAACGGTAATCCGTTTTCGGTCCTTCAAATCGATTTGGCACGGAACTTCTCCTTCGACCCTGCGCCAACGGTCACCTTCACCGGCACTCTGGCTGACGCATCGACCGTCGAGCAAACCTTCGAAGTGACCGTGGACGTCGGCGTGGCCGCGTTCCAGACCTTCACCTTCTCTGATGATTTCCGGGAGATCGTCTCGCTGAGCTGGGAGCAGCCGGTCTTGGCCGAGGGCCTACACCAGTTCGATAACGTCCGCCTGTTGATTCCCGAACCAACCGGACTGACTTCGCTCGCGATAGCCGGCCTGGTCACCGGATTGGTAGCGGCCCGCCGCCGTTGGGGTCGGTAAGCGGAGTGGCCTCCAAAACCGGTTTTTCGGCATGTCCCGGGAAATGGGGCATGCTTTGATTGTTCTTGGGGGCGTTCCTCAGCCGACGAATCAGCCTCTCATCCCCTGATCTGATCCTCATGAGGGTAGTCGATGATCTCGGTCATCTGTGCTTGCGGCGGCGAGTTCTGGGTTCGTGATCGCCTAGCCGGCCGGGTCGCTCGCTGCCCGTCGTGCGAGAAGGCGATGATGGTCCCGCCGGCCGAGGCAGTCCGGGCGCTGATGACCCCGCAACCCTGCTCTTGTGGGGAGATCTTTTGGTCGTCGAGTTGGCGGGAAGGCAAGCGGAGTAAGTGCCCGATTTGCAGCCAGGGGATCCCCTCTCCGACACCGGCGACCTCGGAAGACGCCTCGCCACACCGATTCGATTCGACCGCCCCCAGCGCCATACCTCAAGACGATTCCACCACCGTGATCATCCCGGGGCGTGGACCGGCTCGAACGTCGAAGGCCTCGAGGACCGCATCGCCCCCAGAGTCACGTGAGTCGACCAAGCCGACCAAACGACGACCGGCGGTAATCATCGCTGGCATTTTCGTGGTGATCTTGGTGGCAATCGGCTCCAAGCTCGATCCCTGGCCACCATCGGACCCGCCCAACAAGCAACTGCCACCCGTCGGGGAACGCACCGGTGGCCTCGACACGGGCAAGGGACCGGAGACCAACAAGGCAGGGGCCATCCCAGATGTGGGAGCCCGCAACGATAATCCTCCAGAAGTTGGAGCGGGAGCAGCCAGGGGCGACCAGGCGGCCCTCCCTGCTGTCGCCGCTAAGCCCCAGCTTCGCTTGATCGTGCCTGCTTACTTCTATCCGGCCGATGTGGGTCGAGAGAGCTGGGATCGCCTGATTAACGCCGCCAGCCGCGTGCCGGTCGTGGCGATCGTCAACCCGGCGAGTGGTCCCGGAGACCTGATCGATCCGGCCTATCAAGAGATCATCCGAATTGCCACCGCCCATGGTGTGACTCCCATCGGGTATGTCTACACTAACTACGGCAACAATCCAATCAATCAAACCCAAGCCGATATCAAGCGTTGGGTCGACTTCTATCCTGAGATCGGCGGGTTCTTCCTCGACGCCCAAGCCTCAAGCGTTGAGCAGCTCCCGTACTATTCCGAACTCCGCGACTACATCAAGCAACAGCGTCCGAAGGCGTTGATCGTGTCCAATCCAGGGACCATCTGCGACCGGGACTACATCGACCAGTCGGTCGCCGACGTCATCGTCTTCTTTGAGAACCTCGACGGCTTCGAGGCGTTCGATCTGCCCGAGTGGCGGCGCGACGTTCCCGCGGAGCGATTCGCTGTGTTGCCCTACAACACACCGACGGTCGAGTCCATGAAGCGTCGGCTCGGATTAACAGTCATCAGAAACTTGGGGTACGTTTACATCACCGACGGCACCCTGCCCGATCCCTATGGCACACTGCCCTCGTATTGGGACGAAGAAGTCGACGCCATTCAGGCGATCAACGAGCACCGGACCCCGTGATCGGCCTCTTTGCGTGTCTTCTGCCCTCTGGATTTGGTGTTTGTGCCCAGGCAAGAAGATTCCGCGAAGAATCAGCCGTCAATAATCAATCAACGGGTTCGATCCTCCTTCGACTTTCGGCCCATGGCTTTCCGGCCTTTTGAGCCACTCGATGCGGGGGCTCAGCCGTTACAATCCGAACCGATTTTCCCCGAGAGCGCATGCGGGAACGCCCAGGCCGATCACATGAAAATCGGCCGGCATCTCGATCCGTAAGATACCGGATTGCCAAAGAGTTTCCGCTCTTCGCGGATGTGCAGACCCGTCTTCGGTCCGGATCCGCTCCGGCGCCCCGTGTCGCGCGGATCGTCGATCGACTCGGACGATGCTTCGACGAGGATCTCGCCCTCGACCAGCCCCACGGATGATGGGCCGGAGGCGAGATTCGGTCGGTCGTGCGGCCGATCGCCCGGCGATCCTCCAGGGCGCCGGCGTTTTCATTCCCGCTGAGGCAGCATGCGACCCGTCAACGCAATCGCCCCGAGACTCTGCAACCCATACGACCTCAGAAGCCCTGACGGCGGTGTCCATCGTTCAGCCCACCCACTGGGGGGTGGGCATATGTCGACTCCTCGGCCTCGGAGCGCGATCAGGCCGGCCCGCCACCGGTAGGCTAGGCGGACCATCCCACGGATCGCTCCCATCAGGGCATATCCTGCCGAGACGACAGGAATCATCAACAGAACCAGCAGGACGACCACCACCTGGATGGCCAAGATCGCCAACCCGACCGCGATGACCGCGAGATCCAATCCGATCGTCGAATCGCGATGACGTGCGATCTCCTTGATCTCAACAGGCTCCGGCAGCGTGTCCTGGCTTGATTCGCCGTCACCTCTAACAGACCGAGGCGGCTCAGGCTCTCGGTCCGTTCGCGTCTGCCGAGGGGTCTCATAGACCCAGGGGGGTCGCGAGCCGATGACGATCTCGATCGGCGCCTCCTCCACAACCAACCAGACCAGTGGAGGGTGATCCGCAGGCCGGTTCCGTCCGGCCCGTCGCTGTTCGCTTCGGGGTCGTGGAAGAGCCTGGGGTTCCGGCTCGTTCGTCGCGCGATCGTTGAGATCACGGGCCTGATCGGCATACTCCAAGGCCTTGATGACGGCTTCAAAGAAGCGGCAATGCAGGTCCTCCTCCTCGGATTCGAGGTAGGCTGCCTCGCCGAGAGCCAACCAATGCTTCAGGGTCGGGGCGTTGACCCCCACCGCGATGCATGCCAGATCCATCGGTTGACCGGCTCGGATCGCCGCGCAGATGCGTCTGGTGATAACCCGATTAGGAGCCGCGACATCCATCCCGAATGACCCCGACGACCATAGCGATCCCAACGCGAGCCCGGCCGCTTCGTCGCGTTCCGCGTGACTCGCCCTGGATAGCATCTGGAGATCGGGGCCGGAGGTTCATGGAATTTTCTCGGCGCGGCGGAAGGTGCGGACCGCCAGGCCCTTTCTTCGAAAAGATCGATGCGATCGATCGCGACCTTCCTCGCCAGCCAAGCGCCGTTCTGAGCAGATGAGAGCAGCATCAAGCAAAACGGCTTAATCGCAAAAGATCGACTTACGAGATCGCGATCGATCTTTGTGATGTCGCGTCGGGCTGTGCTCGGAGGTCGAGGGCGCGAGCGGCAGCGGTCTGGCCGGCGAGCCAGCCGGTGCTCCAGGCGGCCTGGAAGTTGTAGCCGCCGATCCAGCCGTCGAGGTCGAGCACTTCGCCGATGATATAGAGACCAGGTCGGACACGGCTCTCCAAGGTCTTGGGGTCGACTTCGTCCAAGGGGATCCCTCCGGCGGTCACCTCGGCCTTGGCGAACCCGAGGGTGCTGGCCACCGGGACTCGGAGCGCCTTGATCGCCTCGACCAGTCGGAGCCGCTCCGCGCGACTCAGGTCCGGCCCGAGTCGGCTGGGTGGCACGTCGGCCAGGGCCATCAACGTCGAGGCCAGCCGCTTGGGCAACCGCTCGCTGAGGATCCCCCCCACAGCGCGACGCCCGCTCCGACAAGCCGACTGCAACTCCGCATCCCAATGCCCTCGAGCGATCCGGGGCAACGCGTCGATCCGCAGGTCAGGCAACCGCGAGGCCTCCGGCCCCGAGTTCGGGCCGGAGTTTGGCCCCTCGATAGCGCGGCTGACATCAAGGATCGCCGGACCGCTCAAACCAACATGGGTGAAGAGGACCGACTCGATCCGCTCGGCCAGTGGTTTGTCGCTCTCCGGCGCGACGACCTCGATCCGCGCCGACTCGAGCGTCAAGCCCGCCAGTTCGGCGACCCAACCGGCCTCGACCCGGAGTGGGACCAGCGACGGTCGGGTCGGCAGGACGTTGTGGCCGAGTCGGCGAGCCAGGTCATAGCCGTCGCCGGTTGTCCCACAACCGGGGTAGGACCGGCCTCCAGTGGCCAGGATCACGCCGGTCGCGTCGAACACGAGTCCGGATTCGGGGCCCGTGGCGACTCGGAATCGGCCACACTCGTCGTGTTGAGACAGCTCCACGACCGGAGCCCGCGTGATCAGCCGAGTCCCGACGCGTTCGAGGCGTCCCAGCAGGGCACGTTGCACGTCGAGGGCGCGATTGCTGACAGGGAAAACCTTGCCGTTGGCCTCGACCTTAGTGGGAACCCCCTCGTCCTCGATGAGCCGGATCGTCTCGGCGGCACCATGGGCACGGAGCGATGGTCCGAGGAACCGGCCTGCGGCCCCAAATGCCTGTTGAATGCTCCGAGCACCGAGGCCCGAGTTGATGTCGTACGCGGGATCGACTCCCCCCGAAACGAGGTCGAGTTCGTACTCATGAAGTCCGCGTGCGTTGGTGATGTTGCAGCGCGTCCCGCCGGACATCAGGATCTTGACGCCAGCCTTGCGGTTCTTCTCCAGGACGACCACCGACGCGCCCGACTCGGCCGCCGCAATCCCAGCCATCAGGCCCGCTGCGCCGCCGCCGAGCACCGCCACGTCGACGCGCATCGCGTCCGAGGCCATCGCCGATCCGCTCACGATCGCGGTCCGGTGATACCGTCGGGATCGGTCGCCGACTCGGCCTTGGCAGTCTCCTCAACGACCGCGTGATTGCTGGTCGTATCCTCGATCGAGGGATGTTTTCCGCGATGGGCCGCGTGCAAGGCCGTGATCACTAGCGTCAAGATGGTAATCGGTCCAACATACGAGAACATGATCAGATTGAACCGCGGCAAAGCGTCGTGCTCGGTCGCGCGGAAGTAGAGGTAGATCAAGAAGGCGACGTAGTAGGCGAGGAACAGGAAGCCCTCCCAGCGAGCGATCTTGAACCCGGTGAAGACGATCGGAAAGACGGCCAAGGCGACCGCGACCATCAGGGGAATTCCGAAGTTCAAGAGGCCATCAGGCACGATCAGAGGGGTTGGGGCCAGCGCAGCGGTCAAGCCGACGACGATCACGATGTTGAAGATATTGCTGCCGACGACGTTGCCGACGGCCAGGTCGCGCTCTCCTTTGATGCTGGCAACGATCGAGACGACCAGTTCGGGGAGCGAGGTTCCCAGCGCTACGACGGTCACGCCGATGACCGCCTCGCTCACCTGGAAGCGACCGGCGATTTCTGAGGCCGACTCGACCAGCCAGTCGGCCCCGACCAACAGCATGCCGAGACCGCTGCCGAACAGGACCAGGGCGATCAGCCAGAACATGCCACGGAACCGCGTCTCGCGGCGAATGTGCCCGAGGACCTCGTCGATCTCAGCTTCAGTCGGTGGGGACTCCGGATCGATCTCCGAGGGCTTCGCCTTGGCATGCAGCCGATGTTGCTCGCGGACCTCACGGCGCCCTTGAAGCACCAACACCACGAAGTAGCTGATACCGGCGACGGTCAGGATCAGGCCATCAATTCGGGTCAGCTCCGTGTTCCACGCCAAGGCGAAGAGACCCACCGAGACGGCGATCATCACCGGCACGTCGAACTTGACGATCCTTCGTGAGACGGCCAAAGGCGCCACCAACGCCGATGCGCCCAGGACCAGCAGCACGTTGACCAGATTGCTGCCGACGATCGTTCCCAATGAGATGTCCGGAGTCTCGGAGTAGACCGCGTTGAGCGAGACGGCCAGTTCGGGGGAACCGGTCCCAAACGCCACGATCGTTAGGCCGATGACCAGCGAAGGAAGCCCCAAGGCCGAGGCCAGTCGGACTGAGCCGCGGACCAGCAGCTCGCCACCGGCCAGCAACAGCACCAGTCCGAGCGGAAACTGCACGAAGACGGGGAGACTCATCAGCGGGCCTACTTCTTAACCTGCGGGCGATTCGGGATGGGGAGACGCGTTCATGACCAGACGTGAGGGAACGTCCCGCCTTGTGGATCGATCCCGAGGTACACGCGTCGAGTCAGGTCAAGCCAGTCTATCCCGTTCCCGATCCCGAGACGATCCCGCTCCGGGACACTCGGTCACCCACCCGGCCCGGCCCACCATCCGACGGCCGAGCAGGGTACCCGTCCCGGGCTCACATAACCGTGAAGTAGTTGGCCGCAGCGACGTCGAAATACTCCGGCTTCATCACCAGAGGGAGGCCATTGTAACGGCAATAGTTAGCCACCTGAGCCAGCAGGTCGCGCGGCTGGCAGCATCGGAAGGGCCGGTCGACTTTCTTGTAGTAGACCTCCACGAGGTGGTCCAGCGCCTTCGGGTTGACCTCCGGGAAGCCGTACTTCTTGGCGAAGATCGAGAACATCTGGCGGAACATCGCCTCGGTCGGGTCGGACGCCTGGATCTTGTACGGGATCCGACGGAGGAACGCCTCGTCGACCAGGTTCTTCGGCTCTAAGTTGGTCGAGAAGAGGATGAGCTGGTCGAAAGGGACCTGGATCTTCTTGCCGTTGGCCAGCTTGAGGAAGTCGTAGCGCTTCTCCAACGGCACGATCCAGCGGTTAAGCAGTTCCTGCGGCTCCATCCGTTGTCGACCGAAGTCATCGATTAGGAAGGTCCCGTTGTTGGCCTTCATCTGGAGCGGGGCTTCGCTGATCTTGGTGACCGGGTCGTAGTAGATCTCCAAGTTGTCCATGGTCAGCTCGCCACCGGCGACGATCGTCGGCCGTCGGATCTCGACCCAGCGCAGGTCGTGATCGACCTGACGGAGCAGATCGTTTCCCGGCTTGGTGATCTCTTCGTGGTTGGACTCGTCGAAGAGCTTCAGGATCAGGCCCTCGACCAAGATCACGCGCGGGATCCAAACCGTCGTGCCGAAGCACTTGGTGATCCGCTCGGCGATCGAGGTCTTGCCGTTGCCCGGTGCACCGTAAAGGAACATCCCCCGGCCCGAGCAGATCGCCGGCCCGAGCCCGTCGAGCGTGGCTGGATCGATCAACAGGTCCGAAAAGGCCCGCTCCAAGTCGTGGCGCTGGGGCTGCTCGCCGGCGATCGTCTGGCGACGGACCGCGTCGAGGTAGACCTCAAAGGGGACCGGCGCGGTCCCAACATACTGGCACTCCTCCATATGCATCCGGGCCCGTTGGCGACCGACATCGGTCAGGCTGTAGAAGTAGTCGTTGGCCGTGGCGGCGTTGGCATAGTTGAGGATCTGGGCGTTCTTGAGCGAGCGGAGGAAGTCGGGGAACGGTCCGAATGGCAAGCCCAACTCCTCGGCGATCAGCCGGCCGGTGGCCATGCCGACGTTGAGCAGGAACTTCAGGACCAGGGCTTCGATCTGGTTAGGATTCAGCCCGGCCTCCATGAACGAGTTGACCGCCGGGGGTCGGAACATCGGTCGACCATTCATAGCCAGAGCGGCTTGGGCCGCGGCTTGAGGATGCGGATGCGACCCGTTCGGGGGAACCGGAGAGGTCGGGGGGGTCTGGGCCGCGGCGGCCTCTGCCGGATGGCCTGGCGAGGGACGAGGCCGATCCATCATCGGTAGCGGCGGATTGTCGATCACGGCGACCTCTCCCGCACGGGGATCGAAAAGGACAAGGGACTCAGTATCGATAGCCTGAGGGGATCCGGGATGTCCTCGGACGGGCCACAAGGCCGGGCCGATCGAGATCAGGCCGGAATCCCTGAGTAACCTAGGTCGAGCCCGACGGATCGGTCAAACCGCAGAACCTACTCAAGCCAGCCGCTCGGCCAACGCGTTGATCCATCCCGACGAGACCGACGATTCGACGAACGTGAACCGCCTCGACGTGGGCCCTTCCGGCTTAATCACGACCCGCCACGTCCGGGCCGTCGGCAGTCGGTCGGCGACGCGGTCGGCCCACTCGACGAAACTCAGCGCCCCCGGCTCCGACCAGAGATCGCCGACCCCGAGGTCCTCGAACGAATCGGCGTCGTCGAGCCGATACGTATCCATATGATATAAAACACGGCTATCTCGACCCAAGTAGGGCTGGATGAGCGTGAAGGTCGGGCTGGTGACCGCCTCGGAATCAACCCCTAAGGCGGTGGCCACGGCGCGGACCAATCGCGTCTTGCCCGCGCCCAGCGGACCCTCCAGGGCGAGGATCGTTCCCGGCTCGAGGACCGCCGCAAGCGCCGCCCCGAGGCGGTCGGTCTCGGCCTCCGAACCGACCGTCACCGAGAGCCCCTTGCCATCGCGCGTCACGATCACGCCACCAAGCCTCCCGAGATCCTAATCATGATTTGACTAGGTTCACATCCTTTGACCGTTCAAAACCCATTAGGAGAGATGATCGAATCCCCCCGAGCCGAGGCGGGCGGGACGACCGTTGGGCTGGCGGAGCCAGACGCCTCCTCCCGAGGTGACCCGACCGATCGAATGGAGTTGGACTCCGGAGGGGGGCATGGCCAGAAACCGTTGGGCGTCGTCGGGGTCGAGCGTCAGGCAGAGTTCGAAGTCCTCGCCGTCCTCCAGGGCGTGGGCCAGGGGAGTCCGATCGTCTCGGGTGGCCATGAAACGCGCATCGTCATGGATCGGGATCGCCTCTGCGTCGAGTTCGGCCCCGAGGTCATCGCCGGCCCGGAGGATGTGGATCAGGTCGCTGGCCAGGCCGTCGGAGAGGTCGATCATCGCGTGGATCGGGACGGCCTCGTGGATCGCCAGAGCCTCGGCGATCCGGGGTTCGGGGCTCAGGTGCCGACCTCGAAGGCTCCCACCCAGCGGGCCGGTCACCGCGATCACGTCGCCGGGCCGTGCGCCTGCGCGAAGGACCGGCCCCTTCGACGTCGGCCGGCCGAGCACGGCGACGTTGATTACCAGTGGGCCGTCCCAGGCGTTGGTGTCGCCGCCGACCAGGTCGATGTCGAACCGATCGGCCATCGCCACCAGACCGGTCTGCAGGTCGCCCGCGATCGACGCGGGATCGCTCCGAGGCAGGGCGACCGAGACGGTTGCGGCCAGCGGTCGAGCCGCCATCGCCGCCAGGTCCGAGAGATTGACCCCCAAGGCCTTGCGACCGACCGCCTCACCGCCATGCTCAGCCAGGAGGAAGTGCCGACCCTCTAGGAGCAGGTCGCTGGCGAAGACCAAGTCCGAGCCTGGATCGGCCAGCCAAGCCGCGTCGTCGCCGATCCCGAGTCGGGTCCGATCGCTGAGCTTGATCCGACGGCACAGCGATTCGATCAGCGAGAACTCGCCACGGAGCGGAGGGAGGCCATCGTTGGTCCGGTTTGATTGCCCCGTCATCCCGCCCGTCCGATCTGAAGTCTCGTTCGCCGTCTGATCCGTCGCGCCGCCGATCCGATCGGATGACGTCCTTCAACGCTCAACAGTAACACGTCGGCCCGTCGGGCGTACGCAGTCGTCACAGCGAAGGATCGATCAATCCCCGGTACGGTTAATCAAGTAGGTATTCTCATCATGAAGCTTTTGGTACAAGGTCTGTGGCACGGAAAAGGTGAATCTTAAATTCACAACAAAGACCAAACAAAATATTTATAAAATCATCAAGTTTTTAGTGTTATTTTGCCAGAACCTAGTCCTTGAGCGGGATTGGTCCCAGTCACACATAACGGACGTTCGGCCTGAACCCAGGCGGGCCCAGACCGAACGACCGATCATCTTCTCGTAAGTCGTTTACTCTTCCTCAAGGCCACCGGGTGCCGATTCGTCCTCGACGTCTTCGGACGTGTCGGCCTGGACGGCCTGGACGGCGGCACTACGTTCGAGGCCGAGCGGGGCGATCCCGTTACGGACCTCGGCCAAGCGACCGAGATATCGCTCATAGAGCCGCGTGTGCTTGCTCTCCGGCTCGATCGGGCGACCGCCGATGAAGACGAGCTTGACCTGGCTGGTCGGCTGGAGGATATGTCCGGCGGTGATGACCAGGTTGGCCTGTTTGCCGACCTCCAGGGAGCCGTGGGTCTCCTCGACGCCGAGGATCTTGGCCGGGTTGATTGTGACCGCCTCGAGGGCCGCCTGTTCGGGCAAGCCGTAGGCGACCGCCGTGTCGGCATGGAACGGGACGTTCCGGCTCTCGGTGGCGTCGTTGTCGCCGCTGGTCCGCAAGGCGAAGAGGATGCCCGCCTCGTGCAACAGCGTGGGGGCTCGATAGGCCGAGTCGTAGGGATCCGGCGTGCTCGGGACCCGCAAGGTACCGCCCAGGATGACCGGAAGACCCGACTCCTTGACCGCGTCGGCGATCTTCCAGGCGTCGGTGGCCCCGCTCAGGATCGCGTTGAGCCCGAGGTCCTCGGCCAGTTCGATCGCCTCGAGGATCTGATCGCGGGAGTCGGCGTGGAGGATGACCGGCTTCTCCCCTTTGGCATAGGGCACCAATGCGGCCAGCCTTGGGTCGGGCATCGGCGGATTGACGAGCGTGCCCGGCGCGGCCTCCATGATCTCGGCGTAGGCCAGGGTCTGCCGGAACTTCGCCTTGATGTCGTCGACCGAGAGCAGGTTGCCGATGCTGACCCCGAAGCTTCGGAGCCGCTCGATCCGCTCGCGGCTCGGCGGCATCGTGATGTCCAAAGCCAACGCGTCCCGCGAGACGATTTCAGGATAGGTCCAGCCGAACATGTCGGCCAAACACCCTTGACCCGAGACGATGTTGCGGAACCCACCCGCGGCGTTGACATAGACCGACAGGACGCCGTTGGCGCGGGTCGTCGGGATGATCGCGCTGTCGGGGTGGATGGCGACGCTGGTCCGGAGTTCGGGCTGGAACGGGGCCAGCTCGCGGGCGTCCTGAGTGGCCGAGATGCTGCCGATCTCGATGAGGCCAACCGTGTTGCCGGCATCGATCATGCCGGGCCAGACGTCGAGGCCACCCAGATCGAGGCTGACAGCGCCATCGGGGATCGGTGTGTTCGGACCACCCATCGCGCTGATCCGACCGGCATCGACGATCAACGTGCCGTTGTCGATCACCTCTTTCGTGACCGGATGGATCGTCGCACCGGTCAGGGCGTAGAGCCCACGCGGAGTGACCTCGGCAGTCACGACGCGTTGACGCGCCTCCGACGGAGCGATCGGCATGGTCGGCGAGGGCGTCTCGACGCGGGGCCGGAGCAATTCCCCCTCGTCGAATCGCTGGAAGGCGACCTCCCCTTCGACGAGCGTCAACTGGCACTGGGCGAACCCGTCGAGCGGGTGCGCGTGGAAGAAGGCGAGGTCGGCGTCCTTGCCCGGCTCGATCGAGCCGGTCCGATCGCTCAGGCCGATCTCACGCGCCGGGTTGATCGTGATCATGGCTAAAGCCTCGTCCTCACTGACCCCGCCGTAGCGGACCATCTTGGCCGCCTCCAGGTAGAGGTGGCGGACCAGCTCGCCGCTATCCGACTTGATGCAGACCGCCGCACCGGCCTCAGTCAAGAGGGCGGCGTTGTACGGCGTCGCGTCGTAGGCCTCGACCTTGTAGGCCCACCAGTCGGAGAAGGTCGAGCAACTGGAGCCATGAGCGGCGATCTCCGGCGCGATCTTATAGCCTTCCAGGACGTGCTGGAGCGACTTGACACGAACCCCGTACCGCTCGGCGATGCGCATGAGCATCAGGATCTCGTCGGCGCGATAGCAATGGCTGTGGATCTCGTAGCTGCCGTCGACGATCCGCGCAACGGCCTCGAGCCGGAGGTCACGACGCGGCGGGGCGACTTCCTCGCCGCGTGCCTGGGCCTGACCATAGGCGGTCCAACGCGCTTGGTAGGCTCGGGCCTCCTGGAAGGCGCGATCCAAGGTCGCCTCGACGCCCATTCGGCTGTAGGGGAACCGGTCGGGGTCGTCACTCCGCTTGCGAGTGACGTTCTCACCCAGGGCGAATTTGACGCCGACGGGCCGATCACGGACGATCAGCTCGCGGGCCGGCTTGCCGTAGTGCATCTTGATCACCGCGTCCTGACCGCCGATCGTGTTGGCCGAGCCGTGGAGCAACCGCGCAGCGGTCACACCGCCGGCCGAAGCGCGATAGATCGTCGCATCGTCGCCGGTGACCACGTCGATGACCCGAACCTCAGGGACGATCGAGAGCGAACCCTCATTGACCCCGCCCGAGATCGCCATGTGCGAGTGCGTATCAATGATGCCTGGCATCACGAACATGCCCTTTGCATCGATGACCGTGATCTCCTCGGGGGTCTCGACATCCTCGCCCACCGCGACGATCTTGCCGTCACGGACCAGAATCGACGCGTCCTCGAACGTCCCTTGAGTGACCGTCAGGACGACCGCGCTGGTGATCAGGACGTCGCCGCCGGTCTGGAGGGTGGGCTGGCGGTCCTCGTCGAACTCGGTGGCCACGTCGACGAACGGTTCGTCGGCCACATCATCCTCGGACTCCTCGTCGGTCGCGGACTCATCCTCCTCGCCGGCCGATTCGTCTTCGTCGCCCGCAGCGGATTCCTCAGGATCAACCGAATCCTCCGCAGCCGTCTCGTCCTTCGAGGCGTTGGGATCCCTGTCCTCCTCAGTGGTCTCCTCCGACTCCTCGCCATCGAGTTTGGGGACGTCATATTCGAATTTACGACCATCGATGAAGACGTAAGCGAGTTTGGCGTCGTCTTCGCCCAATGGTTTGTCCCAGAGACTGATGTGGTCGAGCTTCCCGACGGCAATGGTGCCGAGTTGGTCGGAGGCGCCGGCGATCAGGGCGGCGTCACGGGTCAGGGCGCGCTGCGCCGATTCGACGCTCAAACCCGCCTCGATCAAGGCCTTGAGGCGCTGGGGGAACGCCCCGGCGTCGTCGCAGGTCAGGGCGAACGGGACGCCGGCCTCGGCCAGAACGGCGGCGTTGGCCACGCGCTCCTCCCACGATTCCTTCCGCTTCTGGAGCAGGCGGTAGGGCTCGTCGCGATCCTTCAGCTCCTGCTTACGGTACTCCTCGAGGTCGGGGACCTCCGGCGCTTCGGCGTCGAAGTCGAGGGTCAAGATAACCGAGGCGTCGGCGGCTTGGAGCCGATCGACGACCTTGTACGCCTCGGCGCCGCCGACGATGACGGCGGTGGTGCCGAACTCCTCGGCCAGGTCGAGGACCCGATGGATCTCTTCGCGATCGTCGGCCCGCCACCAGACCGGCAGCTTGCGGACCCGAGCCTGATGGAGCGTCTCCAATGCGGGATCGAACGGCGGTCGGGGCCCGACCCCGGCCTCGAAGCGCTCCTGGAGTCGATGGTGGTGTTCGGCGTCGAGCATGGCTTGACGCAGGTGTGCGATCACGCCCATCAAGGCGCTGGAGGGATAGTTGCCCGAGTCGGGGCGGGGCGGGTCGTCGGCCATCGCCTCACAGCAGCCATTGACCCAGTGTGAGTCCCAGCCCAGGACCGGATCATGGTCCGCATGGTGATGGATATGCCCATGGTGAAAATGCAAGAGCCCAGCGCGCGCATCGAGGAGATCCGCTGCGCCATAGGTTCGGCCACGCGGCCGGGCCAGGTTGATCTGGAGGGCGATCGGGCTGGCCACAACCGACTCGCGACGGTTGGCCGCGCTCAAACTGACCAGTGCTGACTGACCCGTGGCGATCGCTCCGTTGGGTGCGACGAGCAGGTCAGTGAAGCCCAAGCCCCGACGTCCCGAGGCGATCGCGTCGGTGATCTCGACGGCAGTGGCCATCTGGAACTCGGGCGTCAGGCCGTTGCGGTTGTCCGGCGGGGTTTGGGCGGTGGAGAACTCGCGGAAGGTAATGTCGCGCCCCAGACCGGTGTCCGATCGTTTGGTCCCCTCGGCCTGGCCCTCGGTACTGAAGAGGTCGAGGAAGCCGGGGTAGAGGTGTAAGCCTGACGCGTCGACCACCTCGGCATCGACCGGGACGGTGACCTCATCGGACGCGCCGAAGGCGGTGATCAGACCGTTGCGGATAATGACGGTCGCATCGGTGACGCTCTTGTCCGGTAGGGGATGCACCTCCGCGCCGACCAGAGCGTAGGCGGCGGGTCGGTAGTCGGGCCTCCGCTCCTCGAAGGCCTCGGGCCGCCCGACGACGGCCAAGACCATCATGAAGAAACAGAAACCGAACGCGGCCGATCGCCGGAAACTCCTGATCGATCGTCGACACAACGGGGCCATCTCATGATTCCTGAAGGGGCAGGGGGCGGTCCGGTTCTCCTGATTGATTCGCGATCCCCGACGCCCGTCCCCAACACGCCGTCCGCGATCTTCCCAGGCTAGCCCATGCCATCGTCGAACTCAAAGGGGGCGGATCGGCTTCGCCTCTCGGACCATCGTCCCCACCCGCCCCAATTAATTCATCATAACAAATTGTAATTTCTGATCGATTATCCAAATTGACCCAGGGAGGCCTTGCAACTCAAGGATATTTGTCGTTGACCTTATTCAAGGTCGTGGCCTTTGTGGTCGAACCCGACTCCGATCATCGTGCTTGGGAAACCCCCTGTGTCGACGCGTGACATTCAATCGCAAAGTGGGTTTGCGATACGACACAGATTTCGACAAGCGTCTTTATTTTTTGCAATATTTACACTCACAACGCCTGCGTCAATTGCAGTGACACCGGTTCAGGAGAAAGATTCCACCAGAATTGGCCTGGAGAAAATCATACGCGCCTTCCGGCTCGATGCTGAGGCCATCGACACGTTTGAGGTCTACTTGAAGACCTACGCGAGTGATCGCGAAAGCAACCCGGTCCGCTACGATCTCACAGTTTGTGTCTTCGCGGTCGCATGGAAGGTCTCGCGAACCTGATTAGTCCGACTTTTAGATTTCCTCAAAACGGGAACGTTCAAATGATGCGTGGTGATTTCCACTTTCTTGGAATGACCTGCTTCCTTGTGGAGATTTGCTCTTAGATCCTTTTGCAGATCGACAAGAGGGTACTAAGAAAACGGGGACAATAGACTGATGCTGATAACTAAATCCAGAATTCAGACGGCATCGGTCCTTAGAAGCGACTCCAGATCCCGCCAGGAGTTGGCTGTTAGGATCGTGAGTAGGGTGGCCTGAAGCTTCTCCAAGTCGGAACATGCGCCGATCCGCTGTTGGAGACCCGGTTCCGGCTCACCAAATCGTCTGGTTCCCAGAAGCATGAGGTTGGAGCGGGCCGTGATTAAGACACCTTCAGAACGCCCTTTGGTGAGGCCCTCAGCATGTCCCTCAGCACGTCCTTCCTCAACAAGTTCCCGCGCTGTGCTGGAGTCGCGTAGGTCGATCATCGTGCGAATCCTCCTCGTCAAGAGGGACGCCGCGTCGGGCTCCGGACGCAGTCCGGCCATCGTGTAGATCAGTCCTAAGACTTCGACCAAGTCGCGATCGGAGCCCTCCGTCACCAACCGCTCGCGGATCCGATCCAGCATCGCCCCCAAGCGATCTTGGGCCACCCGAGTGAAGGGGGCCAGGGCCAGCATCGGGAGCGGACCGGTCAAGAACGGCTCGGGATTCAGCTCGTAGAGCCGAATGACCCGGTAGGTGAACCGGAGGTTTTGTCGTCGACGCCGAGTCTTGCGCTTATGAACGCCGTTGAGGACCTTGAGGTTGGCCGCCGGCCGAAGCAGGATCACGACCGACTCGACGGCCTCGACCTTGAACCGCAATGCGCAATGGCCATTGTAAACGCTGAGCCGCTCGGGGAGGGTGGGGTCGGCCGAGGACTGGAACTCGAGGTGGATCACTTCCACCGGCTGGTCGCGCTGCTCGATGAGGATGACCCGGTCGGCGGCGGTGGTGAAGACGGTGGTCAAGTCGGTGTTGACCAGTCGGGGTTGCCCGGAGACGGTGAGCCCAAAGGCTCGAAGACCTCCGGTTAGATCGTCGCCGAGGACCTGCTTGAGCGAGGCGTCGAAGGGTCGGTGGGACGTCCAATCCGGTTCCTGACCAGCCATAAAGAAATCGTCCGGAGTGTTTGAGGGGGAGTGGCTGGAGGCGTCATTCCCGGCAGATCCGGGAGCATTCGTTGAGATCGGCCCATCTCCCGGCCAGTCGAGGACCGCTGCCCGGATCCGACAGACGGGTGTCGAGAACCCGGCGGATTGGACCGATCTGCCCTGTTGAGACTTGTCGAGAGCCTGTAACGTTAGAGGGTGCGTTACTGCACAGGCTCCCCCAATCGCGGCGGGGGGACACTTTCCGGACCATCACCACAACCAACATGGTTCGAGTCGATCGCGCGGCCGCGACGCGGAGATCGCTTCGATCCAGGCCTCGGGGACGTCGCCCGTGGCCAGACCCGGACACCGACACCGGCTCGATCCCGCGCCGTCGGTCCGGGCAACACAGGATTCTCCATGGTAGACCGCAACCTACTCCGTGAGTTCGAAGTCAGCGACGATGAGATGGACGCCCTGTTCGATGGGTCGATCGATATCGAAGAGATCGGCCAGGGCGGTCCGATCCTGGGAACGATCGTCTCGGGACGGATCATCGAGGTCCGCAGCGACAAGGTGGTCATCGACATCGGGTACAAGTCCGAAGGCCTAGTCCCCCTCAATGAATGGGGCGATCGCGACGAGCCACCCGAGGTCGGCGAGGAGGTGGAAGTCCTCCTGGAAGACATGGAGGACACCACCGGCGAGGTCGTGCTGAGCCGCAAGAAGGCCGACCGGATCCGCAAGTGGGAACATGTCATCAATATGTACTCGGAAGGTGACAGCGTCGCCGGGACCGTCACCCGCAAGATCAAGGGCGGGCTGCTGGTCGACATCGGCGTCAACGTCTTCCTGCCCGCCAGCCAGGTCGACATCCGCCGCCCGCAC
>CAZSSM010000067.1:0-5594 GCA_964609385.1 uncultured Planctomycetia bacterium
GAGACCGGCGGGACCGTCGGCGACATCGAGAGCCTGCCGTTCCTGGAGGCGATCCGCCAGATCGCCCTCGACGTCGGCCGCGAGAACTGCCTCTACATCCACTTGACCCTCGTGCCCTATCTCAAGGCCGCGGGCGAACTCAAGACCAAGCCGACCCAGCACTCGGTCGGCGCCTTGCGTCAGATCGGCATCCAGCCCGACATCTTGATCTGTCGGACCGAACACCCGATCAGCTCCGAGGATCGCGAGAAGATCGGCTTGTTCTGCAACGTCGGCCGTGAGGCCGTCATCGAGGAGCGCGACAAGGAATACAGCATCTACGAGGTCCCGCTCAGCCTGGTCGACAACCGGCTCGACCAGCTCATCGTCCGCCGCCTCGGCCTGAAGGCCGGCCGCCTCGAGATCGACGATTGGCGCCAATTGGTCGATCGGATCCGGAATCCGGAGCAGGACGTGACGATCGCCGTCGTCGGCAAATACATCAAGCACCGCGATGCTTACAAATCGGTCTATGAGTCGCTCGATCACGCCGGGATTGCCCATCGCGCCCAGGTCATCGTCCGCCGGATCGAGTCCGACGAGTTGCACGATCGCAACGTGGCCCAGGCGCTCAGCGGGGTCGACGGCCTGCTCGTGCCCGGCGGGTTCGGCCACCGCGGGATCGAGGGCAAGATCGCCGCGATCCGCCATGCCCGCCAGCGGGGAATCCCCTTCTTCGGGATCTGCCTGGGCATGCAGTGCGCCACCATCGAGTTCGCCCGCAACGTCCTAGGGTTGGTCGAAGCCAACAGCATCGAGTTCGACACGATGACCTCCGACCCGGTCATCCATCTCATGGAGTCACAGAAGCAGGTCACCCAGCGCGGAGGGACCATGCGCCTGGGCGCGTGGACTTGCCGGGTCCGACCCGAGAGCCACGCCGCGCACGCCTATCGGGCCGAGACCGTCCGCGAGCGGCACCGGCACCGCTATGAGTTCAACAACGATTACCGGATCCGATTTGCCGAACACGGCCTGCACGCCACCGGCACCACGCTCGACGACCTGCTCGTCGAGATCGTCGAGATCGACTCGGCGCTCCATCCGTGGTTCCTCGCCGTCCAGTTCCACCCCGAGTTCCTCTCCAAGCCCACGCGCCCGCACCCGCTCTTCCGCGAGTTCATCGCCGCCGCGCTGACCAATCGCCAACGGGTCCGCCAAGCCGTCGCCGCGACGGCCGTCGCCGATTGATATGAGCGAACCAGCAACCATCCTCGAAGGCCGGCACGTCGACGACGGCCGTGCGTTGGCGATCCGCATCGACGGCGACCGGATCGCCTCCGTCGAGCCGCTCGACGTCTCCGAGGCGTCCATGGACGACCTACCTTGGATCGCGCCTCGATTGATCGACATCCAGATCAATGGGCGTTGGGGGATCTCGTTCTCGGACCCGGGCTTGACCGTCGACCAGGTCGCCGAGGTCGTCCGCGCCCAGCCCGCGATGGGGGTCGGGTGGATTTTCCCGACCTTGATCTCGGCCACCCGTGAGGCGACGATCCACGCGCTCCGGACCATCGATGCGGCCTGTCGGCGCTGGCCCGACGTCGACCGACGGGTCCTCGGGATCCACCTCGAAGGCCCTTACCTCTCGGACCTCGAAGGCTACCGGGGCGCCCATCCGGTCGAGGTCCTCCACGACCCCGACCTCGACGAGTTCGAGGCGTTCCGCAACGCCTCGGGCGACCGGATCCGGATCCTCACCCTGGCGCCCGAGCGGACCGGCTCGGCCGACTTGATCGCTCATGCCAGTCGCCTCGGGATCCTCGTCGCATTGGGGCATACAAATATGAGAGGGCCCGATCTGTCCGCCGCCGTTGAGGCTGGGGCCCGCCTGAGCACGCACCTCGGCAACGGGATCCGTGATCCCCAACGGCGACATCCCAACCCGATCTGGCTCCAGGCGGCCGAGGACCGCCTGCACGCCTCGATGATCGCTGACGGGCACCACCTCGACCCCAGCACGCTCCGCGTCCTCATCCGCGCCAAGACCCCGGCACGGACCGTTCTGGTCAGCGATGCCAGTCCCTTGGCGGGCCTCGAACCGGGCCGCTACGGCGATTGGGAGATCGCCACGGACGGACGGGTCGTCGTCGCCGGCACGCCCTATCTGGCGGGAGCCAACCGCGACCTTCTCGATGGCGTCGCCTTCGCCAAGCACCATGCCGGACTGACCTTGTCCCAAGCCCTCGACCTCGCCATCGCCAACCCGGCTCGACTCCTCGGCCATGCCCGTCCAACGCTCGAGGTTGGTCAGCCAGCCGATATCATGGTGTTTCACGCAATTGAATCCAACAAGCTCGAAGAGGGTTCATGCCCGATGCTTAGACTTGTCGAGATCTGAACGTTTCTCATGGAAATTGGGCTTCTCTGAAGCGGTTCGCGATTTGATCCCTGGATTCGAGGCTCCTGAGAAGAGTCCGTGAAGGCGGCGTTCTCCCTTCGAGATCGGTCGATATGGACGTCGGACGCGATTTCGGCCGGGTCTTTCCGGCCAATTGAGCCACTCGATGCGGGGTCGCAGCCGTTACAATCGGAACGGGAAACCGGCCTCAGCGCATGCGAAACCATCACCGTCCATTCTATTAAAAATGGTCGATATCTCGATCCGTATGATCCCGGATTGCCAAAGAGTTTCCGCTCCTCGCGGGCGTGCGGACCCGTCTTCGGTCCAGATCCGCTCCGGCGCCCCGTTTCGCCTGGGTCTGACGATCGACATGGGCATCGCTTCGACGACCGACGCGGTGACCCGGCCCCACGGATGGTGGGCCGGACGCGACGTCCGGTCCGATGCGCACGCGACCGCCCGGCGGTGCTCCGGGGCGCCGAACGTCTCATTCGCGCTTCGGCAGCGTGCGTCCCGTCGACGCGATCGCCCCGAGTCTCCGGAAGCCTTGGGGACTCGTTGGGGATGAAGGCGACGTCCATCGCGCGGCCCATCCGACGGGGAACGGGCCGACGTCGGCTCCTCCGCCCCGAAGCGCGATCAGGCCGGCCCGCCAACGGAAGGCCAGACGGATCAGCCAGCGGATCACCCCGATCAGGATGAGACCGGCCAGCGCGACGGGAATCAACGCGACGACCACCACGATCAGTGCGAGCAATAGGAGTGTCGCGATCGTGTTGGCGATTAGGACCATGATGATCGCCGCGAGCGACGGATCCGGCCTCGAGGCGTGCGCCCGATCGGTGATCGGGGTCGGCTCATCGGGTGGGATTCGTTGCTCGGGACGATCCGAGGGGATCGTCGCGGGCGCTCGACCTTCAGATGTCGGTCCACTCACCGCGTCAGTCGAACGTCTCGACGGATGGGTCTCGTAGACCCAGGGGGGTCGCGAGCCGATGACGATCTCGATCGGCGCTTCCTCAACGACCATCCAGACCAAAGATGGGCACGTCGATGGACTGTCGGTATCGGCTCGGTCCGATTCGCGAGGTTCACGAGGAGGGTCGTCCGGTTCGGGTTTGCACAAGTCCGAGTCGAACGCATCGTCTCCGAAGTCATCGAGATCCTCATCATCCTCGTGGTCGTCTTCGGCGCCGTGAGCTTCCTGGAGGGCTTCCTTGAATGCCATGAAGAAGGCGGCGTGCGGGTCGGGGATCCCTTGGTGCGCGGTCGCCCGGCCGATTTCCATCCAGCGCAGCAGGGTTGGTTTCCTGATGCCGGCGTCGACGCAGGCCTGATCGAACGATCGTCCTGAGCGGATCGCTGCACAGATCGCGAGGGTGATCGCTCGATTCGGGACCGCCACGTCCATCCCGGACAATCCTCGCGACGCGCAGGAGCCGACCGGCGGACCCGTCACGCCCGCGCGCAACGATCGACCCACCATAAATAGGATCAAGCGATCGCGCGCGGACGTTCATGGGTTTTTCTCCGACGCTCCTCCGATTCGGCTCGACCCGCCTTTCGATCGATTCGATCGTCGCGACCCGCCGATCTCGAGCGATCCAATCGGGGCACTGAGGTTATGATTAAAATGAACACACCAAGATGATTAGACTCAGAGGCGAACCCATCCAGGATGTCGGGCTTCGCGGCGCAACGGGGCTCGAGCGAGTATCGATGGCACACCCGGGCTCAGTCTCTTTTCGACCGGACCACCGCTTGGGTGGCTGGGGACTGGCCCGCTTTGGGGCCAGACCCCGGTTCCGATGGATCCGGGTTGGCCGACCGTCCAGGGGCAGGGTCTGCCATCTCGAGCGATCGTCCCCGGGGTCTGCTCGCTGCGCTTCGCAGTCCCCAGCCACCCGACGCTGAGTCCCTAAGATAAGATCAATCGATTGTGACCCTTGTTCAAGGAGATCGGGACGATGGCGAAAATTGTTTATATTCACGGGATCGACAACCAACGCGAGTCGGAGGACCTGATCGAGAAGGACTGGACCCCCGCGCTGGCCGGTGGGATCCGCCTGGCCGGCGACGGCGCTTTGGCCGATCGGCTCCTGCTTCCGAGGTCGGAGCCCGACGCGATCGAATGTCGGGCGGCCTATTATGGGCATCTGTTTCGGTCGCCCGATGACCGGATGAGCGGCGCTGAGGATCTGCGCGACCTCTCTCCCGAGCGGACCGAAATCGCTGAGGCGATCGTCCTCGAATGGCTCGAACGGGTCGCCGAGCGTGCCCCGTCGGGATCCGCCGACGCCCAGCAGGCCCAGCGCACGTTGGACATCCTCCGCGAGCCCGAGCAAGCGGGGGCGATGGGACATGGGAACGTCCTCCGTGAAGCGCTCCGGACGCTCTCTCGGGTTTCGTGGCTGGCCAAGCCGGGAATGGGGGTTGTCAAGCGGTTCTATAAGGCTCTCGACCAAGTCACCCGCTATCTGACCGACGAGGCGATTCGGGAGCAGGTCCAACAGATCGTGTCCGACCTGGTCACGTCGGAGACGCGGGTGATCATCGGGCACTCGCTCGGGTCGGTCGTGGCGTATGAGGCGGCCCATCAGCTCAAGGGTCCGCTCCCCCTGCTGGTCACCCTGGGCTCGCCGCTGGGCCTGCGGACGATCGTGACCGAGCGGCTCCGCCCCGCGCCGTCGTTCCCGACCCACGTGACGACCTGGCTGAACGTCGCCAACCTCGAGGACGTCGTCGCCGCCGAACCCGACCTCCGGTCCCGCTTCGCGGCCGATCTCCCCGGGTCCTCCCGGTTCGAAGGCGTCCGCTTCACCGAGCCGAAGGACCCCCATCGTGTCGAGACCTACCTCGGCCGGGAACCAGTCGGTCGCGAAGCCATTCAAGCGCTGAGCTGAACCATCCAGGCTTTGATATATATGAATCATGTGTTTGATTTTGATTGATGTTCAGGCCGCCCAAGAGCTGATCAATCTGACCGACAAGAGGAAAGTCTGGACCAAATCGCGCGATCGCCAATTCCCTTGCTTTCAAGAAATGTGAACGCCCTCGCTCAGGCTCGGCGCATTGGATTGCGTAAAAACCCAGAAGGGCTCTTGTGTTGAGTGTGTCGGGATGGTCGACCCCGAGGAGGCGTTTTTGGTCGGGTAGCAAGTCTTGGAACTGCTCCAAGGCGGCCCTCGCATCGCCGGTCTGGCCGGTCCAG
>CAZSSM010000067.1:5694-38298 GCA_964609385.1 uncultured Planctomycetia bacterium
GCTCCAAGGCGGCCCTCGCATCGCCGGTCTGGCCGGTCCAGAAGGCGGCATGACCCCGCAAGACGAGAATCGACTCCTCATCTTCTCTGCGATGCTTGCGAAACAGGTCGAGCCATTTGGTCCAGCGGTCCAGATTTTCCCTCGGGATTCGGGATTCTCGCGATACCAGCGATCGCTTCGTTCCATCGATCTCATTGAGGGCCCAGTGATGCTCGGCCTCGTTGAGGAACGCATATCTATGGAGGTCGTCGTCCGGCTCGTGCTGATCTTGCGGGGCGAGGTCCCGTAACCCATCGAGAATGGCTCGATGTCCGGATTGGGGAGAGACGCTGTAGTCGCGATTCGTGGCACAGGTCAGCGACTCGGCGAAGGTCTCGTGGAACAGACCCACTCGTTCGGTATCGGAGTCGGGGTCCGCCCGCACGACCAGGCCGCGGAGGTGTGCCAGCACGTCCCGAACGGCTTCGGGCGACGCGGGGCCATCGAGCGACCCGCTCGCGTGAACCAAGAGGGGAAGCGGCAACGCCGATCCCGAACCCACGACGGCCAGGGGTTCGAGGATCGGTCGGTACCGCGTGATCCAATTGTCCGCAGCCCCCGCCTGGCCGAGCAGCGTGGCGTAAGCGTCACCGACTGCGCATCCTCTGCGACGCGACGACCACGGAGGTAGTCCGTGATGATCTCTTCTGGCGTCTTATCCAGTCGTATCGTGTGCCCGAGAGGACAGTTGGGCGTCTCGGGACGCGCGGAGATCACCAGACGGACGTGCTCGGGGCGCGCCTCGAAGTCTTCGACAATCGCCCGTCGCATCGACTCGTTGGCCTGGTCGAGACCATCCAATACGATGCGGACCTCGACCCCATCGGGCAGATAACCCAATGGTCGCACGACTCGAAGCGGCAGGAAGTCGAGCCGGTCTCGCTGTTCCTCCGGCACATCCCTCTCGAACGCCGCAATCGCCTCAGAAAATTCGGGCAACGAACGCTCCAACTGCGTGGCCAGGTCCTTGGCGAGCATCTGCTTGTTGGTCGTTTCCTCAAGGAGGGCGATGGCGTGGGAGAATCCTTCCGGGACATAGCCCCGAGTCATCTCCGGACGGGCCAACGCGGCCATCAGCGCCGTCTTGCCGACGCCCGCGTTGCCCGTCAGCACGACCAGCGGATGAGCCTGCGTGGCCGCGACGAGAGCATCGAGCTGTGGGGTGGGTTCGAAATACCAGGTGCGTTCCAGGATCTGCTGCTTGCCCGGACTGTCCTTCCAAAAGAGATCGCCGGGATCATGAGCCTGGTTGCGACCCAGATGGAACTGCTCGGTCGAGACGTTCCCCTCCACGCACTGCGCGGGGTGACCGCTGTTTCGTTCCAAGAAGTCTCGGAGATCCCGCGCGAGGATCCGGTCACCGCTGAGTTCGGGGGCGCCCCGATCCAGGACCTCGATCAGGGCATCGGTTAACGGAGCCTTCGCCGTTGCTCGATCATCGGTCGATGCGAGGACGGAAAACCGATTGTTGTGTCGTAAGTCCCGGATGATCCGCTCGGTCACTTGCCACGTCCCTGCGCCCGCGTGACACGCATCGAGGAGGATCTGCAGGTTGAGGTTCGAGCGCCCGTCGGTGACCCCTTCGAGGAAGTGGGCGAAGTTGATCTTCTTGTCGGGATCCGAATCGTCCGCATCCCGAGGCATCAGATAGAACTGTCCGCTCTGCTCGTCCGGAAAAACCCCATGCCCGATATAGGCGAGGATCAGGGTTGCTTCCGCCTGGTGGGCCTCGATGATCGCCCGCTTCATCGCGGCGCGGGTTTCCTCAACGGTTGGATCGATGAAGAGGCCAGGTTTATCGCCATTGCTAACACTTGACCCCTCGCATCCGCCCGGTCCCGGAGCGAGCATCAGCGCGTGCAGCCGCTCGGCAACCTTGGGCAGGAAGGTTAGGCGGTTAAGGCGTTCGCACTGCGTCCCGATCACCAGGAGGCGCCGAGGGGGCATCCCGAGGCTCCGATCTCACCGAGGTCGATCCACGTCATCAGCGACAACCGTCTCGGGTATCGATGATAACGTGGAGGCCCCGGGTGGTCACTTCCCTTCATCGTCGAGGAAGAGCCGGGTGCCGAGTTCCTTGAGTTCGGGGATCTGCTCGGACTGGGCCTGGTCGCTGAGCGGGTTGCCGGCCAGGTAGACCTTCCAGAAGAGGACGAACCGCTTCTGGCCTTCGTAGTCCTTGCGGCCCATCGCGACCAGCGGGGCGAGGTCCTCGATCCGGTTGTTCTGCAGGAAGAGGAACGAGAGCTGGTTCATCTCGGTCAGCGGGGACAGGTCGACGATCCGGTTGTCGCTCAGCTCGAGGTTGTTGAGCCGGGTCAGGCCGGCCAGGGGGGTCAGGTCGTCGATCCGGTTGCCGCCCACATAGAGCGACCAGAGCTTCTTGAGGTCGCGGACCGGCTCGAGCGTGGCGATGGCGTTGTCGGTCAAGTAGAGGCTGTTGAGGTTCGTCAGGCCCTTCAACGGCGCGATGTCGACGACCGCATTGTCACTCAGTTCGAGATATTGGAGCGCGGGGAGTGTCGCCAACGTGGCGACGTCCTGCACCCGATTCTGATGCAGATCCAACGACTGGAGCTGCAGGAGGTCGCGGAGCGGGGTGATATCGGTGATCGTGTTCTCGGAGACATCCAGCTCGGCCAGGCTGAAGCAGTATTGGAGCCCCTCCAGGCTGGTGATCCCCTTGCCGCGCGCCTTGATCGTCGAGAGCGTGCGGACGTCCTCGGCCACGATCGGCTCGTCGTTGTAGCGCTTCTCGAACACGTAGCGCCGAACGGCCGCCTCAAGCGCCTTGTCCGGGAAGATCGGCTCGGCCTTCGTCTCCTCTTCCTGAGGCTCGGTCGACTCCGGTTGCTCCGGCTCTTGACCATGGGCGATCGTCAACGGACCGAGCCCGAGACCCAGCACGATCCCGAGGGCGAGCACGAGCCAACGAGAGGGCAACGAAACGGTGGAGCAGGGGCGGATCATCGGTCGGTTCCTCCGGCATGAGCGCCGCGATCGGCGTTGGGCCTCGCGGACGCGGCGAATGGGTCAGGGTTGGTGGGTTGATCGGCAACAGGGCAGGGGGGTGATCACGGACGCGGTGTTCGGACCGTTCGGGTCGACGGGCCATGATCGCGGTGTCGGGCGTGGCAGTCGAGGCAGGATCGCTTGAGGCGTCGCATCTGAACGTCGATCCCGCGTCGAACCTCAGCGCTCCGTTCGGCGGGGGGGATCCGGTAGTGCGTCTCCAGCGCGATCGTCGAGGCGATGGCCGCGTCGAGCGGTTCGAGGAAGTCGTCGGGGTTGGGGTAGGCCGGGTCGGGGTTGCGTCTCAGCTCGACGAACCGCTCGCGGAGCATCAGGACTTCGTGGGGCGGGTCGAGGTCCGGTCGGTCCGGGGGCACCGTCCCGCCGGCCTCCTGGATCGCCTCCAGGTGGTCCCAGTGGTGTCCGACGGCCACCATCACCTCGACGATCCCGTCGGCCTCGACGGCCTCGGGCAGATCGTTCGGGGTGATCGCCCGAAGCGTATCGGGTGCGGGCGACTCGAACCGCGCGACGTCCCGGAACAGCCCACGGTAGCGGGTCGAGGTGCCGGCCTGCTTGAGCCAGGCGGCGGCCCGCTCGCGCGACCACCCCGAACGCTCGCAGGCCAGGACCGCCGCGGCGGCGGGTCCTCGATGCTGGCCGTGATGGCAATGGATGTAGAACGGCCCCGGCTTGAGCTGAAGCGCCCGGACTAATCGGGCCAAGGCCTCGCGGTCGATGCCGTCGTAGCCGATTGGGACGTGCACATAGCTCAGTCCCGCCCGATGCGCCGACTCCAAGGCCGGCCGGGCGCCATCGACGCTGACGACGGTCCGGACTCCCAAGCGCTTCAGGCTCTCGAAGCCAATTTCCGGCGCGGGCTGGCCACCGCTGTACAGCTCCTCGTCGATCCGGAACAGGTTCGGGAGGCCCGGTCGGATCAAGGACGTCGCGGGACCCTCAGACCGCTCGGTGATCCTCGACGACTCGGCCTTCGAGACCTCATCGGGCGGAGTCGACCTCGGGGGAGCATCTGGGGTGATCCCGAGGACCAGGATCATCAGGACGATCGTGAAGATGGGCGCTGGGAGTGCCATCGGTCTGGGCCGGCGTCCAAGCGGGGCGTTGGGGACCTCGCGCGACTCAACGAGGGCGCGTCCGACACCCGTCGATGGTAACCGAGCCCCGCCCGTCGAGCAAACCAGGGTCGACCCAACGCGCTGGCCGTGCCAGCCGGACTGGGATCGGGCTCGGCAATCGGGTAGAATCGATGAGCGTCCGCATCTGTTCGAGTTCGAGGGGAATGCAGTGGCTCCGATCCGGTTGAACCGACGAAAATTCATGGGCGTCTCGGCGGCGGCCAGTTGGGCGGTCTTCGCCAATCCCAGCGCCGGCGAGGTGCCTCCAATCGAGGAGCCGGTCCGCGTCGGGCTGGTCGGTCTCGGGACGCGCGGCACGTCGCTGATCCGGACCCTCTGCGAGTGCCCCGAAGCCCGGTTGGTCGCCGTGGCCGACCCCGAGCCGAAGCATCGGCGACGGGCCTCGGGGATCACTCAGAAGGCGACCAATCAAGCCCCCGAGGAGTTCGAGACGCTCGAGGCGCTGCTCGGTTCCGAGAAGGTCGAGGCTGTCCTGATTGCCGCGCCCAATGACCTCCACGCCGCGATGGCCGCGTTCGCCCTGGAGTCGGGCAGGCCGGTGCTGGTCGAGAAGCCGCTCGGGCTGACCCTGGACGAGTGCGATCAGATCGCCGCGATGGCCGAGTCGACGGGCCTCCCGGTGCACGTCGGGTTCCAGCGGGCGAGCAATCCGCGCGTCCTGGCCTGCTGGGACCGGATCGCCGAGGGCGGGCTGGGACGGCCGATCGAAGGCCGCGCCTCGTGGATCTCCAGCAACGGTCCGCTCGACGGTCAAGGGGGTTGGCTCGCCAGCGCGGAGCGGTCGGGAGACTGGATGATCGAACAAGGCGTGCACATCTGGCAGATCTACAACCGTTTGCTCGGCGGACCGCCGGAGTCGGTCACCGGGTATGGTTGCCGCGACCTCTTCGCCGATTCCCAGCCCGACCGCGACGTCCACGACCTCTACAGCGCCCAACTGCTCTGGCCCTGCGGGTTCGGTCTCTCGGTCCGCCAGAGCTGGGTCGATCCGCCCAGCAGCCGCTACACCGGGGTCAGCATGCAGGTGATCGGCCGCGACGCCGCGCTCGACTTCCAGACCGGCCTGCTCGTGCCCAACGACCGTCGGCGCGACCAGGAGGAACTCCACCCCGGCCCGCAGCCCGACACCAAACAGATGCTGCTGGCCTTCCTCCACACCGTCCGACACTCCGACGCGGTCAACCCCCCGGTCTCGCTCGCTGAGGCCCGCGACGCGACCCTCACCGGCCTGATGGTCCGCGAGGCCGTCCAAAGCCGAGGTGTCGTTATGCGCTCAACCATCGAGCATGTGTCGACGTGAATGGGTTTTACGAATAAGCCGAACCGGGCATTGGTCGCAAAGTTCGTGTTTACATTTCGAGGGTGATTCCAAATGAAACGATGGCTCATCCGGCTGCCCATCGTCGTCTTGATCGCAGCCGTCATGGGATGGCTGGGACTCTACTTGCTGTTTCTCGGGGGACCCTGGTTCCCCACCCTCGATGAGTTCTGGACGCACTATGTCCTCGTGGCCTCGATCGCCCTCTGGGTCGTCCTGAGTGCGGTGATCGGTCGGCGAAGCCTCGAGACGTGGGCGGCGTGGGGCTTGGCCTCCCCACTGCTCGGTTGCCTGCTGGTTGCTCCTCCCGCCTCCTTCGCATTGATCATCGTCAAAGGCTACATCGCCTTCCCGATCGGGCTCGTGACAGGCGTCCTGATGTGGGCGGTGTTCCGGGACGTCGGCTCGCTCGGAGTGCGCGATGATGGTATCGCCAGGACGAAATCGGCAAACGATGGCGGAAATTCAGGTTCGGCCATCCTCGCAGATATTTGAATGTGTGCGTTCTTTTGTTGGATCAGATGCAATTTCTATTGTTGGTTGTGACGAGGTTGGACCGAACGTCGATACTTGACCATGTTGCCGTCTGTGAGAACCCTCTGAGTGCGTTCTTGAAGGGTATGGAGCCGTTGTTCTCTTAGCTCGGGCATCGGGGTGGGGATCGGCCAGACCCGGGCGATCCGATCGTTGCAGGCGGTGGCGAGTCGTGACCCGTCGGGGCTGAAGTCGAGACCCGAGACTCCCTTGTCTTGGTGGAACGGCTCTCCGACGGGGACACCGGTCGTCGCGTCCCAGAGCCGGACGAAACCGTCTTGGGAGACCGTCGCGATCATCGACGCTTCGGGGCCTCGGTGATCCAAAGCTTAGCGGGGGCATTCGTCCTGGACACCACGCGGAACGCTTGCGTCGATGACTCCCGACGCGACCTCGGTCCGCAACCACGATCGCCGGCATCCCGGTTTGGGCCGGCCTTGATGCCCGGACGAGGCCGATCTCGAACGATGTCGATTCAACTTGCCTGGATCTCCAGTTTGCGACGAGGATACTTGCGCTTGAGATGATCTCGCCCGATCGCGACCAGATCCTTCGCGATCCTCAAGCCCCGCAACGCGTTGAGGTTCGGCGAGTCGATCAAGGCGATCAGCGCGTCCTCGCCGATCGGATGATCCCCGAGGTCGAGGTGCTGCAAGGCACCGAGATGGGGCGAGTCGGCTAGCGCGTGCGCGGAGTCCGGTCCGATCACCCCGAAACCGCCCAGGATCCCGGAGTCGGGACGGAAGTCTCGGAGGTTGAGCCGGCGGAGCCCACCCAGGTGCTCCGCAACGGCCAGCGCGGAGGCCCCCTCGTCGTTGATCCGGCAGTAGCTCAGGTCCAACTCGGTGAGATGTCTCAGGTGGCCGGCCTGCGCGAGGGCGTGGGCGCCCGAATCGCCGATCGGGTTATTGCTGAGATCCAACGTGATCAATTCCGAGAGATGTTCTGCCTTGGCCAACGCGATCGCCCCACCCGGACCGATGTTCCGCCAGCCGGTGAGGAAGAGGTGTTTCAAGCCCGTGACGTGTGTTGCTTTTGCGAGCCTGATCGCCGCCTCCTCGCTCGGATTCTTCAGGATGAGGGTTTCCAAGCTCTCGGTGAGCCGGGCCAGCAGCGCGTCGGGGGGCGTCGAGGGGCCGAGTCCCGCCCGAGAGAGGTCGAGGTACCTCACGGTCGGCCAGAAGGTCGCGGGGACCAACACCTCCAGATCGAACGTCAGGCTGGCCAGCCTCAGGTCGATCAACTGGGGGGCCGACAGGTCGGCCAGATCCGCATCATCCTCGAATTGCGCGAAGGTCAGGTCGAGATGGGTGAGATGGGGATACTCGGTCTCGCGGAAGAGGGTCCGACCGACCTCGCGATCGATCCAGGTCTCGCCCAGGCTGATCCGGACCCGTTTCGAGGTCCGCTTCGGACCGGGCTGACATCGACGGCGATCGTGCTCCGTCAACTCCTCGGACTCGTCGTCCTCCTCCCCTCCGTGGGCATCGGGATCGCTGGCGAACAGATGGGTCACGCCGGCTAGAGGATCCGAGGTCAATAGCTCCAGGAGTCCGGCCTGACCGATCGGGTTCTCGGACAGGTCGAGGTGGGTGAGTCCGGCCAGCCTCGAGCAAGCGGCCAGGCTCCGAGCGCCCTCCGAACCGATCCGATTGAGCCGATCGTCCTCGCCGGCCCGCAGGTCCAACCAGGACAAGGCCGACAGACGAATCGCCTCGGCGCAGCCGACGATCTGCTCGTCGGTCAGGCCGCAGCCTCGGAGCCGGAGGGCGTTCAGGTTCGCGAGCCGAGGCGAGCCGACGATCGCCCGGACCCCCTCAGTGCCCAGGACGTTGCCCGAAAGGTCGAGGCGAGCGACCGTCTCCAGGATCGTCGAGGCGGCCAAGGCCTTCGCGCCGGACGGACCGATCTGGTTGTTGGAGAGGTCCAGGTCGACGAGTCGCCGCAAGTGCTCCGACTCGGAGATCGCCTTAAGCCCTGCATTGGCCACCCGGCGGTCGTTCAGGTGGAGGTGGGTCACCTGACCCAATGCTCGGCATGCCCCGATGGCCCGACCCAACGACGCGCCCCGACCGATGAGCGCGATCGTCACGATGCCCTGGTCGATCTCTAGCAGCTCGGCGACCTCCGGGGGCATTTCGCTTAATGCGGCGGTGCTCAATTGCAAACCAATCAGGGGGCGGGGACCCGGTTTGACCAGCCGTCTGATGTCATCGTCTTCCGGATCCTCCGCGAAGATCCGGACCAACGACTTGCCGATCCGCCGCTCGACCAAGGCCGACAGAACCGCGTGGGAGAAGATCTCCCCGGCTTCGAAGAGTCGGTCGGCGGCCACCCGGACCCACTCTGATGCCGGATCGCCCCGGCGACCCTGCTTCGATCGGCCGCCCGGCAGGTCCCCCACCATCTCGGCCAATTTCTCCCGGAACCCCTCGTCGATCGTGAGCTTGTCGGACACCGGTTCTGTTCCTTATCGCCGATTACCCATCGATGTGGCGATCGATCAGTCGCCCGTCTGACCGGGCAAATCGGATTCCACTTCAGGGACCTTGCCCTGCAAATCGGACGTGCGGGCGTCCCTGGGGGTCTCGGCTCGCTTCAGGCCGAAGGCCAGGGCGAAGATCCGCGGATCCCGGAGGCCGAGCGCGACCCAGACCAGGACGCCGATGATCACGGGCATGAAGAACGGGTCGCCGACGCGGATGTGGGCGCACGTTGCACCGCCGAGGTACCCGGTCAAGGCGATGGCCCCGACGAACGCCGTCTGCGGAATCAGGAAGAGGCCCGTGATCGAGACCTCGGCGATCCCGATCTTGACCATCAGATCGTTGTCGAATCCGAGGGAGCCGAACTGTTCTTCCTTGCCCTCCCATTCCGAGAACTTGGAGCCGGCGCTGGCGATGACCAACAACGCGGCCAAAAGCGCGCTGAGCACCCATCCGGCGATTTTGGACTTGTTCATGATTCTAAGTCCTTAAAAGTTGAAGTCCGTCCCATGATGGCTGAACCAACCAGAGGCGGCTTGCCGACACGAGGAGAATCGTGCCGGACCGTCCGCCGGTCCGGCTCCTCGGCGCGAGGCACAACGCCTATCTGGATCATGTCATGGACCGGGCAAGGATCGGCGACCGACCCGCGACGGGTATCCTACCACAGCGTCTGAAAACGGGTTGTTACCTGATATAGGTCCCCTTGGTCCGACAGTCGGTCCGGAGGCCGAGGCAGCCCCAAGGGCCGATCTCATGAGTCGACGTGTAGGGAAACCACACGTGCTGGTGATTGGGGTCGGTCGGAGCACCTTCGGGATAGGACCATTCGCGACGTTCCGAGAGCGTCCATGTGAACAACAGCGTGGTCTCGACGTCCTTGAGACCTCGACAGATGTAGCAGGAGAGTTGGGTCTCGCGGCGCTGATAGCCGGCAACGATGAGTATACTGATGACGACGGCGAGTCCGATCACGAAACGGAACACCAAAGCTCCGACACGTCGTTGGAACGGCTTCGGGGAATGTGCGTCGGATGTGTCGGGCAGGGGTGTCGTCGACATCGTTGGGCTCGGCTCATTGAGGTCGCGCGTGGGTCGAGCGATCAGGACGAGACCAGACGGTCTCCGAGGCCGAGACGACGTCCGCGTTGAAATTCGGCGGCAGTCATCGGCTTCTTGCCGGGCGTCTGGATGGTGAGCACTTCGATGGCACCCTCACCACAGGCGACCAGCAGGCGTTCCTTGCCACCGTCGAGGACCGCGCCCGGCTCGGTGGACGCAGGGGCTTGGCGGTCCACATTCGGATCATCATCATCGGTCGGTTCGAGTACTCGGGATTGATGGATGAGCACGCGGAGCGGCTTGTCGGGGTTGGACGCGTAGATGGCCTGGGTCGAGGCGATCGGCCATGGCCTCATGGCACGGATCTGGTTATGGACGGCCCGCGCGGGGCGATCCCAGCGGATCAGGCCGTGCTCCTTGCGGAGTTTGGGGGCCTTGGTGGCCTTGGAGGCGTCTTGCGTGATGATTTGGACGGTGCCAGCGGCGATCCGCTCGAGCGCCTCGACGATCAGCGGAGCGCCGATCTGGGCCAATCGTGCCTCGAGTTCCTCGGTGGTCTCGTCGGGATCGATGGGTGTGGAGGCGATGGCGATCATGCCGCCGGCATCGACCTGGGCGTTCATCTGGATGACGGTGACGCCGGTCTCGGTCTCGCCGTTGAGGATGGCGCGGGCGACCGGGCTGGCCCCTCGATAGGCGGGCAGGATCGAGCCATGCAGGTTGATGCCGCCGAAGCGTGCGGTGGCCAGTAAGTCGGGGGCAAGGATCTGACCGTAGGCGGCGGTGACAAGGATGTCGGGCGCGAACTCGGCAATTCGCGCGATGGCCTCGGGTTCGTTGACGTCCTCGGGCTGGAGCACCGGCAGGCTGTGAGCCTCAGCGTCGAGTCGGATTGGGGCGGGGATGATCTCCTGCTTGCGCCCTTGGGGCCGATCGGGCTGGGTGACCAACGCGAGGATGTGGTGTCCGGTCTCGAGGAGCTTCTGGAAGGTGGGGCGGGCGAAGTCCTTGGTGCCGAACATGACTAATCGGAGCGCTGTTCCCGTCGAGGGGACGGCCTCGGACTCGGTTGATGGCTCGGACTCAGCGTCGGGCTCGGTCGGCATAGGGGACGGCTCCGGATCGTCCGCGGGTTCGCTCTCGGTCTCAGGAAGACTTGACGGTCTTGGTGGCCTCGTCGAGTTGGAGCCGGATCGCGGTGTCGTCGGGATAGGCGCCTTCGGTCTGGCGTCGTCGGTATTCGCGTTCGATGTCACGAAGTTTGGTGGCCACCTTGGCCCGCTGCAAGGGGGAGAAGTGATCGATGAAGAGCTTGCCGGCGAGGTGATCCGACTCGTGCTGGATGGCACGGCTGAGCAGCTCGTCGGCGTCGATCTCGAAGGGTTGCCCTTGGAGGTCGAACGCCTTGACACGGACCTTCCGCGAGCGCCGGACCTTGTCGTAAAGATCGGGGAAGCTGAGGCAGCCCTCTTCCTCCTCGACAAGCCCCTCGCGTCGGAGGATCTCGGGGTTGATGAAGACCTGTTCTTGATCGGGCTGCTCGGGATCGGCGGTCAGGTTGAGGAGGAAGAACCGCTGGGGGATGCCGACCTGGTTGGCGGCCAGGCCGATCCCGCGCGCCTCGTACATGAGCTGGAACATCTGTTTGACGGTGTCGCGGAACGCGTCGTCGATCCGGGTCACCGGCCGGGACGGATAGCGGAGCGCAGGATGGGGATAGAGGACGATCTGGAGGGTTTCCATCGCGACACGCACTCCCTGCCGAAGGTCACGAGACACCGGTTTCTGAGGGGCTGAGTGTCGATGGATCGCGCGAACGCGTCGACGCTCATCATCATTCCTAGTCTACGAGCCCGGTCTCGGCCCGCCAACATGGCTCCGTGCCGACGTGTTCCCGTTTGATTGCGGCGGTCGATCACGGCGACCGAGCACCCGATCAGGGGCCGTGTTAAGAGGGCAGCAAGTCACCTCGATAATCGTAATTCGTCTGCTACGGGGACTCAGGTTCTACGCCTGTCCCTTACTGTGGTGGGGCTTGGGGGGTCGTTTGCTTGACCTCGCCAGATTTCGGTTGAGGCAGGCTCTTGTATACAGCGGCTGCTTCCTCGCGGGAGCACCCCATCCGCGGCTCAAAATCGGGGAACTTGAAGCCATAGAGCACCTCGCGGAGGGCAGCATGGCAGACGAACGCCTCGAAGGCCGTCATTTCGACCGTATATCGACCGTCTTCATTTTTGATTGTATTCATCTTGAACCCTTGCTGGCCTAGTTTCATGGGATGGACGTGATGGCCAGGGCCTTTGAGAGAGCGTCCCGGCCATCGCGTCCAACGTGTTACTCCACGACGATGACGGTGTCTTCCGCCTCCCTAAGGCCGTCCCAATAGTCGTCAGGGTTGTCGGGGATGAAGCCGGTCCCGGGACCGTTCGGGTCCCAGATGACGATACGGCCCGAATCCCGGTCGTACCAGCCTTTCCGGTCCCGCTCCAGGTCCTTGACGTCCCCGGCCGCCTCGCCCCCGTCCATGACCTGGTCGATCAAGCTCTCGAGAATCTCGATCTCGGTTTCGCCTTCGATCTTGCCATCGCCGTTGAGGTCGGCCTCGTCCCAATCCTCCGGATGCTGCTGCGGATGACCGCCCGCGATGATGTCGTCGATCATCTCCTCGCAGATTGGGTCGGCTGGGACTGGTACGAGTGCGGCACTCGTCGTGCCCATATCCCCACTCTCGGCGACCGCATTGACTTCCACCACGGCGACGCTCAGCCAAGAGTCGCCGGAGACCTCGGCAGCCTCGGGGAGCGGTCCGTAGACCACCTGCTCGGTCGGGACGTGGTCTACGGCTACTACCGACAGCTCGGCATTCAGGAGCACTCGCGGTTCAAGCGTCGTCCCCTCAAGGCACGGCCTACATCGCGTAAGTCTCATGGGGGCGACCTCCCTGAAGATGGCCGATGATTCTCGACCCGGGTTTCCAATCCTTATCCCGGAGCCGATGCGTTGGGCATCCGACCGGATGCATGTGCTAGATGGCCCGCCAGGATATCGTATTGTTAAGCTATTTCTTTCTGAACATAGACGTGCAGCAGCAATCAAATGCCAGTCTAAATGACGAGCCGTCAAATCCTTACTTTGTCCAGCCACCTTGGCGGGCGGGGGGGACTTAAGGAAGCTCGTCGAGGGCGAGCAATTCCGCCCGTCGTTCCAAACGCCGCTCGTCGTTCATTTGAAGCACGGCAACGGTTGCTCGTCCCTTGGGTGTCTTGCCAACGATGCGTGCTTGTTGGAATTCGAAGTGGTCCGACCACGTGTCGAGACGCGGGTGGAAGAGCGGTTTAAGGCTATTCTACCACAAAGTGATTTGTCGTATCAATTTATGTTTTTGATCTATACATATCGATATAAGGTGCTCCGGCTAATCCTGAGCGTCTAGCAAATCTCGCCGATGAAGAGCGAGGTGTTCTTGACCAGCACCTTCGCTTGTTGCTCCTGCTTGTCGGTCAGGGCTCTGGGCCTTCCGCCGTTCCTCCCTCATGCCCGTGCGGCCTTCAACCCCGCGTTGGTCCGCTCGCGAATCAGGTCACGTTCAAACTCCTCGAGTGCCCCAAAGACATGGAAGATGAGCTTGCCGCCGCTCGTGGTCGTATCAATCGACTCCTGGAGGCTCTTAAAGCCTATTCCTCGCTCGCTCAATGCTTAGATGGTGTCGATGAGGTGGCGACGTGAGCGGTCGAGTCGGTCGAGCTTCCAAACCACGATGGTATCTCCCGGCCGGGCAAACGAGAGGGCTTCATCTAGTCCCGGCCGCTCGGTCTTCGCCCCGCTCGCCGTATCAGTATGGACCCGCTCGCACCCGGCCCGGTCCAGGGCATCGCGTTGCAGGTCGAGGTTTTGGTCCTGAGTCGAGACCCGAGCGTAACCAATGAATATGATCCCTCCTTTGATGTCGGCGGGACCGTCTCAAAAACTTCGGGAAGCGTTGAGTTCTAGGACGAAGATTTTGGGATAGGTATTGGGGCAGCTTTGGGTAGCTCAATCATCAAACGGCCCGGTTGTCTCAGAAACGGGCGATTCCGAGACGAGTCGTCCTCGAACCCGAGTGAGGAGTGATCGCCCTGAGCCCGAAGTCCTTGTGAAGCGTGGCCTAGGACCATTGCGGAGCGAGGAGGGACGTGTGCTCGGATCAACGGCGGCTCGGAGGATCGTTTGAATCTGGCTCGCCCGGAGTGGATTCGTCCGGTGTGGGAGCGGTCGTATCGGGTGAGTCCGCCGGCTCCTCGGCCGAAGGATCGAGTTCGTTCGACTGGACGCGGCCGGGAACCTCATCGATCGAGCCGACCAGCCAGATGATAAGGACCGTCTTGGACGGATCGCGTGGCTTACCGAGGGCTGATCGTCCTCGATCTCTCCGGAAATCGGCGCTCTCCGGCGCATCGTCCGGGGTGAAGATCAGCTCCATCGGGGACGATTCCCCACGCGATGTGGACTCCACGGGGCCTTCCGATGCGGGTTCGCGCGTTTCCAATTCGCTGGCCGGCGGGGTGCTCTGACGCCCTCTTTGATCTTGAGGAGGAGCACCCCGTGACCGGCTGAGGTGGGCGGATCCGAGGCGTTCCGGATGGGACGGCGCGGGGGTCAAAGGCATCGCTGCACCCAGAAGTCCGACTTCGGGAGGGGGCATCCCGTCGGAAACGTCTTTGAGGTAGGCCCAGATCTGGTCGAACTCCCCCTTGCTAACCAACGCCTCGACCTGTGAGGCGACTGGCGAATTCAGGCCGTAGAAGACCTGCTCGTCATCAGGCAGCGTGATCTGATCACGGATCTCGGGTTTAGTCATGGTGAGATCGACGACGCGCTCGAAGGAGTTGCGCATCCGGGCCTGGACGTCGTCGAGGTTCTTGGTCTCAACGATGAGGGCGACGGCGAAGCGACGGCGACGACCGGCACTCTCGTCGGCGTGTGCCTCTTGCGGATCGGGCTGTTCCAAGGGGACGATCGGCGATCGGAAGAGCGGGACCGGGGCAGCATCGACGACCTCGTCGAGATCGTTAAAGATCGAGTCGAGTTGCTTGAGGTCGTTCAGGTTGTCGATCACCGCGATGTTCCGGAGCGGGTACGTCTCGACTGCGTCGCCGAAGGTGGTCTGCAAGGCGAGGCCGGCCTGCTTGCGTTCCTCGTCTTGAACCCGAGAGCCACCGCCCAGGCCGTTCGACATCGACTCGGCGACCAGCGGGGGCTCGGCGGCGGGATCGTTGAAAAAATCCTCCGAGCGTGTGACGGACCGCTGCATCAACTCGCGCTCGAAGAATTCATTGGATCCGTCCTGATCGGCGGCGTCGGCCTCGGTACCCTTTTCAGCGAGATCGAGATCCTCGTCGAGACCGGTCTGCCGAGCGAGATCGGGTGTGGCAACCGATTCGTATGATTCGTATGTGCCGACACCAGCGGTGGCCTGTTCGATTCCGTCGATCGGGGCGGCGAGGTCAGCCTCCATCGGTGCTTTCGGTTCTTCTGCGATGCGGGCGATCTCCAAGTCAGCGTCGCCCCGCTCTGCGGGCAAGATGAACTGGAGATAGATCGCGAAGAGGAGCGAGGCGGCAGTGGCCATCAGGACCGATCCTGTGACGACGCGCCCCCACGTTTTGGAAAGCAGGGGCCGCTTGCGCAGAGAGGTCCGATCGTTGTGCGTCGTGGTCTCGATCCGGTCGAGCACGCCGATCTGGAGCGAGTCGGCCAGTTCGCGCTCGGGCAGGCTGGCGACCAGATCCCGGACGACCCGAAGCTGCTGATACTCCCGCATCAAGTCGGGGCGTTGCTGGAGGAGGTCGTGGACCCGGACGGCCTCGGTCCGTTCCAATTCCCCATCGAGGTAGGCCGTCAGCAGGGATTCGTCGAAGGCTGAGGGCATGGTGAAAACTCGATCACAGGGAAAGAACGGGCCGCGGCGGAGGGTTTGGGCCGAAGGATTGTTGCGATTTGGGAAAGGGGGTACCCGAGACAGCAACGATCAGGAGATCGCCTCATCGGGCGTGGGCGGGGACAGGGCGTTCTCGTCGAGCAGGGGGGCCAGCCGTCGCTTCAACTCGGAGCGTGCCCGATGCAATCGGCTTCGGACCGTTCCGATGTTGATGTCGAGGATCGCGGCGATCTCATCATAGCTTTTCCCGTCAAGGTCTTTGAGGACCACTACGGCACGATGTTCGGGCGAGAGTCGATCCAAGGCCGCTTGGATCATCTGATTCCGCTCGGAGGCCACCAGGGGTCGCATGGGATCGGCTCGCTCCGGATCTTCGGCCGGTTCCAACCTCGTGGTCGATCCGTCGGAAGCGTCCAGTGGGACAACCTCGCGGCGCTTGCGGCGATCGCTCAAGGCGCGGTTGACGGCGATCCGGTAAATCCACGTGTAGAACGAACTCTGCCCCTGAAACCCGTCGAGCTTGACGTAAGCTTGCACGAACGCGTCCTGCAAAACGTCCTGCGCCGAATCGTTCGAGCCGGTCAGCCGAACCAGGGTGGCGAAAAGACGTTGCTCGTAACGGACCACGAGTTGGCCGAACGCCTCACGATCGCCCGCGCGGCTGCGTTGCACCAGTGCGTGATCGTCGTTTGGCCCAGCCATCTCGTTCCATTCGACGCGTCGACGCTTCGGAGAGTTCCCGGTGAGTCCCGATTCGGCGATCGAGCCCGCGCCGACCGTCCTCGATCCGACGCGCGATCCAGTATACAATGTGCTCATCCGCTAGCGATCGCGAGGGCCGTGCGATCGCCGGAATTCCTTCGACGATGACCGGCCCGACCAGCGTTGCTGCGGGTCGACGGACGTTGAGGTGATGGTTTTCAAACGAATGGGCCGGCTCTGGGGATGATGGACGATGGAGATCCCGGTCCGATTCGGGAAACGCCAACTGACCCTCGACGTGGATCCCGTCGCGTTGGTCGGTCACTGGCTGGGCCCAGCGATCCCCGAAGAGTCCGCCGATCGGCTGACCGCCTCGGCGATGGCCGATCCCGGACGACTCCCGCCGCTGGACCAGGCGATCTACCCCGGCGATACAGTCGCGTTGGCCGTCGATGGCCGACTTGCGGAGCAGGCCGAGGTGGTCCGCGCGATCGTCGAGGTCGTCCGTCAACGTCAGCCGAGCACGATCCACTGCCTGCTGACCGAGCCGGGACCCGGCGGTGTTGGCGCCTGGCAGCTCGGCGACGACGTCGAGTTGCTCGTCCACGATCCGGACGATCGTGACGGGTTGGCCTACCTGGCCAGCACCGAGTTCGGGCGTCGGGTCTACCTCAACCGCTTCGCGACCGACGCCGACGTGGCGATCCCGATCGGCCCGATTGATTATCGGGGTTCCGACGGTCTGGTTGGTCCCTGGTCGGTCCTGTTTCCGGGGATGAGCGATCGCGAATCACAGGGAGCGCGAAGCGATTCAAGCCCGGTTCCCGATGCGACTCGGAACGCGAGTCCCACGAGAGGTCCTCGACCGGACGAGGAGGCCCTGGTCGTCAGCAGCTTGCTGGGCTTGCTCTATCAGATCGGCGTGGTTTTGGGCGGCGATCGGAAGGTGGCGGAGGTCCTGATCGGTTCCGCTGACGAGCTAGCCCCACGCGCCGTTGAGGCCCTGGACCGGCATTGGCACTTTCGGGTCGAAGACCAGGCTGATCTGGTCGTGTTGGGCTCCGGGGTCACCTCAGCGGAACGGCAACACGAGGTCCTGGCCACGTGCCTCGAGTCGGCCGGGGCGCTGGTCCGGCTCGGCGGCAAGGTCGCGGTATTGGCCGATCAGCTCAGTGAACTGGGGCCGTCCTGGCGTCGGCTGATCGACCTTCGTTCCGATCGTCCGACGATCCGCGACCTCCGAGGTCTCGAAGCCGAGTTCGACTACCGCTCGGCGCGGGCCTTGATCGCCTTGCTACCCCGAGCCGACGTCTACCTGGCCAGCCAACTCGATCCGGCCGACCTCCAGGAACTGGGCGTGATTGCCATCGACCGGCCCGAGGAGGTCCGCCGGCTGGTCCAGTTGAGTCCCTCGACGACCGTGCTCAGCCAAGCCGAATCGACCCGCGTCACCGTGCACGACCCCTCCCTCTCTGGGGACTGAACACCCGATGAGCCTGACCATCCCCCCCTTGGCATGCTGGGAGCGCCCGGATCGGCTTCGGTACATCACCCGAGGACCCGACCGGCTCAACTCCTGGCACAACCTGACGACCCAACACGTCAAAGGACTGGCGCCGGGCCAGAGCGTCGAGGCGTTCCTGACCAGCCTCAAAGGCAAAACCCTCGCCTTTCTGACCCTGCACAACCTCGGCGAAGACCTGCTGATCCGCTCGGACGTCTCCGCACATGAGGCGATCCGCACCCAATTCGATAAATATGCCATCTTCGACGAGTCGGAGTTGATCGATATCCAGGCGGAGACCTTCGAGATCCATATCGTGGCCCGGTCGGCCGAGTCGCTCTCGACGCTTCGCGAGTACTTCGGCGGCTCGACCGGCGACGAGGCATTCGTCGCCCCGCTGGCCGAGTCCCCCCAGGCGCTCCGGATCGTCGATGAACAACCGCTGGGACGACCCGGTCTGACCATCATCGGCCCGCTCCCGGATCGTCCGGAGGTCGACCAGGCGATCCGCGACGCGATGGCCCCCGAGCCCGTTCTCGAACTCGACCCAGTCCTGGCCAACTACTTCCGAGTCGCCGCGCGTTGGCCGGTCTCGGGTCAGGATGTCGCGACGGAGAACCTGCCTCAGGAGATCGACCGCGATCGGACCGCCCTCCACTTCGACAAAGGATGTTACATCGGCCAGGAGACCGTAGCGCGGCTCGACGCCTTGGGCCACGTCAACAAGATCCTCCGGTTGGTCGAAGTCCTCGATGCCAACGCACTTGAGAACGGTCTTCAGGGTGACGATGACGGCACGACGGAGCCGTCCGAGCCATCCTGGACCCTCCAGGCCGATGGCAAGGCGGCCGGTCCGGTCACCTCGATCGCTACGCCTCCGGCCGGTTCCGGCGAGCCGGTCCTTGCCCTGGCCATCATCCGCGTCGCTTACGCTGAGACGGGCACGGAACTGGACCTGCTCATAGGCGAACGGACCGTCGGTCGGGTCCGTGTCTGTGACCCCGCGCCTCGGATCATCGAGGTGGCTCGGTGATCCGAGCGGTCTTGACCGAGGACGCACGATGGGATCGGATCGGCTCATCGACGCGATCCGAACCGGTCGCCGACCGAACCGGCCGGGTCCGTTTCCAATTACTCCGGCGTCGGACTACCATTGGGCAATGGATTGTCCCATCGATCACCCGGATCGATCCGGACGCCCACGGCATCCGTGATCGCCAACGGGATTGAACGGTCCCCCCAACGCTTCCGTGCTTGTCCCCGGACTGAACTTCAGGAGTCGCGTGATGGCCGATGCGTCAGATCGACCGGCCAGGCCCAAACTCTACATTGAGACCGTCGGCTGCCAGATGAACGTGCTCGACAGCGAGCTGGTCACTGGGAAGCTGATCCAGCAGGGTTACGAATTGACCGACGATGTCGGTCAGGCCGACGCGATCCTCTACAACACCTGCTCGGTCCGTCAGCACGCCGAGGACAAGATTTATAGTGCCTTGGGGACGATCAAGCATCTGAAGGCACGCCGACCCGACCTGACCATCGGCGTCATCGGCTGCATGGCGCAGAAGGACCAGAAGCAGATCCTCCGACGCGCCCCGCACGTCGACCTGGTCGTCGGTCCCGGCCAACTCGCGCGGGTCCCCGAGCTGATCGAGCAGGCGCGGCTCGAAGGGCGTCCGCAGATGGCCGTCAGCCTGCCGAGGACCGGCGGCACGCGCAAGACGATCTCCGAGAGCTTCGAAGGGTACGACCCGCTCCGCGAGCCGGCCATGCGGCCCAGCCCCTTTCAGGCCTTCGTGCGGATCATGATGGGGTGTGACAAGTTCTGCACCTATTGCATCGTCCCATCGGTCCGTGGGCCCGAGCAGAGTCGGGACCCCGAGACGATCCTCCAGGAAGCCCGCGACCTCATCGATCAGGGCGTCTTGGAAATCACGTTGCTCGGCCAAACGGTCAATAGTTACAAGTTCCGCCACGGTGATGGTCGGACCACCCGGCTGAGCGACCTGCTGGAGCGGCTCGACGCTTTGGATGGTTTGGCCCGTATTAAGTTCATCACCAACTTTCCCAACGACATGACCGACGATCTGCTGCTTGCGGTCCGCGATTTGCCCAAGGTCAGCCGTTACCTCCACGTGCCGGCCCAGAGCGGATGCGATCTCATGCTCAAACGGATGAAACGGCTCTACACGGTCTCCCTCTATGATGAGATGATGCAACGGATCCGCCAGACGGTTCCCGGGGCCGCTGTCTCCAGCGACTTCATCGTTGGGTTCTGCGGCGAGACCGATGCCTCCTTCCAAAAGTCGGTCGAGCTGGTCGAACGGTCCCGGTTCAAAAACAGTTTCATTTTCAAATACAGCCCGCGTGCCGGGACGAAGGCCGATCTATTGTTTAATGATGACGTGCCCGAGGACGTCAAGAAGACCCGCAACAACGCATTGCTCGCCGTTCAGACCCGGATCAGCCAAGAAGACAATCGGGCCTTCCTCGGTCGAACCGTCCAGGTTCTGGTCGAGGGGCCGAGCAAGTCGGCCGCCAAGCGTGGTTCAGACTTGGAGGATCGCCCCAATGTCCTCCAGTTGACTGGTCGGACCGATTGCGATCGGATCGTCGTCTTCGACGGGACCGAGCGGTTGGTCGGCCAACTCGTCGATGTGACCGTCGAGAACGTCAGCGCCGTCACCCTCTTCGGCCAGATCGTCACCCGCGAGTCGCGCCCTCAGCCGGCCGAGACGACCGCTTCGGCCTCGCTCGCCTGACTTCGAACGAACCTCCCGTTTTTTCCCGTTCCGCCAACGCCTCGCCTTCGCCCACGCGCCTCCGAACGCCCGTCTCGGCCCCGGCCGACCCCGCGTCCCTCCGCGCTCGACCTCGATCGGACCCCGTCATGTCCACGGCCCTCGTCCAATCGTTCGTGACCTGCCCTTTGCCTCCGATCTCCCGGGCCAAGGACGGTGGGTCGCTCGGCCAAACGCTGCAAGACGGACTGCTCACCTGGTGCCACGTGACCGGCGTCCCTCCCGAGGCGATCACCGGGCGGGGTCGCTCGTTCTCCGAATGGGTCGTCTCACCGACGGGGCGTCGACTGAGCCTTCGCGAGCCCCGAACCGCCTCCGAGATCCGCGATTGGGAGTTCCGCTACGGACATGCCTTGCCTCGGACCCTCCGCGCCTGGTTCCGGATCTCTGACGGGCTCTATCTGGACGACCAGCCGTTGATCCACCCATTGGGCTCGCTCGGACCGATGATCCTGTTCTCCCGGCTGCCCGGCCTCTGGGTTCAACCGGAGAGCTGGTTCGAACTGGGATGTCCCGGTGACGAGACGATCTGCATCGACCTGGCCTACCAGCATCCGGCTGGCGGTTGCCCGATCTTCGGTTCCGGTGATGAACGGGCCGATCAGAAGCCGATGATCGTCGCCTCCAGCTTCGAGCAGTGGTTGATTACCGTGCTCCGGCATCGAGGTCGCCCCTACTGGCGTGATCCGGGGTTTGAGGGGCTCGGCGATCCTTGGGCCGCCCATCGACGCTTCGTGCCCACCCCTCGACTACCAGGCCGACTCGCCGACCTGGTCGAGGCCTTCGACCGGCACGGGGTTGATCCGGATGACTTCGACGAACGCTCCTGGATGCGACGTCTGAGCATCGGCCGTCGTGACATGGAGACGATCCTTCGCTACCTCCAGCATGTCGGGCGATTCGATCGGACGCGGGGCCGGATCCTCGAGACGAACCGTCCGCACGCCTGACATCGATCGCTCATTGATCTCACCATCTGAGGTCGGCAACGAACGGTTCGTACGCTGACGACGTCGATCCTCCCCCTCCCACGTCTTCGATGCCCACCTCCGGTGTTGTGGCGCGATGTCGGAACGTCCTTGGTCCGAATGCTATGCCGATCCGGATCACCTCGCCGAGTTGCTTCGCGATTCCGGGGTCCGCGATGTCGATCGCGCTGCACGGAACCTCCATGATCTCGGGCTGAACAGGTGGCCCTCATCAACGCCTGAGGTGCTCCTCGAACAGCTCCTCCCGATGCTCCGGCGCTCCCCAGACCCGGATATGGCTCTGACCAATTTGGTCCGGTTTCTGGCCCGAACACCCCAACCCTGGTCTTATCTCGAACAGCCCGATTCGGTCCCGATCAACGACCAGAACTATCCCGCTCCGGCCAGCACCCTAGTCGTGCTGATGGCTTTATTTGGGACAAGTCAGTATTTCAGTGATGTTTTAATTCGACAGGTCGATTTGGCCGGTTGGCTCCGCGACGGCGCCGTCCGTCGCGACCCGGCGTCGATCTGCGAGGAATGCTGGGCCGAGTTGGCCGAGTCGGACGATCCGGCCGCTCAAACCTCCGCGCTCCGGATGCTCCGACACCGGGAGATGCTCCGGATCGGCTACAACGACATCATCCGGGGGCTCCCCCTGGAGATTACGCTGGAGGACCTCTCCCATCTGGCCGACGTCTTAGTCGAACTGGCCTACCGCCTGGCCCAACGCGCGGTGGTTCGTCGCCACGGTCGTCCTCGACGCTTGGACGGCTCCGAGGCCCGGTTCGCCGTGCTGGCTCTCGGCAAGCTCGGCGGCGTCGAACTCAATTACAGCTCGGACATCGACCTGCTGTTTCTCTATGACGAGGACGGCCAGACCGACGGCCGTCGAGGCGTTTCCAACGCGGAGTTCTTCGCAAGGCTGGGCAGCGAACTGGTCCGCCTGCTCTCGGTCCACACGACCCACGGTGTCGTCTACCGGGTTGACATGCGGCTGCGGCCCGACGGCGATCAAGGCCCGCTGGTCCGTTCCTTGCCATCGACGTTGAGCTATTACGAGGCCAAGGGTCGGACCTGGGAACGCCAGGCTATGATCAAGTGTCGGGCAATTGCCGGGGATCCCCACCTCGGCGCCGAGTTCCTTCGCACCATCGAGCCGTTCGTCTATCGGAGCTATCTGACAGCCGTCGAGATCGCCGACATCCGCGCCACCAAACGGCGGATCGAGCAGCGGACCCGCCAGGCCGGTGACGACGATCGTCAGGTCAAGACCGGACATGGTGGGATCCGCGACGTTGAGTTCGTCGTTCAGTTCCTCCAACTCCTGCACGGTGGCAAGCACGAGCGGGTCCGCGTCACCAACACGCTCCGCGCCCTGACCGAACTCGAGCGTGTCGGATGCCTGACTGCCGAGGAACACGCCACCTTGGAGGACGCCTACCGCTTCCTCCGACGCCTTGAGCACCGGCTCCAGACCATGTTCGATCGCCAGACCCACCAGATGCCCTCGGAGGACCAGGTCGACGCCTTGAGCACGCTGGCCATTCGGATGAGCTACGACCTCAGCTCCGAATCGGTCGACGACCCCGAGCCGCGCCTGGCGTTGGCCCAGCAGTTCCTCAACGATTACCAGGCCAAGACCGGGAACAACCGGCGGATCCTCGACCACCTGCTCCACGACGCCTTTCCCGACGATCCCGAGGGCGACGAGGAACCGGTGGTCGACCTGGTGCTCGACCCCGAGCCTGATCCCAACCGGATCACCGCCGTGCTGGCCCCCTATCCCTTCGACAATCCGACCCGCGCTTACGACAACCTCAAGCGCTTGGCCCGCGAGGACATCCCGTTCCTACCCCAAGCCCGCTGCGAGCATTTCCTGGCAGCGATCGCTACCCGGTTGCTGACCGCCATCGCCGAGCGACCCGACCCCGACCTGACCCTCTCCCGACTCGAACAGGTCTCGGCCTCGCTGGGTGCCAAGGCGATCCTCTGGGAGCTGTTCAGTCTCCAGCCCCAGGCCATGGAGATGTTCGTCGCCCTCTGTGCTGAGTCCCGGTTCCTCTCGGAAGTGCTGATCAATAACCCCGGCATGATCGACGATCTGATCGATTCTTTGGCCCAAGACCGCGCTCGGCCCACCCGCCAGATTCGGATCGAGTTGGAACAGCTTTGCCAGAACGCCGAGGATCTCGGTCCGATCTTCCTCGGGTTCCGGAACAAGGAGTGGGTCCGGATCGGGACCCGGGACATCCTCGGACGCGATCCGCTCAGGACCGTGCAGCGCCAGCTCTCCGACGTCGCCGACGCCATCCTCGGCCAGGTCGCGCGGAGCCGATGGCCCGGCGTCATCGCCCAGTTTGGCCGACCCATCCGACCGGTCAAGTCCCGGCGCGCGATGCCCACCGACTGGGCCATTCTCGCCCTCGGCAAGCTTGGCGGACGCGAGTTGACGTACCACAGCGATCTCGACTTGATCCTGATCTATGAGAGCGATGGCCCGGTCCAGCCGCAGCCGACCAGCCGCGCCCGTCTGGATCGGAGCGGTCCCGTCTTCGAGGCCTTCGCCCGGATCCTGCTCCATGAACTCGGTGGCCGACCAGGGACCTCCGGGCCGCTCTACCGCGTCGACCTCCGGCTCCGACCGCACGGCTCGGCCGGCTCCCTGGCCACGCCCCTGGACGCCTTCGACGCCTACTTCGACGGCCCGGCGCGGACCTGGGAGCGGCTCGCCCTGACCCGTGCTCGGGTCGCCTGGGCCTCATCGACCCGGTTCGCCCGCGCTCTCCGCCAGCGGATCGACGCGATCCTCGCTCGTCCCAGCGACATCGAAACGCTCCGCGCCGACCTGCTCAAGATGAAGCTGCGCCTCGAGCGCCAAGCCGATGGCGACGACGCCAAACGCGGACCCGGTGGGATCGTCGATGTCGAGTTCCTCGTCCAGTTCCTCCTGCTGACCCACGCCCATCAGCGGCCCGGCCTGATCGTCCCCAACATCCCTCAGGCCATTCGCGGTCTCCGCGAGGCCGGGCTGATCTCCAACGAGGCCGACGACGACCTCGGCCGTGCCTACCGGTTCCTCCGCGCCCTGGAGTCCCGCCAACGCCTGGTCTTCGACCGCGAGGTCGCTGCGCTCCGCGTCCCCGACCGCGACGAGGACGTCCGACGCATCGCCTCGGGACTCGGGCTGCCCCGACGGATCGCCGAACGCCCCAACCGCGCCCAGGTCGTCGAGATCGCCCAGGCCCACCGCCTCAGAGTCCGAGGCTGGTTCCTCGCGCTCATCGGCGAACCGAGTTGATGACGACGAGGCCGATCCACTCCCACGCTGGTTTCATTTTGGCCGGCCAGTCCCACAGAAGTGGATCAGCGGAAGCCCGTCCCCCATGAGTTTTCGACCCTCTCGGGAACGGCCTCGATTCTCTTCTTCGAACTCCCCGTCTAGACCCAGGAATAAACCCCGAATTGCTCAAAATCACAATCATTGTACTTTGTTAAAAAGATTTATTTGTAGATGTCGCATGAAGGGGTCGCTGCGACCCCGAAGTCCTTGCCCCCCTCAGCCAGCGTGTCGATCGCCACGGTCTCATCGAGGTCGAAAATTTTAGGGTAAATTGTTTATATATAAAAAAAGTAAATTTTGTATTTGGGGTTCCCAATGCATCGGCGAATCGGGAACCAAGCTGTCGCTGAGGGCGCGGACACGTTGGTCGATGACGTTGGCGTTGATGATCGGCGTGGCGATTCGGCGTCCTCCGATCTCGGGATCCATCTCCTCGGTCGGTCGACCTCTTGAGAACCTTTGGGTCAGAGGATGTCGCTCCGCGAGGTGCCGGCTTTGGCCATGCTCAGTCGCGACCCTTGGCGACCTCCTGGGCCTGGCGGGTGATGGTGTCGAATTGGGCCTTGAGCCGTTGGACGACCTCGGGGTGCTCCCGGGCGACGTTGCGCTGTTCGCCGGGGTCGGACTCCATATCGAAGAGCATCATCCGCTTGGAGGCGACGCCGCCGAGGAGGCCCGGGAAGGCGTTGGGCTGCGGCTGTTCGAAGGGGGCGAGGATGGTCACGCCGTCGGGGCCTCTCGGGTCGACCCAAGGTTTGTCGACCGGATGCGTCGATTCGTTCCCCGGTTCCCGGACATGGAGCTTCCAACGGCCCGAGCGGACCACAGCGAGCCGTCCCCCTTGCATCCCGACAATGACCTCGTGCGGGCTCTCGGTGCCCGGCTCGGTGAAGATCGACGTGATGTCGAGGCCGTCGAGGACCACACCTTCCGGCGGCGCGACTCGACAGGCGGCCAGGATGGTCGGGACGAGGTCGATGGTGCCGACGACAGCATCGCTGACCAGCCCTTCGGCGTAGACGCCCGGCCAGCGCGCGATCAAGGGGATTCGGAGGCCACCCTCCCAGGTTCGACCCTTCATTCCGCGTAGCCCGCCGGTCGAACCGCCGTACCACGGGCCGTTGTCGGAGAGGAAGAAGACCAGCGTGTTCCGCTCCAGCCCGCGCTCGCGAAGGGTTTCCAGGATCCGGCCGACCGAGGCGTCCAACTCGGCGATGACGTCGCCGTAGAGGCCCGTGCCGGTCCGCTTGTAGTACGCCTCGCTGGCGGCCAACGGTTTGTGCGGCATCGCGTGTGGCAGATAGAGGAAGAATGGCCCGTCGTCGTGGTCCTCGATGAACCGGACGGCCCGCTCGGTGTAGCGCTCGGTGAGGGTCGCTTGGACGACCGGGTACTCGATCACCCGTTTGGCCGACCCGACCGTTTCGACCAACTCGACGGGACGCATGTCGTTGGAGTAGAGGATCCCAAGGTACTCATCGAAGCCTTGTTCGGTGGGGAAAAACCCGGGCTGGTGGCCCAGGTGCCACTTGCCGATGCAGGCGGTGGCATAGCCGGCCTGGCCGAGGATCTCGGCCAGGGTGATCTCCTCGGGGTCCATTCCGAAGTCACCCCGACCGTTGGGGGCATCGGGGGCGGGATTGCGGACCATCCCGTTCCGCCAGGGGTAGCGGCCGGTCAGGATCGTGGCCCGCGACGGGGCGCAGAACGGGACCGGGACCCAGGTCTGGGTCAGCCGAACGCCCTCGTCGGCGAGCCGGTCGAGGTTCGGTGTCCGGAAGGTCGGGTGGCCGTAGCAGGCCAGGTCGCCGAAGCCCAGGTCGTCGGCCAGGATCAGCACAACGTTGGGACGAGTCCCCGAATCGTCGGGGGCCGTCGTGGGGGCTCGACGCTCCGGATCGGCCCCCCGAGCGGGATCCATGATCGCCTCGGATCCGGTCATCAGAAGCGCGACGATCCCGATCCAGGTGATGGTCGGTATCGATCGGTTGATCGACGGGGTCATGATATTCTCCTCGCCTGCATGTTGCGATGACCGCGATGATCGACGGTTGCGATCCCGACCGGCGCCGAATCGCCGTGGGCGGTCCCACGATACGGAGCGGCTCGACCAGTCGCCAAGGGGATGCCGAGCGATTCAGCGGCGAATTCGGTCACGAGTCGGCCCATCGAGTCGTAAACTGGAATGGCTTGCACGACTCCGAGGCAGACGTACGATGAGATTGGGACTCAAACGGGTCGTCCGGGGAATCATCAGTCCCGGACCACATGATCGTGGAATGCACGAGCGAGGCGCTGATGTTCGGCAATCTGTTGAAGGGTAAGTCGGATTCGAAGGCGGGGTCGTCGGCACGTTCGACCGCCTCGGCGACTCCCCATCCGACCGGCTCGCCGTCGCTCCAGGGGCGCAAGGGGGTCAATCTCAAGAAGCGGTTCCAGATCCTCTCCGAGATGCAACGGGGGAGCATGTCGGAAGCCTTCCGGGCCATCGACAACGAGCAGGGGGGCGTCGTCTTCCTGAAGGTGCAGAACCGCCAACTGACCGAGGAGGTGCTCGCCCGCGCCTCGCAGGTCGGGCGGCCGACCGAGGGTGAGATCGGCATGATCATTCGCCACCCCAATGTCTGTCGGACCTTCGAATACGGGACGACCAACAAGAAGGATTACTATCTGACGACCGAGTTCATCGAGGGGGTCAGCCTCCGCCACGTCGCTGAATCAGCCGGCTACTCGTTGACCGAGAAATTAGAGCGGCTGGCGCAGGCGGCCGATGGGCTCGCCGCCGTCCACCAGGCCGGGTTCCTCCACCATGACGTCGCGCCCAAGAACTTCCTGATCAGCAGCAAGCGGCGGGTCAAGATCATCGACTTCGGATTGGCCGTCCCCGACACGCCGGCCTTCCACAAGCCGGGCAACCGGACCGGGACGCTGAATTACATGGCTCCCGAACTGCTCCGGCGAAAGCCTGTCGACCACCGGATCGATGTCTTCGGGTTCGGCGTGGTCGTCTTCGAACTGCTCACCGGTCGGCTACCCTACGATGGCGCCGACTCGATGGCCCAGATGACCCAGCGGATCAATCAGCCGCCCCTCGACCCCCAGGAAGTCCAGCCCGACATGCCCGAGAACCTCTGTCAGTTTCTCCGGCAGCTCATCGCGCCCGACCCCAAGGACCGCTGGTCATCGATGAGCACTGTTGGCGATCGGCTCCGCGAACTCGCCGGGATCACGACCGGGCAGAAGTCATCCGAGGTCGATGACTTCTCCGCGTGAGTTTGTGTTGGAGGATGGTCCGAACAGATTCAGTTTCAATACTTAGATGCTCGGGTCGTCCTGATCGAGGTTGTCATCGAGCTGCGCATGGCTCGTCTGGGCGAAATTGATGACCGCCACGAAGACGACCCCGCCGATCGTGTTGCCCAGCACCGAAAGGCTGAGAAATCGGCCGTATTCGATCAGCGAGGCGTTCCCCGAGAAGACCGCGTAGAGGGTCTCGGTGGTGCCGAAGACGCAGTGGTGCAGCCTGGCAATGGGGATCACCGCGGCGATCGAGAGCACGATCAGGATCCGGGCCGTCGACTCGCGGACGGCCACGACCAGCCACATCATGCTGGCCACCAGGCCGCCGGCGAAGGCGCTGGCCCAGAGCAGGCGTGGCCAACCCTCGTCGAGTGTCCTCCGGGTCACTTCCAGGATGTGCGCCGACTCTTCCGGGTCAAAGACGCCCGAGTAGTAAAGCATCGCCCCCATGGCCGAGGCGCCGATTAGGTTGCCCAACAAAACCAGGCCCCAGAGCCGCAACAACAGGCCCAGGCCGCTCCTCCGATGCAGGACCAGCATGACCGGGGTGAGGGTGTTCTCGGTGAAGAGCTGATAGCGTCCCACGACGATCAGCACGAAGCCCAAGCCGTAAGTCATCGCCCCGGCTAGCTCGGCCGCCGGCCCATCACCCAGCCCGGCGATCACCGGCACCGAGGCCAGCAAGCTCACCGCCGCCGTCAGACCCGCCGCGATCCCGCTGACCAGCAGCGAGAACCAGCTTCGGCCCAACTCCTCACGTGCTGTGGCCACCAGGCGGAGGAAAACTTCGTCGCTGGTGAAACGGTCTTTCAATAACTCGCCCGAGGCCGGTGCCGGTACATCTGAGGACTTGATCGGGCCGTTCGGCTCGCGGGTCGACATGGTCTGCGTCACGTCGTGGTTCCTCTTCGTCGTTCAGATCGATCAATGGTCGGCCAGCGACGCCCTGATGCTGACTGCGACGGACGTTTTGCCGCAGGAGAATCGCTAGTGCGTCGAGGTCTTTCCCAATTTCAGAAGGTCATAAAGCGGTGGTCTGACGCATTCGTCGTGCCAATTCCGCTCCCAATCTTTCCCCTTGCCGTCCCGGGTTCCGGGAAAGCGATGATCTCATCGAGGTTGATGGCACATGGGTGACGATCCTAAATTGATTGTTTTTATCAATAATTGACAACGTCACGGAATTTGTCAGATCAGTGGCTCTGAAGAACATGCGAGCATGGACCCAACCAAGGTGGTCCTGCTCTTGGAGTTCCAGCAGTGGGGCCTCGGTCTTGACCGGCTGGTCAGTTTGGCCGTGATCGTTGACCCTGTCGGAGATCTCGACCCAGCCCTCGAAGTCGACCGGGCAGCGGGACGGGCTGACTTACCCTGCCTCTGCGGAGAAATCGAAAAAAGATATGGCTTCACGGTACTTCGATAAGAATGTTTGTCATCCGTCAACAATGGCAGAGGCCGAGGGAGACCTCCTCTGTTGTTAGCTTTAGAATGCCGAACCATGCTTTAGTTGGCCAGATATGGCACTGCCTCCATATTTGCACTCACGCGCCATCAATGAAGATCATCCATAGGCAGTCGGGGGCGCGAATCGATGAATCTTTTGTCTATTGTTGACACACAGCCGCTCAGTATGTAATGATCTGGAAGGATTCGATCTCTGTGGATCGGCATCCGTCCTCGGCGTACCTTGCCCTGGGTTCGCTGACCGTATTGACCTCCCTGACAACGATTGTCCCCTGAGATTTGAGGGAACCCTCCCATGTTGCGCACAGTCCGCGCAATTTCCCGCAGCATCTCGAGCCCCGATACCCTGACTCACGACGTTCCAAGGCCCGACTCGCCTGAGAGCCGGATCGACTCTGGCACTGATTCGATCCGAGAGATCCCTTGTGTCGATCTGTGGTTTAGGTCGGTGTGACAATCAACGTTAGGACGATCCCGCAACCGTTGGTGGCGGCGATCGAGCGGACCTGCTTCGGCCAATCCGTCACGATCGTGACTGCGTCGGTGTTTTTCGGTCCTCACGGTCTCTCTCAGGCTTCGTCAATGACGTAGCTCAGGGATGGCCGGTCTGTGCCGGTACTGCTCGCCCGTACCAACGAGCCACGACCGCCGAACAAAGGCGAACTCTTTAAGCCAAATCCGGCGCTGTGCTACAACAGGAAGCCGTTCTTTGCATGAGGTGCGTACGTTTCGAAATAAATCAAGACGTTTATCGTAAGTAAGAGTCGTCTTCAGCGTTGTTGAACGTCAGTCGAGAGCGACAGTGCGTCTGCCAGGTGCGGGGTCCAAGTTACGAGCAGAGAATATGGCATGGATCGCTCGCCCATATAAGCGAGCCGGAACAAATTAGATAAGATAGTTCAGAGACAGACCCGGCGCTGCCACGGTTATTGCAAAAAATGTTTGCGGGATAATTGCACCTAAGTTATTAAAGGCGCGCGATTGAATATTTTTCTTCGTGCATTGTTGACACGCAGTCACCGCCTATGTGATGATCCGTGTGGATACGGTCCTCGAAGATCGGCATCCATTTTTGGCGTGCCTTGTGCGCGTCTTTGGTATCGGCCTTTCTGATACCGAAAACACACTCCTTGACGTTGAGGGTACCCCTCCCATGCTGCGATCACTCCGCGCGCTTTCCCGCCGCACCTCACGCCACACCACTCCGGCGCCGTTCGTCCCCATGCCCGATTCGCTCGAGCGTCGTGTCGTCCTCTCGACCGCTTCGCTCTCCTTCAACGGTGACACCACGCTGCGCCTGATCGGCGACTCCGGCGGCGGGTTTCTCGACTCCGGCGATGACATCTTCGTGATCGAAGTGAACGACTTCGGCCCCGGTGGCCTGCCTTCGATCGAAGTTACCGTCTTCGACGGTGTCAGCGGCTTCGAAGAGTTCAATATCGAGTTCGCCAATGTCGTGCCGTCCGACCTCGATGCGGTCATCTTCCGTGGCAACAACGGTGACGACGTTGTCGACCTGACGCCTTTGACCGACGCTGGCAGCCCATTCACCGGCATGTCGACCCTGCTCGGTCAGAACGGTGACGATACGATTACCGGCGGCGCCAACGATGACCTCATCATTGGTGGCAACGGTGAAGACGAGCTTAATGGTGGCGACGGTGACGACTCGCTCCGCGGCAACAGCGGCAACGACACCCTCGACGGTGGCGACGATGACGACGACCTGCGCGGACAGGATGGCGACGACCTGATCTTCGGCGGCGACGACGAGGACTTCCTCAACGGCGGCAGCGGCGACGACATTCTCGACGGCGAATTCGGCGACGACACCCTCGAGGGCAACAACGGCAACGACTTCCTCGAGGGCGGTACCGGCGATGACTCCCTCGAGGGTGGCAATGGCGACGACGTGATCGTGGGCGGCCCCTTCATCACCATCTTCTCTGACGAGGACTTCATCGACGGTGGCGCCGGCGCCGACACCATCGACGCGGGGGATCAGGACGACACGGTCTCGGGCGGCTCCGGTGACGACACCATCGATGGCGGCCTAGGCGGCGACTCGCTCGACGGCGATGCCGGCGATGATACCATCGACGGTAGCTTCGGCTCCGACACCATCGACGGCAACATGGGCGACGACGTCCTCTTCGGCAGCGACGGTGACGACGTCATCTCTGGCGACGAAGACAACGACACCATCGACGGCGGCCTGGGCGATGACTCGCTGGAGGGGAACGCCGGCTCCGATTACATCGTCGGTGGTCCTGAGACGATCGCCGTCGAACTCGGCGAGTCCGACGACGACGTTATCCGCGGTGGCGACGATAACGACGCCTCCTTCAAGGGCTCTGGCAGCGACGACGGCGACGACACGCTCAACAACAGCGACACGCTGTTGGGCGGCGACGGCGACGACAGCCTCGACGGCGGCGACTTCGGGGACGACCTCGACTCCGGCGTCGACTTCCTCTTCGGTGGCAACGGCAACGACACCCTGGATGGCGACGACGGCGACGACTTTATCGAGGGTAACGATGGCGACGATTTCGTCATTGGTAACGCCGGCGATGACAGCATCCTAGGCGGCAACGGCAACGACAGCCTCGACGGTAACGGCAATGACGATACCATCGACGGCGGCAACGGCGACGACACCCTCTTCGGCGATGGGGGTGAAGACCTTCTGGTCGGCGGTAACGGCAACGACGTCCTCGATGGCTTCACCGGTGATGATACCCTCGAAGGTAGCAATGGCAACGACACCCTTGAAGGTGGCAGTGGCCAAGACTCCCTCGTCGGTCAAGGCGGCAACGACGACCTCGACGGCGAAGGCGGCGATGACACCCTCAACGGCTCCGCTGGCGACGATACGCTCCAAGGTGGTACCGGCGACGACAACCTCATCGGCGCCAATGGCAACGACAGCCTCGGCGGGGGCGACGACAACGATACCCTGAACGGCGGCAACGGCGACGACGAACTCGACGG
>CAZSSM010000068.1:0-18714 GCA_964609385.1 uncultured Planctomycetia bacterium
ACCAAGAAGTACGGGTTGATCTGGGATTTGGGGGGCGGGGATCGCGATCGCGTTGGGGTGAGCGCTCGGGCGATCAGCGAGTCGGGGCGGTGAGCGATTGGCCGTTATCGGCCGGACCCAGTTGGAGCAGGAACGGGACGACCGGTCGGGCCCAGGTGGCCGGGTCGGGATGATGGGCCGCAGCCGGTCCGAAGCAGCTCCGGAGCATCTGGGTATCGATGATCCCGGGATTCAGGGCGACCGCCGCCAAGCCTGGCGGTAGGTCTTGGGCCAGGGCCTGGGTCAAACCCTCGATGGCGAACTTGGTCGCGCAGTAGGGCGCCACCTCGGGCGAGGTCGAGCGGCCCCAGTAGGAGCTGAAGTTGACGATTACGCCCTCGCCCCGCTGGACCATGGCTGGAACCACGTGGCGGATCGTGTTGACGACCCCTTTGATATTGATGTCCACGACTTGGTCGAACTCGGCGACCGGGACCTCCCAGAGCCGATTATTGGCGTTGATGATCGCCGCATTATTGATCAGCAGGTCGGGCGTGCCGAGCGTGCTCAGGACGGCCTCGGTCCAGGATCGAACCTCTGCATCGGAGGAGATGTCGACCACATCGAAGCGGTGCGGTGTGCGGTAGTCCTGACGCCAACGGTCGATCTGCGAGGCGCTCCGACCACAACCGGCCACCCGACAGCCCTCAGCGATGAAGCCCTCGGCCATCGCGAGGCCCAGCCCACGCGTCACTCCGGTGATCATCACACGCCGTTGCGCGTCGGAGCGGTCGGCGGCCATGGGCGGACTCCTGAGGGGCTCGCGAATCACGGCGGTCGGATCGAGCAAGTTCGGGCACCGAGAATCGTCGATGGCTTGACCACACGCATGCCATCATTGGCGTTGGATCAAGGAGTGTGTACGTGTTGGGGTGCGACCGAGAGGATTGACGGGGGAGACTCATGTCCCAGGATCATTATCATACCAGGTCGATCCCGGGTTGCGACCCCTCGGGACCATCCCGATTCGTCGGGAAGGATCCCGCGATCCGCTATTCGGACTCCGAATCGGGTGCCGACCGGTCTCGGATCCGTGTGAAGGCGCGCTTGCCGTGGATCGGCTGGTAGATGGCGTTGAAGTCGAGGGCGTAATTGAAGTCGTCCTTCTCAGCCTGGCGTTGGCCGTGGATGTCAAGGTTGTGGACGATCAACAGCTCTTCTCGGAAGTGAGACGCCTGGATCAATGTGAGGCCCGAAGGAGCCCAAATCCCGGAGCCACCCCAGAACAGGGCCCCGCTGATCCCGTGGACCCCGACCGCATTGCAGCCGATCATCCAGACCTGGTGGATCGCCGCCTTCGAGGAGAGCACCATGTCCCAGAGGTCGCCGTAGTAGGTGTCGGTCCGGACGTTCATCCCGGGATAGTCCCGGAGCGCCGCGGCGCGCCATGAGGCGATCTCGATGATCGCGTCGACCTCATCAAGCAAGGTGTACTCCTGGATCAGTTGAGAGAACATGATGTCATAGCATGTGGTGAACCCGAATCGACCGTATTCGGATTCCAGATCGAGTCGGTCCTGGACGCCGGTCTGGGTGTAGGTTCGCTCGATCGGCGGCAGGAAGACCTTGTCGTAGACGTGCTCGCCGCCCAACCAGTCGTTGTCCTTGCCGATGACGAAGGTCGAGTTGAGGTGACCGCCGGCCGGCGAGCGGCGGAACCCGTTGAGAATGACCGCGCGGAACGTCTCGTCGAGCAGCGGCTGGATCGTCCCCGCGATCCAATCGACGTGGTTCTCGATACTCGAGGCCTCGACATACGCTCGGCAAGCAGATTCTTCATCCCAGACATATCCCGAGATCGAGAACTCGGGGAAGATCGCGACGTTGGCCCCGCGCTGCTTGAAGATCCCACACGCCCGGGCAATCTTGTCCTTGTTGGCCGCGATGTCCGGCACCAGCGCATGGATGTTGGCTAGGCCGATCGAAAGGTGCTCGTCGATCTCCGAGAAGGCCCGCTCGACGACCAGGAACTCATCGATCTTCGTCATGGGACCGGCCGATTTTCGTCCAGACGTACCCTGTTCGATCATGATCGGGGCCTCGATGGGGTCGGGGTTCATGGTGCGAATCGGAGAGCGATCGGACCAGCGTCGGGGGGTCGACCGGTGGCCGAAGCGAACCGGTGACTACCGCGCGTCGAAGCTTATCGAGATCGCCGGTTCATCGAAGTCATCAACGGGGAGCGGGAAGCATGAAGTTCTTCAGCATTGCCGGAATCCGTCAGAGCCTCACATGGATCGACGTTATCGTCGCGCCGGTATGGCTGATCCTGACGTTATTGATGGTCCTTGCGATCGTCCTGTTGTCCGGCCCCGAAGAGCCGTACTGGAACGGGCCTCGACGCTGGGTGTTTGGGCTGATCGCGCTCGTCTATCTCTATCCGTTATACAGCTTCGGGTTTCAACTCGTCCCTGGACTGATCGGCAATCTCGTCGTGCTCGGATACACGTTGAGTGTCATCGCGATCGCCTATCCGCGATCCCCCTGGGCCGCCGCGTTGCTGACTCCGACGGTGATCTGGCTCCTTCTGGCAACGTTCTACGTGATCGTGCAACGGCTCGATGGTTGACGGACATGGACCGCGCATCGTCTTGAGTCCGGGACTGCCGGAGAAGAAGTCCGCGTCCGCCGGCCAGTATCGATCGGCGCCGTCGGGGTCTAGAATGGGCCTCCGTGGGGTCAACCGGACTGGGCGTCGGGACCGGGCCGTGTCATGCGGGCTTGGCACCTGCCGAGCCGGTTGGCCGAGTAATGGAACGCGGCCGGACTGGGCCGACCCACGCGATCCGCGACGAGGACCTTGGCGACCAGGACATCGGCGACCATGAACGAGCTACCCGAGACGATCTTGCAGTTCGGGGCGGGCAACTTTCTCCGCTCCTTCGCCGACCTGTTCATCCATCAGGCCAACCAAGACGGCCAGGCGGTCGGCCGGATCGTCGTGGTTCAGTCGACCGGCCGGGAGCGGGCCGAGGCGATCAACGCGCAGTCAGGCCGGTATCACGTCGTCATCCGGGGCTTTGCCGAGGGCCAGGTCGTCGAACGTGTCGAGGAGGCCGGCGCGATCAGCCGCGCCCTGTTCGCCGGCGATCAGTGGGACGCGATCCTCGAGGTGGCTCGCTCCCCCCAACTCCGCTGGATCCTCTCCAACACGACCGAGGCCGGCTACGACCTCGATCCCGGCGACGGACCCGACGCCGACCCACCCCCGTCGTTCCCGGCCAAGCTGACCGCCGTGCTCCATACGCGCTGGCGGGCCGGCGGCGACCCCGTCGTCCTGCTGCCCTGCGAACTCTTTGAGGGCAACGCTGACCGACTCCGCAGCCTCGTCCTGGGCTTGGCCCGCGACTGGGGCCTCGACGAATCGTTCTGCGAATGGGTCGCCGAGTCGTGTCGTTGGCGCAACACGCTGGTCGACCGGATCGTCACCGGCCGGCCGGCCGAGCACCCCCTGCTCGACCGCGACGCGCTGCTGACCGTCGGCGAGCCCTACGCGCTCTGGGCCGTTCAGCGACCCGAGGGCGACCCCACGCTCTTCGAACACCCCGCCCTGCTCGAAGTCCCCGACGTCACCCCCTATTTCCTCCGCAAGGTCCGGATCCTCAACGGCGCCCACACCGCTTTGGTCTGCAAGGCGCGACCGATGGGCCTGAGCACCGTTCGTGAGTCCGTCGAGCACCCCGAGGTTGGCCCTTGGCTCCACGGCCTGCTCTTTGAAGAGATCGTTCCGGTCCTGGAGGGCCGTGTCGACGATGCCGAGCGGTTCGCGCACCAGACCCTGGACCGGTTCCGCAACCCGTTCCTGGAACACAAGTTGGAGACGATCGCCCTCCACCACGAGGCCAAGGTCCAGACCCGCCTGGTCCCCACCTTCGAGGAGTTCCGCGCCCAGAAGGGTCGAACACCTGAGCGACTCGCCGAGATCCTGGTCGGCCCATACCTCGATGAATAGAGCCCGACCGAACGCTTCTATGGCGTGTCGGTCCCAGGGCGTCGTGTTAGGGAGTGCTCGGCTGGTCGGAATCGCCGATTTCGGCTTGAATCGCCCGGTCCGCTTCGGTGGCGGGTCCGCGACCTCAGTGCGATTTTCTTGGGATCAAACGACGGATCGGCCTAGCCGATGGGCAGCTATCGCCAACATGTGAGCTTCGCCAGCGCCTTGGGCGTGGGTTATGCTTGGGCCGGCCTGATTCTGGCCGGGGTCCACTGGATCTACGGTTCGATCGCCGCCTTATTGACGGCCCTGGGCGGCCTGCTGCCCGACATGGACAGTGACCACTCGGTCCAGCTTCGTGGCTTTACCGGACTGCTCGGGGTGGTCGCCGCCTATGTCTGCTGGTCGGACGTCAGGACGTCGATGCCCGAGGTCGGCTTCGAACTCCGGCTCTGGGCCTTGATCTTGCCGTACCTGCTGGTCCGTCACGCGGCGCGTCGGATCATCGCCGCCTCGACAGTGCATCGTGGAATTTGGCATAGCTTCCCGGTCTGTCTGATCAGTGGAGCAATCATCTATCTGGTCTACCCGCACGAAGACAACGGGGTCCGCGCGTTCATGGCCCTGGCGATGATGCTCGGGTTTCTCTCACATCTGTTATTGGACGAGGTTTGCAGCGTCGACCTGAAGGGGCGTCGGATCAAGAAGTCGTTCGGGACGGCCTTCAAGTTCTGGTCGCAGTCGACCTCGGGCACGTTGACGGCCTACCTGATCCTGAGCCTGCTCAGTTGGCTGATCATCGAACGCTGGCCGTTGGACCAACCCTGGACCTCGCCGCCACCCCCCGACGGTTGGCCCGAGGACGGTCTGCTCCACTGGCTCGATGACGAGACCCGCGCCTGGATGATCAACCGCCTCGAGCGCTGGTTCGAATTGTCCCCGACCGATCCGTCTGCCGAGCTTGCCCCTCCCGATGAAGGCGTCCAGTCATAGGAATCGATCGCTCCATTTCCGAAATCAGATGCAACGCTGCGGGCGGCGATGCGGGTGCTTCGGGCGGAAATGGGGGAATAGGGTGACATCTTACGTCGGCGGATCGGCACCAATCCCGTAGTATGGGGCAGAGATGCGGGGCGGATGTCCCATCTGGCGGAGAGAGCGGGGGGATGATTCCCGTCCCGCACCATGGCTTATCGATGGGTGTGTGATCGGTTGAGGCTGTCGCGTCGAGACGGTCCGAAGGGAGTCAAAGCATCATGATTGGCAACGCGATCAACGGACGAGAGGGAATCCGGACCGTCGTCCCGGGCGGCTTGGTGATCTGGGCGGTCCTGGTCGGGACGGTCACGATTTCGACTCCGGTGACGGCTCAAGTCCCCGCAACGACGGCGGGCACCGGCGCGGTTGACCTGCTCGACGGCCAGACCGTGCTGGCCACCGTCGACGGGACCTCGGTCCTGGCTGAAGACGTCCGCAATCTTTACCTCCAGTTCAACATTGCCCCGGAGGCGCGGGCCGAGGTCTACAACGACATCGTCGGCATCCTCGTCAACAACCAGTTGCTCCTGCAGTATCTCGATCGGATCGACGTCCGGGTTGGTGACCAGGAGATCGACACCCGGATCGAGCAGCTCCGCGAGCAACTCAAGGCGAACAACACCGATCTCGCCACCGAGATGTCCAACAGCAACACCTCCGAGCAAGAACTCCGCCAGGAGTTGCGCAACCAGGCGCGAATCCAGACGTTCCTGGAAGCCCGTACGACCGACCAAGAACTGGCCGACTACGTCGACCGCAACCGCGACATCTTCGACAATAACCAGGTCCGTGCCCGACATATCCTCATCAAGCTCGAATCCGACAGCAACGACGAGCAAAAGGCCGACATGCAGAAGCGCTTAGCGTATCTGAAGACCCTCATCGAGAAGGGGGACATCAGCTTCGAGGAGGCAGCCAACAAGTACTCGCAGGACGACGGCAACATCCAGACCCAGAACGGCGGTGACCTGGGCACGTTCCCGATCCGCGGGCGCTATATCGAGGAGTTCTCCGAAATCGCCTTCGGCCTCGAGTCCGGCCAGATCTCTGACCCGGTCGAAACCCCCTTCGGCCTCCACCTGATCAAGGTCGAGGAGCGGATCGCCGGCCAGCCCCGACCGTTCGAAGAGATCAAGCCACTGGCTCGGCAACTGCTCGCCGAGGAGATCATGGAGCAGGTCGTCGAGGAACAGCGCGGTCGCGCCCAGATCGATATCAAGCCCTATCCCGAGAATCTCTTACCCCCGCCCCCGCCCAGTACCGACGACGAACCGGCTCCCGCGCCACCGAGCGGGAACTGAGCCGACCACCCCGTCTCATGGATCAATGCCGGCCCCGTTGATAACGCGTTCGCGAGACCTTAGCTTACCCTGATGGGTAGATGGTATCCATGTTGGATTGTGTTTGTATGGCTTGTTGTTCGCTTTCGAACTAAAGTCAATCCTGGGCAATCAGCTCGAGGAGTCGGGGTTCGTCGAGGCGTTCGGCGATGAGATCGGCGGCGCGGAGGCCCTCAAGGGGGCTGTGCTCGTGGGGGACAGCCACGACGAAGCAGCCGGCGGCCTTGCCCGCGGCGACGCCGGCGGGGCTGTCTTCCAACACGAGGGTTTGGTGAGATTGGTATCCGTGGCGTTTGGTGGCCGTTTGGTAGATCTCTGGGTCAGGCTTGCCGCGACTGACGTCTTCCGCGGTCAGCAGGAACGTGAAGTGCTCCAGCAGGCCGTGTTGGGTCAGCAGGCGCTCGGCGTACTCGCGGCCCGAGGAGGTCGCCACACAGCGCGGAATTGAATGTGACTCCAAGTGCCTGATCAGCTCGAGGAGGCCGGGGTTGGTCCGGACCATCGTCGCCTCCAGTTGCACGAACCGCGTCTTGAACTCGAGCTTGATCTGGTCGACCGTCTCGGTCAGTCCGGCCATGGTTCGGAACCGCTCCAGCCCTTCGTTGGCACGTCGGCCGATCATCGCCTGCATCATCGACGGCGTGAACGTCTTACCGCGCTCGGCCAGCAGGTCGCCGGCGATTCGATAGAACAGTCGTTCGGTGTCGAACATCAGGCCGTCGAGGTCGAAGACGACGGCCCGGATCGAAGCCTCGGGGGCACTGGTCGGACTGCTCAACGGATCGACTCCTCGGGCAACGCGGTCTTGATCCCCTCGTCGATCGGCAAGGTCTGATACGACCGATCGCCCGCCTCGAGCACGAGCCGATCGAGCGTCGCGCGAAGCTCGGCGATCGTGTCGGCCAGGCGCGGATCGTCGATCAGGTTCCGGGTCTCGCCGGGGTCGCTGACCAGGTCGTACAGCTCGGCGCGATGTCGGTCCGGACCGCCGTCGCCGTGCGGATATCGGACGTACTTCCAACGCTCGGTCCGGATGCCCCGCACGTTCGGAGTATACGGAAACTGAACTTCATAGTTATATTCATAGAACCAGGCGTCACGCCAATCGACGTCCTCATCAGTCAACAGAGGGACGAAGGACCGGCCATGGACCTCGGGCAGCGGCTCAGCGGCACAGAGTTCGAGGAGGCTGGGGGCCAGGTCGATGTTGAGGACCTGGCGGTCGACGACCAAGCCGGGGCGGATCGCCTCGGGGTAGCGGACCAGCATCGGGACGCGGATGCTCGGCTCGTGCATGGTCCGCTTGTCGGTCATGCCGTGCTCGCCGAGGAACATACCGTTGTCGCCAGCGAAGACGAAGATGGTCTGATCCAACTCGCCGGCCTCATCCAACGCACGGTAGAGCCGGCCGAGGTTTGCGTCGACCGATCGGATCGTTGCGGTGTAGGCGCGGACGAACCGATCGAAGGCCAGGACGCCCGCCGCTGAGCGATCCGGGAACGGCTCACGGAACCCGTAGATCGGGCCATAGATCCCGTGCCAGGTGTCCAGCCGCTGACTGACCCATTCCGGCTTTCCGTCAAGTTGGAAGGCGGTCCGGGGATAGCCGATCGGGATCCGGTCGTAGATCGTTCGGTCGGCTTCCTCGGGGGTGAACGGCGTGTGGGGCGCTTTATGGCCGACGATCAAGAGGAACGGCTCCTCGCCGCGGTCCTCGGCCAGCCAATCGACGGCCAGGTCGGTCACCACCGACGTGTAATAGCCGTTGATGGTCCGACGTTCTCCGTTGATGTTGAACTCGTTGTCGTAGTAGCTGCCCTGCCCTCGGTGGCTGACCCAGTGGTCGAATCCAGGCCGAGGGCTGTCGTCCTGCTCACCCATGTGCCATTTGCCGATGTATGCAGTCCGGTATCCGGTTTCTTGGAGCTGCCGGGGGAAGCTGGGGAGGTCGCGCGGATAGTCGGTGAAGTTGTTGACGACGCCGTGGGTGCTCGCGTAGAGGCCCGAGAGAAACGAGGCGCGGCTGGGCGAGCAAAGCGAGGTGGTCACGAACATGTTGGCGAACCGGGCGCCTTCGGTGGCCAGGCGGTCCATCCAGGGCGTTTCCAGGAACGGATGGCCGGCGCAGCTCATCATGTCGCTGCGCTGATCGTCGGTCAGGACGAAGACCACGTTAGGGCGTTTCTCGGGGCTCGAACCTTCCGCTCGGAGCGGCTCCTGAGCCGAGGTCTGGTATGTTAATGCGACCCAGATCAATAAGGCGCCGATGTGCAGAGGATGATTCGTTCGACTCAGGGGCATAGCACGGGCTCCGGGAGGGGGATCGCGTGGTGCTCGGCACGGACTGCTGGCGGACCGGCCGGGATCGGTATCGGCGGATTGTAGCGGGATGGCGATCCGATCGATAGGCGTCGGTCGAAGGGAGTAGGTTGGATGTCTGACCAGGTCGATCAGTGGTCCCTCACGCGGCACCGATTGGCGCGGATGCTTTGGGGGAAGAGGGCCTCCTGGTCGAGGCGATCATCAGGGCCGAAAGGGATCGGCCGCAAATCGCCGAGGAGATCCAGTTCGGCCAGGGCGCGGGCCTCGTCGAGCAGCGGTTCGGTGATCCAAAGGTGCTCGACCTGAAGCGTGTTGGGGATGAGAACCATCCGGACTTCGGCCGGGTCAACGCGCCAGCAGGTCTGAAGGGCGGTTTGGAGGGCGTCGCGATCGGTCGGCAGGGCAATGGGGATCCGGGTCCGAGCCAGGAAGTTGGAGGTTTGCGCGTTGAGCCGCATGGGTCGGGGATCGAGCGCATCGAGGAGCCGACGGGTGGTCAGGTCGGCCAACCCGATGCCCAAGGCGTTGCCGTGGCTCTCGGGTGCCAGGTCGAGCACGGCCAGGCGGGTGATCCGAGGTCGATCGAGGTCGGGCTGGGTTTCGACCCGCTGCCGGCCGATGACGTGGGGGTCGAGGCCGGTTCCGCTGTAGTTCTTGCCCAACTCGCCGACGATGAGCGTGTCGATCTGGTCGAACGGCAAACGGGGCATCAATCGACGCGCCTGATCGAGCAAGACCGGTTCGCGATCGAGGATTTCTTCAGGTTCAATCGCGTATACGGCGGCGGTCTGGTCGGAAGCGTTCTCCAGGATGGCTAACCCGAGCACGACTGGTGCGCGTTCGAGCAGCAAGGCCCCGACCTCTGGGATGAGCCGATCGAGGCCCGGCAGGCCGAGCCGATGCACTTGGGCGGCCCCTTCGCGGAGGCCCAGGCCGATCGAGAGCATTTTGATCAGGCCGCTCTCGAACCGACCGGTGAACGAGGTGTGTGGCTTGATCCGGTTGAGCAGGATCAGACCATCGGCCGCCAGGGCGCGTCGGCTGAAATGGATCGGTAGGCCGAAGCTGTTGGTGCCCAGGACGGTCGTCTCGAGGTCGATGACGACCGGGCACCCGATGGCCGATTCGGTCACGCCCAGTGCGGCGAGCAGGTCGCGTTGGCCCTCGGAGGTGCCGCCGCCGTGACTCCCCATGGCCGCGACGACCTCGGGGACGAACCCCATGTCGCGGAGTTCGGCGACGACTCGAGCGACAAGGGCGTCGAGCCCGGCCAGCCCCCGGCTCCCGACGGCCAGGGCAACCCTTGCGCCAGGCCTCAGTCGCTCCCGGAGCCGGCTGGACCGTAGCGTCTCGGCGAGCGTAGCGGCCGGGTCATCCAGGGTCGGTTGGCGAAACACCTGGCGGACCGGAACGATTGCGGGAAAACGGAATTTGGGTGGCATCGGTCAACCCGCTCCGGTCGATGATCCCGAGGTGAACGGCCGACCCAATTCACGACGGGTCGGTCTGACCACATCGTCGAAGACAAGCGTCAGCCCAGCCTATCCGCCGGAACACTCGAATCATGGTTCGAAAACGAACCGAGCCCATGAGACCAGGTTGTCATCGTATGGGGCGAGTTAGGCTCGACGACCGGGATCGGAGCGAAATCCTCTCAGATATCCGACCCCCTCGAAGAGTTGAATCAGCCGAAATAATCGGGCTCTTGGCCGGGCTTCCACTTGATGTTACAGCCCATGCTTGGGGTCTGCTGATCGGAGACCGGCTGGCCGCTGAGGACCGCATCGAGTGCCTGTCGAAGGTCGGACCCGGTAACCGGCGTGCTACTGCCGGGCCGGCTGCCGTCGAGTTGGCCTCGATAGACCAGGCTCTTGGCCTTGTCGAAGACATAGAAGTCGGGCGTGCAGGCGGCCCGATAGACTTTGGCGACCTGCTGGGTCTCATCATAGAGATAGGGGAACGTGTAGCCCTGCTCCGCCTTCTCCCGCTTCATCTTGTCGGGGGCATCGTCAGGATAGTTGGCGGCATCGTTGGAGCTGATCGCGACGACAGCCACACCCTTTTCCTGGTACTCCCGACCCATCTTGGACAACTCAACCCGGACATGTTTTACGTACGGACAATGATTGCAGATGAACATAACTAGGAAGGCGGGGGCATTGGCGAACTGGCCGAGATCCACGACCTGCCCGTCGGTGTCGGGCAGCGAGAAGTCGGGGGCGGTGGTGCCCAGCGAGAGCATCGTCGAGGGAGTCAGCGCCATCGTTTGTAGACACCTTCCAGGCTGGGATTCGCGTCTAGCCCTTGAACGGTCGGTTGCGGATGGTCGCGTTCAAAGGGGCTGAGGCGCCCGGGGCAAACAAACAGAAGACCGATCAGACGCCGGGCATGAGCGAGTCGGCCAGGTTGTTCTCGATCGCCATGGCCCGCAGCTTCTCCAGGGCGCGATCTTGAATCTGGCGGACGCGTTCCTTGGAGACTTCGAGGACCTTGCCAACCTGGCTGAGTGAGAGCCGAGGCTTGCCGCCGAGACCGAAGCGAAGCTCGAGGACCTGCTGCTCGCGAGGCCGGAGCGCTTCGAGGAGGCGGCCGACGGTCTCATCCATGTCGACTTCGCTGGTCCGGTTCCCCTCAGGGTCGCTCATGGTCTGTAGCAGATTGAAGCTGCTGTCGGTATCAATGGTCGCGTCGAGCGAAACGGTGGGGCGGGTCGCAGTATGGATCCGTTGGATCATTTCGGTCGAGGGCTGCGAGCCAGAGGGGGCTTCCGCCTGCGGGGTAGCGGGCTGGACCTGATCGATCTCTTCCTGATTGCGAGCCAGTTGTCGAAGGTGGCGCGGACTGAGTCGAACCGGGTAGGCCCCGGCGGCGACGGCGCGTTGCATGGCCTGACGGATCCACCACGTCGCGTAGGTGGCCAGCTTGGTCTGGTGGGTCAGATCGAAGCGATCGATCGCCTCGAGCAGCCCACAGAACCCTTCTTGGAGCAGGTCGGAATAACTGACGCCACGGTCACGGAACCGCTTGGCGACGTGGGCGACCAAACGCATGTTGGCCAGGGCCAACTTGCCACGAAGTTCTTCATAACGTCGGTAGACAGCACCCAGGCGGGCTTCCTCGGGACCGTCATTGTTCTTGGCATAATACTCGGCGATGTAATGAGCCAAGGCCTGGGGATCATCCCCGCCCTCAGGCACTTCCACGCCAGGGATGGCCGTCAGGGCCTCGGCGAGTTTGCGTTTGCACTCGGCCAGTTCACGGAGCAACTGGCGTTCCTGCTCGGCCCCAAGCACCTTGGTGTCGGCACTAGAAAGATTGGCAAACCCGTCAAACTCGATAACGCTAGTTGCGGTACGCATGGCGATTACATCCCTTCGCGATCGGGCGTGGGGCCAAGCTGGTTCATTCCATCGGAGCTGGGCAACCGCGACGCCTGCCGAGCCGCTCCCTCAGGGAACAAGCCGGAGGCGAAGGCTTCAATGTGGCTAGCACGAGATCCGAAGACGGCGCCGGGCAACGCATCTTGCAGCGTGATGTCGAGCGCCTGTCCGCCGAGAACGACGGTCGTACCTACCTCAGAAGCATCCTGGTGAAACGTTAGATATTCACGGACGAAACGGTCGCGGTCAGTCAGATGGTTCACGGACAGCCAGACCAGACGGGGTCGGTACTCCCGCACGGCGCGTGCCAGAGACCTCAGCGGCAGGTTCGGGCCGAGGTTGACGACATCCCAACCGAGCTCTCGGAGCACCAACTCGATCGCGAGGCCGGGGAGGGAGTAGAGGTCCCCCTCCGGCGTCGCTCCCAACGCTACCGGAGCTTGGTCCAGATTGCCATCACGAAGTTGCTTTTTGGTCACGTTCTGGATCAAGTTACTCAAAACTTGACTGATCTGATGGGACGCCCGGTGCTCATGGAAGACGTCGAGTTGACCGAACTGCCATTGGTCGCCGATTCGCTCCATGACCGGCCGAATGAGGTGGTCGACCGTGGCCACTGAGCCGAAAGCTTCCAAGGACTGAAACAGAAACGTCTGAGCTTCCGGGAGTTGATCGCCGACGAGCAGGCGATGTAACTCGTTGACCGCAAAACGGTCGAGGTGACGGGGCAACCGAGAGGCCGGTGCGGGCTGTTTAGTCAAGGACTCTTCCAGGCGAGCCAGTTCGTCGGTCCAGAGTCCACGTTGCTGGGCATACTCCAAGACCGCCGAGGCGGGGATCCGCCGCTGGTTGCCGGGCGTCCGCGAGGCCTGGATTAGGCCATCATCCACGTAGCGCTTCACGCTCGAATGGCTCACCTTGAGCAACCGGGCAACGTCGCTGACGCGGAGCAATGTCGTGGAACTCTCCTGCACGAGTTGTCCCCTGGTCGGTGGACGGTTTGAACGGTTTCAATCTACTTTCAGCTCGGCTCCGATACAAGCACATTCTCGGAAAAAGTGCCACAAGACTGGAGAAAATCGCGTCCGTGGCGTTTTCGAGATCCGAAGATTGGTCGGTTTGATCGGTTTCAAATTCGCCTGAATTTTGAGTTTGGGCGGTTCGGTCGGTTTGGTGACCCCCGAAGTCGTGAGGCCAAGGATACGGATCGATCGCTTTGACGGACGCATTGGCGACCGGGTCAATGGGGCGTTACAATAAGTGAGGGTGCTTCAAATCGACGCGCGAGTCGATGCTCGAAGCGCAGACGATCACTCGGGACAGATCGCGGATCACCGAGCGGATCGCAATCAGATCGGGTCGGGGCGGTTCCTCAAATCCGACCCTGAGCGAAGAGGAGTCATGTGGCGTGGTGCAGCCGACTTATGACCGCAACGCGTTGATCGAGTTGCTCCGCGCCGAGGCGCTGAAGGTCGGGGAGTTCACGCTCTCCAGTGGGCGTCGATCGCATTATTATGTGGACGGGCGTCGGGTCACGCTCTCGTCACGCGGGGCGCATTTGATCGGGGCGGGAGTCCTGGAGCGACTCGCAGGATGGCCCGAGGTGGAGGCCGTTGGCGGACTGACACTTGGGGCCGATCCGGTGGTGGCCTCGACCTTGACGCTGGCCGGCTTGACTGCATCCCGGGACCTGTCCGGGTTCCTGGTCCGCAAGCAAGCCAAGGAGCACGGGACCGGGCGACGGGTCGAGGGGCCGGTCCGACCTGGTCAAGTCGTCGCGGTGCTTGACGACGTGGCGACGACTGGAGGTTCATCGCTGGAGGCCGTGGAGCAGGTCGAAGCTCTTAGCGCGCGGGTGGCGGTGGTGATCGTGGTCCTGGACCGCCTGGAGGGCGCCGCTCAAGCATTCGAACAACGCAAGCTCCCGTTCGAAAGCCTGTTAACGATCCGCGACCTCGGCGTCGAGCCCCTCCCGCCTCTAGACGCCTGAACGATTTGTTTTTATGTGTAGCCTTCGATGAGGTCTCGGCCGCGGTCCTATGAGAACGCCTCGCCCCCGTGGAAGACCGATCGGCCGGTTCCGTGGAGCCCGGCCAGAACGTTTCAGGATTGGGCGAGCGTCGAGCACATCATGATAAGCGTGGAGAACCGAGATGATGAAACATAGCTCTGACCGCTCGGTTCGGTCCGGACGGTCGTGTCGATCAAGCCGGAGTGACGGTGGGCCGAGTCGGATCGGTTGACCCCGATGGGTCTTCGGACCGCTGGCGTTCCCGTCGTCGACGCTCGTAGAGCGTGATCATGGTCAGGAGTGCTAGGCCTTCGGCCGAGAGGTGTTCGATCGTGATCCCCATCGATTCATAGGAACTCTGGTCGCCGTCATTGACGTTGCTGTCGGGGACCACACCGGAGTCAGCGATCCTCTGATCGAGGTCAATCTCCCCCATGAGGCTTCGGAGGCCGTCGACCAGGATCGCATCGCTCTGAGCGCGGATCCAGTCGAGGAACTCGCTGGGCTCGGCCAGTTCGACCGGTTCAGGCTCGATCGTTGCGTCGGTCGGTTGTTGGGACACTCCGACTGGCTCGGCTGCGTCGTCGGTCTGACCGGCCGAGGTCGAGGGCGTGGTTTGTTCGTTCGGCTCATCGCCCAGGAGGTCGCTCCACTGGGCTAAGAGGACCTCGGGCGCCGGTGGTGGGACGACCGGTTCGGGGGAATTCCCCGATTTGGAGGTCAGGTCTTCGAGCAGGCGATCCGCCGGCGCCAGGTTCTGACGGATCGAATTGGTTTGGTAGGCCACCGGCATTGTCTGGACGGGCCGGCCACCGGTTGAGGCGATGACGCTCTGCAAGGGATGCCCGCTCAGTTCGGGGCGACCGACCGGATCGACGTTGAGTCGGAGCCCGACGATCTCGTTGGAGGCCGACAAGGGCAGGTCGCGGGCGAACAGCGTGGCGCTCAGGAACGCGTCGCCGGAGGTTCCATGGTCGGGGTCAAGGTTGCTCGACGTCGGCCCGGACGGTCCGGCATCGACGGTCGTCGGCCCGGTATCGATGGTCGTCGGCGCGATCAGGCGAAGGTCCAAGCCCGGCCCAGCGCCGACCCCTTCGAAGACGCCGACCTCCCAGTTGAACGCATTGCTATGGGGTGAGGAGAGGGTCCATTCGACCTCGCTAGGTTGATCGGTTTCGGCGATCAGTGTGATGGTGTATTCGCCGGGTCTGAGTCGGAATGCCTCAGGGGTGAGGTCGCCGGGTTGGACGGTCAGCGTCGCCTGGGACGACTGATTACTGCCCTCGATCACGAACGTCGTCTCGGTCGTCACCGAATCGATCGCCAAGCGATATGGCCCGTCGACTGGAGCCACGAAGCGATAGACCTCGGATCGGCCGGCGTCCACGTCGGTTCGTACCGAGATGGTGTCCCAATCGGGATGCGGACGGAAGGTCCCCAGGTGTCGATCGAGACCCTTCAGGACGGGGGCGGTTTCCTCGACCTCGAAGCCGCAGACGGTGCCGTCGTCCGAACCCTTGACGACGACGCTACGCCCGTCCAGGCCGCGCAAGGCGGAGTCTTCGGCGATCCGGACCGTGTAGTTGCCCGCCGGCAAGACGTCTCGGAGAAGGAACCGGAAGATCTGCTCGGCTTCCACATACTCGGTGGCCACGAGGTCCCAGGCCCGACCCTGGTCGTCAACGACGTGGACTTGATCGGCCAGCATGCCCGTCAACGCCTGGGGTGACAGGTCGGGATCGAGGTTGAGGGGGCGATCGAATTGGAGTTGGAGCCCGGTTGGCGACGCCGAGGTCGGATCGCGGTGTTCGACCTCCCAAGCGACCAGCGTGGTCGACGTGGCCGGCTCGGCCACCATCAGGAGCTGAAACGTTTCGGACAAACCGGATGGCGTGGAGGCGAATGCCAACGCGAATCGGTCCGACGCGGCCACCTCCACGTAGTAGTCGCCCGGTTCCAGCCCCAGAAATAGGTAGGGATCCTTCGGGCTGCCGAGACGTCCCTTGTCCGCCTCATCAATCAACTGTCCCCGGGCATCATAGACTTTGAGCAGAGCATCGAGTTCGGTGTTGCCGAGGACCTGGGCCTGGACTTCCAAGCCGACTTGCCAGAGCGACTGCGAAGCGTCGAGCTGGATCCGGAACAGGTTGAGCGACTGCGACGGGTCGTCGAGGTCGACATGGCCGAAGACGGTGCGGACGGCCGAGTCCAGCGGAGCCCCGAGATCCCTCGCCTGTTCGAAGCGGATCTCGTCGGCCTGGCCCGGATCGATCTGTCCGCCGACGTCGAGGGCGCTTGAGTTCGACCCGGACGAGACGTCCAGGGTCAGGGGTGCCAGGTCCGAGCCCGTCGAGGCGCTGAGGACCAGACGGGTCTCCAGGCACTCCAGCCGAGGGTTCGAACGGTTCGGGACGGCTGCGCGACTCATGGAAGCTGTCCTTCGACGTTAAGGAGATCCGGGTTCGCGACATCGGGCGACCCCTGGCGGGCCGGGGTCTCCGGATCGCCAATGCTCGCGGTCGTGACCTACCAGGCCACAGACCCGTTCGGGCCCCTCCGACGCGGAGCGAGCCCGGATCAAGATTAGGACCATTCCGACACGGAGCTGGTCCATGACTGGAAGAGCGAAGCGTGGATGTCGGTGACCCGGAGCCGATCGGGCATCTGGTAATCCTCAGACAGGTCCTCGGACTGCACCGTCTCGAGGTACCAGAACCAGACATCGACGAAGTGGTCGTTCTCGATCACTAGGTTGATATATTGGCCAAAGGAGACGTGATCATCGAAGGAGACGTTGAAGAGCGAGGTCGCGATCATCTCGACGCGTTCTACGGCCGTGGCGATGCCGACCAGTCGGCGCTGGATCGATTGCGAGAGCTCGGCCTCGCTGGGAGACGCACTCTTGGATGTCCGGTCATAGACACTGGGCTTGGACGGATCGTAGTCGTCGTCCATCTCGAAGATGTCGATGGGGCTCAGGTTCGACCCCCCACCCCCTTGATCAGCTTGGGCCGGGACGTACGTGTCCGGAGGATCCGCCAGGGGCTGAGCTTTGTTGCCCATGTTGACCAACAGCGAGTAGGCCCCGACGGCTGTCGCGCCGGCGTTCTCCGCCGAATCGACCCCGCTGACCCGGACGTAGTAGACCTGGTTCTGCCAGAGTTCTCCGACGTCGACCGAGGCGACCGCCCCATACTCCAACGCATGCTCGTCGGTCCCTCGGTGAACCAAACCATTGTTCAGGGAGTATTTGTAGACCTCCACGCGCGGGCTCATCAGGCTCAGGTTTTCCGACTGAACGCGGATCTCCATCGTCGACGGAGGAGGACCCTGAGGGAATGTGAACTTGTACCAGTCGACGTCGTTGAGGTTGTGGATCGTGGTGCCGGAAGTCTCGATCTGATCCTTCGAATCGATCAAGTGCGTGATGTCTGTCGCGTTGACGTGGTGCCCATTGCCTTTAGCGCTGTCGAAATCGTCTTTGGGACGTTTGCCGTAGATCGATCGGACGCCGTCGCGGTCGTCGTCGGAGAGCGTCTGCTTGAGCGCGTTGTAGCTGCTGTACATGACCGCTTCAGGATTCGAGAGGTCGGCGTGTGCCATGCCGATGGCGTGGCCGACCTCGTGGATGGCGACGGTCTGGAGGTCGTAGGTCGAGTCGATGTCCCAGTTTTGATTGGTGTTGAAGATGATGTCGCCGGCCATCGACGAGCCGTTCGAGGGCGGGGGGTAGAAGGCGCCGGCCAGCGGAAATCCCAGATCGGTGCCGAAGATCCGGATGTCACCGACGTTGGGATCGCCCTGCTGGGCATATCCTCCATAGCCCAAGCGTTGTCCGCCGTCGGGGACCTCGGCGAAATCGATGTTGGCCTTCTGTGACCAGATGGCGAAGGCCTGACGGATTTCATCCTTCCAGACCTCGGTGGGGAACTCGGCATCGAGCGTGGCGTTCAGATCATTATCATAGTCGAACCCCAACACATTGACACCATCGGGCGCGAAACTGAAGGTAACGCGCTCCGGATAGACCCAGCTATCCCCGGTGACGTTGTAGAGGAGGATCCGATCCTCGAGTCCCTCGAGTTGAATCGGTTTCCGAGCGGAGCGGCCGCGATTCAGTTGACGCCGGCGTCGTAGGAAATGCATCGCTTGATCTCCCTCCCGATCAAAGGAATCCCAACGAGCTGGATCACCGACCTCGGCGGATCCGAGGTGGGGGATGATCCGAAACTGGCTCGTCCTCTTCCTAAGACTAAATCGGGATTGGCCGTCCGGCCGAACGGCGTGACGGACGTTGATTGCAAGGAGCGATTGGTGAGTCGGCTAAGCAGCAGTCCCGGAACCGACACGAACCGAGGCGATCGAGGCGCCCGAAAATATGAACGAAAACGGGACAACAGCCCGAACGCTGTTGCCCCGTTGTGGTGGCCCCTGGTGACTCGGCTATCCGTTCCGGATTGTCGAGTCACGGCATGGTGGTCCCCGAGAGGGGGGACCGATGTGGTGTGCCCGCGATCGTGAGTCGAGTCGATCAGAGTATCGTCACACCCAAGCGTGTTCAACCTTTGCCGGGAACTTGCGGGGCCGGCACGGCCTTTTGAGGGACCGGGTGAACCTTGGCCGGCGCGTGGGGGATCTGCTTCTGCGGCG
>CAZSSM010000068.1:18814-26341 GCA_964609385.1 uncultured Planctomycetia bacterium
CAGGGTGGACCTTGGTGGGGACCACCGGGAGATGCTTCTTGGGCGGATCTTGGGGCGTCGGCAGAAGCTTCTTGGGGGCCTGCGGGGTGGGCAGGTACTTCTTAGGCGGATCCTGAGGTGTGGGGATCGACTTGACGGTCACCTTAGGCATCGGCAGTTGCTTCTGCGGTGCTGGGCGAACCTTAGTCGGCACGTGGGGGATCTGCTTCTGCGGCGCAGGGTGGACCTTGGTGGGGACCACCGGGAGATGCTTCTTGGGCGGATCTTGGGGGGTGGGCAGGTACTTCTTAGGGGCCTGCGGGGTGGGCAGTTGCTTCTGCGGCGCCGGGACGGCCTTCTGAGGGACCGGCACACCGACCTGGCCGAAGCCCAAGCCGGTCAGGGCGAGGATCAGGACCAAACTACTCATGGCGATCATCCTTGAAAAACGGGTCGGCAGAGAATCGTTCCGAGCGAATCGCCGGTCAGCGACTCGACCGTGGCCACCGAGGCGGAGTCGCCGAGGGTTCGCCGGAACCTCACGATCCATCGATGTTGGGACCAAGCCCCGGGGCACTACCAAGGGATATCGGACACCGCCGTCCGCGCATTGATCGTGAGTTGAGAAAAGCGGTAAGCTGTCAACTGTGAGGGTCCTAGGGGGAATGGCTACCTTGTGGTGCAGCTCGTGCCAGAAGGTCGTATTGGTATCGACTCCGTTTTTTGGACGTGCCGAAACAACCAGAGTCACATCCATGCCGGGGACGACTGGTCCCAACGCGCTTTGTGGATGGTGAATTCGTCGTCCCGTTCCGTCCGCGATTCTCCGGCGGTCGGCTCACTGAATTGCTATGCCCGGGAGGCAGCATGCACCGCGTCACGAAATCTGAGATCCCGATGTTGAGGCGCTCCGGCCTCCTGGCCCTGCTAATGATCTGGACCGGCCTGACGTCGGCCGGGGCTCAGGACGGTGATAGCCTGGGGGATGCGGTGAGCCCCCCGTTTGTTCGAGTCCCGCTGGGTGGCTCGATCACAGCGGGGCCCGATGAGGGGCCCTTCGCGGTCTATGTGCCGACCCGCTTTGGTGGCGTCCTGACGATCGAGGCGTCGCAAGGTCAGGTCACCCAACTGACTGGTCCAGATCGAGTCTCTCAGGCGAATGGTCGAGACGTAGGCCAAGGTCGTCATGGGTGGTACACATTCCGTATCGAGGGGGCTGAGTCGCGATACACAGTCTCGAGCCGGTTCGTCCAGACCGCTCGGAGCCGTCGACGCCCCTGGAACTTCTACTATTGGCCAACCAAGGCGGACGTGATCAACGAGCCATGGGCCGGTGGCAACGGCCGTGTCGACACCAGGCAGCTCCGGGGCGACGACCGATTGGTCTCGGCGCCCGGCGGGTACATCGAGCCAGGTCGCGATGTGATCACGGCCGGACCCAACGGTCTACTCGAGACCCCTGTGCAGTCGGGTGACGAGTCGACCTGGTTCCCGAACTTGTATGATGACCTGACCTATCGGGGCGCCGACGGCGCGATGTATCAGACTCCGGCCCCGATGCTCAAGTACGATCAGATCTATGGGACATCGGCCCGTCAATGGGAGGCGGCTAATAGCCAGACCCTGGACATTCAGCGCTGGCCGGGACACTGCCTCGGCGGCGCTGTGGCCTCACTCCTTCTCAACGAGCCGATGCCGGCGCCAGGCTCGGGGTTGACCGCCGACGAGTTGAAGGGACTTTATGCCGAGTTAGGTGAAAATCACTTCAATCAACAGATCGGCGACAAATACATCACGCATATCGCCGCGGGTCCGCCGAGGCCCGGTCCCGATGCCTGTGACCGGTCGGCCGCGCCGTTCCACGCGATCCTCGAACATTACCTTGCCGGCCGAAAGAAGGCGTTGTTGGGCAACCTCCGCGCTTTCCCGCCCCGAGGTACCCCGAACGAGGTCTGGAACCACGGCGTCTTTCAGTATATCGCCACGTATCACGCGGTGCCCGGTGGTCCCGAGACGGCTGTTCGGCTCGAGGTCGAGTTGTTTGCCAACTCGGGCAACTCGCTCAACGGCGAAGACACCGAGCCCCGAAAGATCTCCTACGAATACACCCTGGCCTATCGGCTCGATGGGGCCATCGACGAGGTCAACGTTTGGGGCAACGATTGGATTCGGGTCCGAGGTGACGCGATGTATGCCCCCTTGAACTTGATGGATGTCGTCAGCACGCGTTGGAACGGGCACAACCCGATGATCTCTGAGTCGAATGTCCGATCGCTTGATGTGGCCAACGGCGGGAGTCGCGCGCGGTTCGGGTCGACCCCGCGTCGGTTCGTCCCGGTCGCCTCCTACGAGGCCGGTCGTGCCCCAATGTTTACTAGTAATAACGGCGGCGGTGGCGGGTTCTTCGATGGGGGGCTCTTCGACGGCGGTCTTTTCGGGCGCGGTGGCCGGCTCTTCGGCGGCAATCCCACGACGGTCAGTGCACCGACCGGACCGCGTAACGGCCTGATTCGGCTTTTCGGTGGTCGCTGATCTGATTCGACTGGTCCGAACCCGACATCGCAAGCTTGAGTCGAGTGAAATGTGAACCTCGTTTTGGTTGTGTTCGGATTTGAGCTCGATCGGTTTTATGTTTTTCAAACACAGGCGCCGACCTGGGAGATCCGAGATTTCCCGAGTCGGCGTTTCTCGTTGTAAGGTTAATGGCTCGCTAAGCCGTCCGCGTTGCGACCTCGCCAGATCGGTTCAAGTCGATGATAGGGCCGCGACGAACTAGACAGAACGGAGACTCGAATGCGGAATTCCGCGATCTGCGGTCCTGTTCGACTCGCTCGAACAGCGTCGTCGCGGTCGCAGATGGTCCGTTGTCCGCCTCGCTCCTTGAAGGGGATCGCATGATGTCGGTTCAACGCTGGGTCCCTCCTCGGGGCCGTCGGCGGTCCCCATCTCCGGGCGATCCCCTGCTCGTCCTAATCCGCGTGCCTCGACTCCCGAATTCGGAACGTCGAGCAGGTCGTCCTCGGACGGCACCAGGACACGGACCGGTTGGCAAGCCCGCTCAGCTTCGGTCCCGGATCGCTCCAATCGCAGCGACCTTGATCGTCTGCTCCGGATTGGCCGTGGTCGCGGTCCTGCTGATGATCCATTTACCACAAGTCCTGGTTCCGACGAGCGATCCCGATCCGCCACGTGTCACGATTTCGTTGGATCGATCCGATCTAAGCGATACGCGCAAGTGAGTATGTTTTGAATTTTCGGGGTCGTGGAGTGCCTGTCACCAATCGGGTCGCAGGATGATCCCGATCCGGATTCTCGGAGGAGTTCGATGCAGGACGTTGATCAGGCCTTGGCGCGTCTCTACGACCGCCGCGATCGTCGCCCCGCTCCGGCGTCGGATCCTCAACGGCGATCCGCCCCTGGGCCTCATTTCGCCATGGATTCGAAGGGGCAAACCCGGGATTCCGGCGGATCGTTCGACGACGAGGTGGTTTGGCCGGAGACGGTCCGCGAGTTGGAACGTGTGCACGGCCGTCGTTTCGCAGAGTTGGCCGGCCACCTCGAAGCCTGGCACCGGGATCATCAGATGCGGGTGATCCTCGTAACCAGTTGTCATCGTGCCGAGGGGCGGACGACCTTGGTGCTTGCCACCGCACGAGCACTAGCTCAGACCAATCTGCGTGTGGCGATCCTCGACGGGGATCTGACCGGCCCGATGCTGGCAACGACCCTTGGACTCCGACCTCGGTTCGGCCTGGACGATGTCGTCGAGCGAGATATCGTCCTGGACGAAGTGATTCGGACGACCCGCTCGCCGAGGCTTGCGATCGTGCCATTGAGACGTCCCGTCGAACGGCCCCGGGACTTTCTGGAATCGCCCCAGTGGTCATGCACGATGGCGCGGCTCAGGCGGACCTATGATTTGGTCCTGATCGATGGGAGTCCGCTGTTCACGGGTCTCAACGCGACGGTCCTGCACAACTCGGTTGACGGGGCGATCGTGGTCCGACATCGCGACCTGACGGGCGAGCGTGGGATCCGACGGGCCTCCGAGGTCCTTGAGGCGGCTGGGGTCCCCCTGCTGGGTCTGGCCGAGACGTTCGTCTGATCGGGAAGCTCCTCTCCCTCTTCTCCACCAGGCCCGCATCCCGCGATCGCCTCGGCGGATGGTTTCCTCACCGATCCGACCGGAAGCGAAGGTCCGGGATCCTTCGCCGGAGACACGGGTTTGTACCATCAGCATTTCGGTCTGCGTCACGAGCCGTTCGCCGCCACGCATGACCCAAGCAACTACGTGCCGTTAGACTCGCGTGAGTCGGTGCTCCGCCGGCTCCGTTATGGGCTGGAGCGGGGTCGCGGCCCGGTCCTGATCTTCGGTCGGGCTGGCTTGGGTAAGACCTTGGTCGCCCGGGTTCTGGCCGAGCGGTTGAGTCAACCCTGGACCCTGCTGAACTATCCCGCCTTGGATTCCGAGTCGTGGCTCGGCTGGGTCCTGGATGATCTGATCCACGCCTCGGCGCGACGGAACCTTGCGGTGGCCGTGCCGTGGTCGTCGTCTCAGGAGCACCCGGCGCGTCGTCTAGCGCATTGGCTCCGCGGGATGGTCACCCAAGGCGTTCGGCCTGTCCTGATCGTCGACGAGGCGCAGTTGATCGTCGATCCACAATTGATCGAGACGATCCGTTTGATCCTCAACTTCGACGAGGACGGAGCACCGATCCTCCAGGTGATTCTCGTCGGGCAACCTGAGGTGATTCTCGGTCTGGGCGAGGCCTTGTTGGACCGGATCACCGCCTCGGCGGTCCTCGAGCCGTTCGGCTTGGAGGATTCGCAAGCGTATCTGGAATCGCGCCTGATCTCGGCTGGTGCCGAGCGTCCGCTGCTCGACCCCGACGCGATTGCGATCCTCCACGAGGCGTCCGAGGGCTCCCCGAGGCGACTCAACGCCGTGGCCGATCTGAGCTTGCTGATCGCCGCCGATCGCGGCCGAGATCGGGTCGATCGCGACTCCGTCGAGACCGCGGTCCGGGAAGTTTCGGAGATGCCCTTGAATCTGAGTTGAAATCGACCTTTTCTGCGATGAATTATGCTCAGGCGAGTATAATTTGCTATTGAACTTGCGGTTGGGAACCCGGTCTAGATGTCGCATTAGGGTCGTTAATTCCGAGGGTCGTCCAGAAGTCCGGCCTGTCGCGGAGCGCGCGGAGTTCGGCGTCTCGGAGGATAGGTTCGACCGGGTATCCGCGCTTAACGAACTGATCGAGGACGGCGAGGGCGTCCTCGAAGCATCGGGGGTCGTCGGTCGTCTGTCCGAGGATGGTCAGGGCGCAGGCGGCGTTCTGGAGCCGCTGGGGCGTCGGGATGTGGAGGATGACCTTCACGTCGAGTCGGGCAACCGGATCGCCCTGATGGGCACGGGCCAGGGCTCGGAGTTGGAGGGAATCAAAGTAATAGGGCGAGGAGGTCGGGAGGGACTCGGTACGTCGGAGCACCTCGACGAATCGGCCGTCATGGAGGTCGAGTTGGGCCAGGCCGATGAGGGCTTCATGGGCGTCGTGATCGAGGCCTAAGGCATGCTCCAGGTCGTTGCGAGCGGCCTGGGGATCGCGTTCGATCCGATTGGAGGCGCGGGCGATCCAGACCCGTGGGTCCTGCGATCCGTGCCGCATGAGCTTCTCGAAGAAGGGTTCGGCCGCCTCGGGGCCGTGGATCTTGCGGACGGCCTGGCAGAGCAGGATCTGGACATCGAGCCGATCGCGCTCGGTGATCGCCTCGTCTCGCCGGAGATCCTGGAGGATCTCCAAGGCGCGTCGGGCCTCATCGCGTCCGGGGCCTTCCAGGAGTAGGGTGGCCAGGGCCAATCGCGATTGGGGAACGACATGAGCGTGGTCCTCGGCCAGCCCGATGGCCTGCTCCAGAGCGAGCCGCGCCTCCTCAAGTCGGCCGGCCTGCGCCAGCGCCACGCCCAGGTTATGGCAGGGCCAGGGGTCCTTGGGCATCAATGCCCGGCAGGTCCGGAAGTAGCCCACCGCATCCAGCGGTCGCGACTGTTCCAGGCGGAGATAGCCGAGCATGAAGGCATTCCAGAACAGGTTGGGGTCCTTCTGGAACGAAGCAGTCAGGTGGATCTCAGCGCGCTCCGTGTCGCCACGGGCCTGGAAGAACGTCCCGACCAAGTAATGGTCTTGCGCCGATGCGATGGGGGTGACCTGGGCGGTCCGACGATCGGCGTCGGCTTTGGCCGACAAGCCGAGCCGTTGGTCGTACTCGCTGCGTTGGAGGTAGAGCACGTAACTGGGTGTGGGGTCGATCCGCTCGGCCTGATCGAGCCAGGCGATGGCCTCCCAGTGGACACGCTGATATGTCGAGGGGTGAACCTGTCGATCGCGGAGCAGGAACAGTCGAGCGCGGGTCCAGATGAGGATCAACTCGGCGAGCTGTTCGCGGAGTTCAACCTGCTGATCGGGTTGGAGGTTGCGGACGCGGGGCAACCGGTCCCAATTCGGGTCGTCGTCGAGGTGATAGCTCTGGAAGATCTTCTGGGCCGAGGCGATCCCGGCCTTGAGGGTGGATCGATCGCCACCGGAGACCGTATTGAGGGCGTACTGGAGCCGGGGCATCCGCTGCTGGAGCTGGCTGAAGGCAAGCTGGGCCTCGCGATCGGCCATCGCATCGCGCAAGGTGACGATGCTGAGGATTAAGCCAATGACCATGATGATGGCCAGCATGGCGATGCTGGTGGAGCTGGAAAGCCCCGGGTGGCGTCGCGTCCATTTCAGGACGCGTTCGCGGAGACTGGGTTCGGGCACATGCCGAAGCGGACGATCGTGGAGTTGGTGCTCGAGGTCTTCGGCCAACTCGCGGGCGCGGCTGTAACGTCGTTCGGGATTGGGGTCCAACGCCTTGGCCAAGATCGCTTCGAGTCCTCGCGAGGCTTGGGGGCAGAACTGGCGGAGCGAGGGCGCTTCGCGACTCCGCTCGATCCACATCTCGTGGAGGGTCACCGAGAGATCCTGCGACTCAGGGGGCTCGCAGAAAGGGAGCACGCCGGAAATCATCTCGAAGATGATCAGGCCCAGCGAGTAGATGTCGGATCGCTCATCGACGACCTCCGGGCCAATGGAGTTCGATTGATCGAAGGCTTCGAGGTGTTCAGGGGCCATGTAGGGCAGGGTTCCGCCGAGCATCGCCCGCTCGCCGTCGCCGTCCTGAGGGTCGGTCTCGGCGGCGAGGTTGAAATCGAGCAACATTGGTGTCCCGTCGGCGGCGATCAGGACGTTGGACGGTTTCAGGTCGCGGTGCAGCAGGCCGCGATTGTGGGCGTGCTCAAGCGCCTCAGCCAGCCGCGCGCCGATCCACATGCCCGAACGGATGAAGTTGTTTTGCAACAGGAACCGACGGGCCGGCTGGAGTTCGGCATCGACGTCGGTTTGGGTCGCCTCCGTTGGCAGTTCGACTTCGGATGGGGTCTCCGGGTTGTCGCACATCCAGGCCGGGGGGGGGGGGGGGGGGCGCGGCGGCGGGGGGGGGGGGGGGGGCGCGGAGGGGGCG
>CAZSSM010000068.1:26351-37960 GCA_964609385.1 uncultured Planctomycetia bacterium
CCGAGGGCGATCGCCCTCGGCGGAGCGCTCGTCGACGGTGAATCGAAGGGCGGCCCATCGAGGTCGGCGGTCGGATAGGCCAAGCGAGAGGCTGCGCGTCGCGAACGGATCCAGTTCCAGACCGATTGGAAAAGTGGGCGTTCAGCCGTCTCTGCCGTCGAGGCGGAGACGTTCGATCCTCCTGGTCGAGCCGAGTCGCTGGATGGAATGGGTTGACTGCTTGCGGTGTTGTGACTGGCCTGACGGTCCTTCGCGCGTCGGTTAGACCCGGCGTGGGTCCGATGCATCGCCTCCAGGGACGGGTTACCGACGCGGTCCAGGGCGTGGACGAGGCTGCGACCGGTCAGTCGACTGGTCATGCCCGGCCGGACGTGAGCCCCGGTCGACTCCAGGAGTCGGGCCAGGTCGGCGCCTCCGAAGTAGGGCATGCACATGATCCGGAGGCGGGTCTCCGGATCGTCCAGGGCCGAATAGATCGGCATAATGTGGGTGTGTTGGAGCCGGGCCAGCATCCGGGGTTCCCGCCCCAAGGCCTGGCTGATCTTGATGGCCACGTAGCGTCGGTTGAGACTGAGTTGCTCGGCAAGGAAGACGCGCGCGAAGGCGCCTCGGCCTAGTTCGCGGATCAAGCAGAAATCGCTGATGACCTGGCCAGATTCGGGGAAGGCCGGCTCGGTCGGGGCGGCCGCGGCCAGCGAGTCGGGCCGAATTCGAGAGTAGCCCTGTGTCCGATCCAACGGCGGATCGTCGGTCCAGGCGGGATCGTCGAAGTTCAGCGACGAGACCGGGCCCGACGCATCGGGCTGGTCGTCGGTGGTCCGAATCGAGGCTTCGCCGAAGAGGTGGGCGACCGAGAGCGAGTCGGCGCCTGGGCTGAGTTGCAGGGGGATCTCCGAATCACCGTCGGGGTTCCAGCAGAAGGCCGAAGCTGCATAGGACGTGGCGTTGGAGAGGTGGATCCCGCCGAGGTCGCTGGTGCTCGACTCGGGTTTCGCGGTCCTCGACGCCGCTTGGTCTCGGCCCGGCTCGTCGCGATCCGAAGGTCTCGCCGGTCCGTTCGAGATGGGACCTGCCTCGGTTGACGCATCAAGGTTTGGTGCGAAGGGGTCCGGAAGGCTCCGATCTTCCGAGGAGGATGGGGGGAGCGCGCGCCTCATAATCGAATTCCTAATCAATTCGGATATGGGATCCTGCGATGGGCCGGGATGCAGGGGATCGCCCGGTCCGAACCGGTTCCTGGCCGCTCCGGTCCAATCCGATCCCACTCAAGCAGGCTAGATCCTGCAGCCGTTGCAGTCAGGCCGATCGCCGGAGAGATGGGGCCAGATCGTCCCAAGGCGATGCCAATTCGCGACATCGTGCGAAACGAACTAGGCTTTCGTGTACGCGGCTCAGTCCGGGTGGCGCGGATGCTTGTGGTGTGGCCGACTCCGGGGCTGGTAAGTGAGCGTGAGGGATTTCAGCGATGACTTTCGGAGAGAGCAACACATTCCTGGTGGTCTCCGACCCGAACGAACAACCCTCGACGATCCGGTTCCATGAGGGAGAGTTCCGCGATCAGAACGCCTTGGCCGCTGAGCTTTCGCATGAGTTCCACGCGCCGGTGAGCGTAATAGAACGGGGGCGTCTGCGCTGGTGTGGCCATTCGCACGGGCCGTTGCCGGGCTTGCCGTCGACCGAGGCGTGCCTGGCCGCGACGGTGGCCGTCTCGGGTCCGCGCCTCGATCAGACGGCTTTGCTCCGACCCGATCCGCCGGACTCGGAGTTGCCGACCTGGCTGGTGATCCCGATCGCAATCACCCCAGCGATTCCAGCCCAGTATCTGGTCGTCGTCGGGTTTGCCACCTGGATCGGGCCATCGTCGCCCGGCCTGCCCGAGCCTAAGTCCTCCGAACCGCTAACGCCTGGAGCATCGGGTGGCGACCAGATCATCTGGGGCCCCCCCTGCCCTGATCCGGCCCTACGCGCCTGGGGCGAGGCAGTGGCCTTGCGGATGACCGAGTCGTCGGCCCTGGAAATCCCAGCGGCCATGTCTACTCGAGAGGACTTCCAGCAGGTTGCGATGGACGAGGTCCTGCCGCTCTTGGAGCAGTTTGCCCAACGGTTGCGGATCTCCGATTCGTCGAGGAACTATCAGCGCGACGTTAGCACGCGACTCCGAGACGCCCTGAACGTTGGGGTCATCGCTTGGGTCCCGCGCAACCCGCGGCACGATCCGATCGTCGTGGGCGACCTCCAGGGAGAGCCGGCCTGTGCCGAGACGGTCCGGCGGATCGTCGACACGCTCCCCAGTGAGATCAAGGTTTATGCCGGGACCGATCCGGATGGGGTGCACTTCGTCGCCGCGACGGCCGACACCGAGCACGGTCTCGGGTGGCTCTTGGCCTTGGGTCCGAAGGACCGGATGCCCTTGACGGTCGAGCGGGGCGTGGTGCTGGCCACCGCCGCGTCGTTGATCTCGGCCCAGCAGTCCAACGCGCGTACCTACCTCGAGATGAAGGATCTCTTGATCGGGGTCTTCCGCGCCCTGACCTCGGCCATCGACGCCAAGGATCCTTACACCGCCGGTCATTCCGAGCGGGTGGCGCGGATCGCGAGCCGGCTCGGCGTCGAACTGGGTATGTCCAGTACCGAGCGGGGCGACCTCTACCTGATGGGCTTGCTCCACGATATCGGCAAAATCGGCATCGATGATCAGGTGCTGAAGAAGCGCGGCCCGCTCGATGACGAAGAGTTTCAGCACATCCAACAGCACGTCCGGATCGGGGTCGAGATCCTGAAGGATCTTAAGAAGCTCAGCCACCTGTTACCCGGCGTGGAGGGCCACCACGAGTCCCTGGACGGGTCGGGCTACCCCAACGGGCTCATCGGCGAGGAGATCCCGTGGCCGGCTCGGATCTTGGCAGTCGCCGACAGCTACGACGCGATGGCCAGCAACCGCCCTTATCGGCGACGGCTCTCCACGGAGCGTCTGCAACAGATCTTCCGTGATGGCGCTGGCAAGCAGTGGGATCGTCGTGTTGTCGAAGCCCTCTTCTCCTGCTTCCACGAGATCGAAGCGATCCAGAACCGTGGTCAGGGGACTGGTCGCAGCTTGGTTTCGCATGTCGACAACACGATGGGTCGTGAGCAGGTTGCCCCGGAACTGCGTGGCGAACGATCGGGCAAAGAGCCGGGTAGCAGTTACCGGAATTTCTTCGGTCGAGGACGCTGAGGACCTTGGGTGACCGAGCGGCCCACGTCGACGTCTTGGGATCGGACTCGGGACTGGGAAGGGTGTGCGAGCATGGATGAAAAGGGTGGGGCATCAGGTCGGTCCGAAGGCGGTTCGGTCACGACGATGGGTCGGACGATTGAACCGAACGCGCCGGTCATCCGGACGATCAGGCGATCGAACGCATTTCGATAGAGCTGTGCCTCCAACTCCGGTGAGGGCTTCGCCTGGTCACCGCCCTCGAAGGCCAACGGCGGGCGATAATTTGGGGGGAGTGGGACTTCGGTCCTGCTGCTCACCAGGCGTTGGCTTACGCGGCTGAGACCATCAAAGACGGTGATGCGCGCTAACAGATCGGCTGTTCGCGATCGGGTATTGAGGTAGTACCGTCCGCGTTGCTCGTCCAGTTGGATCGCAATCCGGAATCGAGCTGATCGCTCCCAGATCGCTACGAGGTCGGGATGATTCGGCGCGGGTAGCCACGGCTTCTCATACCCCACAATCCGCAGCGTCGACGCCAATGCTTTCAGGTAACGGTCGGCGGTCCCGAGCCAGAAAGACCCCGTCGGTGTCTCGATTTGGAGGCCTCGACGCGCCGCGATCGCCTCGGCCAATCGTGATGCTTCGGCGATCTGGTCGGGATCGATCGGAACTTCTGGCAGATCACCCGGCCCGAAGATCACACCGATCTCGACCAATCCCGCCTCATCGTGGCCGTAGGCCAAAGCATCCTCGGCACGTTGGAGGCGGTTAGCCACCCACCGGCGTTGGATGCTTTGGAGGGCTTGGCGGATCGCCGAACAATGGATGCGCCAATCCGGTTCCTCCCGAGCCGATTCGAGCATGTTTCGGCCCCGGAGGAGCAAGGACGCGGAATCGCTCGCCGGATCACGGGTCTGATCCAGATAGTCGGCGACCGCATCGGCGAAGTAGGCCGACCGCTCCAGTTGGAGTTCCTCGATTCGGGATGCCGAAGAGGAACTCTCCGGTCGTTGCGTTTCGAGTTGAAGCGTTTGATCGATCGCGGTGATGGCCGCCGACCAGTCGGAGCGGTCCGCAGCCTGCTGGGCCCGTTGAAGCAACTCGTGTTGCTGACGCTCGAGTTGGGCGCGATTGTGAGCCGCGGAACGTTGCCAACTGATATGCACCAAGCCGACCAGAACCAGGCTGGATAGGACCAACAGCATGGTGGCCCAATGCCGAGGCCATTGACGTCGAGGCGTCCGCCATCGTCGTGAATGTAGCGGGGTCCCGATCGACGTCGGGCGCGGGGCTCGGCGGAGCGATCGCGTCATTGGACAAAAGGGATGAGGGTTAGAGATCCCGCCTCGCGTCACCTCCGACGCGAAGGCCTCTCTGATAGAATTGTTGGTCGGCCGCATGCATTTCAAGACCACTCGACCTCGAGTGGTTGGGGTACAACGTTCAACTGTTAGGTTTAGGGCGGTTTTGGGGATCGCGGGCTTCTGTCGGTTCGGCTGTGAATTCGGTCTTTTTGGGCGGCCGTCTCCGCAGTTTGACGCTCGGTCGCTCGCTTTGGAATCTCAGAGGTCGACTGAGGGATCCAACAAGCAGTGGCCCATGAGCCAGGCGTCGATTTCGGCGAGCATGGACGTGGTGACGCGTCGGGCCGTTGGGAAGCTCTGGCATGTCACGTCGAGCCCGGCATCGCAGAGCAGTTCGGCGAATTGCATAGTCTTGAGGGTCGCCGACGGGTTTCGGTGCCGCCCCTGTTGGATCAGGACGGGTAGCCCCCGTAGGGAGTCGAAGCGTCGGAGCAGGCCGCGATGGCGGGGACGCCACCCGTTAATCGCGACGATGCCTGCAAATCGGTCGGGATGCGCCAGACCCAAGCGATAGGCAGGCACAGCGCCCTCGCCGAAACCGATCAGGAAGATCCGGGTTGGGTCGTAGTTCAGAGAGCCGTTGACTTCCTGCAAGGTGTCGAAGACGGCTGTCTCGATCCGATCGAAGCCGTCGCGTTGCCCCAGTTCGACGTGGGCGCGGAATTGCTCGCGACCGGGGCTCTCGGGGAGCGACGGGGCGTCGGATTCCGACTCCACGCGAACCTCTGAGCGAGCCGGATCGACTGCCTGAGCCGTTTGTTGGCGGGATGTTTTATATTCAGAGCGAGTCTCCCAACCGAACCCGCACGCATCAATCTTCTCGTCATTGGACAACGATTCGGGACCGCGCAGGCAGAGCGCTAGGTAATTGCGCCAACTCACCTCGGGGAGCCGCGCCTGGATTTGCCGCTCGTGGCTGGCACGGTCGTGAAAGACGATCAGCAAGGGATAGGGGTAGTTCGGCTCGTAATGCCGGGGGATGAACCAGGCGTCGGCTAGACCGTCCGGTGCACGTGTCGGCACGGAGATTTCAGAACGCCAGTATCCATCCATCGCACGGGCTCCAAGGTGTCGATTCGCGAGTCGCAGGCAGGTTTCGATCGAAGGAGGCGGCCGACCCCAAGGCAAGGATAGTCCCGCTGTTGTAGGGCATGGACGACGCGGTCGGCGGGAGTTCAGCAACCAAGTCAGGCCGCTGAAGGTGACGGGTTCATCGCGGTTGGGGCTGGTCGTCATCTCGGCCGTCGACGACGTGGTCAAGTACGAATTTGGGGACGGCGACGCGACCAAAACACGACGTTCATCCCGACGGAGATGATCCGGGCGATGGCCCCGTCAGTGTCATAGCGACGTCTGGCAGGGCGCCGAAATCTCCAAAACATCGCACGATCCGTCAAGGATTTCTCTTATCTTCGAGAATCGCGAAGGATCGGTCAACGAGTGCCCGACGGCTTGAAGAAGGTCGGCGCCCTAGGTCTGTTACGATCGGTCGCACTTGGCTAGCCTGCCCATCCGATCCAGGCCGGACTGGGTGTTGTAGGGAGACATCCGACCAAGCGATCGGCCCGATCAACCGATGTTCGATCCCAATGGGGGAGCGACCAGTCGGAGGAATGGGGGCACGGCCTGACCTCCAAATGGCAACGGTCGTTCCCAGCGGACTTGAGGCGTCGGCTCACCCCGGACCAGCCGGAGCTGGGCCATCCGCTCGCGACGCTGCTGCTGTTGTTGGGCGAAGAGTTGGGCCCGTTCCTGACGGAGTCGGACCATCGGGTTGGAATGGGGGGCGTTGCCGGGGGTATTTGGTTGAGGGGTTGGTGTCGGCTCGGGATCGGGTGTCGGCGCGGGGGTCGTGTCGCCGAAGACGCGAAGGGCCACTGGTGCCGAGCCCCGTGCGTTATCCCCCTCATTGGCCTCGGAATGTTGGTTCTCCGGGTCGACTAGCGCAATGATCTGGCCGGTCCCGGAGCCAGGCAGTATCCCTCCGGGTAGCCGAGTCGGCAAGGTGATCGTCTGGGTGACGGTCCGGCCGAATCCGGCTTGGAGATCGGGCAACATCGTGTCACCCAGGAAGAAGGCCCCAACCTGAGGCGCCCCTTGATCGATCAGGAGGAACCGGACCCGAACCGGTCCGGCATCGGCCTGGCCGGTATTGTGGACCGTCGCGCTGACCTGGATCGGATCGCCCCAGGTCACCGGCACTTGGGGCACGCCGACCTGCGCGATGCTCAGCTCGGGTGTCGCGGTGACCGGCACCGTCTGCGGGCCGTTGAGCACTTGGACCTGATCCTGAGCCACGCCGAGGCCTCCCTCGACCGAGCGCGGATAGGCGATCCCAGTCTGGTAATCGGCGTCGAGCACCAACGAAACCAGGTAGCTCGACGCCCCGGCGTGTAGGGGTGGTTGCGAGGTAGGCAGGTCGATCTGGGCTTGGACGGCGATGCTTTGCTCTGCTGGTACGATGGGAACCGTGATCCGGCCGATGGTGAGATCCCAGGCTTGGCCGGTGGGTCGACCTTCGGGCGTCAGGACAATCCGCGCCTGGGTCGCTGGGGCATCGGCCAAGGCCGTGTTGCCCACGCGTGCCTCGACATCGAGGCTCTGCCCCCAACTGCTGGTCCCTTGCATGACCTGGAACTGCTGTGGGACCAACTGGGCTTGGGCTTCGGGGCCGATCGTCACGATCGCTTGATCATCGCCCAGGCCACGCCCCGCGTTGTTCGTCTCGGAAAACTCGGCGACCGCCTGGCCTGCGTCGACGACCAGGCTCAGATAGACCGGCTGGGAGTCGCTGACGATCCCGGGGATCGGGCCCGCGGGCAGACGAACCACCTGGTCGAATCGGACCGACTGACCGGGATTGAGATCTTCGGTGATCGGGATCGTCCCGATCCGGACGGCCGTCTGGGTGATCGTCGGTTCGCTGGAAACGTACAGATCGACCAAGAAATCGGTCTCGACGGTCTGGCCACCGATATTGTCGATGGTGCCGACGGCGCGGAATTGATCGCCCCAGTCCAGACGCGAGACCGTGTCGAACTGACGGGCCTGGAGGTCGGGCGCTGCGCCGAGCTGACTCAGCGCAATGCGACACTCGAGCCGTTCCAAATAGAATTGGGCGGCATGTCGGCCCGAGGGCCAGGTGCGTGACCACCGACGACGATCGGTTGCGGATGCCATATGCTTGCTCCTCCTTGAGCCCAAGCGATCGAGCATCGGGAATCGGGCGTATGGGGTCATCGGTTCCACCGAGAAGTCCCACAAGCCCGATCGGCCTCGTCACGGAGAACACTATCGTGCGACGTCTCCGTGCCGTCCCCATCCTGGGGACAGGCAATAGAAAATACGGAGGCGATTGGCTTGGGTCAAGATCGTCGAAAGACCGGAGGATGTTTCCCCGCCGACCTTGGACTCTTGTCTCAAGCGTTCGAGAGTGGTGTGACTCGGGCGAGGCGGTCGCGTCTCTGGTACGATACGGGACCAGAACCCCTCTCGGGGGGGACTCTTACCGTCTGTCTTCGGCTTTGCGAGATCGTGGAGTCTTCAGGTGACCATGAAGGTGCGTTTGGCGAGTCGTTCGACGTGTGCGTCCTGCGTCCCGGAACGTTGGACCGTGATACGGCGAACCGCTGTTCGGTTCGGCGTGCTGATCTGGCTGGTCTCGACCTTCGCCGTCGCTTCGATGTGGGTGTCGCGACTAGCCCAGGCCCAGTACGGCCTGGGATTGGGGCGCGGTTACGGCGGGATGTTCGGGGCGAAGATCCTCTCGGACAGCATCACGTCACGCTACAATACTACGCCCGGTTATCAGGCGCAACTGGACCAATACCGGGCCGAAGCGGCGTTCCGATCGCGGGAACGCCAGCAGGTTCGGACGAACGCGCCCTACCGCTTCTCGAGCGGGCCGGTCTATCAACAGCGATATGATGTCGCCACGCGAGGCCGAGTCACCATGCCGGAGTCGGCGGTCCCTCGGCGCGATTTGGCCAGCCAGGAGGCCGAGCCGGTCCCGCCCTTAGCACAGTTTCTCGGTCCCGATCGGGCGATCGATTGGCCCCGCGATGTGACGGCTGTGGAGGACCTGGCCGAGGAACGGGAGCGAACCGAGACCCGGATCGGCGAAGTAGTCCTGGAAGCCGAGCGATACGGACAGGCGCGAGTCGTAACGGCCAACGCGGCACGAACCGAACTGATCGCTTTCGGGCGCGACGTGCTCCAACGCGCCCAGGACCAGCGCTCGCGGCAGGTGGTCGTCCTCCTCCACGACTTCTTCCTGAACCTTAACCGCGCCATCCAACGCGCTGGGGATCGACCAGAGACCTCGGAGAACTGAGATTCCTCAGCCGATACTCCGAGACCTCTGCAACGCCTCGCTGCGCTAAACGACTCCCCTCAACGTTCGGGGACATCGGCGCCGAGAGCGCGTTCGAAGGCCTGGCGATAGTTCAGACCAGTCAACTCCAGTTCGACGACGCTCCCGTCGCGGCCGATGAGGGCGTTGGAGGGGACCTCGTAGACGTTGTACGCTTCGGCGATGTTGGAGTTCCCTTGATCGCCGACGATTAGGTTGGTCCAGCCGACGTTGTAGTCGAGCAAGATTCGTCGGACCTGCGTCGGGATCTGTGCGGCCCGATCGCCGAGATTGGCCTGCAGGGTGTCCAGGTTAATGCCGACAATACGCAGTCCACGGTCGCCGTAGACCGATTGGGCGGCGTTGAGCAGCGGGAGGGCTTCGATCGACTGGGCGTTCCAAGTCGTCCAGAAGACGACCAGAACGACCTGACCTCGAAGATCCGCCAGGTCGAAGGGTTGGCCGTCGACATCAACGCCAACGATTGGCGGGGCAGGCTGGCCGATCAGGTCGAGTTGCTCGAGCCGCTCCTGCCAGTAGCGTCGGACCTCGGGATAGATCGTCTCGGCGATCACCAGTTGGCTCGCTTGGCGGGCGATGGCGAATTGGCGGGCCTGGAGCAATCGCTGGTAGTAAGCTTCACTGACGGTCAAGATCGTGTCGATGGGCAGGATTGGGTCACGATCCCGCTGGGCTTGACCGAGCGACGTACGGAGGCTCGCGAGCGACTTCTCGAATTGGCCAGCCTGGGCCTCGGCGAGAATATTGACCACCTGTGCGAGGATCTTGACCTGCGGCAGGGTGATTTGGTCGGCCTGCTCGATCGCCAACTCGGCGGCCGGCTCAGCCTCCAGGCACAGGTTTTCCAGGATCGCCAGGGAGAAGATCTGTTCCAGCGTCAGCTCACGCTCGGCCCCGTCTTGGGTCCGAGCCAAAGCGGTGAGTCGCTCGATCCGTTGCTGCTGCAGGGCCTGGAGTTGTTGCGTGTAGTCCGCAGCGATCTCCTCACGCGTCATCGGCTCCGGGCTGCCATCCTCGACCTGAGTGTTGTGAGCCTCGAAGGCGTTCGCCGAGCCAACACGATCCAGCCACATCGAAGCGGGGAGGGTCAGAATCATCAGCGCGGTGGCCGACACGAGCGTTCGGGTTCGGCATCGGCAACGGATCATGGGAGGACTCCAAGAGGTGTTCAGAAACGTGATGGAAGGGAGCCACGAAAAGACCTTGAAAAGGTAAAGATGAAACCCTCAAAGGTTATCTAGGATTAGTGAGTTGTTCCACCATCTATAACGCGACATTTGGTTCGTGATCTGAAGGAGTTAGAGTTCCATAGCCGGTGTGGGTTCGGGTTTCTTTGAGGTCCGCGCCATGTAGGCGGTGGCCGTGACCAAGATGGTCGCCATCGGCTGGGCATCCTTGGTCCCTTGGGCGCTCCCTCCGATGTCGGCCGATTCCATGCGGACGTTGCAGAGGGCATTGAAGCCGTCGCGTTGCGCTTGTTCAATGCAGCGGATCAGCGCTTCGCGTCGAGCACGGGTCATCATCATCCGGTACACGGACATCTCCCCGCCGAAGAGCTTGCGCAGTCCGGCCAGGAAGGTTTTGAGGTAGTCCGAGGCGATGACCGCCTCGCCCATAATGAGGCGCGGCGGATGGGTGCTCAGGCTGGGTTCGTCCAGCAGCGGATAGCTGGGCAACTGCGTAACGAGGATGTGCTGGGTCTCCGCCTCGCGCTGATCGAGTTCGCGGAGGTGGCGTCGCTCGTTGGCGCCCCCGACGAACAAGCCTACGCCGAGCAGGCAAAGGCTGAACCCGATCGGAATGATCAGTTCCATCATCGATTTCCTCGGCGTTGGAAGCTCCTGAGGCGGATTGATTCGCGGCTTGGAGTATTGTCGTCGGGCGATGGCCTCGATCGGCCTTTCGTAGGCGTCGGACCGGTTTCCAGCATGCGGGAAGGAGTGAGCCAGGCGGTCCCGACGGGTGTGACGCCTGGAACCGACAGTCCCAAACGATTCAGAGCGGCTCGACGACCACGGCGGTCCCGTAGGCATAGAGTTCGGCTGCGCCGGCGGTCACCGCGCTAGTGGTGAAGCGCACGTTGATGATCGCGTTAGCTTGGATCTGCTGGGCCTGATCGATCATCCGTTCCACTGCTTCGCGACGCGCCTCGGTCAGCAACTCGGTATAGCTCTTCAATTCGCCGCCGACGATGTTGCGTAACGAGGCGGTGATGTCCCGACCGACGTGCTTGGCACGGACCGTGTTGCCCTGAACGAGCGAGCAGATCTGGGTGATCCGATAGCCGGGAACCGTCTCGGTGTTGACGACGATCATGGCGGGCCAAGTCTCCAGGGTGGCCGAGACCTCAAGATCGGACGATCACGGCTCGTCTCGGGCGCGAGGCGATGATGGGAGAATCTTCGGACTCGTCCTAACCAGGATCGATCGGACGCCCGAGATTGGTCTGGCACAGGATGATGTGGTGAAGACCGAGATCGATTGTGCCAGAGCGAAGGAACGGTCGCAACGGCCAGACGATCGGGACCTTGAGGCAAAACGAGCCCATGGCACCTTCGTTGGCGATCGGGGTTCCGCGCCTGGACGCACTCAAGGGGTCGCCGTGTCGTCATCAACGGCCTTGAGCGGCGCGATCAGCTCGTCCCAGGAGTTGACGTCGAGGATCGATCCGGTGGCC
>CAZSSM010000069.1:0-36447 GCA_964609385.1 uncultured Planctomycetia bacterium
CGGTCCGGCACCACTGGTTCGATCGCGGTCTGGACTGCTTCTACTTCACGATGGACCTGATCAAGGGCGTCAAGTTGGAGACGCGTCTTCAGCGTGGGGCTCTCTCGATGAAGGAGCGGATCCAGGCACTCTTCCAGGCCGCGAGCGGCCTGGCGCATGCCCATCACCATCAAGTCGTTCACGGCGATGTGACTCCGGAGAACATTCTGGTCCGCGACGCGGACGATACGGCGGTCCTGATCGACTTCGGCTTGGCTCGGTTGGGCTCAGACCAAACCGACGCGGGGGGCTATTCCTCGCAGTTCGCCGCGCCGGAACAACTCCGCTCGGGTCGCTGCAGTACCCAAACGGACGTCTACGGTTTGGCCGCCACCTGCTACCAAGCGTGATCCCCTCCAAGTTGATGTGCTCGAACTGGGCGTTGCGATCCGGGTGGCTGCGTCCCTCGATCGTCTTGCGATGGCTATTTCGTGGCATGCCCTAAGCGAACTCGGGTTTGGTAGGGTGGAACGGATCAGACTCGTAGTCACCGAATCGAGCTGGAGAGCGAGCGAGTCGATGGTTGGCGATCGTGAGGACTTTCTTGGGCTATTGGTGACCACGTCGGACGACGACCCGGTCTGGGGCGTGGTGGCCGATTGGCTCTGGGAGCAGGGCGATCCGCTGGCGGGGTTCGTCCGGCATCAAGCGGATCTGCGTTCGTTGGATAGGGATGATCCGTCGCGAATGTTGCTCATGCGTTACTGTCCTCCAGGAACGTTCCTGATGGGCAGCCCGAGGGACGAGGGAGGACGAATTGACGATGAGGACCAGGTCGAGGTGCGTCTCTCTCGTGGTTTTTGGATGGCGACGTACCCAGTGACTCAGGATGAGTACGCGTCGTTGACGGGGAGCAATCCCAGTTGGTTCTCTTCTTCTGGTGGAGGCCAGGAGAAGGTTGCTGGTGAAGCGACGGATCGTTTCCCGGTGGAGCTTGTGTCTTGGGAAGACGCGGTGGGTTTCTGCCGTGGTTTGACGGATCGTGATCGGTCGCGTGGGGTCCTGCCTCCGGATTGGGCGTATCGTTTGCCGAGTGAGGCCCAGTGGGAGTATGGCTGCCGTGCGGGGACGACGACGGCCTATTGCTTCGGGGACAAGGCGTGGCGTCTATTGAATTTCGGTGGCGCGGAGCAACTCGCGGATTATGCCTGGTTCGGTGGCAACAGCGGAGGGACGACCCATCCCGTGGGTTTGAAGCGATCCAACGCCTGGGGCTTGCATGACGTTCATGGGAATGTTTGGGAGTGGTGTTGTGATTGGTATGCCAACCGCCTTCCCGGGGGTGTGGATCCCGAGGTCGTGGCCCAGGCCTCGTTCCGGGTGATCCGGGGCGGTGGCTGGAACAACGGCCCCCGGTACTGCCGCGCGGCGTTTCGGAGCTTCAACACGCTTGAGAATTGGTACTTCAGCCTCGGGTTTCGGCCCGTCGCAGTTCAGGTGAGTTCCTGATTAGGAAACAGGTTGCGGAGCCTGGGTACGGAGTTCTCTGGGGCGGCGTAGCGGAGCCGCCGCCCCGAGGGGCCGGAGTTCTCAGGCGGAGCGTCGCGGTGAAAAACTCCATTTAGTGTACAAAAAACACATAGAGTGCGTTCTGCGCGCTGAAACTGTCCCGACCCTCGCCCTGGGATTTCGCCCGCGCGGCCGATCGGGGTTCAGTCTCGGCAACTCCCCCGCGTCGTGCGGTTGTTGGCTGAGGACTGTGGGGCACAGCGGAACAGACCCTGGAAAGCATATTGTTGGGCTGTCCAAGGGACAGTTGAAGCGCGCGGTCGAGCCTCCGATTCCGCTCCAAGAGCCGACCTCAGAAGAAGTTCCCTTTTGCTGTCCCCAAGACGAGGTGGTCGCACAATACTCCGCGGGCGGTTTGTCTGGACGCCGGTTCCGGGATCTTTGATCAGGATGAGGTCGAGACCGATGAGCACAACGTGGATGGGGTCGAAGGTTATGGGAACGTCGAGGCGGTCGGAGATGGTCTGGAGGGTTTGGGGGACGATCGTGATCGTCGGGTCGACGGTCCTGGGCTCGGGAACGCCGAGTTGGGGATCGGAGGACCGCGACGAGGTCGATCGCGCGATCCCCGAGTCGGTGACCTATTACGAGCACGTCGCGGCGATCCTCAACACGCACTGCCTGGAGTGCCATCGGCCCGGCGAGGCCGGCCCGTTCGCCTTCACGACCTATGACGAGGCCCGCAAGCGCGGTCGGATGATCCTGGAAGTGACCCAGAGCGGGTACATGCCCCCTTGGCATCCGGATTCCACCTATCTCCCGCTGCGCGATCGTCGCGGGCTCAGCGAGCACGAGCTCGACCTGATCGACGCCTGGGTCGACTCCGGGATGCCCGCCGGCGATCCGGCCCAGGCCCCCGCGCCGCCCGAGTTCGCCGAAGGGTGGCGACTGGGCACGCCCGACATCGTCGTCACGATGCCCGAGGCCTTCGAGGTCCCTGCCGACGGCCCCGACGTCTATCGGAACCTCGTGCTGCCCCTAGACTTTCCCGAGGACGCTTGGGTCCGCGCCGTCGAGATCCGGCCTTCGGCCCGTGCGGTCGTCCACCACAGCATCTTCCTGCTCGGCGATTCCGAATCGGTCCGCAAGATGGACGGCCAGGACGGTCAGCCCGGCTTCGACGGGATGCCCTTCGGGCTCTGGCTCCGAGGCGCTTTGGGCGGCTGGGCCGTCGGCGCCACGCCGCGATACCTGCCCGACGGCCTCGCCCTCCGGCTGCCGGCCCACACCGACCTGGTCCTCCAGACCCACTTCCACCCCTCCGGCAAGCTCGAGCGCGAACGGACGACGATCGGGATCCACCTGGCCGACGGACCCCCTCAGCAACCTATGGGATACCTCCAAATCCCGCCGCTGTTCGGTCGGTTCCACATCGGGACCATCCGGGCCGGCGACGACGACCACACCATCCAGGCCAGTCGGACCATCGACAAGCCGATCGACCTGATCGGCGTCGGTGCACACGCCCACTACCTGGCCACCGACATCCGCGCTGAGGCCACCCTGCCCGACGGATCGACGCTCAAGCTCTTCCGGATCCCGCAATGGGACTTCAATTGGCAGGGACGTTACGAGTACGAGGACCCGATCCGTTTGCCCGCCGGCACGCAGATCGACGTGTCGATCGTCTACGACAACTCGGCCGGGAACATCGCCAATCCGACCCATCCGCCCGTCGACGTCCGGTACGGCCGCCAGTCGACCGACGAGATGGGCGCGGTCACCTTCACGTATGTGCCGGCCAACGGGAGGCGGGACGGCCTGCTCAGCGGCGGCAGGCTCGGCCTCTTCGGCGGCGGATTCCGCAACGGAGTCGCCCCTCGGAGAGCGCCCCGCCAACTCCCCCAAGGCGACGACGACGCAGGCGATCGCGACTGATCTCTTCGGCTCCTGAGGCCGCTTTGGTGTGGCTCTTGTCCCCCATCCACCGAGCCCGTGCCCGGGTGGCTGGGGACTGCGAAGGCTGCGAGCAGACCCCGGGATGAATGGTTCGAGTCGGCCAACTCATCCGTCCCAACGGTTGGCTGACTCACCCGGCTTGGCCCCAGGGTCTGGTCCCCAAGCGGACCAGTCCCCAGCCACCCAAGCACGACGCTCGGTGGGATTGGGGCGAGTTCGACACCGAATCGATGACAACGATGACAACGCCTCAGCGGTTCATGGCGAGGTCGAACCCTTGGGTCGGGTCGGGCGGATCGATGGGCTCGGCGTCCTCGGGGGCGCGGAGCGATTCGAGGAAGCCGATCAGGGCGCTTTGGTCGTCGGGGGTCAGGTCGTCGAACCGCTCGGTGATCGCTTCGGCATCGCCGCGATGGCGGACGATGGCGGCTTGGAGGGTCGGGCTGCCGCCGTCGTGGAAGTAAGGCGCCGAGTCGGCCACGCCCCAGAGCGGCGGGGTCCGCCACTCGTCAACGAGCGGGTGCCTCGTGGGCAGCGGGGCGTCGACATGTGTCGAGAGGTCGTAGCCGCCTCCGATCGACGAGCGGGCCTCGATCCGGTGGAGCAGGAAGTCGCTGTAGACACCCTCAACGCCGCCGATGTCGGGCACATGGCATTCAGCGCAGCCGACCTCGAGGAACAACCGCTCCCCGCGCTCGATCCGGGCGCGGTCCTCGGGATCGACCGGCAGGCGCCGGGTCGGCTTCGGAAGCGTGTCGACAAACGCCACCAAGGCCCCGAACTGACGGCCGTCGAGGTCGACCTCAACGTCGGGGTAGTCGTCCATGCCCAGCGGCTTGGCTTGGGTCATGTGCGGGTTGCCCAGGCCGATTTCGTTGGCGCAGGCGGCCGCGACGAACTCCTCGAGCGTGGCGAACTGGGCCTTCCAGCCGAACTTGCCGATCCGACCGTCGGGCAAGATCCGGAACCGGCCCACCGGCTTGCCCTCGAACTCGCCTTGCAGTTCGCGGCCGACCCGGCCGAACGACCGGCTCAGGTTGCGCTGGGTGATGGCGCGGATCGGGATCCGGTCGATCCAGCCGGCGCCGAAGAGGGCCGTCGCGTTGATTGCCTCGGTCCGGACCGGGTCGAACTCGATCTCTTGCACATAGCAACCGCGATCGATCTGGGTGGTCACGCTCGGGAAGAGCCGGGCCAGGTCGCCCCGATCCTCCAAGACCCGGTCGAACACGGCATACTTGTGGATCAATCCGCCCTCAACCCAGCGCCGATCCGGCGTGGGCATCGCCTCGAAGGCCAGCACGTTGTGGTCGTTGCCGCCCCCGCCGCCGAGCCCGCCTTGGAAGTGGCAGGCGGCGCACGAACGGGCGTTGAAGACCGGTCCCAACCCATCGCCGCCGGCCAACGTGTCGTGCGGCTCCCAGTCGTGGACGAACAGCGCGCGCCCCTCAGCCTTGACCGATTCGCTCGCCCAAGGTCCCCAGAGCACGGGGATCGGCGGCAAGGCCAGCCAGACCAGGAACGCCCCCATCGCCCCCGTCAACGCATACCCGAACCGTCGACGAGTCCGGACCAACTCGTTGCCCGACCGCGTGAACATCGATGTGCCTCCCGCTCCGTGATCCCCAAGTCCACGTCCAAGCGGATATTCAACAGGGGATCCCGTCCCCCCCGTCCGCCCGAAGTTCGGACAACTGTAATAGGGGCGATGCTCGGGTTCAAGCCGAACCTTCGGGTTTTCGGGCGCCGCGGATCCGTTGGGCGACGGCGATCAGGTGGTCGGCGGCCTCGTCGACGTCCGCCTCGGTCGTCTGGGCGTGGAGGCTGAGCCGGATCGAACTCCGGAGCCGGTCACGGGGCACGCCCATGGCGACCAAGGTCGGCGAGGCCTGGGTCGAGCCGCTGGCGCAGGCCGATCCGAGTGAGACGGCCACGCCGGCCAGGTCGAGCTGCATCAGCAGGGCGTCGCCGTCGAGGCCGGGCAAGCCGACGTTGAGCGTCTGGGGGAGCCGTTGCGGTTCGAGGGCCGGGCCGTTGCGGACGACGCCGGCCGGGCCGAGCGCCTCGACCAAGCGCGCCTCGAGCCGATCGCGGAGCCGTCGCCAACGCGCGGTCCGTTCCTCGGCCTCGGCCTGCCAGAGCCGGAGCGCTTCAGCGAGGCCGACGGCCAAGGCGACGGCGGGCGTGCCGGGTCGACGACCCCGTTGCTGACCGCCGCCAAGGAGCAAAGGGGACAGTTCCCGGTCGCGACGGACCAGGAGCGCTCCGATGCCGGCCGGTCCGTGCAGCTTGTGCCCGCTGAGGGCGAGCGTGGCCACGCCCGAAGCCTGGAAGTCGACCGGGATCCGACCGACGGCCTGGACCGCATCGGTGTGGACCGGGACCGGCGCATCGCGCTCGCCACAGCGCTGGGCCAACTCGGCGACCGGCTGGACAGCGCCGGTCTCGTTGTTGGCCCACATCAAGACCGCCAGGCGGGTCGTCGGCCGGAGCGCCTCGACCATCGCTCCGACGTCGGCGCGGCCGTCGGACCCGACCGGGACTCGATCGACGGCCAGGCCCTCGGCGGCGAGCCGCTCCAAGGGTTCGGCGACGGCCGGATGTTCGAGGTCGGTGGCGACGACGCGTGGGGGCTCCCCGTTCTCGTCTTGAGGCTTCGGCTCGGGGATCAGGCCGAAGAGGGCGAGGTTGTTGGCCTCGGTGCCGCCGGAGGTGAAAACGACCTCGTCGGGGTGGGCGTGGAGGACCTCGGCGACGACCTCGCGGGCCTGCTCGTAGCCCCGACGCGACGCGCGTCCGGCGGCGTGTCGGCTTTCGGGGTTGCCGCCGGCCAGCCAATACGGCCGCATCGCCTCCAGGACGCGCGGATCCAAGGGCGTCGTCGCGTTGGCGTCGAGGTCGATGATCGGGCGTGCGGGCATCGGGGGGCGCTCGACCGGGCCGGGTCGTCGGAAGTGTCCTCACGCGGAGGTTCGCCGGACGTGCGTGGATCGCCCAGGCAACCCCGACCGCACGTCTCTCCTCATGGTATGCCGATCGGCCCGCCCCGTCGCAGCGCAGCGGCCAGGCCGGTCAGCCTTCCAGGCCGCGGAGCATGAGGAACAGGCCGAGGCCGAAGACAGCAACACCCATCAGGTACATGCTGGCGGCGCCCAGGCCGGTGCCCAGGGCCATCAGGACGAAGCCGAGGACCGCGAAGGCCGAACGGCCGGCGACCTCGGCGGTCTTGAAGACGGCGCGGAAGGGTAGGCTCAGGATGGTCCAGATGGTCGTCAACGGTCTTCCTCCCCGCGTTTGGGATGTCGACGGTGATCACTCCCTCGATTCGAAGTGCCCCCGGCCTTCGCTTCGGCCTCGACGCGACTCCGTGCCCCGATCTCGAACCGGGCTGTTGGGATCGGGCCTCATCGCGCCGGATCAGATCGGCTCGGGTCGGCCTTGCCCGAATGGAGGGGGCGGGGTCCAATGCCGACGCCGTGCCATTCATGGTCGATGCGGCGTCGAGGACGAGTCGCCTTCGAGACCCATGTCGGATGTCGGCCTCCGTTGTGCCCGACCGGGCCGATCGCGCCGAGCCGAGTTCGCCGATGGCCGGTCGCCTCAAGGCGCCGATGGTCACACGAACGTCTCTGTTGAGAGCCATTCGTCCGTCAGCGGGCCGGCCTTGAGTCGAATCGACAACAATCGATCGCGGCCCGACAACGCCCGACTCGTCAATGCCCGTCCCCTCCGTACCTCGATCATACCAAGGGAGGTCCGATGCGCCCTCTGATCGGGATCCTGATCGTCGGTTTGCTGGCCTTTTCGGGCGGGGTGATCGCCGCCGGCTGGCTCCCCGAGCCCTGGCGGCCCGAGGGGCCGGACATCCCCTTGTTGACTTGGAACAATTCCGCTCGCGACGACAGCGCGGATGATGGCTCGGCCGATTGGGGGACCTTCATCCCCACGAGCGAGCCCACCTCGATGTCCGACGCGGCAACCCCCGAGTCGCCTCAACCCGAGCCGGCTCTCGAGAACGCGGAGCAGGTCGTCGACGAACCCGACCTCGATTCGAGCCCCGAGACGCCCTCGACGTCTCTGGATCCCGACGACGCCTCGACCTCGAATCCGCCGGCGCCTGACTCCGAGATGCCTGGCTTCGAGGGATCGCCCTTTGAGGGCTTTGAGGAGACCGAGCCGGACGCGGACCGGGACGCTGCGAACACCGAGGCGTGGGTCGACGTGCTGGCCGACCCCGAGGCCGACTGGCCGGCGCTCCGGGGGGCCTTGGAAGCCTTGGGCGCGGGCCGCTACTGGATCGAGGGCCGCGCCGACGGTTCGGTTCGCTTCCGATGCGTCGTCGAGGGGCCGTCCCAAGGCGGATCCCCGGGTGTTGGCGGCGGTCGATACTTCGAAGTCGAAGGCCGGAGCCTGGTCCAGGCGGCCCGGAGCCTCCTGCAACGGATCGTGCTCTGGCGCTCGATCGCCGGAGACGCATCCTCTTGACCGAATCAGCCGCGAGGGGAGGTGGTGGGTGAGGCGGCTCACAACGGTCACCGACTCGATCGACGGCTCGAACCATCCTACAATTCACGGACCGATGTTGTTGTCGGGGCTCGACGGCGAGCCGAGACCCTTCGGGAATTCCCGGCGATTGGCGCGCGACCTGCATCGAAGATCGACGTCGGAACTCCCGGGGTTGCGGCGGTCCGGAGCGGCCGTCGACCGGGCGTCACCCCGCCGTTTGGCCTCCAGGGACGTGCGCCATGGGCAGACGCGAAGGACCACGAGGGGTCACGCGGATCGGCCGAACGTCCGACCGCGTGTGGGCGAGGATCGCCGGAGGGAGCCCCAGGGAAAGGGGAGCTACGCAATGGTGCGACCGCGATCAGTCTGGAGTCCTCGGTCCGCGCTTTTGAGCGTCGGATCCCGTTTCGTCCTCCTGGGTGGACTCTTGTTCGTCGGCTCCGTCGCTGTGCGAGCCGGTGAAGAGGATCCCACTGCCGACCTTTCGAGCAGATTTGCTAAACCGGCGGGCAGGCTGGCCGTGCTCGACCGCGACGTCGTCCAGATCGGCGGCGACTGGCAGGTCGACTATCGGATCCGGACCGCGATGCGGCTCGATGTGGCCGCCGACCAGATCGCCGCGCACTTGCACGGGACGATCTCCAACGCGCGGATCCCTGATCTGGACCAGCCGAGACCGATCCAGATCGGCCTCAGTGGCGGCCGCGCCTGGGGCTACTGCCCGATCCCCAACGATGATCCCGAGGACGACAAGTATTTCGGCCTCGGCATGCTCCTACAAGTCTGGCCCGACGACGGTCGCGCCACTCCGAAGCCGCCCGAGGATCGCGGTCAGGCGATGCTCGAACCGCTACAAAGAGACCCCGGCGAACTGGTCCGCGTCCGGATCCGCCTGGCTTATGATCAGATGTTGTACGGCGACTACGATCCGCCGTTGGGTCGGCCCGAGTTCCGGCTCGATCTCGGCCCGGCCTCGATCGTCGACCAGCTCCCGTTGGACCAGCCCCAACGCATCACGCAGGCCGACCAGGTCTGGTCCGAGCCGAAAGAGGATTACCGGAGCGTGGAGTATTACGTCTCGCCGCCGGACAGCCTGCATCTGCACGCGCATCTGACCGACGCCCAGCAGGCGAGCCGGCACCACTATCGGTTCGACGACGTTCCGGTCCGCTACGACACGCCGATGCGGCTCCGGTTCAGCTACCTGATCGCCCCGGGGACTCAGACACCCTTGTCGTTCAGCGTCGTGCAATCCCAGATCGGTCCCGATCGGCGCTGGCGGCCCCCATTGCCCGACGGTCGCTTCGAGGAATGTCTGCCCGAACAGGGGCGTTGGGTGCATGTCGAGCGAATCATCCACACCACGACGAAGACCAACACGCTCCGCCTCGACTTCCAGCTCAACGGTCGCAAGAGCTGCATCGGCGAGGCCTGGATCGACGACGTCTCGCTGGAACCGCTGGACAACCCCGACCCGGACAACCCCTGAACCCCAACCCTTCAGGCCAGCCCGCCTTGGGCGAGATCCAACTCCAGAGGAGAGGGCTAGGTTGAGACGAAGGGCCGGATACCACTCCGGCCCCGCCATGTCGACAAGTGCAACGTATCCACAATCGGCCGGATTGACAAAGAGCGAACGGGGCCAACATCAGCCACCGCGTCGCCAAGGTAGCATCGCGCGGGTCTGACCGTCGGTACGCAGCAACACGCTCGATGGGGCCCTGGAACTGGTCGATGGCCCCATCGTAAACCGACCCGCCGGATGGACGTCATCGGAAGCCCATCGCCCATGCGATTCCGGGCCGACCGGTCGCCGGTCTTTCAGAGGATCTCGGGCCGGGCCCGACGCTTGGCCTTGGACCGGCTCCTGAGATAAAACATAGTTACACAAGCAAGAATTATAGCACAAGAAAAACCAATAACTATTGCACAGGTAGTCCATATTTTCCACTTCATCAAAACTTTGGAGTGTTCTGGAATAGTCGTCGTTGGCAGGCTGGGAGCAGGTTGCTCGATGTAGCCGACCCAGAAACCGGGGTCGGTGTCGGGATGACGCCCTTGCTCGAGACGCTCCACCATGAACGCCGTGCGCACCGCCTGCCATGACTCGGCCTCGCGACGATGCTTGTCGAAGGCCGAGCCAAGCAGCGAGTCGGCGGTCTCTTCGACGAAGTCCGGGCGGAACAGCTTTGCTTTCAGGGCCTCTCCGCGCGGGGCATCGGGCACCAGTGAGCCATGACCGGCCTCGATCAGCTCGACGCAGCGGAGCCTGGCGAGGTAGGCCAAGGAGTTGCGACCACCATTGCGTCCCGGTTCGAAGCCCTTCGAATCGCAGCATAGGGCCAGGGTCAGGGTGTAGAAGATGTCAAAGCTCTCCCAGGCGTCGCCCAGCACGATCAACCCGGTCAGGCCCCGAACCGCCTCATGGGCCTCCTCGGGATCGACCTGTGTGCAGTAGATGTCTTCGTATTCGCGTCCCATCATATTGGGGAGGTGATCGTTCCAGGTGCTGAATTCTCCAGGATCGATGATCCACTCGATCGCACACAACTGCCAACGTTCGCGACCGAAGTGGGCCTCGGGGTTGATCTCCAGGGCGCGGGCGATCGCCTCTCGGGCCTGCTCGACTTCAGCGATCCGCGACCGATCGGCGCCCTGCCTCAACCAACGGTGGACCGAGAACGTTCCGAGGTTGGCATGGTATCGGTATTCGTGCTCTGGGACTTCGGGCAACGAAGGGTCGAGCGTATCGAGCTGGACCCGTTTGCGGGCCATCCAGGCGATCGCCTCCTCGTTCCGTCCGAGCCGATCACAGGCGACGGCGGCGTCATCGTAGGCTTCGAGGTCCTCGGGATGGCATTCCAGATGGTCGGTGACGCGGTCCAGTCGCATCTCGTAATAGAGAGGCGGGTTCCTGGGAAACCGTCCGGTGATGACCGCGACGATGTCGCTCATGCCGCTGGCCTCAGCGGCGGCGGTGTCCGAATCCCAGAGGCAAGCCTGGGCCGAGACGGCCAGTCCGATCAGCACCAGCCCTGCGAAGACCATCCACCCAGGTCGAATCAGCATAATCGCTCCCTCCTTTATGTCGGCTCGATCGCTCTGTCACAATCTGCTTTGAGGATACGGTCTCTGACAAATATCCTCAATCCGCTCATCTCCGAATTCCGGCGGATATCGAGATCGGGTGGCGGAAGGTGTTCCATGATAAGCGATGGAGGCTCATACTTCTGATTTGATGTGGGCCTCAAGGCGACCTTGGCCCCAATATTGGGACCGAGGCCGGCACAGTATCAGATGGCGGGTGACCGCGCCACATCAGCCCAGAGGACATATTTCTGGTCCGCTTGTAGGGCCTCGTTTAGCGAGACATGCGGCTTGAGTTCACGGACGTGGGTGGCGACCTCCTGGGCGTCGGTGACCGCTTCGCGCGACCGGACCCAAGCCGCAGTCGCGAGACGCTCCAGCTCAGCCACCTTGCGATGTGCGGTGAGTTCGCAGGCGAGACGAATGAACTCTCCCTGCTCGGGTGGCAAGGTGGCCTTTCGGGTTACATAAGACACCATCGGCCCCGGTCGGAGCGACGGGCCATAACCATGGGCAATCAGCTCGGTCCGAATCGCGTCGTAGCTCTTCATCTCTTCCAACTCCTCCTCCAGGTCGAAGGAGTAGGGGCCGTGTTTGTAGAGGATGTACTGAAAGGGGACTTCGATCCGGTCGGAGGCATCGAGCAGGAAAAGAGTCTTCTGAACGTGGGTCTTGCCCGACCAACGGTCCTGGCGGGACAGTTCCTGAACGACCTTCAGAACGAGGGCGTGCTTGTTAAAGTCCATCCGGACCTCCATGCGGTGTTGGGGGGTGGAACTTAGCCGAGCAGCTGGTGGACGCGGTCATCCATCCATTTCTTGGCGTTGGTCTTCTCGGTCGCCTCGACGAAGATAAGGCCGAACTCAACCGGGGGGAGGTTGGCGATCACCTCGGAGACCTGTTGCGAGCGGACGATATCGCCCGACTCGGTGACGACCGGGAAGTCGTTCGCTTCCCCCTTCGGCCCGTAGACGTCCAGCCGGACTCGCTCGGCGTCAAACTTGTCGACAGCCGCCTCGTAAAGTCTCGCGAGAATTTCCGGCTCCCTCTTTCGATGTCCGGGAACCAGCTTGTAGATCGTCCGGAAGTGCTCGCGACCGACGAGACGAGCGGCATGCCGATACAAATCGTGGGATGGATCGAGGTACACGGCCCTCAGTTCCGCGATGATTCGGCTGTCGGAATGTTTCTGGATCTCGCTCCAATCGCTAGGGAGTCGACCGTCGGGGAGCCAGTCCTTCAGGAAGTCTTTGAGATGGAGGTCGTACGCGCGTCGGACATCGTGAAAATAGACTTGGGTAAACATAAAATAACGGGCAAGCAGGAGGGCCTCGGCCGAGTAAATCCCACCGATGTCTAAGCCCAGGGCAACCTCGTCGGTCGTATCGTCGATGACTACCCGGAGGCCGTCGATCAGGCGATCGGGGTCGAATCGGCCATAGCCTACGCCGGCATGCCACGAGTCCCGCAGGAGGTAGTCGATGCGATCGGCGCCGAAGGTGTTGCCCGTGATGATTTCGCTCAGGAGAAACTTCCACGGTGAAAGCTTAAAGTCAGGCTCAACCTTGGCGCGTTTCCGGACGTCCCACGCCAGGTCGACCACATCCTTAGGATCAATGCGCGGGCGTGGGTCCTGGAGAATCGAGGCGATCTCCGTGCTGCGGAGGATTTCTACGGTCAGCCGCTCATGGTTCCAACCCGCTGGGAGGAGTTCATCCTCAGCAGCATGAGAAAAGGGAAGATGCCCAACATCATGAAGTAGCGCAGCGACTCGGACCACTCCACGCCAGTAATCGAGACTCTTGGGTAAAAGTTCCTCCGGGATGCGCTGGCGGACCGGATCAGGGACTCTATCCTCAAGAAAAATTCGACCAAAGATGCGATCAGCAACCGCCATGACACCGATCGAGTGTTCGAAGCGGGTGTGTCGTGCCCCGGGATAAACTTGATAGCACATTGCCAACTGATGGATGTCCCGCAGCCGCTGGAACGGGCCCGAGTCGATCAACGCCTTCTCAACGTTGTCGAATGCGACGAAACCGTGGATCCCGTCGCGAACCTTATGGCGGAGCGTTCCCGTCGCGATCCTCATAAAGGCAAAACACGCACTGTACTATTGTATCACCACGGTCAAGATCAACCAGGTGGCGATCGGGGCTTCGCCTCGATCAACTCCAGATCGGCCTGGCAGGCTATCGGATTTCAGGCGGTGTGGCCGGGTCCGTCGAGGGCCTCGAAGGCGTGGGGATAGTGGGTGATCTGGGGCGGTCGGCGGTCGTCGGACCAGACAACGGCCACGACGTCGAACCGGAAGGGGACCTCGGGGATCCCGTAGCGCTTGGTGAACCGGAGGGCGGCGCGGGTCAGGGTCCGACGCTTGGCGTCGTTGATCGCCTCGAAGGGCTCGCCCTGGCGCCGAGTCTTGACCTCGACGAAAACGAGCACGTCGCCGTCGCGGGCGATCAGGTCGATCTCGCCGCTGCCGATCCGATAACCGCGGGCCAGGATCCGGAGTCCGAGCCGCTTCAGATGCCGCTCGGCAGCCCGTTCGCCCCGAGCCCCCAGCCGTTGGCGAGCGGTCCGCTCGGGATAGTCATCCGCCTCGGCGTCGGTCCTCGGGGTCCAGGCCCGCGCGATCCGCGACCCAAGCGTCTCGAAGAACCGGAGCGGCGACGGCAAGGGCGAAGACAACGCGGCGGGCTCCAGCGATCGAGGGGACCCTCGAGGCCCGTCAAGACGAGCCCTCCAGTCCTCGGGGACGGGGCGGACCTCAGAGACGAGGGGGGCTCGAGGGGCAGGGGGAACAGGACATCGAAAACCCCAACGGAGAGGATCTCAAGCGCCTTCGCGGAGAATCCGGAGCAGGATCGGCGGACGGCCGTCGGTCTCGGCACCATCCTCGGCTGGGTCGGTGATATATAGGACGAACCACCAGAGTCGGACGAGCCGAACTTGGAGCGGAGCCTGAACCGCGACACCGCCGCCATCGTCGTCCGGATCGGGCCGGCAGAATGGGATCGCGCAGAGCTGGCCGACCTCGTCGCGTCGCGCTAGGGCGTCGCCACGCTCGACCAGCGCCTTGGCGAACCGATCGGCGGCGACGGTTGATTCGGCATCCAAGCGGGCCAGCTCGGTGACGAGATCCTCGTGGGCTTGGGTGGTCCGAAGCAACCCTAAAGCATGGGGGGTCCCGTCGGATTCCGACCGGGACGCCCCGCGCTCCGAGTCGGAGCATACCGGCTCGTTGGATCCGCCCTGGGCCTTGTACTCGCGGATCGCCTTGAGGATGTCGTGAACCTTGAGTCGGCCCAGCTTGCCGCGATCGACCTGCTCCAATGCCGGGGCGATCCGGCTCCGGAGCTGCTCCAGCCGCTCCAGCCGCGCCGACTCCTGACGCTCCAAGAGGTGCAGGGCCGCGTCCAGGACCGCCTCGGGCGTCTCGTGCTCGCCGATCTCGATCAGCCGCGCGATCCGATGCCGGAGCGACTCGGGCAACTGCGATTCGACCATGACCCATTCCCAGCGATCCGGAGGAACAACGGCTGAGGCGCCTCGGTCCGGATCTCAAGGGATCGGCGAGGCAGACCCCCGTGACGCGATCAGGCACGACGGAACGCGACGTATGCGACGAAGGCTCGACATCTTAAGCGAACGACCAGCCAAAGTCGCCATCACCCGGAGGAAAACTGGCCCGATCAGACCGAAGGATCGCTCACCCGTGCGTACTAGCATGACGGAGGGCGGACCGGCTCAGCGGCCCACGCCGAGGCTCCGCTCGACCTCGTTGGCGCGACGACTGAATCCGCCCAGGCCCAGCCCTCCGTCGGAGAAGAAGGTGTCGCTCGGCGACGGGCCGCTGGACAGGTCGTCGGACCAAAGGCTTGTGCCAGCCGAGCGTTCCTCCGGCAACGGATTGCCGGGCAGCTCCTCAGTCGAGAGCAGCGTGCCCGACGCCTGCGGGCCGCCGCGGTTCCAGAGGTTCGAGCCCGGCCCGCAGCCGGTCATCAGCAGCACGGCCGCGACAAGTCCGACGGCCGGCCATACCCCGACCCCGAACGTGTCCCGTCGGTCGGATTGGTGGTGATCGTTGCCCAACGTGCTCATCGCCTTTACGCGCCCCTCGGACGGCTCCGACGATCGTCCCGGCCCATCGAGATCCGGTTGCCGGCGGACGCCCGGGCCCGCCTTCGGTTGGTGCTGGGGCGACCCGAGACGTCGCGGATCGTCGACCGGGCAACCTGCCAAGGGGCGATCCGGCTGTCCAGATCAGTTCGCGGCGTTCGCCTCAACGGCCGGATCGGTCACCTCGGGCACGTCCGAATTTGCCCCGGGCCGGTTCGCCAAATCGTCCGAGTTCGACGTCCCCTGCGCTTCAGGAACCCGATCGATCGCTTCACCGCGGGGGGGACTTTGGACTTTGGCCAGTTGCTTGGACAGCTCGGTGTAGGTGGCCAGCGACATGACCAGGACCAGCGGGAGGGTCAGGGCCGAGAGCCCCTTGAGCCAAGGTCCGTTGACCCGGTCGCCCATGATCGCCCGGCTGTTGGAGACCAGGAACAGGCTGATCACGACCGAGGGGGCGGCCAGCATCGTCGCCGCCTGGGCCAAGACCAGCGCGTTGGCCTTGTTGAACCGGTCGGACATGACGAAGGCGGCGATGACCATGCCGACGATCATGATCAGGATGGTGAAGGCGCGGGGCCAAGCCTGGTTCATCGATCGGCCCAGACCGAGGCTGTCGGCTAGCAGGCCGCCGCCGATGATCGCGTTGACCGAGATCGAGCTGAAGGCCGCGGCCCAGAGTCCCGCGCAGAAGATCACCAACGACCAACGTCCGAAGAGCGCCTCCAGTTGCCGGGCCATATCGCCGGCATCGCGGATGACCAAACCCTCGGGCCGAAGCGCTGCGGCGGAAGTCATCGTGATCAGGATCGTGATCAGTGCGAGGATCCCGATCCCGACGACTGAGTCGCGCACCCCACGCACCAGTCGGGTCTCATCCCAACCCTTCTGCTGGACCAGATAGGACTGATAGATGCAGGCGTGGACCACGAAGGTCGTGCCGACCAAGCCGGCCATCGTCACGAGGACATCGATCTCACCGGCCCCGCCGCCGACCCCGGTGGTCGCGGGGTCCTCTGGCACGCTCGGGACCAGGCCCCGGAGCGCTGCGAGGAGGTCCGGACCGGCGTAGACCAGGTTGGCCAGGAACGCTGTGATCATGACCAGCACCAAGAACCCCATCAAGCGCTCGATCAGCGTGTAAAGGTTCGGCGCCAGCAGCACGAAGGCCAGCGAGATCCCCGTGAAGATGAACGGCCAGGCGCGCTCGTCGATGCCCGGACCGACCACGCCCGAGGCCGCCGCGGCCACGCCCAGGTTGTTGCCGAACTGGAAACTGGCGGCCATCAGAAACGCCGAGACCCCGATCACGACCGACAGCCAGCGCCCGTAGTGCTGGGCGATGATCGTTAGCATCGACTCCCGATGCGTCACCCCGAACCGCGCGCCCAGGACCGTGTAGGTCATCATCGCCGTCGAGGCCAGCACCACCACCCAGATCAACTGGTAGCCGAAGAGCGACCCGATCTTCGAGGCCGTCGTCACGCTGCCCGGACCCAGGGCCACCGACGCGATGATGATCCCCGGGCCCAGCACCGATGCCACACGGCCCAACCACGATCCGATCGCCATCGCTTGTCCCCGTCTCGGTTGTCGCGGTCATCAAGCTTGTGGATGACGCCCACGAGCCAATAGGAATGCTCACACGACCGGCGACGTGCCCCCAGCCGTTGACGTCCCAGGATCCCCGCGCCGATCCCACGTTGCAACCCTCACCTCCCCGTCGCGATGGCCCCGACCCCGATCGGTCGATAGTCGGCCAGTTCAAGTGGGGCGTCCGTTGCGGGGTCCTTCGGGAACATCCAACGGCTTCGACGGATCGCCGACGGCCTGACGCAACGCCAAGGCGACCTGGATCACCCCGTAGCCGACTGACCGCGCATACAGGCCGCCCTGGGCCTTGCACGCCGGCTTGAGCCGGTTGCTGACTCCGTGACCGGCAAACTTGTTCTGCAAGACCACCTGGCACGTCCCGGACCGCACCCGCTGCTCGATCGTCTCCAAGCTCGACGGCAAGCCGGTCCCGTGTTCGACCCAGGTCAGTTCGTCGAACGCGAAGGCGTGCTCCAATCGCTCCCGGGCATCCTCGCGCGGATCACCACCGATCAGCACGGCACGGCGTCCGCGCGTCCATTCCAGCAGGTCGGCGTACTGCGGGGGGAGCGACGGCGGGTCGATCGGCTCAGTCCGTTTGAGATGGCTCCGCAGGTTTCGGAAGTCATTGCCCTTCAGCAGACCCTGGTAGGGCCGAATCAACTCGAGGAACTCGGGGTCCTTCGTGCCGAGCAGGGGGATCGCCCTCCGGGCCAGATCGAGCAGCTCAGTCCGCGTCGACGCATCGGTCTCCGGATCGTTCTCGTCGTCCCGCTCCATGAGGAAGGCCTTGAGGTCCATCAAGGCGAGCTGGCCGGCCTCGAGGTTGGCCTGGCTTTCAGCCTCCTTGCGCTCCTCGCGCTCCCGGCGTTCGCGCTCCCGTTGCTCGGCGCGTCGCTGCTCGGCGCGGAAGGCCTCCAGTTCCGACTCGGCCTGGCGGACCATCTGGTCCCAGTCCTGCTTGTGATCGCGCTGAAAGGCGGGGATGTGGCCGGGCTGATGCACCTTGGAGAAGTCGGCCAGTTCGCGGAAGAGCCGGTTGGCCTGCGTCTCCAAGTCGGACCAAGACGTGTTGGTGGCCTCCGTGGATTCGGAGACCTGCTCGTGCAGCTCGGCCTGGAGCCGACGGAGCCGACCCAGCCAGTACTTCAATTGCGCGAACTGGACGCCCTGATCGGCGCCGGCCAGCGGCCCGATCTCCGAATGAACCTCGCCCTCAAGCTCGGTCAATGTGCCTCGGATCTGCAGGAGTCGGGCCTTGTCCAGGGATCCACGATCGGGCGCGTACTCGGCCCGCTTATCGTAATCGCCCAAGATCGTGTTGAGATTCTCACGTGCCTGCAAGTACGCCTGACGCGCCCGAGCCAACTGCCGGGAGGACTCGATCGACTCCTCGGTGAACTGCTTCAGCTCCGTCTCCGCCTGGTCGCGGATTCGGTCGAGGTTCGTCCGCGACTCCTTCTGGAGGGCGCGCGATTCCTCCCGCTCCGATGTCTCCATCGCACCGACCTCGGCGGCCAGCTCGCCCTCAACCATCTGGAGTTCCTCCAAGCTCTCGTTGACGTCCTCCAACATCTTCTCGAGGCGGGGCAACTCTCGGTCGCGGCGCGCCTCGACCAACTTGTGATGGCGCTCGGCCTGGTCCAGCTCCTCCGCGCGCCCTTGCAACGCCTCGGCACGGGTCCGCATCTTCCGTCGCCAGTGCAGATGTTGCAGCTTCGCCAGCGGTTCGATCATTTGGGCTACGATCCTGTTCCACAGAGTCATCGTCGACCGACTCCCCATGGGTACGGCCGGGTCCCGACGACCACGACCGTCGTCAACTCACCTATCGAACGCCCCCCGGAACTTAAAGCCAATGGGGGGATTGATGAATGCTTTTCTAGACCTGAGATTACTTAAAGGATTCTATGGGAATATCCGGCGCAAGGTCCAATCCACGAGGGTCGTGACCGATCCTTCGAGTCGACGCCCCGACTCGGCCGGCGACGATCCCCCCGAATCGCGACGGCTCGCGATCAGCACGTAGATCGGCCCGACCTCGTTGTTGGGATCGCCCGGCCGCTCGTACCAGCCCGAGCGGATCCGGACCGGAGGGTCTGAGTTGAGCGCACCGCTCTTGAAATAGTGACGGCCCCGGTCGGGGGACGTTTCCAAGAACAATGCCTCCCGGACCGCCCGACGAGTCGCTTCAGCAAGTCGGCCGTTTGGGGTCGAGCCCCCAGCCAGGTCGACCATCGTGACGGCCAAGCCTCGTGCATCGGCCTGGTTATCGCCGGTCGCTGTCCTTGAGGCCAACATGTAGCGCCGAACGGCCAGGCCCTCGCGGTCCGGACCCCGTGCCCGGATCCGACGGGTAACCTCAGCGGGACCACCCAAATCGGCAATCGCTAAGTTCGTGGCGGCATTATAAACTGCGTTTGAGACCCCTTCGCCGTGGATCATGATTCGACCGATCTGACGGACCGTCGCATCTGCCAATTCCTTGACGATCTCGGCGCGGACCGCCTCTGAGAAGTGGACCACCGCTGGATGCTCCGGGTCGCTCAGGATCGCCCGCGCCCCCGGCAAGGGGCGGTCGAGGCCCTCGGAGCGCGCGTCGAAGAACTCGACCAGGATCGCCGGCTTGATCGCGCTGGCCGACGGACGAGGCACCTTCGACGCCAACGTCGCGATCGGCCGACCCGCCCCGTCACCGACCCAGACACTGATCTCCAGTCCCGGCGTTGCCTCGACCTCCTCGGCCACCCGTTGCATCAAGGCCGCCTGATCGAACCGAGCCGCACCTACCTCCTGCGCCGCGACCCCGACACGAACGACGAGCCCGATCACCCACGCCCCAACGAACGTCAACCCGATCCAACCCAAACCGCCACGCTTCAGAAACGCAGATCCCAACGCCCAGACTCCGTTCGTGGCCGACATCGGCCCGGTCCATCGAATCAAACTCCCGACCGCCCATCGACGGCGCGTGGTCGAGTCACAACCAGTCGACTTTACCCTGAGCGATCCGGGCTGTCCCGACGATTCCGAATCCGAAACTCCTGGGACCTGCCGTCCACACACCCAAGGCTTGCCCATAGCGGGCGTGGAACGCTCCTGAGTCCGATCTGGCGTTTCCTGCCCGAACCTCGCCCGGTGCAGTCAGAGGATGGCGAAGACTGCGACACGTTGCCGAGCAACTCCTGGAAATAATGCCTCGAGACCGCCAACTGATCTTCGGACCTCCCCGAGCCAACCCAATCGGACCCCGAAAGCGTTTCGGGTGGGCCTCCTATCCCGAGACGCTCCACCTTCAACGACTCTTTCGACTTCGATGCCGAGCAGAAGCGGCGTTCGTAGTCCCGACGACCCATCAACGGATCTCTGATCTGGCTTTATTTACTGTTGCAAGGCATCGAGATTTGCCGACTCGTGGAGTCGGAGGATTTCCTCGTCGGTCAGGCAACGATCGAAGACGGCGAGTCCACCGAAACGTCCTTTGGTCGCTTCACGAGTCATGCTGCCGACGGCGTATCGGGATCCAACGGTGAAGTCGGATCCGCCATCAGGTTTGCTCCGAGCGTGTTTCTCGGGATCGTAGGCGAAGATACCGCGCCCGTGGTAATACGGGTTCATCCCGCGGTCGCCTCCGTCAGGACCCTCGTTCGTGAAGTAGCGGTCGTTCCGCCTGTCCTCCTCGGGATTCAGCTTACGTCGATCGAGCACACCGTTGATGTACGCGCGGATGTATTGACCGTCGTAAGTGAAACCGAGCGTACACCACTGATCGACGGGGACCTTCTTCCTCGTCGCTGCGTAGTCGACGCACCACGGGAAACGGCTGCCGTCGGCCCTCTGGGTGACACCGCCCTCACTCGAGATATGCGGCACCAACTGGTAAGCACCCCCGTAAGCCGGCATGTGCATCAGCAGCGCGTACTGGCGCGTTCCCGAGTCGTCGTCCCGCCCCTTGCCCTCGCTCCACATCCCCGCGATCGTCCGGCTCTGATCGATGTCGGTGATCCGGACGACAGCGAACATGCTGACTTGAGCCTTGGAACCGCAAATGTTCAAATCCTTGGTCTCTGTGTACGGAATCTTCATGTACTGACGCCCGTTGAATTCGGCGGCGAACCCGGAATAAGGCCCACCCGCGACTCGGGCGATCGGACCGCTGACCTCTCGAAGGGGATGCGGATTGGCGGTTCCGCTGGACAAACGGGCCGAGCCACCCGGTTCGCCGAATGTCCAGAACGCGACCAGGCCCGGTATGGATTCGACGACGCTGGGGTCGCCCGTTGCAGACTGTCCGATCGCCAATGGGCAACGGAACCCATAAATCAAGAGAACCGCGACGATGGCGGCCAAGCGATGAGCCCTTTTCATCCAAGGGGTCTCCTCTCCGTCGATCCGAAGTCCGACCGATTTCGTGTGGGACGTCTCGACCGGCATGCTACCGTAGTCATCGGCTTCCCGGCCGGGAGTCTGCGAAGCTAGACCACCGGATTGAGTTCGTCCCCGATTGTAATCCAACCGTCGCGGTTCTCGAAAGGAAGTCCGGATCCGCGAACTGAGGAGCCTGTGAAATGCGAAGTCTTCGATTTTGTTCGTTCCTGTTGCTCGCCGGAGTCGTCTTCATCTCCGAGTCGCGAGCCAACGAAGACCACCAACTCAACCGCGTCTGGAGCCGGCTGGCCGACGTGATGGGCGAATTCGGCTCGGTCGAATCGGCCGAGTTCTCCCCCGACAGCCGATTCATCGTGACCGGGACCAAATACGACCGGACCGTCCGCGTCTTCCGCACGACCGACGGCGTCATGCAGTGGGGCATCGGATTACACGCGGAGATCGAACGGGTCGCTTGGAACGCAGACGGGACCCAAGTGGTCTCGGTGAGCGAAGATCATTTCATGCGAGTCATCGACGCAAGCGATGGCACGATCGTCAGGGAAATCGAGCACGGCAATGGTATGGACTCGTTGGCCCTTTCGCACGACGGAACGATCATGGCGGTCGGCGAAGAGATGCGCGGCGAATCGACGGGCGATCGAACAGAAAAAGCGACGCCTGTGATCTTGTACGACGCGACGACCTGGCAGGAGATCGGTCGCGTCGATCAGCGGTCCACGGCGAACGAAATCTCCTTCTCGCCCGACGATCGATACTTCGTCGTCGTCGGTGGCAACCGCCTGAAAATCTGGGAGACAGCGACCGGTCGGGAGGTCGCCTCGGCCAAGACTTTCACTGATAGCGAGTACCCCGAACGCAGTCGGTTCATCAGCGCGAAGTTTTCCCCCGACGGCAAGACGATCGCGGTTGGAGCCAACGGGGGATGGTTGTACTTCTTTTCGGCTCCGGACGGCAAATACATTCGCCGGCTGAACAAGACCGGCGACAAGATCGAGACCGTCGAGTGGACGAGGGACGGCAAATACGTCGTCTCCGCAGGCAAAGGCAACGTGATCGACTTCATCGCAACCCGCCATGCCCTCGACCGCAGCCTGGACAACAACAGCGTCCCGATCGCCATGCGCATCGCCGCCACCGACCAGCTCGAATACATGCACTTCAATTCGACAGGGTCTTTGCTGGTGACCGCTCACCAAGACGGTACGGTCCAGCTTTGGACCTATATGTCCGATAACCCCGGGATCAACCAACGCTCGCATCGACGATTGATTGAGTCGCAAATCAAGCGGTTCGGAAACTGACCTCGATTCTCCGCGATCGGATCCTTCCGCTCAGTTGTCTGCCTGAACGACGGCCAGTCGGAACCCGAGGCGCGCGCTCCGCTCCAATGGCCAGGCCCAGTCCCGGTAGGCCGAGCGGGCGTTCCGCGCGAACCCGAACCAGGATCCGCCGCGAGCCACACGCTTGGTACCCGTCCGCGCGCCCTGGGGATCCGACTCCGGAGAATGGGCGTAATACTCTCGGCCATACCAATCCCAGCACCATTCTCTCACATTTCCGTGCATATCAAAGAGACCCCATCTGTTAGGAGCATAGGAGCCCACGGGAGTCGGCCGGTCGAGGTTCGGGCCCTTCTCCGCCCCATTGTAGGGGAGGTTCCCGTCACAGTTCGCCTCATGGCTGCCCAAACGGATCCCGAACGCCATCGCCGTGGTCGTCCCCGCGCGACAGGCGTATTCCCATTGAGCCTCCGTTGGCAGACCGTACGTCCAGTCGGAAGGGAGCCAGCCCGAGTTGCGGTCGCGCTCGGTCAATCGGCGGCAGAAATCGACCGCCTCCTCCCACGAGACGCTCTCCACGGGGAACCGATCGGTCGAGAATCGCCTGACTTTTTCCTTCCCGAAACCGGAGGGCGAAAACTTACTGGGGTTGGTCCCCATCACGGCCTCATACTCGGCTTGAGTCACCGGGAACTGGCCCAACCAGAACCCCTGCGTCAACGTGACCTGGTGCGGGAATTCGTCATCCCGTCGATCCGGCTCATCCTCCGGGCTGCCCATCAAGAACGTCCCCGGAGGACACCAACAAAACGGGATCTCCAAGCTATTGTCGGACCACACCTGACCGGCCTGGATCCCGTCGTCGAACCAGATCGCTTCCGAGGGCAGGGGAGGTGGGACCATGCCCGCGTGCGGCTGGGACGTTGACGTGGCTTCCGAAGGCAAAGGAGGAGGAACCGCGTTCGGACGGGACGTCGGTTCCGAAGGCAGGGGAGGAGGGACCGGGGTCGGCTGGGACTCCGGCGTTGATGGTTGCTGCAGGGGCCTCGGCTTGGTCTCGGAGGTCTGGAGGGCCTCGAGACAGGCGTCGCGGAATTCGACGGCGCTCTCGGGTCGTGTCTTGGGGTTGTTGGCCAGGGAGCGTCGGAGGAGATCACGGAACCGCGCGTCGACCAGATCGGGGTCGAAATGATCGACCTGGCGCGAATCCTCGTGGTCATACGCCAACGCGTGGTAGCAGGTCGCCGCCAGGCCATAGACGTCGGTCCGCGCATCGCAACGCCCCCAACGCAGTTGCTCCGGCGCGGCGAACTGCGAGGAATACCCTCCCGCCTCGGCCGGTTCCGAGCCCAGCCGAGCCAAGCCGAAGTCGATTACGACCGCCGCGTTGTCTGCGTCACGCACCAGAATGTTCGTCGGCGTCACGTCGCCATGGACCACACCCCGGCTATGGGCGTGAGCCAACCCTTCGGCAGCGAGCAAGATGATCTGGATGCGGTCGTCCTTCGACAAGTCTCCGCGCCGGAGACGTGTCTCCAGCTTGACACCTGCGATCAGATCCATCGTGAAGTAGAAGCAGTCCAGACCGCGATCGAACCAGTGGTGCCGGACCGTCGCCAAGTTCGGATGGTCGCCCAACCAGTGCATGGCCTGGATCTCGGCCTCGAACCGTTCCTCGAACCGGGGGTCGGTCGAGAGTTCCGGATGGATCACCTTCAAGGCGACGACCTCGCCGTTGTCCCGACGCGCCCGCCAAACCTGGCCCATCCCGCCTCGACCCAGCAGCTCCTCCAAGGTCCAGGCCCGGCCGACGACCTGACCCACCTCCAACACGAACTCGGAACGGGGCGAAGGACCTCGGCTCAACGTGCGCGTGGCGCGGGTGACCCGATCGCGCAAGGCGACCAGGTCGCCGTCGTCGGGTCGGAGTTGGACCGCCTGCTCCAAGGCGTCATCGACCTCGCGCCACTGTTGCTGGACCGCCTGAGCCGAGGCCAAGCCGACGTGCACCGCCGCCGAATCGGGCTGCGCGTCACGGAGCTGTGCGAAGCCCGTGCGGGCCGCGTCAGGATCACCCTCCAGCAGCGCCCGGCCAGAGTCTCGGAACTGCCGGAGCCGTTCGCCGAAGGTCCCGTTGCCGATCTGGGCACCGCGGAGCTCCTCGATGAACGGCACGATGCTTTCGACACGCTTCAAGAGCAAAAGCATGTCCCCCTGCATCTCCAGGGACAGCCCGATCCCATCCAGGATTTCGCGGTGACGCGTCTCGACTTGCTCGAAACCGTCGGCGGTGATCGTGTGAATCTCGCCCAGCGCCTCCAGGCAGCGGGCATCCGACTCCAGGTGCGTCTCCAGGATCTGCTGGGCCACTTCGGGCAGATGTTCTAGCCGCGAGACGGTGAGGACCAGCGTTTCCATTCGCTCGTTGACGACCCCGAGAACCGACTCGATTCGCGCGAAGTCCTCGGCTGAGACGTCCAGACCACCGGCCCGAGCGCCCTGGATATCGAACTCGTCGCAGGCCGACTCGTGGGCCAGCCCGATCAAGTCGTTGCAGAGCTTGGCCATCGGCGGGGGCAACAGATAAGGCAGCACCGTCTCGGCGGCGAACCTCGCGGCGCTCCCGTACCGCTTGACGAACGTGAGGAACGGGCCCGGCCCGGAGGCGTTCACGGTCATCGCGCACAGGCTCCCTGGGACACGAACGGATTCGCCCCATTCTTATCCCATCGCAACCAATACGGACAGCCCGGAATCGGCACGGGTGAGCAGATCAACAGTCCTGACCTGCAGGGGGCGGTGCGGACGCCGGGAATCGGCCAATCGGTCGCTCGATCGACCCATCTTCGGAACCCGCATCTTCAGACCGGTCCAAACCCTTCAGAATATCGCTTCAATTACTTGATGACTTCTTAAGAAATTTTAATTCTTCAGGGGATGCTTTTGGAAGAATTCCCACATCATATCGTTGGCCGAGATGTTCTGCGTGGATGTCCCCAAGAATTGAAAGGGCTGTTGACCTGGCCAAGTATGGCCGCCGCCCTCGATGATCACGAGCACGACCTCGGCCCCGTCGCGACCTCCGCCGTAGGTCTTGCGGACAATGCGTGTGCCGTCTCCGGCCTGGTCAGGGATCCCGGTGACCTGTGGTTGCTCGTCGCAGCCGTTGGCGGCCACCCAGTTTCGGATCGAATGGTCGACCGAGTACAAGACGGTCGGCCGCGGTCGGCCCCCGAGCGTTCGACCCCGCCCCCCTTCAAAGGGTGCGAATTCGTCGTCGGTGCCATGAAAATGGATCACGGGGACCGGCCGGGTCGGCTCACAAGTCTCGGTGCCCATCAGCCCGCCGATCGGCGCGATGGCGGCGATCCGGTCGGACAGCTTGGAAGCGAGGTAGTAGGTGACGACCGCGCCATTGGAGAAACCGGTCGCGTAGACTCGGTCGGCATCGACGTGGGCCACCGTCGATAGGTCGTCGAGCAACACCCGGACGAACGCGACCTCGTCGACATCGTTGTTCATCGCGTAGCCGCAACAGTTGCCGCCGTTGAAGGTCAAGAGCCGGTTCGGGAACCGACCGGTGCCGGCCGGATAGACCACGAGGAACCCCGCCTCATCGGACTTCGCGTTCAAGCCGCTGAGCCGGGCCATGCTGGCGGGATTGCCGCCGCCCCCGTGGAAGGCGAGGACCACCGGCATCGGCCGGTTCAAATGATCGCTTGGCGGGACATGGATCAGGTAGCTCCGCTCCCGATCTCCGACTTGGACCGTCCTCATGTGATCGCCCGGTCCGAGCGCGTCCGGATCATCATTGGCCGACGAGAAGACCGACGGGATCAGGATCGACAGACCGACCACGGCCCAGAGCGGGGCCGCAAGCCCTCGGATTTCATGTGTCATCGGAGAAATCTCCGGAACTCGGGCGCACGAAACGAACGGCTCGATCGTCCTGCGTCCGACACAAAGGGAAGGGGAAGAAGTCGCCGCGACCGAGAAGGTCCGACGCAATCTTCAACCCCTCAAACACACGATAGTTCCGGATCAGCAAGCCAAAAGATACTCCTCAGGAGAGCGATCGCGACTGCGACGTGAGGCTGCGGATTCGCCCTTCGGAGAAGCGGTTGAGGGCCTGGACGCGTCGGACCATGGCGGCGGTGATGGCCGTCTGAGTGATCAATGCGATGAGGACCTGGATCTGATAGCGGTGTGGCGGTCGCCCTTGGAGCGCATCGAGCCCGACGAGGCCGAGGAACGCCGCGATGGCGATGCCGCCGGTGGACCAGACGGTCCGGGGACGATACCAAAACCCGGAGCTGGCGATCAGAACGGCGTAGGCGATCACCAACGGACTCCGCGCCGGGTCAACGGTCAACATCAGCACGGCGGTAAAGAGGGTCAAGTCGGTCGCCTGCCAGAGGGTCCGGATCCACTCGGCATCGCGGAAGCGGGGAAAGAGCCGCTGGTAGATCGCCGAGGCGAACACCCAGAGGAGGATGAAAGCCTGCACGCCCAACCGCGCCGACAGGGACGAGAGCCCCGGCAGCGTCTCGCCGACCTCGACCGCCCCCGACGCACCGAACGTCATCGGAAACGTCCAGAGGACCAACGAGCAGGCCAAGCCCGCCGCCGCACGCGCTGCCAGGGCCGGCTCGCGACGCATCCAGCGGTGAATCTGGTGGATCGGACCTAGAGCGGTTTGGTGCGTCAACGGTTCTCCGAGCAAGAAGTTCGTCAAATCCTCAACCAATTCGTCGGCGGACTCGTAACGGTTGACGGGATCTTTCTCTAAGCACTTCAGGCAGATCTGCTCGAGTTCGCGGGGGATGTCGGGATTGATCTGACGGGGGTTGGTGGGCTCGGAGTCGAGGATGAGGATCCGGGTCTCGGCCACGGTGGCGCCTTGGAAGGGGCGGCGCCCGGTCAGGAGTTCATAGAGGATCACGCCGAGGCTGTAGATATCGCTGGCGAAGCCGACCTCGGCGCGCTGGGAGTCGGCCTGTTCGGGGGCCATGTAGGGGATCGTCCCGATCAGCCGACCCACTTCAGCGTGCCTCGAGGCCGGTTCGAGGATCCGAGCTAAGCCGAAGTCGGCCACGTGCGGCTCGTCGCGCTCGTCGAGCAGGATATTGGCCGGCTTCAGGTCGCAATGGACCAGCCGACGCTCGTGCAGCGCCGCCACGGCGCGGGCGATGGTCCGGACCACCTCGGCGGCGCGTCGCGGCTCGAATCGTCCCAGCCGACGTAACTGGTGGGCGAGATTGCCCCCTTTGTAGTAGGGCATCGCGTAGTAGAACCGCCCGCCGTCGTCGCCCGAATCGAGGATCGGCACAACGTGCGGGACTTCCAGGGTGGCCATCGCCCGCGCCTCGCGAACGAACTGCGCGATCGCCTCGGCCGAGCGCAGATGGCCGGCCAAGATCATCTTGACGGCCACCTCGCGCGAAACCAGGCCGTCCTGACGCGCCCGGTAGACCACACCCATCCCGCCTGCACCCAGCCGATCGATCAGCCAGTAGTTGCCCAACGGACCATCGACCGGGTCGTCCTCGGCCTCCGAGTCGCCGGCCCGATCCCGGTCGTGGTGGTAGGTGATCGTCAGGGTAGTTTGGCGCGGGAGGCAGCGGGTCCGGAACGGGCTCGGCTCGTCGAGGGATGGGGCAGGGGGCGTGACGCGGGCACCCAGGACGGGGGTGAGGTCGAGGGCCTCGGCGATCAGGTCGGCGAACTCGGGCGCCCAGCCTCGATAGTCGAGGACCTCAGGCTGCTCGCCGGCGGCGCGTCGGAGCTCGACCTCCTGCCGGATCAGCTCGGCGAAGACCGGTCGGCGATGCGACGGGGCCAACCCCTCCAGGTACGAAGCGAACCCGGGTCGACGCCCAGCGCGGAAGTCGGACTCGAACCGGTCGGCGATCGTGTCGACGATCTCCGCGACGGCGGGCGAGGACGGGGGGTCGGCGGCCATGGGACAGTCGACTCGCGGTCGTTAGGGGATGTGCGCGACGAACTCCTGGACAATGCGTTGCCCAGTCGAGATACGCCCACATTTCGCGTTGGATCGTGGGCTTACGTCGGCAGAGTGCGTTCAAGGTGATGGTGTCGAGGGGTGCGGTTTCGTCGTTGATCAGGCTGGGGGCGAGCACGCCTCGTCGTCCGGCTCGGCGTCGAGTTCGATCCAGCGCTGGCGGATCAGGTCGAGCTTGCGTTCGACGGTCCGGTCGGTCCGCTCGATCTGCGCGGCGATCTCGTGGTTGGTGTACCCTTCCAGCTTCCGCAGCGCGATCTGTTGGAGCAGCGGGTCGTCCAGCGCATCGAGCCGGCGTTGCAGGGCCTCGGTGAGGATCTGGGCCTGTTCGGGCGTCGGTTCATCCTCGGCGAGCCGTTCCAGCGGGTCAAGCGTCGACGCGTCGGCGCCCGAGCAGCCGTTGGCGATCGACTCGCGGCGGACATCACGTTTGTCGCGAGTATGCCGCGCAGCGACCCCACGCGCCTTTCGTACGGTGATCGCCGCCAGCAGGTTCCAGAGGTCGTCGCGGCTCTGTAGGACGAACGCCCCGTCGCGTTGGCGTTGGTAGACGGTCCGGAAGACGCTCTGCAGGACGTCGTATTCGTCGACGCGTCGACGGACCTGGCCACTGAGGTGTCGGCGGGCCAGGCCGAGCAGACGCTCGACGTACCGCTGCCAGACGACCTCCGCAGCGCGCTCGCGACGCGACGGGTCGTCGCCCTCCAAGTCTTCGATCATCCGCGTGATCGAGCCGGGCTCGCGCGGGTCGTCCAGGGATGTGGCCATCCGCCACCTCGTCGATGAAAAGGCCTCCAACGCTGGGCATCCACGTCCGCCCAGACCGTGGACCATCGGACATGTTGAGCGGCCCGGACCGTTCGGATCGCCCGCACCCATCGATCTTCGCCGCCGCATCGACTCAATTCAAGGTCACGGCCGACGTTCCGACCGGACTTTTTTCGCGGCCTGGACCGGTTCTCCCGCCCGCGCCTGGCCTCGACCTCTCTGGCAAAGCCCGGGCGAGCCGACTAGGCTGAAACGCAACGAAAGCCGACACGGGACACCGCCCGTCCCGAGCCGACGACCGTCCTCAAGCCAGGACCTCCGCACATGACCAGCCTCGCCTCGACGTTCCTGGGCCGCATTCAGCGGGTTGGGGGCCGGATCTACTGGCCGTATTTCAGCTTCTTCCTGCTCTTCCACCTGCTGCTCCCCCTGGCGCTGTTGCCCGGCCTGTTCAGTTGGGCGGGCCTGCTGATGATCCCGATCGGCAACTTCCTCTTCGGCTCGATGGGCATCAACGTGGGCTACCACCGCCTGCTGACCCACCGGGGCTTCAAGTGCCCGCTCTGGCTGGAGCGGACCTTCGTCGTGCTCGGGCTCTGCTCGCTGGAATCCGGCCCGGGCCACTGGGTCGCGGTCCACCGCAAGCACCACCAGCACTCCGACGACGTGCCCGACCCGCACAGTCCGCTGGTCGGGTTCCTCTGGAGCCACGTCGGCTGGCTGGTCGTCCGCAACCCCGCGGCGCACAGCCTGGCCTTCTACGACAAGTACGCCCGCGACATCATCGCCGACCGCTTCTACGCCCGGCTCCACCGCCACTATCTCTGGTTCTGGATCTGGCTGCTGCACGCCTCGCTGTTCCTGCCCGCCGGCGTCCTGATCGGCCTGGCCCTGGGTTGGTCGACCGCCGAGTCCCTCCAGTTCGGCGCCAGCTTGTTGGTCTGGGGCGTGATCGTCCGCACCGTTTATGTCTGGCACATCACCTGGGCGGTCAACTCGGTGACCCACCTCTGGGGCTACCGCAACTACGAGACCGGCGAGAACAGCCGGAACAACTGGATCGTCGCGCTGCTGACCAACGGCGAAGGTTGGCACAACAACCACCACGCCGCCCCCCGAGCCGCCGCCCACGGCCACAAGTGGTGGGAACTCGACCTCACCTACCTGACCCTCAAAGCCCTCCAGAAACTCGGCCTCGTCTGGGACATTGTCGAGCCCAAAGTCCCCGCCCAACGCCGACGCACCTCCCAGGAGCAGACCACCGCCCAACCGGAGCCAACCCCGTCGGCGGTGTGATACTCGAATTTGGACTAGGTCTCCCTTTCACGACCGTTGGTGAACTTGAATGAGCTTCAAACACTTCCACGAGAATGTCGACGCCGTTATCCTGGTCGTATTCTCGATGGAGATGCTCATAATGATAGGTGCTCTATGGCCAAATCGGTCTTCATTAGCTACTCCTGGAAGCAGAAGGACTGGGTCTGGGACCGGTTGATCCCCGTCCTCAAGGCGGGCGGCTGCGAGGTCCTGTATGACAAGGAAGAGTTCGAAGCGGGACGGAGCGTCATCGGCCAGATGGACGAGACGCTGGACCGCGCCGAGGTCGTGGTCCTCGTCCTCTCGCCCGACTATCGAAAGAGCGACCGTTGCGAGCACGAGAGGAAGCCCGCGATCCCAACTATGATCGAGGGATCACGATCCCGATCGTCCGCGAAGCATGTTCCTTACCGCGATCGATCAAGCAGACAAACCCACTCTACGTCGACCTCAAGAACGATCGGCAAGTCGATCCGTGGGACAAACTCCTCCAAGCCTGTGGGGCCGACTTGGGAGTGTCCGTCCCGGATTGGCTCAACGCGAGAGATGAGATCCGAGAATCGCTGTCTCGAAACCAGTCAATCAGCTTAATAGTGACGGGCGGAGAGGGGCTGAAGTGGAGGGAACTCATCGCAGATTTGCGGCGAGAAGCGCCCCTCACCACCATGGGGCAAGTGGATTTGACGGATCCCGCAACGTTCGTTCGACCCGGCTTGGTCAGAAAGATCCTGGAAGCATGCGGTCGACCTGCGTCCGTGCCCGACAAACCGAATGACTTGCCGAGACTCTCAGAAGTCCTCGAAGCGGCGCCGGGCGCCCGGATCACCCTGACTCGTTTCGACCACGTCGAGCATCGAGCCGACTATGAACGGGATTTCTTCACGGCCTTGCGGTATCTCGTCCAAGATGCGCAACGGCTGGTCATCCTCGTCCACTCGAATGCTCCGTTCCAATCATTGCTCCCCGAAGACCACCCGTTTTCGAGAGATTCCGGCTTCACGATCCCCACTGTCGAATTGCGGAAACGATGAAAAACGTCCGCCCCCTCGCTGAACTCAACCTGCTCAACCCCAGAGACCATCTCGCGGCGTTCTGGTGGCTCGGCCTCCTCTTTCGAAAACCGAAGATATTTCACGAAGAAATTCCAAGGGACCCAAGACGTGGGTTTTTAATAGGAATTTTTTTGTTGTTTTGTTTTTATTTTTATACTTCTCTTATTGCAATTCCAATAATAACTTTCGGAGAGATATTTGGTTTTATTGAACCAGAAACCAGTGTAATGGTCGTCTTCGGGGTCGCCGGAGGGGTCGCCGGAGGGGTCGCCGGAGGGGTCGCCGGAGGGGTCGCCTTCTCACTTTTCTCCACAAGATGCTTTTATGTGCCATATCATTTGATTTTCGTCTGGCCCCATTTTTTAGGCCAACACTATCGGAAGCACCCCGTTTCATGGGACGATCTCTGCAGCGTTCCGTTTCCCGCACTGGACCGATTGCTAATCAGCTACTTCGAGCATGATCCCGTCGCGGCCGAGCAGGAAATCGAGCGGCTCATCGATGATTATCCAACCCAGCGGATGGCGGGATTGCGGGCCAAGACGCGCCTCATCGCACGAGACTCGGCTCAGGTCAACGATTTGACAGAGCTGGACAGCCTCATCATGCAATTCCCGGAAGGCGATCGTGGGTTCCTCAAGCAAACCCCCCAGGTCCGTGACATGGTCCGGGAGATCGTTCAAGAACAACGGACCCTCGAGACGGCCGATCGCCCGTTCCTGAGGCAACCTTATGCCAAGCTCGTTCGAGACCGAATCCAATCCTTCCGAAGCACGATCAGCGGATTTGAGGAACCGCTCGCGAGCGAGTTCCCGGCTGCATCGGCGAAATGGCTCGAGATCGCCGAACGCCAGTATGAACAAGTCCGGACCAACGTCGAGCGGCGACCGACCCCCCAAGTGTTCCGCGCCGGGGACCCCGTCGATGCCGATCGCGAGGCCTACGTCCCCCGCCTCGGCGTGATCGGCGACATCGAACAGCAAGTCCTCCTGGCGACCGGATGTCCCGGGCTGCTCCTCTACGGGCGCCGCCGAATGGGCAAGTCCACGGTCCTCCGTAACCTGCGCCGAACCTTGCCCGTCCATATCCAGGTCGTGACGCTCTCGGGCCAAAACCCGATCCTCTTTTCTTCACTCGAATCGTTCTTGAAAACACTTGCGACCAGCCTGTCTACAGCCATGGGTCAAGACGGCCCAAGCCTGACAGCACCCACCGACCTCAATGGATTCTCTCGTCTTCTTGAGACGGCCAACCAAGCCGCCAGTGATGCGGGACAACCGATCATCATCGCGCTCGATGAGTACGAGAAGATCGATGCCAAGATCGGCGAGGGGGTCTTGCCAATCGATCTCCTCGACACGTTCCGCGAGTCGATTCAGACGCATCGCAACCTGATCTGGCTCTTCGCCGGGAGCCACGACATCACCGAGTTGGCCGGCGCCCCCTGGTCGAGCTATCTGATCAGCACCCGCACCATCGAGGTGCCCGGGTTCACCGAATCGGAAACCCGACTCCTCCTCACCCAACCCATGAAACAATCCCGACTCTTGAAGCAGGGCAATGTCGACGGGGTGGCCCCGACCTTCACCCCCGAGTTCTGGGGCGAAGGCGGTATCGAGCGGATTCACGCCGAAGCGGCCGGCTGGCCCCACCTCGTCCAACTCATCGCCGAAACGATCATCGACATCCTCAACAACGAGGGCTTGGAACACGTCCAAGGAGACCTGTTCGACCGCGCCCTGGACAAGGCCGTCGTCCGAGGCGACACCGTCCTCTACCAAATCCTCAAAGGGGAATCCCAACTCCCCGGCGAGCTGGAATACGTTTCCCACTTCCAAATCCAAGAAACCCAACCGCCCCCCGAAGACCCCAAGATCCGAACCTCACTCAAACGCCGGCTGCTGATCACAGAAGAAGGGGACCAATGGCGCCTCCGAGTCCCCCTGATGCAACGCTGGCTCCGAACACGCGGATGACCGCCTATCCTGATCCGCGTAGTTGTCATCCGATACTGATCACGCTTGCAAACGGTTTCAACGGATCTTTCGAACCATGGTTCGATATTTGATCCGCCTCCCCGATCAGTGTAGAAGAGGAGGCCCCAATTCGTAATCGACACAACGACCTGATGGCCGCTTACCGAATCGGAGGTCGTCGCGATCCGCGCTCGCCGGGTTGGATCTTGCCGTCGCCGTTGGCGTCGAGGCGGTCGAAGAGCGCATCGATCCGCTCCTGGGAGAATCGGTCTCCGAACCGTTCGCGGAACTGCTCGCGCGTGATGATCCGTCCATTACGCACCCGATCTCCAGCTCCTGCTCGACCTCCGTTTCCGCCCCTGAAGACGTGGGCCACCGCGATCGGCATCGGTCGGCTGGCCGGCACGGTGGCGCGGACGGTCTCGGTGACCTCGCCGATGATCGCCGCGGCCCTTGGCAATCCCACCTCCGTGAAGACGACGCAGACCAAATCGCGATCGAGGTCGGCCCAGGCATAGGTGCCGAACGCCCCGCCATGGCTGATCGTCGCAGCCCGACCGTCCTCGGCCACGCGGTCGCGGTAGAAGCCCAGGCCATACTCCCAGCCCGTGAACGAACCGCGCTGTTGGTTGGTCGCGTGACGCGCGTGCATCGCTTCGACCGACGCTTCGGAAAGGACTCGGCGGTCGCCATAGGCTCCGCCATTGACATGCATTTGGTAGAAGGCGGCCAGGTCATGCAACGTTCCCGACAGCCCGCCACCACCGCTGACGTAGCGACCCTCTCCGCGCTCTTGGGTCTCGGCCGGCACGCTCGAGGGGTCGGCGGCCATCGTGAACGACGTGTCGGTCATCCCCAACGGCTCCCAGACGGCGCGACGGACTAGGTCCTCGAACGGGGCGCCATGGACCGATTCGGCGACCCGGCAGGCGATGTCGATGCTCACGCCGCTGTAGGCGAAGGTGCCGGGCTCTCCGACCAGGCCAGAACTGGCCACCCGCTTCGAGAACTCGGCCAGTGTCCCGGTCCGAGGACGACCGCCCGGGTACCGCGACGGCATCCCGGCCGAGTGGCTGAGCAGTTGCCTGACCGTCGCGCCCGCCGCGGGCGTGCCCTGAAATTCAGGGAGCAGGTCGCCGAGCCGGTCATCGAGTCGGAGCCGACCCGCGTTGACCAATGTCATCACCGCCGTCGCCGAGACCGGCTTCGTGCTGGAGCCCAGCCGGACCGCCCGATCGGCCGGAAGGTTCCCATACCCTGACTCGAACAAGATCGCGCCTCGACGGACCACCATCACGGCGACACCGGGCACGCGGCCCTCCTCGACAGCCGACCGAAGCCGCTCGTCCAACGCGGTCCAGTCACCGGCCGCACTTAGATCGGCCGACTCATCGCGATGCAACACCGGCGCGGAGTCGGACGCGGGGGACAGAGGGGCCTCGGCAGCAACGCCGACCCACAAGGCCAAGTTGATCAGAATACGATATGTGTACATTAGATGTCTCCAGGAACTTGATCGTCACGGAAGGCCACGACACTTTCCTGATAAACCCCGGATCAGCCTCAGAGTCTCGAACCCTCACTCAAGGACGATCCTAATACGGATAGAAAACGCCCCGCGCGGGCGATGAGACCTGCGTGGGGCGTTTGGTTGTGGAATGGATGAAGGCTCACCCGATGTGGTTGCCGCCGGGTGAGCTGAGAGCCTGCGGAGGAATGCGACTAAGGGCCGATTGCCTCCGGAAAGCTGACAGGGTCAAAATCGCAATCTCAGGCGCGGCGGCGAACCACCAGGCCGACGGCGGCAAGCCCCAGGCCGGCCAGGACGACCGAGGACGGCTCGGGAATGGCCGTGAACTCCAGCCCGCTGACCGCTCCACTGCCATCGAGTGAGACCGTCAGGGCGGAAACCGATTTGGTGATCGGGCCGGTCACGTCAAAGATGGGCGTGCCGGTGACCAATTCGGCACCTTCGGTCAGACCGGTCGCGAAGTTGTAGGTCAGTTGTGAGTTCTCGCCGTCTTGGCCGAAATCGATCACCTGTTGAGTTCCATCAGAGAAGTCGAGGATGAACTCGCCAGTGATGTCATCCAGCAACGAGATCGAGCCGAGCAGTGTCGGGGCATCGAAAGCAAAGACGATCTCACCTCCACCGGCGAAATCGTTCAGTACCGGCCCGGTCGTCGTGTTGATGATCAGGACGAGACCCTGGTCAGTGGTACCGGCGTCCGTCTCCAGGTCGGGATCGGGACCGGAAATCGGCGAAGTCTCAAACAGCGCCAAGGGATTGGTCGAAGGAGCGTTGGTGCTGAGGGTGTAGCCTTCGAACTGGTCAAGATCAGCAGCGGCGATCACGCCGGCAGAAACAGCACTGCCTTGCGCGTCAGTCTCAAAGTCGGTCAACACGGAAATCGGAGCTGCCTGCGCTGTGACCGCGCATGCCATGAAAGACAGGGCCACGAAGAAGTGACGAACGTTAATCATTTGTTGCTCGTGATTGATCGAAGGTAGGTGGGTAGCTCGACGGACGACCAGCGGGTCGGGTACCCGCTTTGATCCTCCGAGACCACTACTGATCAATCCAATCATTGATGACGCGATCTCAGAAAAAACAGCGGCATGCGAATAATTTGCCGCCTTTCCTCCTCATCCACGTCGCTCTTTCATATCAGATCGGGCATCAGGACAACCCGGCACGTTGCAACAGGACAAGGCTGTTGACTTCAGCCACGGTTCCCGAATCTCGACGGGAAGCGACCGTTCCAGAAGATATCACACCCTATTCTGCAGCAAACAAATGATCAATCACCTGAACGTGATTCAGAGTATCAATAAAAAACGCCCCCTGCGGTCCTAAACCTGCAGGGGGCGTTTGGGGAATGAAC
>CAZSSM010000070.1:0-35689 GCA_964609385.1 uncultured Planctomycetia bacterium
GCGTTGGCGAAGGTGCCGTGGGCGGGGTCCGCGTCCCTAGGGGGCATCCGATCGTCCTCGACGACCTCGGCGATCGAGGCCGCCCAGCGCCTGGCATCGCGGTAGTCCATCAGAGCGAACGGACCGATCTGACCGGGTCGGTGGCAGGTCTGGCACTTGTTCTGGAGGATCGCGGCGACATCGCGGCTGTAGTTGACCTCGCCCACCTCGGCAAGCGCTCGCTCCAAGGCGTTGTCGGCCTCGACCGCCTCGGTGATCGGGTCGGGCTCGGCATCGAGGGCCTCGCCGCGCATGATCGGGCAGCCGAAGACGGGGGTCGCGTCGACTTCGACGGGCTGCTGGTCGAGGATCGCCTCGAGGGCATCGACTAGGTAAGTCTTGGACGGCTCGGGGCGTCGGGCGCGATAGGTGTATTGGTTATCGATCGCGCCTCGGTAGCGGAGCACGGCGCGGCCGTCGACGACTAGAGTCTCGCAGGTCCGCTCCACCTGGAATTGATCGGCCACGGTCTGGTCTGGGTCGAGCAGGACGGGGAAGCCGACCTGATACTCCTCGGCATGCGCACCGATCTGTACGGCCGACTCGTTGGCGTTGGAGTTGATCGCCAGGAAGACCACCCCGCGCTCGCGATAACGATCGGCCAGCTCGTTCAAGCGGGGCATCAGCAAGTTGCCGACCGGGCACTCCGAGCCGATGAAGACCAGAACGGCAGCCCGCTTGCCCGCGAAGTCGTAGAGGGCGATCGGATTACCTTCTAGGTCCGGGAGCTGGAAGTTGGCGACCTGATCGCCAAGGCCGTCTCGGCGGAGCGTAACCGAGTCGTCCGCCCCGTAAGACAGGCTCATCCAGAAGGGCAGGAGGGTCGTCACGCAGACAAACCCGAGGCGCGAGAGACGAGTCACGTCGAAATCTCCGATCAAGATCAGGGCGGAAACGAGATCAGTCGGGCGGGCCGAATCGCTATGGACAGCTTTGAGGCGATGATGGTTGGCCATCGCGTTGGGTTCGCCCCGACGGCAGGCAAAGTTTCAACGGCCGCCTGGACAATTGGGGGGCAGGGCGAACCAGCTTCGTTGGCCTTGCGATCGAACCACGTGTCGAAGAATTGAACCCGCTCCAGGACGCTGGGTGTCCCCGTGATCATCGGGATCGGGCTCATCGTGGTGGGTCCGATTCGTCAACGGTCGGCGACTCTTGAGGATCCTGCTGCGCTTGTCCGGTCATCGGGACGAAGGCGACGGGCGAAACCTCAGTCTGGCGGAACGTGCTCGGTCCCATCCGTTGGACCACGACCAGACGCTGCTGAGAGGCGGGCCCGACTGGGATAACGAGCCGGGCACCCAGGGCGAGTTGTTCCAGGAGCGGCTTGGGGATCGACTCGGGCGCCGCGGCGGCGACGATCGCGTCGAAAGGGGCGTGCTTGGGCCAGCCCAACGACCCGTCGCCGATCCGGATCCGAATCCGTTGGTAGTTGAGTTGGTCGAGCCGCGCCCGGGCCGATCGCGCCAGCTCCTCGACGATCTCAACGCTGAAGACCTCAGCGCCCATCTCGGCCAAGACCGCCGCTTGATAGCCCGAGCCGGTCCCGATATCCAGGACACGCCCGTCCGGCTCGATCTGTGCCTGCTGCGTCATCAAGGCAACGATGTAGGGTTGGGAAATCGTCTGGCCGTGGGAAAGGGCCAGCGCGCGGTCCTCAAAGGCGTGCTCGCGGAGCGGCTCGGGCACGAACCGATCGCGCGGCACACGTTCCATGGCCGAAAGCACCCGCTCGTCATCGAATCCGCGACGGCGGAGCAGCTCGGTGATCACGGCAATCGAGCACCTTGCTGGGCATACTGATCGAGCACCGCTTGCAAGCGGATCCGCGCCTCTTCGGCTTCCGCGCTGCCCTGTTCGGGAGCGATCACCGATTCGGGACGCTCCAACGGGTCGACGACCAGATCGTAGAGCCGACCCTGGTGATCGAGCTTATACCGATGATCGCGGGCGAAGATCGTCCGTCGCGTGTTGAGTCGCTCGCTGTGGCGCGGATCGTAGTAGCAGTAGATCCATTCGCGTGGAGCGACCGGTGCACGTCCTTCGACGTCGAGGAAGGGGCGACCATCAAGGATCAAGTCGGAGGGCGTTTCGATGTCTGCCAAAGCCAGCAGCGTCGGGAGGACGTCGGTCAGGTCGACCAGTCGATCGTCGACTCGGCCCTCGGCGATCCGGCCCGGTCCCCAGACGATCAACGGCGCGTGCATCCCGGCCTCTGTTGGGAACGACTTCGCCCCTCGGATCGGACCCGAAGCGGTCCGCATCGTCACCTCGCGACCGGTCCCGTTGTCGCTGGTCAGGATCAGGACGGTCCGATCAGCCAGACCGGTCGACTCTAGATGGTCGACGATCCGGCCGACGATCTCATCAACGTATTCGACCATGTCGATAAAGTACCGACGATTTTGCACAGGCCCTTCCCTCGAAGGCGATCCCTGGAGCTGTTCCGGATCGCTCGAAGGCGTCGGCACATAGGGAGTATGGGTCAGGGCCATCGGGAAATAGGCCACAAACGGGCTGGTCCGGTCCTCGTCGACGAACTCCAGGAGCGCGTTGGTGAACAGGTCGGGGCCGAAGTCCTTAGCATTCGTCTCCAGGACGCGGCCGTCGCGCTCGACGAGGGGGTTCCAAAACCGCGAACCCTTCGAGCGATGTCCCGGTCGGAAGTTCAATTGCCAGAGGCAATATCGATCGAAACCCCAAGCATCCGGATCGTTCCGCTCGGGATAGCCGGGTCCCGAACCGGAGAGCTGCCACTTCCCGAAGACGCCGGTCCGGTAGCCGCTCGACCGGAGCAGGTCGGCGAAGGTCGTCTCGTCCGGGTCGAGGTAGCCGAACTCGACATAGTTGCGGAAGTTGGACTGGCCGGTCATGATCTGGACCCGCGACGGGGTGCAGAGCGGCTGAGCGTAGGCGTGCGTGTAACGGATTCCAGTCTCGGCCAGCGCATCGATCCGGGGCGTTCGGGCGTCCAGACCGCCGTAACAACTGAAGGCCTCAGCACTCATATCGTCGATCATCAGCAGGATCAGGTTCGGTCGATCCGAATCGACCGTCTCTAGCTGATCGGCCAAAATGGAGCGTGCGGACAGCAAGACGATCGGGACGGTTATCAGGATCGCGAAAACTGTTCCGAACGGGCCTTTAAATCGAGCCATGGTCGATCACCTCCGGATGGGATCCGATCGGTCGGCCTGAGGCGTGTCGACCACGCCCCACCTCAACGCGAGGAGTCCGACCGACCCAGGATGATACACCAGTAGGGGACCTGTTGCTCCGAGGCGGCACAACCAATGCCAACCCGATTATAGGGGCCCAGGACTTCCTTACGCTGAGCCCGATTGTTGAGGATCATCTCGATGACCGTCTCGGGATCGGACGGTCCGACCGCGAAGCTCAAGGCCAGTTGGCGGTACTGACGGGTCCGACGTCCCAAGCGATCGAAGGGGGTCTTGCCGTCGCCGGCCCGACCTCCGGCCTTCAGTTCGTCGTCCTCAGCCACCTGGGCGATATGGTCGCGGGCGACCTGCTCCAGGACCGGATCGAGGACCATGATCGCGCGATTGCGTTCGCGTCGCTCGCGGTTGATTCCCTCCAGGAGCCCGATCGATCCACGCTCCGGGTCCAAGATCGGTCGGGGTGTTCCGAAAACGACACACCAGTAGGGACGCCCATCATCGTCGCGGGCCACCCCAGCGCCCATCTGGTCATAATCGCCCAGGATGTTCTTTCGGTGCGGCGGGCTGGTCATCCAGGCCTCGACGACGACCTGAGCCGACCGCTGGCCGACGGCCACGTTTTCGCCGACCCGTCGGAACGGATAGGCGAGCCGACCGACCCGATCGCCCACCTTCGAGCCATCACTGCCCTCATGTTGCATCGAGCCCATCGCCCGCATGTCCTGGGCGTGGAGCCGAGCCGCTCTCGTGAGGGTCGGCTCGAGGCTCAACGGCTCGAGGCCATTCTCATCTCGGACCCGGTTGTGCTCGTCGAGCAGGCGCTGAGCGATCACCTCGGAGGACGATTCGGACGTTTGGACTTCGGACGACCCCTGAGGACCGGCGGCGGCCCAGAAGAGCCCCGAACCCGATCCGGTCGCGACCCAAACGGCGGTCATCACGGTCATCATCATCGCGGCACGGGCCAGGAGTCGAGGGCGCTGCATCACAGGAATCGTTCCTTCAAGAAACAGACGATCCGGGATCAGGAATCCGGTGACGATGGAGGTTCCTCCAGCCGTGTCAGGAGATCAAGCAAGGCTTGCACACCCTGACAACGAGCCCCGAGGGCATCGACCCGCGACTGGAGCCGCTTGTCCGAGGTGGTCACGAGCACGGATCCGGGTGCGATGGACCGTCTTTCATGGGTGATCAGCTCAATGATCCGGTCGTCGGCCGCATCGGCTCCGCGACGCGTCGCGTAGCAGAGTCGGACCTGACCGTAGGTGCCGGCGGGCAATTCGTGATCGTCGAGCCCATCGAGCACGAGGATTACCCGAGGACCCAAAGCGGCCAGCGTCTCGAGCCGCTCCAGGAGCCGGCCGACGGCGCCTCGTCGATCGCGCCACCAACCGTCGGGCCGTGCTCCGATCACGTTCCAACCGTCGACCAGCCAGACCAACGGCCAGTCTCTGGAGGTGAGGATGCTCTGCGTCTCGTCGCGATTCATCGCAAACATCCTCGAGACGAATGCGGATCCAGGGATCCTTGAAGTCAGTCGAGGCGACCGAGTCGTCGATCACGCCCGGAAACGCGACCCAGACGGGTTCGGCACATGGGCCGAATTTCGAGGAAGTGTAGGGTCTTCTAAACGAGGGAAAAGGGTGATCTCTGACGAAGCGATTTCCCCGCGTGACTTTTCCTCGGCCAAGGCATGCGCGATCTGATCTAATCCTGCGATTGCAGCCGCTGCTGAGGCCAGCGGGCACGCCTCGGAAGGTGCTTCCATGAGAGATCGGCGAACCTGACAATCCGGACTTACGGGGCACTGGCTTGACCGTTATCGGCCGCGTCGAGCCATGCATTATCCGAAGGACGGGCCTCTTAAGATACGGACCTGCATCGGTCCCACCCGAAACACATCACCGTGTCTGTTCCGGAGTCGCGGTGAGCGCGGGCGGGCGTCGACCCAAGCGATGCAGCGAGATTGCATGAGGCGGGCCGCTTCGATCCGAAACAACTCGAGGCCAGCCCCTAATGTGACGGTTTTTTCAATATGTGATTTTTCTAGGTTGTCTTGTCATGACAACGACGTTTAGGGCAGAGGTCGCCCCGGAGCGTCCGAACATCGTCTTTCTCTTTGCCGACGACCTCGGCACTGAGTCCGGCCTCATGCTGCGTTAACCCCGAACCCAACACCAAACATTAGATTATATCTGGATTTACAATCAACCTAAGAAACAAATTCGATCTGACACAGATGAGCTTCAATGAATCGAAGCGCCAACCCGGCCCCACCTTAGGGGCCGGCGATAAGGGACGGATTCCCGACGGATTGGCTCCTCAGGCTTCGGCCAATCCCGGGGCTCGTGTGGCGCTATAGCCTTGGGCGTATTTCTCACGACGGGCCAACTCCAGGTCGTGCTCGACCATCATGCGGACCAGGCCGTCGAAGTCGACCTCGGGCTCCCACCCGAGCTGCTCGCGGGCCATCGTGGCGTCGCCTTGCAACACATCGACCTCAGAGGGCCGCATGTAACGAGGGTCGAACTGGACGTAATCGCGGTAATCCAGATCGACGTAGCCGAAGGCGGACTCGAGGAACTGGCGGACCGAGTAGGTCTGGCCGGTGGCGACGATGTAGTCGCGTGGCTGGTCCTGCTGAAGCATCATCCACATCGCCTTGACGTAATCGCCGGCGTAGCCCCAATCGCGTTTAGCGTCGAGGTTGCCGAGGACGAGCTTCTCCTGAAGCCCCTCCTTGATCCGGCTGACACCCAGGGTGATCTTCCGAGTGACGAACGACTCGCCGCGCCGAGGACTCTCGTGATTGAAGAGGATCCCCGAGCAGGCGAACATGCCGTAGGCCTCGCGATAATTGATGGTCTGCCAGTGGGCATAGAGCTTGGCGCAGGCATAGGGGCTCCGGGGATGGAACGGGGTCTGGGGCCCTTGAGGCGGTGGGGCGGCGCCAAACATCTCGCTGCTGGAGGCCTGATAGAAGCGAACGTCGGGCTTGCGGCGTCGGAGGTTGCGGACCGCCTCAAGGATTCGGAGCGTGCCCAGTCCAACCACATCGACGGTGTAGAGCGGTTGGTCGAAGGAGACGCGAACGTGGCTCTGGGCGCCGAGGTTGTAGATCTCGTCGGGTTCGAGCTGGTCGATCAGATTGGCCATACTGGTCGCGTCGGCCAGGTCGGCGTAATGGAGGTGGAATCGACCGCGCTTCTGAGGATCGCCGCTGAGGTGGTCGATTCGTTGCCGGTTCAGCGTGCTGGCCCGTCGGACGACACCGTGGACCTCGTACTCATCCAAGCCGAGCAAGAATTCGGCCAGGTATGAACCGTCCTGACCGGTGATCCCGGTGATCAGTGTGCGTTTCATCTGGGGAGGCTCCTCCAGACCCGTTCGTTGGGGACCAACAGGCGGAACCCGTCCTGGGTGCCTTCGATGACGCCGATGAGGGCGGCATCCCCGTCACCGTTCGCTCGGGGGACGGATCGAGGACGAGGGAACGGGCGGGACGGCGGATCATGGTCCAGCATGGCTTAACGGCCCTGGTCGACGCAGATGGGCCGACGCGATCCCGGACGACCGTACGCGAACAGACGCCGATCCCGTCATGGCCCGAGAGATGGGCCTTGGCTGTCGGTGCGGGCCAAGAAGGCCAGAGACGCAGCCGGCAACGGTCCACTCCATTCGTTGCGCGACGCGACTCGGTTCAGACTGACCGATTCGATGCGGGCTGTCGACGCGAATCGGATCGGGCCATCGAGGTGCCTCGGAGACCTTTCCCTGGCGAGTCAGCCCCCTCATCGCTCGATTCGGAAGCGTTGGGGGGCTCGTTGATCATCGTTGGAGGAAGACGCGGGCGCCCTTTTTGCTGCCCACAAGAATATCGAGCCGCGCATCGCCATTGACGTCGAGGACCAGGAAGTCGGTCCCGACGCCCGAGTCGACGTCGATCTGGTGCGCCTGGAAATCGACCTGACCAGGTCCTTCGACACGAGTCTGGAACCAGTAGAGGACCGCCGGCTCGTCGCCGCCGGGATCCTTACCGCCATGGGCCCACCAGCGCTTGCCGGTGACCAGGTCGCGGACGCCGTCGCCGTCGATGTCGACGTACTGGATCGCGTGCATCTGGGTGAAGACTAGCCCCGTGATCGAGTCGTCGGGGGTTCGCCCGACGATCTTGTGAGCGCGGAAGGCCGGTTCGCCGTCGCGAGTCTCGTCGAGCCGCTCGTACCAGACCAGGTCATAGGCGTGTGCTTCCAGGCAGGTGATGACGTCCGGATCGCCGTCGCGATCCAGGTCATCGACATACATATGCGAACCGCCTTGGTTTGGGGCGAACGGATAGTCGTGGTAGGCCCAGATCGGGTCGCCGTTGAGCGATTCGGGCTGCTCCATCCAGCCCCGTTTCCAGAGTACGTCGAGGCGACCATCACCGTTGACGTCGCCGATCCCCATCCCGTGTGTGTAGCGCCCTTCGGCGATCGCCTCGGAGATGGGATGGAAGATCCAGCTCTGGGTCGGTCGATCCCGATCGGGTCCGGCGTAGCCGAAGCGATTACCGGTGTGGAAGATCAGTTCGTTGCGGCCATCCCCATCGAGGTCCCCCCAAGTCGGCGATTCGTTCTCGACGATATCGAAGGCTGTATGGGCTTGCCAACGAGCCGTCTGGCGTGGGTCACCGGGGTTCCGATACCAGACCGCGGGCTCGCCCGGCCAGGTCACGACCAGGATGTCATCCCAACCATCCTCGTCGATGTCGTTGACGAAGGTCTGGAAGGCGCGCGAGTAGCCGCTCGGCTCGTAGGCGACGACCTCGTCGAACGGGTAGACTTGGGTGAAATCGGGGCCTGCATACCATTGGCGACCGTAGACGATGTCAATATGGCCGTCGTGATCGAGATCGCTGGCGTGAATCGATTCGGCGTGGAACTGCTCGGTCAACAGGATCTCATCGAATCGGGGAGAGTCCGCCTCATCCGCCGTCGATCCGGCAGCCATCAAACAAGACGAGATGATCACGCAAACCATTCGGATCCAGGGCTCCATGAGCGAACTCCTCTCCCAAGCGGAAAGTCTGGATTGTGCATGGGTGTCAGTGTCGAACCCAGCGTCACCTCAGATGGGCCGGCCTCGACTCGGTCGAGCTTCATGGATAACAAGCTTACCGCTGGTCGAGCACGTTTGGGAAGCGCAGGAGAGCAATCTCAGGAGACGCCGAGAAGCTCAAGATCGTCGGAGCACTCGCATCTCCAACTGAGCACGATATTTATTCGATTCGACCGGCACGCGGTCCGAGGAGGCGCGGTACGACCCCCGCTCCGAGCGAATCCAAGTTCGCGCTCGTCGCGACGAGTTGCGAGACGATGTCAATGTCGGAACGCGGATACGCTTGGCCTTGCTCGTCGACGAGCCAGTCCGACGACCCAAACTGAAGCGCATTATTCGTCACGTGTAGAGAAAGGGACTGCGGGTCCGGTTTGGCTTCGCTCTTCCATCGGATCAGACGATCGGTCTGGATATGAGACGTCTCGATGGTGAGACCGAGCGGGAGCGATTCATTGAACGCTTCGGCGTGGATGAGGGTTTCGAAATCGCGCACACTGGTCTGCCTGAGGGTCAAGGCGCGGGGGTTCCCTTGCGAGTTCAGGTTCCTCCGTGTGATCCGGATCCCCTCGTGGTCCGGACGGCCTGATCCCTGCAAGAGGCAGTTGGATAGGTCCACAGTCGTGCGCGCATAGGCGTCGATCACGAGGGGAGTCAAGAAGCCGTCAACGCGTGTCTCCTTAAGCGAGAGGCTTCCACCCGAGTGCGTGATGAGCGGGACTGTCAAGGGAGGGCTTCCCTCCAAAGTCGTGATCTCGGAGGCGACCAGCTCGAGCTCTTCGCCTTCGAAACGGATCAGCGGTTCGGTCCCGGAGACACCTGAATCGGAGACGACGACGATCTCTAGATCGGCCAGGCAGACCGACCCTCCGGCCCGGACCGAGAGCCAAGGGGTTTGGCCATCGACTTTGACGACCAGCCGGACCCGTTTCGAGGGGTCGCCCTTGAGGACGATCTTACCGTACTCGATGACGGGGAGATCGCCGGCGCATAGCGTGATGGTCTCGTCACATCGAATCATGATCTGGCCGGATTTGCTCCCCAGTTGGATCAAGGCGTCCCGGAGTGTCGCGACAGACTGGAGATCGCGGTCGTTGGGCCGCTGGATCTGAAACAAGGCGGTCGGCTCATCCCCCCGACCGCGATCCTCCACCTCCTCGGAATCCCTAGTTCTGGGCGGATCCGGGATCCCGATGCCGCGCAGCAAGGGGTCGGACTCAAGGAGAATCCAGACCGCGAGGATCAGGAGAACGCCCAGCAAAATGCCCCCGACCCAGAGGGTCCAACGCGTTGGGTCGCGGTCGTCGGTAAATGACAAAGCGTCGGCCGACCGCGATGCTGAGGGCAGGTCGGCCTGGTCGATCTTGATCACCGGGAAAGTCGGTTGCTCGTCGAGCGAATCGTTGGGCGTGCTGGGTTTGATCGGTATGGCGACCAACCCCGACGCCCCTTCGGTTTGGGGGCTGACCGCGTTGCTCGGCAGACCGGAGGTGGTCGAGCCGGTTGAGGCGGGCTCCTGCTTCCCGTAGAGGAAGGTCTCCAGCGAGTCGGAGTGGGGTTTGGGCCGGCCGGGCATGATCGGCCGTTCGGTCCGGTCCGGCATTTCGGCGAACGGCGTCAAGGCGTCGATGACTTCGCGCGGCGTCTGATAGCGCGCTTCAGGCTTCTTGGCCAGCATCCGAAGGACGATTTGATCGAGCGCCTCGGGGATCTCCGGAGCACGCTTGGTCAAGGGTTCCGGATCGAGCGCCTGATGGGCGAAGAGCTTCTCGGGGAGGCTGGGTTGCGTGAAGGGGGGCTCGCCGCACAGGGTGTGGTAGAGGGTGCAGCCAAGCGAATAGATGTCGCTCCGAACATCGAGTTTCCGAGCATTGCGGGTTTGTTCTGGGGAGATGTAATCGAATGTCCCGACGATCGCCCCGTCGCGTGTGATCTGTCCCTCACGATCGTCCAAGGAGATGGCCAACCCGAGGTCGGTCAGCTTCGCCATGCCCCGACGGTCGACCAGGATGTTGGTCGGATTGATGTCGCGATGCAAGAACCGCATCCGCTCGAGGTAATCGAGCCCCAGGGCGATCTGGCGGACATACTCGGTGGCCTCACCGGGGGATAAGCCTCGGTCATCGGGGATCAGTTCGGCCAATGAGAAGCCGTCGATATATTCCATGACCAGATAGGGGGCGCCTCGGATCTCGCCGCCGTCGTAGATCCGGACCAAGTTCTCGTGCTGCAACTGGGCGCCGAGCTTGACCTCGCGTTGGAATCGCTTCAGAGCACGGGGGTTGGACTGCCGTTCGGTCGAGAGCATTTTCACGGAGACGTAGCGGACCAGCCGCGAATCGAGCGCTAAATAAACGTGCCCCATACCCCCCGAGCCGAGTCGCGAGAGGATCCGATAGCGATCCAGAAAATAGCCCTTAACGCGACCTTGGAGCAGGTTTTGCGCCTGCCAAATGGTGACCCAGCGTTGGCTCAGGGCGCGACGAGCCAACCGCTGATCGATCGCCGAGGCGGTTCGCTTCGCCTCAGGGATCAGATCCCAGCAGGTGCGGAGTTGGGTCTCGGTGAGCAGACCGCTCCGCAAGGCGGTCTGCCAGAACAGGGTGGTCGTCGGATCCAAGGTGAACCTCGTCGGAGCAACTTCGACTCGTGGACGCGCCGTCGCGTCGTTTCGGGGCAGCGCTGAACCTCCAAGACCTTTGGCAATCACATCGGTTCGCTCTCGAAAAGAGATGAGGGACCCAGCGGTGTCCCGTCATGGCGCGATCAAGAGCGGTAGCCGGCTCGGAGACTCGGGAGAGTAGCCTGCTTTAGTAAACGATGTGCGGGCGGGGTTCTGCCACACAAAGCGGATCAAATCGTCTTTTCCGAATCGCCGACCGAGCCGAGTGCCATGCAACCGACTCTACGGATGGGTGAACTTTCAAGCAACCGGTTGTTCAAGAACTTGGCGTCGGATTCCCAACGCACGAGTTGAAGCGTCTCCGCGATCCGATCGATCCGGCTCAGCAACTGCTGGCTGGAGGTCTTCTCGGGTCGATCCGCTGCCGAAAATCCCTCAGTGTCGACATCACGAAGCGCATCGACCAGAGCGACCACGCGACCCGGACGGCCTTCAGCCCAAGCATGGATCCGCGAGTGGACCGAGGATGTCCACCACGTTCGAGTCGACTGTCGATCATCTGACCGAAGCCGACGAGCGATGAGGATCGTCGAGTCCTCCAATCTCCAAGGAACGACGGTTAGGGTCGTGCCGCGCGCTTCAAATGGGATTTGATCCTCTTCCGAACTCACCGCGAGAACCACGCGGATCGCATGCCGTCCAGCTCGGTCGGTGCTGGTCGTTGGATTGATGGTGTGATCGATCTCGGCGATCTGCTCGGGACGTGCGTCGTCGACAATGACCAACAGCGATTCGCCGAGCGCATGGGCCAGCCGGATCCGTTCACGATCCCATCGGCCCGTCGATTCGGTTACAGGGCGTCGTCGCGGGAAACCGATCGTCCGTCGATCCCAGTCGCGAATCGCCTCGGACCAGGCCTCGCGATCCCAGCCTCGCAGGTATACGACCCGATTGCCGGACTTGGGTTCGTCGCACAGGAATCGTCGGAGGATCGTCGATTTCCCCGAACCCGACGGGCCGACGATCCAGATCGGACCGTCCTCGCGACGCCCGTGCCTTCGGAGCGACGTGACCGCGCTCGTCTGAGATGGGATCCTCAAATCGTCGAGCGACGAGGGCGGATTGGCTGGGAGTTGACCGACTCGCATGGAGAGGTCCTTGGGCCCGTTGAACGACGACGCGAAGGGGATCGACCAGAATCCAGATCGGCCGGGATCATCTCGGTCCCGATCGTCGATCCGGGCAACGAGCGCCTGTCGGATCATGGAACCTTCGACGAACCGAGAGCGTCCGAAGAAATCGCCTACGATAAACACCTTAACAATTCGTGACCGATTCTCCGCCTCGACTCCCCCTTGATTGTGAGGCGGACCACAACTCGACTGCAGTCCGGCCCGACGATCCGGACACGATCGCTGTCCAGTAATCGGTTAAACTGATCCTGCAGCTTCGAGGTTTTGCGAGGAAGGTCGGTTTGAGAATGACGGCGCGGTTCCATGTTCCCGGACCCCTTCGAGCCGGCCTCTGTATACTGAGCGGCGAGGAAGCCCATCATTTGAGTCGCGTACGACGAGCCGTCGAGGGTTTCGAGGTCGAGATCTTCGATGGCGAGGGCACCGCCTACGCCGGTCGGGTGATTCGAGTTGCTCGAGATCGGGTCGAGATTGAGTTGAGCGGCGATCCGTTGCCCACCCGCGAACCGGAGACTCAGGTTGTCCTGGCCACTGCCGTGCCGAAGGGCGATCGGTTCGACTGGCTGGTTGAGAAGGCGACCGAGCTGGGCGTTGCCCTGATCGTCCCACTTCAGACGAAGTTCTCGGTCGTCGAGCCCCGTCCCTCGAAACTGGAACGGCTCCGTCGCGTCGCCTTGGAAGCGGCCAAGCAATCAGGGCGTTCCCGAATCCCTGACCTCGAAGAACCGATCGCCTGGGAACGGTTCCTCGATCGGTACGGTCCGGACACCCCTCGATATCTGGCCGACGTGCCCGGGTCGGATCGTCCAAACTCGGAACGTTCAAACAGAGTGTCCGACCTTCGAGACCGAACCACAAACACCTCGAACACCGAGGTCCTGGCCGTGGGTCCGGAGGGGGGATGGTCGATCGAGGAGCGTGCAGGGGCTCACGAACGAGGCTGGAACACGATCACCTTGACCACGACGATCCTCCGGGTCGAAACGGCGGCTCTGCTGGGCGTCGGGGCCCTGCTCATGGCGGGGCGATCGTCTCGGGTCAGGACCCTCGGAGGGAACTCGGTCCCCGCGCCGCAGTCCCCGTGAACCGGACGATCCACCCTGACCCAACGAACCATCAATCCATCGCTCGGAACTATTCATCGGACTAAACGATCAGGAGGACGAGGCGTGCCCTCTATTGAGTTGACGACGCCCATGGTTCTGAGTCTCTTGGCGCTGGGCCTTACGGCCGGGATCCTCAGCGGCTTGTTTGGGATTGGAGGGGGCCTGGTGATCGTTCCAGCCCTGTTCCTGTTCTTCGCCTTCCCGATCAAGACGGCCACCGGCACCTCGCTGTTTGCGATCCTCTGGCCGGTCGGCCTGCTAGGCGTCCTTGAGTATGCGCGACGGGGCCAAGTTAGCTATTTGGCCGGAGGCCTGATCGCCTTCGGACTCTTTTTGGGCGCGTTCCTGGGCGCGTTGGCAACCGGCTACCTCTCGGCCAGTCAAATGAAGCGCCTCTACGGCGGGTTCCTGGTCGTTGTCGGGATCTACTATCTCATGACTGCTGGATCGGTTCCCGGCGCAAAGCCCCCCGTTGCTGATCTCCCTAATCAGGATCAAGAGGCCGTCGTCCAACCCCCTGAGACAGACGATCGACCGTCTTGACGGCTCTCGTTCGTGACGCCAATCACATCACTGCCTCAGGGCGACCGGGAAGCCCTTGGTCCTCGATCGCTTGAAAATCTTTGAGTGACCGTCAAACGCTCATGGGAATAGTCGACTTGATTGACCGCGTGTCCGGGCCGCGATAGGATATTGCCCGGATGTTGGTGGCCAACGGTGCGGCCTGTACCGTTGGCGAACAGGGAATCCGGTGCTAATCCGGAACGGCCCCGCCGCTGTGTTCGGGCATTGAGGGCGGTCCCCACCTCTGGGCCATTGTCGAATCTCGACGGACCGATCGTCCCCCGTGACGGTGATCCTTCGGCTTCGATGAGAAGGCTGGACCGTAGGAGCCCGTTAGTCAGAAGACCTACCAATATCCCCGGGAGGCCATGCCCTGCGAGGGACGGGCGGGCCGCTCAGACCCTCCGACTCATCCGAATCGAGGAGCCAGACGCTCTGGGACGGTCGTGGACGGTCCGTGCCCCGAGCGGACGCCCCATTTGTGGTCGTCGGCGAGGCCGAACCGTACATACTCCGCGTCGGAGTGAACCAATCCCGAACCGTCGATGCCGTCACAATTGTGGTGGATCGTCGACGCGATTCTCGAGGGTCGCTCCGCCTCCGAGGACGAGCATCGTCCGCGTCGACCCCGTCATCGACAGCGGCTCGGCTTTGCATGCTCGCCTTCCCAGGTGCGTCAATATTACATGCTCACACTCAATACAAATTTTTGTTCAGCGACAACCGCTGACTCGTGGAATTTCGTCTATTCTCGATCAAACACGGGTTGTCGCCGTGGGTTTACGCTGATCGAGATGATAGTCACTTTGGCGATCATCGGTCTGCTCGTGGCCTTGCTTCTGCCGGCCTTGCACGCGGCGCGTTCGGCAGCGCGACGGACCCAATGTGCCAACAACCTCCGACAGATCGGACTGGCCCTGCATCAGTACCACAGCCGCGTGAAAAGCTTCCCGATCGGTTGCTGGGAGTACCGCGTCATGGTCCGAGATGGTCGCCAACTGGCCTGGTCAGCCTTCGTGCTGCCCGACCTGGACCAAACGGCACTCTTCGACGCGATCAATGCAGTCCGAGGCTACGACTCCCCAGCCAACACCAGCGCCGCCGGGACGGTCCTGGACGTTTTTCTGTGCCCCAGCACCGATCGCGTCGGCACGATGCCGACGTTCCTGGCCGATTCGGTCGGCGATCCGCTCCGTTTTCAAGGGCGGGCGCTGACCGATTATGGGGGGATGTTTGGCGAGCGAATCATGCCCCGCGACGCGCCCAAGATCCTGCCCGGCTCGATGCTCTATGGGAAGGTCGTCTCCCTGGCCATGATCCGCGATGGGTCCTCACAGACCATCCTAGTCGGCGAGGACAGCGGGTTCCCGTTAGAGGGCCAGTGGATCAATGGGGCCAATATCTTCGATCAGGCCTTCGCCATCAACGCCGCACCCTGGTTCGAGAACGACCTCAGCAGCGACCACCACGACGGCGCGTTCGCCCTGATGGCTGACGGGGCGGTTCGGTTCCTCAACCGGTCGATGCCCCTGCCGATTCTCGCCGCGCTCTGCACCCGGGCGGGTGGAGAAATTGTCAGCGGCGACAAATGGTGAAAACCCAACAGGAAAATTCTGAAAAGAACTAGATCACAAGGGGAAATGAGATGATGCACCGAGCATTTTTCGTGATCGCAAGCGTGAGTGTCTGGGTTGGATCGGCCTCGATTCCGACGGCTTCGGGGAGCTTGGTGACGATCGACTTTGAGTCGACCAGCCTGACCGGCCGAGACCAGTTCGACAACGGTTCGTCGACCCCCGGCCCCGGCTCGTTCGAGTTCTCGGGGATCACCTTCAACACCGGGTTCAACCCGATCTTCGGCAACTGGGGCGGATGGTCGCTCTCGACGATGACCGACAACGACACGCCGGGCTTCCTGAACCAGTATGCGGCCATCGCGGGCAACGGCGCCGGGGGCTCTGACGGCTACGCGGTAGCCTTTCTGGGCGATCCGTTCGACCCCGGCCTAGTCTACGACTTCGCACAGATCAACCTTCCTGAGGGCAGCCGTCCGCTCTCATTCTGGATCGACAACACGGCCTACGCCACCTTGTCGATGTTGAATGGCGACGCATTCGCCAAGAAGTTTGGGGGACCGACCGGTCTCGACCCCGATTTCCTTCGACTCACGATTACCGGCTACTCGGGCGTTGACCGGCAAGGAGCGGTCGTCGGCCAAGTCGAGGTGATGCTGGCCGACTACCGCCCACCGGGGACGGCTGAGGACCGGATCCTCGAGAACTGGGAGTTCGTCGACTTAAGCGGGCTCGGCGTGGTCGAGAGCCTCGGTTTCGAGATGACCGGCTCGGACGTCGGCGTTTTTGGTCTCAACACGCCCGCCTATTTCGCTTTCGACCGCTTCCAAGTTCAGGTTCCAGGGATGCCCGAACCTTCAACGTTCGCGATGCTCGTCCCGGTCTTTGTCCTGCTCGCGATCGTCGGGCTCCGCCAACGCCGAAGCCGTCGCGACGATCTCGAGACGCGGTGCCCTCCCATCTCCCTGACGTGATGAGTGGCCCTGCCGTTCTTTCTTTCGTGGGGATCGTCGTTTGCGGTTTCCGGAGGGTTTGAAGACGGGTCGATGCTTGGACGGCGTGGATCAGATCGCATCCGGGTCGATTCCGAGTTGTCGGAGTTGCTCGGCCAAGCGCTCAGCACGTTGGCGTTGTTGCTCAGCGCTGAGCCTTTCCGCCTCCGCGCGTTGGTCAGCCTGCTCGGCGCGTTGATCAGCCTGCTCGGCACGTTGGCGTTCCTCATCAACGCGTTGGTCGGCCTGCTCGGCACGTTGGCGTTCTTCCTCGGCGCGTTGCCGTTCCGCCTCCGCGTGCTGTTCGGCCTGGTCGGCGCGATGTCGCTCGCGGACCGCCTGACGACGATGCTCGATCCGATCGATGTCCCACTGCTGGACCGGCTCGAAGGCCGTCCCATCGGGACCGATCATCACCAAGTCGCTGCCGCGGAGGTCGAAGGTCACCCCCAGCCGCGGACTGGTCCAACCGCGCATCTGTGCGATCGGCTCCAGGGAAGTTTCTGGGGCCTGGCGGATCCAGCCGCGGAGGTGGGGATGATCCGGCTCGGGATCGTATTGGTAGTACTCTTGGACATCGTACTGCTGATAAAAGGCACGTTTGTCGGTCATCTCCCGCTCGTCGTTGTTGGGGGAGAGGACCTCGAAGACGACCTGGGGCGCGATGCCGGCTTCCAGATGCTGGATGTAGCATCGCCGGAAGCCTTTGGGGCGTCCGAAAACAACCATCGCGTCGGGGGCCCTCGTGATCTTGGGGTCGCCTTCAACGGGGTACCAGAGGAGATCGCCAGCGATGAAGACATCCGGTCGATCGCGAAAGAGGGCCTCGAGCCCCTCCTTGATGGTGACGATCCAGTGGAATTGGAGGGTGTTCTCGGCCATCGGCTTGCCGTCGGATTCGGGGTAGATAATCGGTTGGGTCGTCTCGACCCGGTTCGTCGTGCTCATAGGCGAGCCTCCCAAACAGGGTGGGTTGGGCGTGGAGAGCTTGGGGACGTTGGGGACGTTCCTCGGCGTCTCGAATCTGAGACGAAAGCCGATGCTGCCAAAGGCCCGGCTTGGCTTTTCGCCGATTGTCTGGGCGACGAGGTTCGTCGGCGACCCTAGAATGTGAGTTGACGTCTCGATCGGGTCGGTGGACGAAATCGCGATGGACCGCGCCTCGAAAAGGGACTCGGAGTCAATAAGCGGGCGCCGTCCACGAAATTCACTACAGGGACGACGCGAGACGTCCCCAGAGCGTCTCGGAACACGACGTTGGTTGCAACAGACGGAATCGAGAGGGGATTGATCATGGCTTGCTGCACGTTGAAGAAAGGCCTCGTGGGTGCCGGCATCGCCGCAGCGACGCTGGGCCTGGTCTTCGGGGCTGATGCCTGGAATCTGGCTCGGATGTGGGGCACGCAGATCCAGGAGGTTGCCCGGGATCAGATCCCGGTCGAGACCAAGATTGCGATGATCCGCCAAGAACTCAACGACATGGAGACGGTCATCCGGGACAAGCAGCTCCAGGTGGCCCAACTCGAGGTCGAGATCGAGAATCTGGTCGAGGACATCGACCGCGAACAGACCCAGATGGAACAGTCGCGTCGCGTCGTCTTGGAGCTTCGTGATCGTCTCAAGGCTGGCGAACGGATCACCGTTAGCGACAGCCCGGTGAGCTTCGACGAAGCGCGCGAGCTTCTGGAACACCGGTTCCAGACCTACATGTCCCAGAAGGAAACGGTCCGCCAGCTCACCAAGACCCTAAAGGTCAACCGTCAGACCTATGAGGCTCACCGGGGTGACCTGGTGAACACGGTCGCGAATCGTCAAGAAGCGATCGAGATGCTCGATCAGCTCGAGGCGACCCACGCCCAGATCCAGGCGACCGAGCAATCGGGCTCTTACGAGTTCGACGACACCGGTCTGAGCCGGATCCAGGCCAAGATCGAAGAGCTGCGGAACGATCTGGAGGTCCGCTCGCGACTGGCCGAGGATCCCAATCGCTACCTCGAGTTCGACATCGATTCGGTCGACGAGGAAGCCACCGCCGACTTGCTCGACGAGATCGATGCCGAACTCGGACCGGAAGTCGAGGAGACCGCCGAGGCCGGCACGAGCCTCTAAGCGCTCACAGCCGAGTTCGGCCGTGGATCCCGACTCCTCCAAAGGACAAGGTCCCGGGTCCCTCAGACCCGGGGACCTTTATTGAGAGGGAGGAGGATCCCAACGAACGCGACGAAGATGGACCAGACCGATCGCAACGAGTTCGCTTCACGATCACGTCTTCCAACCACGTCCACCGGGCACCCTCTGTCACCGTTCCCATCGTCCCATTCTTCGACGGGGACGGGCAGGGGATTACCGCCAGGACTCATTCCGGATCATCCGAACTGGAAGACGCCGCAGGTAATCGCTCGGTGGTTCGACTCGAGCCACACGCGGTTGTCCGCTCGACGACCTGAGTCGGGTCGTCCCCGCATTCATCGACCGCGGACGCGATCTGTCAACGCCGACCCTCCCTAGAGCTTTGGGTGTACCATGCTGGGACAGAGCCGCATCACGATCCGTCAGGCGAGCGAACTGGCCAAGTCCGGTCGCTTCACGGAAGCTTATCGGTTGCTCGACGAGCCTCGGGTGGCCGGCCATCGGCTAGCCATCCAACTGCGCGATCGCATGGCCGACCAGCTCCTGGCCCGGGCGACGCGCCGAGCGACCGCCGAGGATCTGGCCGGTGCCTTGGACGACCTGAGGCTCGCCGATCAGGAGCAGGTTCCGCCCGATCGCCTCGCCGAGGTCCGCAAATCCTTAGCCGAACCGGCCTGTGAGCGAGTCCATCTGTTGTTGGTCGAGGGGGATGCCGAGGCCGCCTTGCGGCAGTTCGAAGAGTACGACCGTCATCGGATCCCCGGCGCCGGGTTTCAGAAGCTCGGCCGGATCGCCCAGGCATGGACCGAGGCCCTCCACGCCGCCCGTGCCGCGGCGTTCGTCCCGGCCGAGTCCGCGTTCGCCCGGGCCCTCCGACTCATCGACGACGAGGCGCGTCCAGCTCTCCAGGCCGATCATCGGGCTTGGACCGATCGTGTTGTGCCGCTCCAACGGGCCCTGAACGCGCTGGCGGAAGCTCAAGGCGGTCCCGATGAGGGTGCCGTGCTCCGCGCTGCCGAGCATGTCCTGACCCTCGCCCCCGATCACGAGCCGGCCCGACTCGCCTTGGGGCGGCCCATTGCGACCCGGGAAAAGACTCCGATGCCGACCGATGATCCGAACCCTCGACAGGCCGCCGACATGGGTGTCGAGGACGAGATCCGCTTCCTCTCGTCAGGGTCTGGCTCCATCGGCGAAACGCGCGAGACGATCCTGCACATCGACGCCCAAGGGCGGATGAGCGAGGTCCCAGCACCACTCTTGAATCTTCAAGCGGTCGTCGACCGCGTCGGCCTCGACGCTCGACGGACTGAGTCGATCCCTCGACATGATCCCGGTCCACGGCCGGCCCCGTCTCCGACAGTCGTCGGGCCGGGTCCGCACGGGCGTTTCGTGCTCTGGGTCGATGGGATCGGCAGCTATCTGGTTTGCCTCGATCCATCGGTCTCTTTGGGCCGCGCCACCGAGTTGAATCAGGTCGACATTCCACTGTTGGGTGACCTCTCTCGGCATCACGCGACCATTCAGCGCGTCCAGGGCCACTACATCTTCAACACCGAACGCGAGGCGACCATTAACGGGCGTCCTATCCGTGGCAACGCGTCGCTCCGCGACCGTGACCAGATCGGTTTGGGAACCGCCTTGCAAATCGAGTTTCGTCAGCCAAGCCCAGCCAGCGCCACAGCGCTCTTGCGGATCCGGAGCGGCCATCGGATGCCCTTGGCCGTCGATAGCGTCTTGCTGATGGCCGAGACCTGCATCCTTGGGGCCACACCCCAGGCCCACATCGTGCATCGCGAACTGGCCCGCCCCCTCGTCCTGTTCCGTCAGGCCGGGCAGCTCTGGTGTCGGTCCGATGTCCCGATGCACGTCGATGGCCGACTCAGCCATGGCCGGGCTCCCTTGACCTTTCAGTCGCGGGTCGTCACTAAGCATGGGTCGTTCAACCTCGAACCGCTCGGTGCTACCCCGACCGGGGGCGTCACATCGCGGTTGACCTAAGCGTCGGCCTCGACCCGAGATCGCAAGCTGTTTGCTCTGCCGACGCCTCCGATTGAGAGCTTCTAACCTCCCCCCTCGGCCAAGGCCTCGGGAAACCGTGGAGGGCGTGTCGTGATCGGTGGACCGATCACGGCCGGGTCGACGACAGATCGACCCACGATCACTTCGACCGGAGAGTTTCGCGTTTGTCGACCCGGTCGCCAGGGCGATCGATCGTCGCAAGGTAACGCCGCCGACACCGCCTCCCGCACTGATAGAGGAGTGCCTTCCGATGGATGCGACGCCCGAGTCCACTTTCGCCCGCACGACACGCGGAGGCGAGACCGTCGATTTCGCCTCCTCGTTTCGCGATCGCGGACCCGCACGGTCGCGCGAGTACCTCTTCAGTGCCGGCGACCGCCCGCTCGAAGGCTACACGATCAAGCGACGGATCGGCCGTGGCGGCTTCGGCGAGGTCTACTTCGCCGTCTCCGATGCCGGCCGCGAGGTCGCCCTCAAGCTGCTGACGCGCAACCAAGAGGCCGAGAAGCGCGGTGTCACCCACTGCATGAACCTCAAGTGCTCCAACCTGGTCACCATCTTCGACCTGAAAGAGAACCATCGGGGCGAGATGTTTGTGATCATGGAGTACGTCGCCGGTCCGAACCTGGCGCGGGTCATGGAGGATCATCCGAACGGTCTGCCGCTCGACCAGGTCGATCACTGGTTGCGCGGCATCGTCAACGGCGTCAGCTACCTGCACAACGCCGGGATCGTCCACCGCGATCTCAAGCCGGCCAACCTCTTCATCGAAGATGACGGTCTGATCAAGATCGGCGACTACGGCCTCTCCAAGATCATCAGTCCCAGCCAACACAACGGTCACTCCGAGTACGTCGGCACGATCCACTACATGGCGCCCGAGATCGCCCACGGCAACTACCACTACCCCATCGATCTCTACGCCACTGGCGTGATCCTCTACGAACTGCTGACCGGGACCTTGCCGTTTTTGGGCGAGACTCCGGCCGAGATCCTGATGCGGCACCTGACCGAGCAGCCCGACCTGAGCCGGATCCCGCACCCGTATCGCGAGATCGTTGGACGGGCCCTGGACAAGGACCCGGCCAAGCGGATCCAACACGCTGAGGAGCTTCTGCCCGAACACGCCCGAGGTGATATGACGGTCCGTCCCCACGGCGTCCCGATCGATCCACCGAGACCGAACCGTCAATGTTCCCAGGGTCCCGGCGATCCTCAGAGGAATCGCGACGATGGGGTCGTCCGGATCGACGACGATGCGCCGGACCTCTACATCGGCTTCGACGAGCCGGATGTACCTAAGACGCCCCAGGAGATCGTCGCCGAATGGCGTCGCGATAAACAGAAACGTGAGACTGAGGCGCGACGGAACCGGGGGCGGGACGGTCGTCGAGCGGGACCCGAACCCCGTTTCACAAGACCCGTTTCGGAGTCGCGGCCGAACCCGGAGCCTGGACCCGAGCCGGATCCAGAACCCGAGCCCGAACCGCTCTCGAACCGTTCGCGACTGGCCGAGCTGACCGGCTCGATGACCTTGGCCGCACCAGCGACCCTGATCTGCGGACTGCCGATCGGCTCGGCGATCGGCAACATCTCGCCGATCCAACTGATGGCCTTTCAGCCGCTCGACTTGACCTACTTCCTGATGCTCGTGCTGCTGGGCTCGTGGTTCGTCTTGGCCCCATCGAAGTGGTTGGAGGGCCGCGAGGTGTCGAAGGGGCGCCGGACCCTGTATCAGGCCGGTTCGGGCGCAGGGTTTGGCCTGCTCGCGATGGCCCTGGCTCACTGGCTTCGGATTGATTCAGGGCTCGAGTTCTGGGTCCTGCCGAGCTACTTTGCGATCCTCTTCGCTCTGCCGTTTTGGCCGGTGATGACTCAACGCCGGCGTAAGGCACGGGTCCTGGTCCTGCCGCCGTTGGGGGTCGGATTGGCCTCGGCCACGCTCGCGGCGATGCTCCCCGATTTCGGTCCGATGTCCTTCAGCATCGTCGTGGCCACACTGGCCGCTGTCGTCGTCCAATTGGTGAGCCCGTGGTCGGCTCAGGCGGCCCAAGCCGCCCAACGTCAGCGAGACCGACGTCGCGCCACGCGTCGCGCCCGAACGGCTTGAGCCCCCGTCATCGGCTCCTTTTCTCAGAGGGATGCTGCCATGCTCCGGATCCTTGCCCTGATCGCGATCCTCCTGTTCGCCTACGCGATCCTCGACGCGGACTTCCAGCCGAGCCGGTCGGATCGTGACTGGGTCCGTGAGCAGGTCGCGCGAATCGACCCGAAGTCCCAGGCACTCGATGCGTTGAGCGTCGCGGATCGTCTCGAGGCGCCAGCGGTCCCCGAGTCGCCCCAGAAGCGTCTGGTCGTCATCCAAATCAACGCCGAAGGCCAGATCATCGAGCAGGAACTGCCTAAGCCCGATGCCCCCCATAAGCCTTCCCTGACCGAGCCTGAGCCGGGTGATCCACCTTCTGAGGTTGAGGTCGATCCGAACGCTCCCGACTGGTACCTCCGCGCCACCGACCCAGGCCGAACTCAGGTCATCGAAGCGGTTCCGGGTGCCCGTCGCCTCAACCTGCCCAGTTCCTATCGCGTCATCGTCGGGCAACTGGCTCGTTCGCGCGAAGAGGCCGTCGATCTGGCCCTCAACGCCTTGGCCGTCGACGCAGACAATTGGCTCGACCTGGAACGGTATGGCGCTTGGCGTCCCGACCCGGACCTGCTCCGTCAGGCCCTCGTCTGCCGAGAGTACATTGAATCGGACCTGGAACAACGACTCGACTACGCCAACGATCTCGATCCCGAGGTGCGGACCTCGATCTATCGGACCGGCCTGCTGGTCGATTACTCCGAGGAGGTCCGTGAGGTCTTCGTCCAAGCCGCCGATCGCGCGTTGGGCCAACAGCGTCTCTCATGGACCTTGGGTGGGATCGGTGCGTTGGTCGTCCTCTTCTTATCGATCACCGGATATCTCCGACTCGATGACGCGACCAAAGGCTACTACACGCTCCCGATCCAGGTCGGCGCGATCGTCTTCGCCCTGATCGCCTTGGGCGGATTGGGCCTATGGGTCTTCTGAGCGGATGGTCGCGTCCTTCGAGAATCGGCCACGATCGTGGTTGGCTTGGCTCCTTCAACGTGATACTCTGCAGTTTGCGAGGCATCCGAAACCAAGGACGTGTGGATGACCTTCGATCGATTCGGTCCACACGGCCCTTTGAGAGTGGCATCGATGAATGAGAGTGATCGCCTGCTGGTCGACCAGGTGCGCCGTGGCGACGATCACGCCTGGGCCGAATTGATCGAACGTTATGAGGGACGGCTCCAGGCCTTCATCGATAGTCGGCTCCGCGACCGTTCGACCAGCGAGGACGTCGTTCAGGAAACCTTTGTCGGGTTCCTGGTCAGCCTCCCGCACTTCGATTCGAATCGCGATCTTGAAGCCTATCTGTTCACCATCGCCTCGCACAAAATGACCGACTATTTGCGCAAGCAGAGTCGACGGCCGGTCGACCAAATGGGCTCGGACGACTACGGCCGTCCGCTCGACGAGGTCGCCGGCTCAGCGCGACGGGCCTCCAGCATCGCGAGGAGTCGTGAGCAGGTCCTCGCCGAGGAGAACTTTCTGGCCGATTGCCTGGATCAGTTGATTCGCGAGTGGTTCGCCAAGGAAGATTACACGCGGATCAAATGCATGGAGTTGCTGTTGGTCCATGGTGTGGCCAATAAAGAGGTGGCGCGTCGGCTCGAACTGACCGAACAGGCCGTGGCCAGCTACAAGTTCCAAGTCATCAGCCGCCTCAAGGAACACGCCAAGCGGCAAGGGATGTCCGGGGTCCTTCGAGACAAGTCATCATGACCGATCCGCACGACCAGACGATCGACGACGATCGGCTCCGCGCCTACATCGCCGACACCCTCAGCCCCACCGAGACCGCGACGGTCGAACGGCGGCTCCGCGAGGATCCCGAGCTGGCCTCGCGGTTGGAACACCTCCGCCATGCCCGCGAGTTGGATCCCCACGTCCACACTCTCGGCGCTGTCTGGCGTCGTCGTCGGCTCAGTTGTGTCTCTCGAGAGCAACTGGGCAGCCACCTCCTCGGTGTGCTCCCGGACGGACTATCCGAATATATCGAGTTCCATATTGGCGAACTCGAGTGCCCCTTCTGTACGGCCAACCTGACCGACCTCAAGGCCAAGATGGACTTGGAGCCAACCTTGGCCACTCCCCCCGAACGCAAAGCACGCTACTTCCATACCTCCCGCGCATATTTGCCCGGCCAAGGGACTCGGGGCCTGCCCGAACGCGAGAAAGGTCGCTGAAACGGACAGGGCATGTCATCGAAAGAATACGGGTCGCCGAATCCGAACCGCTCTGAACGGTTCGGAGAGCCTTAGCGCCTCAAGATTCATTAAGGCTTCATCGATTCTGCATTTGAGTCGCGTACGCTGCCAGCGCTGTGGGATTTCGACACGGGCCTCTCTGCTGTTGTGATCCACCAGTCCGCTTGGCGACCCCTCCCCCCTTTGGAGCGCACCCGATGAGGTACTCGGCTCACCTGTTCTTGACCCTGTTGTTGGCCGTCTCGGCCCCCAAGGCCTTGGCCCATGATCCCCACGACAACGACGCGGATCACGACCACCAAGGTCCTGAGGTGACGATCCAGGTCGAGGACGGCAAGAACCCCTGGACTCACCTAAACTTCGTCAACGACCCGAACAACTTCCAGTTCTTGGTCGTCACCGACCGGACCGGCGGCCACCGCGCTGGGGTCTTCCCCGACGCCGTCCGCAAGATCAACTTGCTCCAGCCCGAGTTCGTCGTCAGCGTCGGCGACCTGATCGAGGGCTATACCGAAGATCCCGACCGGCTCGCCTCCGAGTGGGACGAGTTCATCGGCTTCGTCGAGCAGTTAGAAATGCCGTTCTTCTACGTCCCTGGCAATCACGACATCTCCAATGATGTCATGACCAAGGTCTGGAACGATCGGTTCGGCCGCAGCTACTACCACTTCGTCTACGGCGATTGCCTGTTCCTCTGCCTCAACAGCGAAGACCCGCCTTCGACCCAGATCAGCCAAGGTCAACGCGACTATATCAAGGCGACCCTGGACGAGCACACCGACGTCCGCTGGACCTTCGTCTTCCTCCACAAGCCGATGTGGACCAACCCGGAAGAGCAGCAGGCCCAGAACGGCTGGCAAGAGGTCGAGGCGATGCTGCAGGCCGACGAGCGCCCGCACACGGTCTTCGCCGGCCACTATCACAACTACATGAAGCACACCCGGGGCGAGGGCGAGCGCAAGTACAATTACTTCGTCCTGGCCACCACCGGTGGCGGCAGCCAGCTCCGAGGCCCCGAGTACGGTGAGTTCGATCACGTTGTCTGGATCACGATGACCGAGCAGGGTCCCCGGATCGCCAACCTGATGCTCGAAGGGATCTTCGATGAGAACATTCGGACCACCGCGACGGCCGCCCTGTTGAGCCCGTTCAGCAACGGGACCGCCGTGGCGTTCGATCCGGTCGTCATTGAGGGTCGTGAGTTCACCAAAGCCACCACCACGCTGAACTTGACCAACCCGGCCGACATCCCCCTGCAATTCACCGCCTCGTGGCAGGAAAACGATCGCCTGCAACTCGACGCCGAGAACGTTGACCTGACCATCCCGGGCAACGGCCGACGGACCATCGAGGTTCCCGTCCGCGCCGCCGAACCGATCGACGTCGATACGCTGGGCCCGGTCCTACTCGATTGGACGGCCACCTACGAGCCGGCCGACTTCGACGAGCCGGTCACCATCGAAGGGACCAACCGGATCGTCATCGAGCGCCGTTACACCTCCGAGCCGACCGACCGCACCATCGTCCTGGACGGTGATCTGAGTGATTGGGAAGGCATTGAGATCCTCGAATGCAATGAGCCGGCTCAGATCACCGGGCGCGGAACGGGCTCCTGGGGCGGCGTCGAGGACAGCCGGTTCCGATTCGGCACCACCTTCGACGAACAGAACCTGTATGTCGCCGTTGAGGTCTTCGACGACGGCTACTTCCATGACGCTAAGCTCGCCCCGTGGTCGCAGGACAGCATCGTGCTCTACCTCGACGGCCGCTCCGACCCCGATCGCAGCGAAGGTCGCGGCGTCGACGACTTCGCCGAGTTCTTCTTCCTGGCCGTCGCGCCCGGTGACGATGAGCAGGAGCCGGTCTTCTTCCGGACCGGGGATCTCCCCGAGGACGTCCGGATCATCGGTAAGCGGACCGAGACCGGACACATCGCCGAAATCGCGATTCCGACGAAGTACCTCGACGAGCCTCAGGACGGTTCCTGGGAGGCCTTCCGACTCAACCTGATCGTCATCGACTACGACGGCGAGAACGACGGCGTCGGCCTCTACTGGCGACCCGATTGGCGAGGCTCGGCCAACATCCGTGGCTCGGGCACCTTCTATCGCGGTGAGCGCCTCGAAGACTGAATTGTTCGACATCCGTGATTGATCGGTCCGGAAACACGAAGGGGTGTTTCTGGGCCATGTCCGTCGTCAACGATCACTGCGACCAAGACGTGGGTTCCCGATCCCAACGATGCTCTTTGAGCTGCTCCAGGAGTCCCTGGGGAAGTCGGGGCATGTCGCTGACAGCGGTGTTGGCATGGACGTGGTGGGATTTGCGCATCCCGGGGATGATCGTCGAAACGCGCGGGTCGTTGAGGATCCAGAGCAGGGCCATCTGAGGCATCGTCAAGCCTTCAGGAACCAGGGGACGCAAAGCCTCCGCGCGATCGACCGATGCACTCAAGTTCTCCGGCACGAAATAGGTGTTCCGCCAGTCGCCTTCAGGCCAGCTTGAGTCTTTGGTTAGGGTTCCGGTTAGGGTGCCCTCATCGAACGGGACCCGGGCGATGACACCGACGTCGTACTGCTCGCAGGCGGGGAACAGCTCGTCCTCAGGCGCTTGGTCGAAGACGTTGTAGATGACCTGGACGACGTCGATGAGGCCCGTCTCCAAGGTCTTGATCCCGTTCCAAGGCTCCCAGCGATTCAGGCTGAGACCGACGTGTCGGACCACACCTTCGTCCTTCAAGTCAGTGATCGCCTGTTGCCAGCGCTCGTCCGCCGCCCAAGAGTCCTCCCAGACGTGGAACTGAATGAGGTCGATCGTCTCGGCCCCGAGGTTCTCACGGCTCTTGAGCGTATATTCGCGGATATGATCCGGAGGAAAGCACTCGTTAAGTGTAAACTCGCGTTGGGATGGCCAGATGAAGTTCTTCGGCGGGATCTTGGTCGCCCCGTAGATCCGGGTCTCGGGGTGCTCCCGAACCAATCGCGCCAGCAAACGCTCACTGTGGCCTGCGCCATAGCCCCAAGCGGTGTCGAAGAAGTTGCAGCCCAACTCGAGCGATAGGTTGAGTGAACCGAGCGACTCGCCGTCATCCGAGCCGGTCCAGCCCCCCATGCCCCACATTCCATAGCCGATCTCGCTGACCTCGTATCCGGTCCGACCCAATCGCCGATATCGCATGGCCGACATCCTTCACAATGCGAGCAGTGGGCACCGCCCCGTTGCGTCTCCTTGATCGTTGTCCCGATGATACCACAGTCGCGCACTCTCCGAGATCTGTGGAGATCCCCCCATGGCCTCGATCCTCCAACCGCTCGGTGACGGTCTCTGGACCGTCAGGCAACCGTTCCGCTTGCTCTCCATCCCGATCGGGATCCGGATGATGGTTGTCCAACGCCCAGGCGGCGGCCTCCTGCTTCACTCGCCGGTTCGACTCGATGAGCCCCTCCGCGACGCCTTGGCCGGACTCGGCCCGGTCGAGGTCTTGGTCGCGCCCAATTTGTACCATCACCTCTTCCTCCGCGATGCCAGCCTCCGATATCCCGAGGCGGCCGTCGTCGCCCCGCGTGGGCTCGATGCCAAGATGACAACCTCAGTCGATTACGAACCGATCGATGAAACCCAACGGCTCGAGCCGTTCAATGAAGTACTCGACCGAGTCGACATCGAGGGGATCCCTCGGCTCAGAGAGTCGGCCTTTCTTCATCGACCCAGCCGGACCCTCATCCTCACCGACCTTCTCTTCAACCTCGGCCAGGTACCAGGCCCCTATAGTTGGTTGATCACAACCTTGTTCGGGATCAATGGACCTCATCGCGCCAGCCGGCTGGTCCGTTTCAGCCTGCTCAACGATCGTGATGCGTTCACCGGTTCGATGGAGCGGATCCTCGCTCTGGAGTTCGATCGGATCAGCGTCGCGCACGGTGAGATCATCGACGGCAACGTCAAGGCGATCCTCAAGCAAGCCTACGCAAAGAGCTTGCGACCACTGGCCTCGACGTCCTCCGCGCCCTGAACCGATCGGCGAAACCGAACAATCCGTGACGCGAGCCAGTCATCCGATAAATGGATGTCCCCGACAAGGCCGGTCGCGGCAACTACTAGCGAGTCGCCTCAGCAGTCCCAGCGTGCGAGGACGGCCGGCGCTCGATCGCATGGGACGGAGGCATCGAACGGGACCTAGGAGGTCCCGGACGATCGGGGTCCGCGCCCATCCAGCACTCCCGCCATGAACGCGACACAACCAAATCTCAATGATTCAGGAGACGACGAATGCGTAAGCGTATGCAACCTCGACAGAGCCCGGCTCTGGACGCGCTGGAACCGCGACGACTGCTGGTCGTGGACGTGTTCTTGGACGGCGACGTCGTCCGGATCGTTGGCGACGAGGCCGACAACACCGTCGAGGTGACCACCGTCGACGACCAGATTGTCGTGTCTTACAACGACGAGGCCGGCGAGTCGCAGTCGGTCGGCTTCGATGCCGAGGACGTGGCCCGAATCACCTTCCGAGGCGGCGACGGCTCGGACAGCTTGAGCGTCGCGCCGGAGATGACGGTGCCCGTCCGAGCCTTGGGTAATCGCGGTCATGACACCCTGCTCGGCGGGTCGGGCGACGACACCCTGCTCGGCGGGTCGGGTGTCGATCACGCCGAAGGCGGTGAAGGCGACGAAGTGCTCCGAGGCGGTCGCACCGCCGCCACCCTGCTCGGCGGGTCGGGCGCCGATCGAATCTTCGGTGAAGGCGGTCAGGACAAGTTGGACGGCGGCAGCGGCGATGACGTTATCCGCGGCGGTGGCGAGAACGACGAGATCGACGGCGGCGACGATGACGACCGGATCCGGGGCAACTCCGGCGACGACACCCTGCTCGGGGGTTTCGGGGATGACTTGATCTTCGGTGGCTTCGGCGACGACCTCCTCTTCGGGCAGGAGGGCGACGATCGTCTCTTCGGCGGGCCTGGTGACGACCAGGACGATGAGGAAGAGGACGACTGATCGGCTCGGATCGCGGAATTCAACCTCGTCGACGTTGTGATTCCTGGTGGTGTCCCTGGCCTACCGTCGCGCATGATGGGAACCCATCCCCCGGGTTGGGATTGAAGTCGGCTCACCGAGGTGGCCCAACTCCCTCCTCGGTGGACAGTGAGGGAATCAATTCCGGATCTGTTAGGATACCACCACTATTTCATGCTCAGGCGAGCCTCAAAACTATACGAGCTTTTGCGGTACCACATTTTTAAATATATCAATTTGAACACTACGCGTTTAGGGCAGGAGGCGACGACCGACGGCGGCGTTGAGTTGGACCTGAGCGCGTCGGTGTCGGACCAGGGCGTCGAGATAGCGTCGAAGGATGCGATTGGCCTCGTCGACCGAGGCTAGGTAGATCAGGGCATCGACTTCACCGGCACGGAGCAGGGTCTGCGTATCGCGACGGACCTGCTGGATCCGAGGGAGGACACGTTGTTCGAGTTGGACCACCGCGGACTCGGCCAGTCGGTTCTCGCGAGACGCCTGGCGAACGTCGCGTGCAACTCGTCGTTCGCGGTCCCGTAACTCGATCTGAGTCTGGGCCACGTTCAGTTCGGCACGTCGGATATTGCCCTGATTCCGGTTGAAGATCGGGAGCGGGACGCTCACGCCGATCAGCCACGAGGTCGCGTTCCGCGAACCACCGAACGGGCTGAGATCTTGAAACAAATACGGTTGATAGATCAAAAATACATCGTCGTACACTTCGGACCTCGCCAAATCGATTCGTTTGAGTGCTCGGGTCAGTCCAAGTCGAAACGCGTGGAGGTCGGGGCGTTCTCGGAGGGCGATGGCGATCAGTTCAGCCTCGTCAGGAACGGTCAATCCGATTTGACGCAGCGAGCCCTGGGCCATCATGCTGGGTGCGGTAGCTATTGGGAATTCGGCGTCTATGGTCGGGGTAACCTGTGGAGAACCGGGGAGGTTGAGTAGGCCGATCAATTCATCAGCAGCCTGACACTGAACCGCCCGAGCGTCGTTTAGGGCCAATCGTGCCAGCTCGCGCTGAACCTCGATGCGTGCGACGTCGACTTGAGTGCGGACGCCGGTCTCGAACAGCCGACGTGTTGTGTTCAGCGCCTCTTCTAGCCCGGCCTGACCGGCTTCCAACAACTGGATCCCCGCCTGGGCAGCCAGCATATCGAGGAAGACCAGGCTGAGGTCGGCAATCGCGACCCGGACGGCGTCGCGATATCGTTGCACAAGGACATATTGTGTTGCCGAGGCGACAGCGACCCGATTCTTTCGCTTTCCCGAGAGATCCAGCGGCATCGTGATACTGAGGTCGTACTGCGTAGGGCCACCGGGCCGTTCCTCGGAGAAGGAGCCGTACGGAATGAACTGGGTGTCAAACAAGAGGATCGGGTTCGCCCACAGGCCCGCCGTGACGATGTCGGCCTCCGCTTGAGGCAGTTCTAGCGATTGAGCACGAAGTTCCAAGTTGGCTTCGAGCAGACGCGCGATCGCCTCGTCGAGCGTCCAAGTCGTCGGGGGCGTTTGGTCACCGTCCCCCTGATCGAGACTCGACAAACCTCCTCCATTCTCCAGATCAAGCTCGAGATTCCCATAAAGCGGCAGTTCTGTCGGAACACGGAGGCGGCTCTGGGGCTCTTGGGTCGATCGCTCGACCGGTTCGTTCGCCCGCGAACCCGGCACGATCAGAGGGACGCTTCCTCGAACTCCCGAGAGCACGCGGCCCGACCGCCCCGACTCCCGATCGATCGGATCGCTTCCCCCAGGAATCGGGTCCAGGAGGTTGTCCGACCGCCGCCCCGGCTGTCCGTACCCGACGCTCGGACCAACCGCGATCAAGGCTAGGCAAGCCACGATGAGCCAGGCTCCCCACCGCGTTCTCGAACGTCTGCTCGCTCCGAACACGGAACCTGCCCCCTCGCACCCACGCGATCCTCCTAAGCCAACCCATCCACATGGAAGGGATTATCGGACGGGATTAACGAACCAGTCGATTGAAAATGGGGCCCTCCTTGTGGTTGCGATCTTCGGCGTTCACACTGAAGTTTGTGAGTGGTTGAACTGAGTCTGAGAATTCGCCCCTCGCTATCGGAAGTCCGAGTCGTGTTCCGGGTACGCAGACACCCTTTGAAATGGCAGGAACCGATCAATGTCCTCCACGGTCGACGTACAGACCGAGTCGGCTGGTTCCGAGGGCCGGTCTGGGACCAACACGATCTCCAGTCCTCAGGCATCGACTTCACCCACCTTTCTTCTGGTCTCCTCAACGACCATCCTTCTGATCGTCTTGGTTGGGTTGGCCTGGGGATTCGGCTGGGGGCCGTTGAGCGACTTACCCGGCTCAGGACTATTGGCTGGGATCAACGCGACGTCGGAGGCCGAAACGGCCTTCTCGACCGATTCCGAATCGACGTCCGATACCGGATTCGCTTCCTCAACGACTGGAGACGACTTCGTCGAAGTGCTCCAGATCCCCGAAGCGAAGTGGCGAGCGATGGCGTTGAGGATCGAACGTGCTGAGATCCGCACGATCCGCGAGCCAATCCCCGTCAACGGCGAGATCCGCGCTGTCCCGTCGCGTCGCGTGATGGTCCGGAGCCGGGTCGACGGGATCGTCCGTGAGGTCCTGGCCTATCCTGGACAGGAAGTTGCGTCGGGGACACCGTTGATCGTGCTGGACAGCCCGACCGTTGGGCAAACGCGGCTCACCCTTAGAGCCCACCAGCGGGCGTTGATTCTGGCGCGGATCGACCTGGAATGGCGGGGCGAGATCGCCCTAGGGGTCGAGCGCGTCCTGGGTGCCTTTGACAACGATTCGGATCTGAACGCACTTCAGCGCGTCTTAGCTCATTCGATATTAGGCAGCTCACGCGGCGAACTGATCTCGGCCTTTAGTCGATACGAGCAAGCGCGACTGGAGGAGGAACGCCAGTCGAGCCTGGCCGTCGACCGGATCGTCGGTCAGACACGAGCGACCGAGGCGTCCCGTGCACGATTGGGGGCCGAGTCGCGATTCCGAGCGATTCTTGAGCAGATCAGCCATGACGTTCTCCATGAGCGGCTTACCGCCGAGCAAGCCTTGCGGATGGCCGAAGCTGATATGCTCGATGCCTGGTATCGGCTCCGCCTGCTCGGCATCGATGAACCGGAACCCAAGGCGATTCGTCCGGCGAACGCCGATGATGACCCCACAGTCGACGTCGATGCGGCGGACGGATCTCATGCCGAGATGTCGTTTGCCGATCACATCTCGTCTCATAAAATCGAGTTCGAGGCCAATCCTCTGACGATGGAGGATCTAACGCGATGCTCGCTGTCCTCCCCGTTTGACGGTGCGGTCTTGTCGGTTTCGACCGCGCCTAGCCAGCAGGTCGATCGGGGAGAAGACCTGATCGAGGTCGTCGACGCCTCCCGCGTCTGGATCGTTGCAGAGGTCCCCGAGTCCCGACTCGCCGAGACGCCCCGGATCGGTGAAACTATCCACTTCACCGCTGAGACGTACGACAGTCGACAGTTCGAAGCGCGCGTCGTCTCGGTCTCCCCCCAAGTCGACCCGGAAACTCGGACGGTCGAAGTGATTGGAGAATCGGCAAACAGCGAAGATTTGTTTCGAATCGGGATGTATGTCCGCGTCAAACTTCCAGGCCCGGCGACCGATCCACTCCTGACCGTATCTGAAGAGGCTGTCTTCCGAGTTGATGGGCGGGACGTCGTATTTGTGCCCGATCCCAAGGCCGAGCGAACCTATCGAATGCACATGGTCCAATGTGGCGAATCGCTCGATGGTCGTCGCGAGATCTACAGCGGGCTGGTCGAGGGAGACTTGATCGTCGTTGGTGGGGCGTTCCAGCTCAAAAGCGAGTTGATTCTACTCAACGAGCCCGAAGAGGAGTGATCGGCGATGCTGACACGGATCATCGATTCCGCGCTCGGCAATCGCCTGCTCGTGATCGTCATCTCGCTCCTGATCGGCGGCCTCGGCATCGCCTCGATGCTGAAAATCCCGATCGATGCGCTGCCCGACCTGACTAATGTGCAGGTTCAGGTCATCACTGAAGCGCCCGGCATGGGTCCACTCGAGGTCGAAGAGCTGATCTCCTTCTCCATCGAGTCGGTCTTAGGCGGCCTCCCTGATGTGGAGGAACTCCGCTCGGTCTCGAAGTTCAACACCTCGTTGGTGACCCTCGTCTTCCGTGAGGGGACCAATCTCCTCGAGGCCCGAACTCTGGTCAAGGAACGACTGACCGAAGCCGCCCAGGCGCTCCCAACAGGATACGGACCACCCGAGCTTGGGCCACTCTCGACCGCCTTGGGCGAGATCTATCAATTCGAGGTTCGGGGCGAGAGCTACTCGCCCATGGAGCTTCGATCGATCCTCGACTGGTATATCGCCGTTCGACTCCGCGCTGTGGAGGGGGTGACCGAAGTCAATTCCCACGGCGGACAGTTGAAGACCTATCAAATTACGGTCGATCCGGACCGACTGGCCAGCTACGGCCTTCACCTGGAGGATCTCTTCCAAGCTGTCTCGGACAACAATGCCAGCGTCGGCGGTAGCTACTTGGTCCGTCGAGGGGAGGCCCAGTACATCCGCGGCGAAAGCCGGATCACCTCCATTGACGAACTCGAGGCGATCGTCGTCGAACAGCGTCAGGGCACGCCGATCCGGGTCCGCGACCTAGCCGACGTCGAATTGGCCCCGATGGTCCGAGCCGGGTTGGTCACCCGGGATGGGAGGGGCGAGGTCGTCACCGGCTTGGTCATGATGCTCATTGGTGAAAATTCCCGGACCGTCACCGAGCGGGTCAAGGCCGAACTCGACGAGATCCGTCAAGGCTTGCCCGAAGGCGTCACCATCGAGCCGCTTTACGACCGCTCGGTCCTGATCGGCCAGACCTTGGAAACGGTCCTGACCAACCTGCTCGAAGGTGGATTCTTGGTGATCGCGGTCCTGTTGTTGTTACTGGGCAACATCCGTGGCGGCCTGATCGTGGCGGCGATCATCCCCCTCTCAATGCTCTTCGCAACCAACCTCATGTTGGCCTTTGGAGTGACCGCTAGCCTGATGAGCTTGGGGGCGATCGACTTCGGGATCCTCGTCGATTCGAGCGTGATCCAAATCGAGAATTGCGTCCGTCGGTTGTCCGATGAAGCGGGCACGCGTCCGCAACGCGAGATCGTCCGCGATGCGGCCGCTGAGGTCCGCAAGCCAACGCTATTCGGCGAGCTGATCATCCTAATCGTCTTCCTGCCGATCCTCACTCTTGAGGGAACCGAGGGGAAGCTGTTCCGGCCGATGGCCTTGACGCTGAGCTTCGCGCTGATCGGGGCGATCATCTTCTCACTGACATTGGTCCCGGCCTTGGCGTCTCTGCTCCTAAAAGGTAAGCCCCAGGAACGTGAGGTCTGGTTGATTCGAGTTCTCAAACGGGTCTACACCCCAGTGCTCGACGCGGCGATCGCACGACCCGTCCTGGTGATGCTCGCGGCGATCGGGTTGGTCGGACTCAGCCTGCCGTTGGCGTGGAATCTCGGCGGTGAGTTCATGCCCCGCCTTAACGAAGGCGATGTGTTGGTCGAGGCGGTCCGGATCCCCGCCGCCTCACTGGACGGCGCAGTGGAGGCCTCGACTCAGATCGAGGCGGTACTCAAAGAGTTCCCTGAGGTCCGGACTGTCTACTGCAAGACCGGTCGTCCCGAGATCGCCAATGACGTGATGGGTGTGCACCAGACGGACGTCTGGACGCTGCTAGAACCTCAAGGTCGTTGGCGTGAAGGTGTGACACGCGATGCGCTCATCGACCAATTCGACGAAGCGCTCAACGATCGCG
>CAZSSM010000071.1:0-34761 GCA_964609385.1 uncultured Planctomycetia bacterium
CGTTGAGCGCCAGAAGGTTGGTCTGGCCGGCGATGGCGGTGATCACCTTGACGACTTGGCCGATGACCGCCGACGACTCGCCCAATTTGGAGACGGTCTGGTTGGTCGTGTTGGCGACCTCGACGGCCTCTTGGGCGACGCAGGCCGCCTCGTCCGCGTTCTTGGCAATTTCACGGATGCTCGCGCCCATCTCTTCGATGCCCGAGGCGACCGTTTGCAAGTTGCCGCTGATCTGCTCGGCCGAGGTGCTCACCGCCATGGCTTGTCCCGAGGTGCTCTCGGCACTGGTCGTCATCTGGTCGCTGATCGTCTGCAAGTTCATGGAGGCCGCGCGGAGCGAATCGGCGTTCTGCTCGGCCTGGCCGAGCACTTCCTTGAGGAGCCGCTCGCGCGCCACTTGATCGGTGATCAGGTCCCAGGTCACGACATAGCCAATGATCTGGTCCGATTGTTCTCGAACCGTCGAAACCGCAAAGGACATCACCTCGTCAGCCAGGATGATCTGAGCCTTATGGCAGCGGTCCCCCAACTGGGCGAGGATCCCTCGGACGCGGTTGGGATCTTTGTGGAACGTGTCGATCGATGTGCCGAGGAGCTGGTCTACCCCGATCGGGAGAACGTGAGAAATCCTTCTCAAGGTGTCAACCGATGACTTGTTGACGTACTTGATTATTAGGTTAGAGTCGCAAAACATGAAATTTGTATGCATCTTGTCGAGCATGAAAGATCGATGCTCGAGTACCTTGATCTGGTTGTTTCTCCAGATTGCGACGGCTGCCGTATCCGCGATCGAGGACAGGGCGGTTTGCAGGTCTTCGATGTCGGGCCGGGGCTCGATGGAATAAAAGCCGAACGCTCCAAGACGATCGTGACCTCGACATACCGGCACGCTCAGGGCGATGCGGAAGCCGGCTCGCTGAGCGATCCTCGTGTCGGAATGGACGGGGGCCGACCCGAGATCGGGCTCGAACACGGGCTGTCCCGACTCAACACAGCGGCCTGCGATGCCTTCACCCCAGCGGACCGGATGGTGGGCGATGGCTTGGGTGAACTCGGTGTTCGCGTTGCCGCGCTGAACTTGGAACTCCAGAACACGCCGATTCGCATCGGATGACCAATAGAGCCCATGATCCCAGCCGAAGTGTCGGGTGACGACGTCGAGAACCGCTTGGACAACCTCCGTTTCGGTCCGGGCCGCCAGCAGCGCGTGGCCTAGCTCTGCCTGCACACGAGCCTCGCGGCGGGCCGAGTCGAGCTCTTCGACCAGTTTGGTCCGTTCCGCGAAGTCGTCGCCGAGCGCTTCGGGCGTTTCCGTTTTCTTCTTGCGGGTCGTCGAGCTGGATGGACTTGTCGTTGAACTCATCGCGAATGCGCTCCGAAGGTAAACAAATAAGCGTTGCTAGGCATGCGCTCAGCAGGCGACCGGATCGCCGTGCTCTTCGAGGTTGGCTACAAGTTCCGGCGCGAGCACGAGTAGGATCCCGTTCTCGAGGCTGAACAGTCCGGAGGTCAGGTTCCGGCAGACCATCTGGATTGTCTCGGGCACACGCTCGATACGTTCGGTGGGCAGTTCAAGGATGTCACCGATCTCGTCGACCAGAAAGCTGACCGGCCCATCGGCGGTCTGGACGATGATGTTCATCGGGTCGCGGCCAGGTGGTCGCAGCGGCAGTCCCATGCGGATCCGCAGGTCGATCGCGGTGACGATCTCGCCTCGCAGATTGATGAGGCCGCGGACCGCCTCGGGCGCGGTGGGAACCGGTGTCATCTTCTGAGCACGGATCACCTCACGCACGTCCAAGACATTGAGCGATGCGTAAATATCGTCAACCCAAAATGTGCAATATTGTTCGATTACCTGAGGCATGATGAGATCTCCGCCATCTCCTGGGTCAGCGCGGGGGCGTTGGTTCGAACCCAGACGTTCAGGTCGATGACTTCGGTGATGAGTTGATCAATGACCGTGGTTCCTCCGAGCCCACCGGAGTTGTTCTCGAGGCCGGCCGGGGCGGTCACGACATCGAGGATCTCGCTGGCGATCAGTCCGATGGTGGACGAGCCAACCTCCAGGACGAGCACCTGGAGAGGTGGGTCACCCGCTGAGAAATCGGCGCTGATCCGCACGCTCCGGTCGAAGGGAACCAGGGGGAGGATGTGTCCTCGATACTGAACGACCTCGAACCCGGCGGCATGTTCCAGCCCGGTCGGATCGATCTCCTCGAGCCGAGCGATCTGACTGAGCGGCGCTGCCATCCGGCGTGTCCCGACGCGGAACAGCAGGTAGGTCTGCTCCCCACGGCTCGAACGGTCGACGTGTTGGTCCTCCTGCTCGGCCAGACTGATTGCCTCGTGGACCATGTCGAGTGTCCCGGCCGACCGCGCCAAACCGGGCACGTCCAGGATCAACGCCACACGACCGTCGCCCATGATCGTCGCGCCGGAAAATAGGGGGATCGATTTGATCTGCCGACCCAATGGCTTGACCACGATCTCTTCGGTGTTATGGATCGCTTGCACGATCAGACCGAAGGCCGTCGTGTCGCTTTGCAAGATCACGATGTCCAAGGCATCGCGATCCCAGACTTCCGAACTGTCATTGTCTTCGTTCAAGACTGAGGCGAGCGTGACGATCGGCAGGGTGTCGCCGCGGAACCGATAGATCGCCGCGCCCCGGACACAGGACAGCTTTGCCCGATCGCGCTGACTGTCGAGCCGGACCAGTTCCAACAGATTGACCTGCGGGATCGCGAACCGCTGGTCGCCCTCCACAACGATCAAGGCCGGAATGATCGCCAAGGTCAGCGGGATCCGGATCCGGATGGTCACGCCCTGACCGGGTCGGTTCTGGAGGTCGATCGACCCGCCGATCCGCTCCAGGTTGGTCCGGACCACATCCATTCCCACACCGCGACCGGAGAGGTTTGTGACCTGATCCTTAGTGGAGAGGCCGGCCACGAAGACGAGTTGGACGAGGTCGCGATCCGACATCCGCGTGGCGTCATCGCTGCTGATCAGGCCGCGATCGATAGCTTTACGAGCGATCTTCGACGGATCGATTCCTCGGCCATCGTCACTGATCTCAATGTTGACCTGGCCGCTTTCGTGATAGGCCCGCAGGTGCAGTCGGCCCCGCTCGGGCTTGTTCCGGACCCGACGCTCTTCGGGGGTCTCCAGGCCGTGGTCGATCGAGTTTCGCACGATATGCGTCAGCGGATCACGGATCGCCTCGACGATCGTCCGATCGAGTTCGGTCTCGCTCCCTTCCAAACGAAGTTCGACGTCCTTGCCGCATTGATGGGCGAGGTCGCGGACGATTCGAGGAAACCGATTCCAGATCGTCCCAATGGCCTGCATCCGCGTCTTCATCATGCCTTCCCGCAACTCACTGGTGATGAGGTTGAGGTGTTGGCATGAGGTTGTCAGGGCCGGGTCCTGGCGATCGTCGAGGTGCTGGAGGATTTGGTTACGGGCCAGGACCAGCTCACCGACCTGATTTATGAGCCGATCAAGTACATGGATATCGACGCGAATGTATCCTGTGGCTAGGTTGGCCGTTTCGTCGATCGTCTCGTTCGTGTCTTGATCGCGGCCTTGGGGTTTCTCAGTCGCGGTTATGGCTTCGGCCGTTGTCGGTGATTCGACGGTTGGCGGTTGATCGACAACCTCCGCTTGGGGAGGGGCGTCTTGCTCGCCGAACGGGGGGAGGTTGGGCGTCGAGCCCAGGGACTTGTGACTGGATGTGGCCCCCAAGGCTTCCAACCGCGCGATCAGTGGGCTATCGTCACGATTCGCCTCAGTCCCATCCGCATCGATTTGGGCAAGGTGGCGACGGACCGCATCGGCCAAGGCCAAGAGGTTGTCAAGCACCTCGTCGTCCCAACCTCGACGTCCGTCGCGCAGGCTGCCCAACAGGTTTTCCCCGGCATGCGAGAGCGTTTCCAATCGCGCCAAGCCGAGGAATCCGCAGGTGCCCTTGATCGTGTGGATCGTCCGGAAGATTCGGTCCAACCGGTCCTGGCCGCAAGACCCGTCCCCGATCGCGACGAGATCCTGCTCATACTGCTCGAGGTTCTCCTGGCTCTCGGCCAGGAACTCACGGAGGACCTCGTCCAGCTCGCTCATCGTGTTGTTCACCCACGGGGCTCGGAGATGGATGGGGACGCATCGCGGTGGGCGCCCTGACGATCACCCGAACCCTAGAACAGTCTCTCCCGTTGGAGAAACCATCGTGTTGATTTTCTGACCCGATGCGTCACGCTCGGGGACCGGTCACTTTGCGCGTCTGTTCACGTCCCATCGGCGAGCGTGCAGCTCGGACGTCTATTGAGGCGGGCCGCATGGGTTCGTTGTCCAGGCGACGATTGCCCCATGAGTCGATATCGAGTGATCGACTCTCTTTCGGTTCCTGGTAGTTTCTACGGTAGCTGCACTGTTGCGAACGAGAGCCCCTCCCGATCGCTCCACCTATGGTCCGTGAGCCCAGAGGCCATCACAGGTCTTCGACGGCATCGTCGACCTCGAGCATCCAGCCGCGTCATTGTTTGAAGCAGCTAACAGAATTGATAGAAACAATAGAAAAGACAAATTGTAGTATTGAGGTTCTACAACGCTTCGAGAACCGGTACGTCCGACGTCTTTCCGCGTATCGCGATGACGGTCGGTCCCATGAAACTGCTCCAAAACAAAACGTGTTGGCTATTAGGCTGACCCCAGAGCCACGCAACGCTTCCCACAAGCCCAGCAGCGTCCCGAAGACCAGGCTGATCGCCACGCCGACCATGCGTCCGGTCCGACGGAGCTTGGAATCCGTTGCATAACCAGTAACAGTGGCGTCTGAGGTCGTGATCGGGTTGCGGGGGCCGAGGCTGATCCTTGTGGTGCGGATACGAACGAATAGAGTTGATCTCAATATAAGTTTGTTAAATTTGATTTATTTTATTTAAAATCAAAATTTGATATGTTAGAATTATGAAAACATCTCGGCCTCACGGAGAAGCAGTTCGACCTCGAGGCGATTCCACGGACCGCGTTTCGATGCCTTTGGGGCGCCTTTGCGGGCTCGAGCGAGGTAGGCCTCGGCATCCTCGCGGGCGCCGAGTCGTTCATAGGCCAGTGCGAGGACGATCCAGTCATGGAAGCCGCTGGGACGTTTGAGCGTTAACGACTCCTCGATGCAGCGGATCGCCTCGCGGTACCGGCCGGCCCGATAGAGGGCGAAGCCGCAAGTATTGAGCACGGCGTGCCGCATCACCACGGTCTGTCGATCATTCGGGGCCTCGGCCAGACTTTGCACCAGGTTTCCGATTAGCTCGAGGAGGCGATGATGGGGACGAGCCCGCCGTGCTGAAGCCCAATGTCGACGTTGAGGAGGCGGAGGATCCCTTCCCTACCGCGGGTATCGAAGCTCGTCACGAGCTGACCGTTGCTGGTGAATTGGACCCACTTGCCGGAACGGGGATGCCAAGCAGTCTTGGACCAGCCTGGCCCCGAGTCGTGTTCATCCCATGACGTGACTCTGACCGAATTGGGCGCGGCCCGTTCGTCCTTCCGAAGGACCAAGACCTGTTCTCCGGTCCAGCGTAGGTCGAGAAGGGCAAGCGTGAAATGCGCGAGGGAAGGCAGTTCACGAACATGAAGACATGAATTTTTCTAGTTTTGATCAATTGTATCTCGGAATTGAAGAAGATCGTCCTCCTGATCCTGGCTGTCGAGGCTCTGGAACGTCGATGCGAGCACGAGCATCGTTCGGAATCGACTCATCGCTTCAGTCAAACCGAAATAGCTGAGCAGCTTGGACAAGGGGGAGGAGAAGGCGGCGGGTGATCCCGTCGCTCGGGACGCTCGCGGCGTTAGCGTTGCTGAAGCACTCGCAATGAGATCTTCGGCCACTTGGGAGGCGACGATGTCGATCTGGCCGTCGACCGGATCGTCCCAGGCGTTCGTCGGCGCGGGGATCAGGATCAACGTTCCCCCGTTGAGGCCGGTTGCCAGCGTCCCGTAATCGGTCGGCACATCGGCTCGGAGGTTCAGACCCACCCGATCCCCTTCGACCAGCGACTCGGACACCTCGATGTCGATCCAGGCCAGGTCGCCGCCGTCGCCGGGATCGAGGTCCAACGGGATCGGACGGGCTCCGACCACGAACAGCAGGCCCGCCGACGCGTCCACATGCCAGAGTAAACCGTACTCGTCACCTAAGTCTCCAGGGCTCACCTGGGCGATCGTTACCAGGGTCGGATCGAACTGGATGACCGCTTGGATCGTCTCCACTCCGACGGTGACGACATCGGTGTTGGTCAATGGCAACGGGACAGAAATCGTTTGGCCCGGCTGGGCCTCGACGCGACCGATCTCCAGGAAGGGATCGAGTCCCGCGGGAATCGGGGGCGTCACCGCTGGCCGCATCGGGAGGCCGGGATTCGGCAGGCCCAGCGTCGCGGAGACGATCGGCGTGGCGTCCCCCACATCGAGCACCCCGTTGCCGTTGACGTCGGCCACCAGCGTCGGATCAGCGTTCGGGTAGGTCGTGAACGGGATACCCAAGACGGCGTTGATTAGATCGGCAACATCCAGAATCGAGTAGCTTTGATCGGCGAGGAAGACGTCCCCGGGGTAAGCAGCCAGATGGAGAGCGTCACGTTCGCGGGAGCTGAGGGCCGAATTGGCCTGCTCGACGACGAGGTTCTGGATGTCCAGGGCGTGCTTGTCGGTCAGTGGGGCAGTGTTCGGCACGGTCGCATCGAGTCGGATCAGTTCCAAAGCACCGGCGGGTAGGCCTCCCGTGACGATCACCGCGACGGAAACCTGACCCGATCCTAGGGCATTGAAGGTGATGGCGGATCCGGTCGGAGCGTCGACGCCGAGGCGGGCTCCGGTGATCCCCAGCAGGGAGGGATCAAACCTGAGATCGAAGGCGACACGGTCGGCAACGGCGGCGTTGTCGATCGTCACAGGGATCCCCGACGTGCCCAGCGGCAGCTCGACGGTCTGACCGGCTCCTCGTGTGAAGTCGGGCAGGCTCACCGTGGCCCCGGTGAAGGGGGCAACGGTGAAGGAGGTCGTGTAGTTGCCGCCGGGCGTGTTGTCGGCATCGCCATCGAGGGCGACTCCGCCCGAGGTCTGGAAGGCGTCCGCGCCGCTGCGGATGGTCAGCGAATAGGTCTCCTCGGCGAGCAGGCCCTGAGAGGCGATGAACTGGATCTCCCGAGGGTTCTGGGTGGTGATCAGGCTGCCGATGACTGGGGATCCGTTGGGCGCGGTCAGGACGACATCGGCCGGATTGCGTCCGAAGAGATTGATGGGGGCCTTGTCGAAGTCCTGGTTGAACTGGGCGATGAATCCGGTGGTGGTGGAGGTCAATGTCGTGACTTGGAAGAGTGGGGAGAACTCAACCGCGCCGATGTCGACGGTGCCTCCAATAATCCTCGGGAAACCGACACCCCTCTGATCGGTCGTGAGGGAGTTATTCTGATCGTCAACGGCCCGTGCATCGACGCCTTGGTTGATCGCCGGGCTGTCGCTTTGGGGCAAGTGAGTGAAGGTGGGTCCGCCGTTGTCTTGAAGCGGGCCGAGCTTGGGATCGTCGATGCCGGTCTGGTTCTTGGTCGCGTCGAGGGACTGTCCACTGGCGAGGTTGGTTGAGGAACCGAAGAGGTTGCCCTCGCTGACGGCTTCGGGTGCCTTCTCAGCCAGGTTATCGGCGGTTCCGGATCCGAGCGAGTTGCCCGAGACGATGGCGTTGAAGAGTGTGGTGAAAGTGGCGTTGTCGTTGAAAGTCCAGATTCCACCACCGGTGCCGCCTCCGAAGTTATTGGCGTCGGCGATGTTTTCGGTGACGGTGGAGTTGGTGAGGATCACGGAACCATCTAAGTTGTGGATTCCGCCGCCGTCATCATTTGCGGAATTCCCACGGATGGAGGTCGAGGTGAGGCCCAATGTGCCACTGTTGGCGATTGCTCCGCCGTCGCCAGATGTGGACCCGCCGGTGAGGGTCAGTCCCTCGATGAGGGCAGTGACACTGGTGTTGACAGAAATCACACGATCGTTGCCTGAGCATCGATGATCAGAACGTCGGCTCCGAGTCCCTGGATCGTGGTGGTGCCGAGTGTGTCACTGAGGATCAATTGCGAGCCAAGTGTCAGGGTCTGGCTTGTCAGTGAGGAGGCGAAAGTGATGGTGTTTGAGCCGGGGGTCGTGTTGGCCAGTAGGACGGCCTCGCGGAGCGAGAGGTCACCTTGGGTGAAGTTGCCGTCGTTCTCGTCGTTCGTAATATCGACGACCAGTCTCAGGGTTTGGGCCTCGACGGCTCCGACGTCGACTTGGCCGTTGAAGCGAACGATGGGTGCTCCGGGCTGGTCGGTGGTCAAGGGGTTATTCTGGTCGTCGATGGCGCGAGCATCGGCTCCGGCATTGAGCGCGGGGCTATCGCTGTTAGGGAGGTGCGTGAAGGTGGGACCACCGTTGTTCTGGAGCGGCCCGAGCTTGGGATCGTCAATGCCGGTTTGGTTGGTGTTATCCAGGTCCGTTAGGCTTGCTGTTGAGTTTCCGATCAGGTTGCCCTGGCTGGTCGTTTCGGGAACCTTTCCAGAGAGATTGTTGGCTGACCCGTTGGCACTGTTGCCCGAGACAATCGAGTTCGAAAGTGTTGTTGAAGTATCGTAGTCGTCGTACGCATTGAGACCTCCACCAAGGCTACTGGCGGTGTTGGTGAAGACCGTGACGTGAGTGAGCATCGCCGAGGCCCGATCGTTCTCGATTCCTCCCCCGGAAGTTTCTGCCGAGTTGCCGCTGACGGTCGCGTTGATCAGGCTCAGGGTGCCATAGGCATTGCGGATCCCGCCGCCGTCTTGGGTGGCCGAATTACCGCTGACGGTCGTCTGGCTCAGGCTCATGATCCCCACGTAGTTGAAGAACCCACCCCCTTGGGTCGCGGAGTTGCCGCTGACGGTCGTCTGAGCCACATTAACGCTGCCGCTGTCGTTGGCGATCCCGCCACCGTAGCCAGCGGCGAAGTTGCTTTGGACCGTCGAGCCGTTGAGGTTTAGGGTGTCGCCGAAGTTGGCAACCCCACCACCGTTGGAACCGGCCGAGTTTCCGTTGATCATCGCATTGGTTATTGTCAACGGACCTCCCAGGTTGATGATTCCCCCGCCGAATCCTCCGGCCGAATTTCCGGTCACCGTGGTGTTGGTCAGACTCAAGGTGCCGAGGCCGAAATTGGCCACTCCACCGCCGTCCAGGTTGGCCGAGTTGCCGGTGATCGTGGTGTTGATCAGGCTCAACGAGGCCTCGTTGAAGATCCCGGCTCCGGTGTCGGCCGATCCTCCGGTGATCGTCAGTCCGTCGAAGGTGGCGATGGTATCATTAACGACCTCAAAGACCCGTCCATTGCCCCCTCCGTCGATGGTGATGACCCCGGCACCCTCAAGAGAAATCGTTCCACTGAAGTCAGCGAGGATCAACGAGTTATTGAGGGTGAGGGTCTGATTGGCCAGACCGCTGGCAAAGAGGATCGTATCCTGGCCCACTTGGTTACTGGCGAAGGTGATCGCCTCGCGCAGACTGGTCTGGAAGTTGAAGCGATCCACCGTACCGGTGGCAATCGTGACGAGCAGGTCGCCCGGCTCAACGAGTCGTTCGACCGCCCCGATGTCGAATCCATTGCCTTGGGGGCGCGATGAGCCGATCTGATCGGTCGCCTGCCCGGCCGTCGTGATTCCCGTATCGATGGCCGGGCTGCCGATCTCGGGCAGATGGGTGAAGGTCGAGCCGCCGTTATCCTGCAATGGCCCCAGTTGTGGGTTGTCCACACCGGTTTGGTTGGAATCGTCCAACCCAGTCAGGCTCACTGAGGACGTGCCGATGAGATTCCCGCGACTGGCAAACTCGACAGCCTTACTGCTCAGGTTCTCGGCCGCCCCGTTCGCGCTATTCCCCGAGACGATCGAGTTGAACAGTGTGGTTCCGCCAATGATGCTGGTCCAGATGCCACCACCGGAGTCGTTCGCGGTATTAGCAAAGACCGTAGTGTGAGTCAGGGTCGCGAATCTTTCAAGGTTGAAGATCCCACCGCCGTTATCTGCTGCGGAGTTTCCGCTGATACTTACATTGCTGAGGGTCAGCGAACCTCTATTGAGGACCCCACCACATCCAATTGCGTCTCATCCAGTGATTATAAAATTATTGAATTCGGCAGTGACCCCGATGCCAACAGAGAAGACGATGCTGTTGAGCTGAGCATTCAGGGTGAGAGCGTCGATCCCTAGGCCATTGATGGTCGTTAGGCCGGTGGTGTCAGTGAGGCTGATCTGCGATCCAAGTGCGATGGTTTCTCCGGAGAGGCTGCGATCGAATCGGACCGTGTCTAAACCAGGGTTGATGTTGGCCAGCGCGACGGCCTCACGGAGCGAGCGATCACCTTGGGTGAAGTCGCCGTCGTTTTCGTCGTTGGTGATGTCGACGACCAGATTCAGGGATTGAGCCTCGACCGCACCGATGTCGACCTGGTCGTTGAAGCGTACGAAGGGTGCTCCGCGTTGGTCGGCGGTCAAGGTGTTGTTCTGCTCGTCGACGGCGCGGGCATCGAGTCCGGCGTTGAGCGCGGGGCTGTCGTTGTTGGGCAGGTGAGTGAATGTGGGACCGCCATTGTTCTGGAGCGGCCCGAGCTTGGGATCGTCGATGCCGGTTTGATTCTTGATGGCGTCGAGGGATTGGCCAGTGGCGAGGTTGGGTGAGGAACCGAAGAGGTTGCCTTCACTGACGGCCTCAGGCGCTTGTCCTGCCAAGTTGTCCACAGCGCCCGACCCGAGCGAGTTGCCCGAGATGATCGCGTTGAACAGGGTCAGGGAAGTGATGAACGGGTTGTCCGTGAAGGTTGCGATACCGCCCCCGGTGCCTCCACCCGAAGGATCCGTATTGGCCACGTTGTTCGTGATGGTGACGTTGGTGAGGGTCAACACGCCCTCGCAATGGTAGATCCCACCGCCGCTGTCGTTGGCCGAATTGCCACTAATCGTCGTGTTGATTAAGGTCGCACGCGTACTTGTGTAGACTCCACCGCCGCGATTTTTGGCGATATTGCCGTTGATGGTCGACTCGGTCACGATCAAGCGGGAATTGCGACTGAAGAGACCCTCACCATCGACGTTCGCGGTATTCCGGCGGATCGTCGTGCCAATCATACTCAAGCTGCCATAGTTGACGATCCCGCCGCCGTCATCGTTGGCCGTGTTCCCGCTGACCGCAGAGTCGAAGAGGCTGAGAATGCCCTCATTCAAGATTCCGCCGCCTCTGGTCGAGGTGGTCCCACCGGTGAGCGAGAGATCGGACAAACGCACCGTGACACCCGAATTAATAACCAGCACACGATCGTTACCTTGGGCATCGATCGTGAGTTGATTCTGTCCCAGGCCCTGGATGGAGGTCGTGGCAACGGTGTCGCTCATCACCAAAGCGGATGAGAGCCCGATCGTCTGGCCCGAGAGCGCCGGGGCGAACGTGATTGTGTTGTCACCCAAGAGGTCTTCGGCCAACGCGATCGCCTCGCGGAGCGAACGGTCCCCCTGGGTGAAGTTGCCGTCGTTCTCATCGGCAGTGATGTCTGCGACCAGGATGACCGGTTGGACCTCCACCGCGCCGACATCGACGGGTCCCTCGAAGCGGCTGAATAGCCCTCCACGCTGATCGCTGACCAAAGCGACACCCTGAGCATCGAGTGCTCGGGCATCAACACCACGATCGATCGCGGTACTATCTGCCAACGGGCGGTGAGTGAAGGTCGGCCCTCCGTTGTCCTGGAGTGGTCCGAGCTTGGGATCATCGATACCGACCTGGTTCTTGGTCGAGTCCAGGCTCCGACCGTTGTCCAGGTTGGGAAACGACCCGAAAAGGTTGCCTTCGCTAACCGCTTCCGGGGGCTGGCCAGCCACATTGTCGTTGGCACCCGAATTGAGCGAGTTCCCCGAGACGATCGAGTTGTGAATGGTCGTGACGTACGAGAGGTTACTTCGGGTCCAGATCCCTCCTCCAGAGCCACTGAAGTTGCCAGTATTCGCAACATTATCGGTGACGGTCACGTTCGTTAGATTTACTGATCCATTGCTGAATCGCCCAGCTCCGTTAGCGACTCCTCCACCACTAAGTCTCGCGGAATTCCCGCTGACCGTAGAATTGATCAAAGAGGCATTGTTTCGATTGCCGATTCCGCCGCCGAAGCCTCGGATGGCTTGGTTACCCGAAACGGTTGAATCAATGATGTAGAGGATTCCATCGTTGAGGATCCCACCGCCATCACCAGAGCTGTTCGCGATGTTCCCCGAGATTGTTGATCGACGGACGTTCAGAGTTCCGAGGTTGTAGATCCCACAGCCCTCAAAACATGATTGACTATTTGATATAGTAGAATTATGTAGGTTTAACGTTCTGCCGCTGCGATTGTAGATCCCACCGCCAACGGTGATAAACCCGGTTGCGGAGTTCGCTGTGACTGTCGCGTCCGTGAGGGTTAGCTGTCCGGAGTTATAGATCGCTCCGCCAAAAGCAAAGTTGAGGGAACCTCCTGTTAATGTAAGGTCTTTGATCTCGGCCGAGACGTTCGCCAACACCTCGAAGATCCGACCATTGCCTTGGGCATCGATTGTGATTGGATTGCCACTCAGTCCTTCGATGGTGGTTGTTCCGACCGAATCACTCAGGATGAGTTGCGAGCCTAGAGTGAGGGTCGCACCGATCAGCAACAGCGCGAAGGTGATCGTGTTGTCGAGTGGGTTGGCGTTGGCCTGCGCGATCGCTTCTCGGAGCGAGCGATCACCCTCACTGAAGTCTCCATCGTTTTCGTCGGTGGTGATATCCACGACGAGCGTGACAGGTTGTTGCTCGACGGCTCCAATATCAACTGTACCTATGAAGCGACTGAGCGGAGCCCCGCGCTGATCATTGATCAACGCGTCGTTGGTGGCCGGGTCGCCGTCGGGATTCTGAGCGCAAGCATCGACACCCGCGTTGATCGCCGGACTCCCTGTGAGTAGGGCATGCGTGAAGGTCGGACCACCATTGTTCTGCAGATTACCCAGCCAGGGATTGGTAACGTTAACCAGATTCTTGCTGGAGTCGAGGCTCTGGCCGTTCGCGAGGTTGGGGGAGGGTCCGAAGAGATTCCCTTCGCTGACCGATTCGGGAGCTTTCTCGGCCAGGTTGTTTGCGGTCCCCGAACCGAGCGAGTTCCCCGCAACGATCGTGTTGTACAGCGTTGTGAAGGTCGTTGCGTTGTTGCGGGTCCAGATGCCACCACCCGTGCTTCGGTCATTGCGATTCGAGTCGGCAACGTTTTCGATGATGGTCACGTTGGTAAGAGTCATAGCCCCACCATTGTTTTGGATTCCGCCTCCGAATCCACGCGCCGAATTATTGCTGATTGTGGTATTCGTTAGGCTCAGGGTGCCGACATTATTGAGTCCACCCCCGCTATCATTGACGGTGTTCAGGCTCACGGTCGAGTTCGCCAGGCTCAGCGTTCCCGATCCAGTATTTTCAATCCCGCCGCCGTAACTGCTTGCGGTGTTTCCACTGACAAGGGAGTTGGAAAGGTCGAGCGAGCCATTGTTAACGATTCCACCCCCGGAGTCGGGTGCCAAGTTCCCCGAGACGTTCGAATTGATCAGGGTCATTGTGCCGTTGTTGAAAATCCCGCCGCCATCTCCGGCAGACCCGATACCACTCGTATTGCTATTGACTTGAGAATTGCTTAAGTTAAGAGTACCATTGTTGTAGATCCCGCCACCTCCACTCTGGGTCGACTGATTTCCCGTGACGTTGGAGTCGTTGAGGTTCAGCGTCCCTAGGTTAGAGATTCCGCCGCCGTCGCCCGACACGATCCCTCCCGTGAACGTCAGGCTATCGATCGTCGCCGTCACACCGGAGTTCACTTGAAGCACACGACCCACGCCTTGGGCATCGATGGTGAGGTTATCCCTGCCCAGCCCCAGGATCGTCGTGGTCCCATTGGTTCCGCTGATGATCAACGGTGAGTCTAAGGTGAGGGTTTGACCGGCCAGGCTAGACGCGAACGTGACAAAGTCGTCACCCGGATTCGCACTAGTCAATTCAATTGCTTCTCGTAACGATAAATCACCAACACTAAAATTGCCGTCGCTTTCGTCGTTGAGGATATCGACCGGAGGAAGGAGCTTAAGTTGTTGTTGTTCAAACGCTCCAACGTCAACTCCGCCTAGAGCTCGAACGAATGGTGCCCCACGCTGATCGACGTTCAACGAGAGCCCGTCCGGGCCGATCCTCCCCGCGTTGACACCGGCGCCTAGTGCGGAGCTACCGTCTAAGATAGCATGTGTATGAGCCAGACCTCCATTGTTCCAAAGCATGTCTAGCATTGGGTTATCGATACCGGTCAAATTCTTTGTCGCATCCAGGCTTTGACCATTGTCGAGGGTCGGCGAGGATCCGAAGAGGTTGCCTTCGCTGACCGCTTCTGGGGCTTTACCAGCCAGATTGTCGTTCTCACCCGAACCGAGCGAGTTGCCCGAAACGATGGTGTTGAACAAAGTTGTCGTGACCGATGCGTCATTTTGGGTCCAGATTCCACCCCCGAGACCGGAGTTGTTGCTGCTGCCAGGGCCATTCTGAACGACGTTCTGCATGACCGTCACCTGAGTCAAACCCAGCGTGCCTTGGTTGGCGACACCACCCCCCTTGGTAAACCCTCCATTAGCTGTATTCCCACTGACGGTGGAGTTGAATAAACGTATTGCGCCTTGATTGAATAGCCCTCCACCTTCTGCATTTATCCAACAAGCAGATTGCCAGAGATCGTTGATGCAACAACCGTTGCTGTGCCTGAGTTGAAGATCCCTCCTCCTTGAGCCTGCACTGAAGCTATCGAATCTCTCGCTGTGTTAAAACGAACAGTCGTTCTGTCAATGTTAAGCACACCGGCATTATAAGTTCCGCTGCCCTTTGATGTCGTTGTGTTTCCGCTGACAAGCATGTCCGACAGGGTCAGCGTGCCCTCGTTAAGGATTCCTCCACCATGATTCGAGGATGAGCCTCCGGATACGGTCAGGTCGCGGATCGTGGCGGTGGCTCCAGGACTTACTGTGAAGACGCGGTCGCGAGACTGGCCATCGAGGGTCAAGTTGGCTTGGCCCAAGCCCTGAATGGTGGTGATGCCGACGGTGTCGGACAGGATCAGTTGCGAGTTCAGCAAGATCTGCTGACCGGAGAGGCTTGAAGCGAAGGTGATCGTGTCCGAGTCGGAACTCTGATTGGCTCGGCGAACTGCCTCGCGGAGTGTCTGATTGCCGTTGGAGAAGTTGCCATATCGATGTAGAAACGGGCCGACGATGTGCGTGGACCGAGGGGCTTCAGTTTTTCGCAATCGCACCCGATGGCAGATCTGTCGCTACGATCGATTTCAATTTCTCCATCGCGATCTACAATATGCCCGAATTTGACCAATAAATATCAGATTTATTATTTAACAAATTCTTGCTTACCCAAAAGATTGGCAAAAATCAACACAAGACTGATTGGTAACTTATTTTATTTTCGTTTTCGCAAAGTTGCCAGGATCGAGGTCGACTATGTATGCTCTCCCCATGCGAGAGCCAAAGCGGATATAGAGCGATTCCCTGTCGATTGTAGCGGGTTTGGCGATGAGTCTTGGCGACACTCGTAGGAAACTGTCATGGCCAAAAACTCCTCGCAGGACCTAGGCAATCGGGTCTTGAACGCCTGTGACGCCGGGAAAATGCCCCACAAGGCGATTGCGCAATTCTTCGAGGTCAACAACGCCTAGATCCGTCGGATCCTCCAGCGGTGTCGCCAGACCGGCCGTTGCCAAGCCAACCCCATAGCGGAGAACCCTCGCCGGCTTTGAACGAACACGACCTCCAGAAGCTGCGAGACCACCTCCGCAATTATCCCGATGCGAACCTGGCGGAGCGGGTCAAGGAGCTACTTCGCCAATCCCCACCACGCCATCTGGGGACAGGTTGGCTCTCCATGGCTTCCCAGCGCGGCAAGCACCGATCCGAAGACCTGCTCCGAGATGGTGGGATGGACCAGGCTAAGTTAGCCCATCGGAAAGCCGAAAAGATTTCGGCCGGTCACAGTGTGGAAACTCTGGTTTGACAAGGGTTTAAGCTGAAAAACGGGCTCTTCCTGGTGGGGATCTGCGAGGAATCGGGAAAAAAACTTGGAAATTCGTTATCCGGCCTCAGCTCGAATTTCGCACTGGAGAACGAGGTCCGACACCCTGAATCACTTCCGAGACCTAGCGCACAAGAGAGTTGCACACATGCGGCATTTCCTCCCCAGGATTCCGGGTCTGCGTTTGTTCTCCCCAGAACGATCTGCCAACGCGCTATCCGGCAAACGGCGTCAGCCTCGTCGGAAGTCGGTTTCCCAGGAAATCTTGGAAAGCCGCGTTTTATTGACAGTCACCGCCGAGATCGATAACTCAGCGATCACCTTCGACAGTGGCACCGATGGGCTCTCCACGGAGACGGTTTTTCTCAAGACCGAGGATGGATTGCTCCAGTGGAGCACAGACGGTTCGACATTTAGTCCCGACTTTGATTCGTCGACTAGCGGGGACCAGACGCTTGCGATCCAGGGCAGCACAGACCAGGCGATCACGGTCAATGGGGATGATATCGATCTGACCCTCCAGGATCTCGCGACTCAAGGGGCGAGTCTGGACTTGGATGTGGAGAGCGTCACGGTCCAGTCTGGGGCAACGGTTTCGACTGTACTCAATTCGAGCAGCGATGGCGCGGTGTCATTCTCGACCGTGACCTCGATCAGCCTGGATTCCGGGGCAACGCTCAATGCCGGTGATTCGGCGATCACGCTCACGGTCGATCAGACGCTCGACGACTTGCAAGTCAACGAGACCACCATCGATGCTTCGATCACTCTGACTGAAGCCACGATCACCGGTGGCGATGTGCAAATATCTATTTCCGGGGATTCGGGGCAGACTTCAGGTTTGGGTGCCGGAGTGAGCGAGTTTACCTTCGGCTCAGATAGTTTCCTGAGCGATTATTCGGTCGTAGGGGGCGTTGCCCAGGGGACGGCGACGTCAGAGATCAGCATCCACGGTGGCTCGATCAATGCCGGCTCGTTGGAAATCTCGGCCGACGCGACGGTCGACAGTGAGGTCGAAACGGTCACGATCATCGTCGGGATTGCCGTGGCCACCGCCTATCCGACGGCGACGGTGACGATCGATGAGGGAGCGGAGATCACCACATCCGGTGACTTCTCGGTCTCGACCGATGCCAACTCGACGACGAACGCGAAGGTAACTCAGTTCGCCACTAATCATTCATCAACATCCTTAGAAAAATACAACTTTGCCGTTGCTGTCGCGGTGGGAGAGATCAACTCCACGATCACCTTGGGTGATGATGCCTCGGTCACCTCGGGGGGAACAGCGAGCTTTTCCAGCACGGCGGACAAAGAAATCGCTGTGGGAGCCCTGGCCGCTGCCGGGCGCCAGGGGACCCTCGGGCTCGGCTTTGCGCTCTCGGAAGTCACCTCCACCGTCGAGGCCAATGTCAACGGCCAGGTCGTCTCATCCGGCAATGTCGACATCTTGGCCGAGTTGAGTTCCACGACCAACACGACCTCAGCAACGGGGGCCGTCGGCGAGAGCAGCAGCGTCTCGGAGCTCAAAGCGAGCGTGGTCGGCGCCTTCAAAAATTTCGCGAACTTTGCCCGTCTCGGTAGCGTCGGCAACCTGTTCTCCAAAGTCGAAAGCAAGTTGGGGCGAAACCAGGCCGACGCGACCCGAGATAATTCGGGATCGGGTGGGTTCAGTTTCGCCTTCCAAACCAACGATGTCACCGCCCAGATCGGTGATGGGGCGTCGGTCGAGTCGACTGATGGGGGTGTCACCGTCGAAGCCAATTCGACGGATCGGATCAAGAACAAATCGACCAGCACCGCGGCGGCCAGCCGTACCGGGAAGAACACCCGTGCCAAGCAACTGAGTCTCGCCGTGGGCGTTGGCGAGTTGACGAATAATGCGACCGCTGCCATTGGTCGAGATGCCACTGTGACGGCGGCTGGCGATATCGTTGTCGAAGCCAACACTCGGGTTCCTTGGGAACAGCAGTATTACAACTGGTCGAGCTTTGGCGATGGTTTTGAGACGATTGTCAATAAGATCAATACCAACTTTGGTATTGAAGAAGGGCTCTTCACCACTTGGGCCGAGGCGACCGTCGGAAAGACCGAGGATCTCTCCGTCGGTGCGTCGTTCATGGTCTTCGTCATCGATGGGTCAAGCGATGCCTTCATCGGTGAAGGAGCCACCGTCGAGTCGGGCGGGCAGACCTCGGTCCTGGCGTTCAACGAGAATGATACGGTCAATTCGGCCGGTCAGTTGATTAGCTCTTTGCCGCTGCCCGAAGCGACGAAGATGGACCTCAAGGGAGCGGCGTCACGGGGCACGGGTGTGGGTGGCTCGATCGCCTCGATGACCTACACCAACCATGCCACGGCCAAGATCAAGGGCGACGCGATTGTCAACACCGATGCCCTGTTGGTAATGGCCCGGGGTGATGAGCGGAACGTCTCGGTCGCCGCACAAGGCGGCAAGGCCGACGGCAAGTATGCGATCAACGGGGCGGGCAACCTCTTGATCCTCGATACGCTCACTTTGGCCCAGATCGATAGTGCTGCCCAGGTGACCGTCGGTGACCGGGACGTCCAGATCCCCCGCGACTACGACACGATCGACCTCAGTGGCGAGGGGTTCTTCTCGGACCTCCCCCAATTCGATCCCTTCGATCAGATCGATGGGACGGTCGACGACCCAATTTACCGGGTCGATCTCTCGGACAACCAGATTGAGCTTCCGTATGATCATGGATTTGAGGACGGTCAACTCGTCTACTATTCTAATGGGGGCGGCGTCGATATCGGCGGACTGAACGACGGGACGGCCTACGTCGTTCAGGTCGTCGATGACCACATCGTCCGGCTGGCCGAGATCGATGATGATACCGGGTCGCCGATCACCTTCAATCTCGATGCGACGGAGGGATCGGCCCACTCGTTACTGGCCGGATTTGCCCCGAGCGATGTCGACACTGATCCCAGCGAAGACGGGGTCGAATATGCAATCGAAGGGTTGCCGGACTACTGGGTCAATAATCGTCCAGTGGCTTATTTCATCGCCAGCGATGCGACGGCGTTCCCCACCCTCAACGTGGGCCAAACCTATTACCTGAGCGTCGATGACTCGGGCGGCATGCAATTGCTCGACGCCCCCGATGGCAACGTGATCTCCATCGACCCCACCCAGGCCAGTGGAACCCATTTCCTCGTCCCGACCCAGGAAGGGAACCTCGTCCTCGACAATCCGCTCCGGGCGTTGGACTCCAACGGCGATGGCGAAATCTCGACCAGTGACGATCATATCTCCAATATTACAACAGACAATTACGTAACCGACCTGAGTCTCGTCGTGATCGCCGACGACTACTCGGCGATGTATAGCGGGACGGGGGGGATTACTCGAGGCCGAAGTGTCGGAGTGGGGATCGCGTTGGGTGTGACGGTGATCGATCGGCAGACCTCGGCGATCATCGGTGACCTGGAGCGGGAACTCTCCGCGACGGAGGGGCAGGCCGTTGGGGTTGGGGTCGATAGTGAGGACGCGATTTATCTCGGCTACAATCATGGGTTCTCTCAATCCGATCTGGTGACCTATGCCGCCGGTGGAGATTTCCCGATCGGTGGGCTCCGCGATGGCGAGTCGTATTACGTCAACATCGATGCCGACTCGGATAACTCGGGTGATTCCACGATCAAGCTGGCTCGCTCGGTCTTGGAAGCCTTGGAAGACGTCTCGACGCTCTTCAGTGCCTCGGATGTCTCGTCGAGCCTAGGCAGTGATAGTATCGACCTCGGTTACGAACACGGATTCCAACTGGGCGACTGGGTCCGCTTCAGCGCAGGCAGTGGAGACGCGATCGGCGGACTCGATGAGGAGACCAACTACTACGTCATCCCGCTCAGTTCGACCGAGATCGCTCTCGCCGAGTCGCAAGCCTTGGCCAACGAGATGTTCCTGGAGATCTTCAATCCTAGGGACACCGTCAGCGACGATACCTTGGTCTTTGCGCATGATCACAGCTTCGTTGCTGGACAACGCCTGATCTACTCGGCCGGGGGTGGGACAGAGATCGGGGGCCTGAGCGATGGTCAGGTGGTCGTCGTCTCAGAGGTCGTCGATGAGTTCACCATCAGTCTTGAGACGCTCGACGGCACGGCGATCAGCCTGGATGCCTCCTCCTCGGTCGGCCAAACTCATGCTCTACAGCCCGGCTTCCTGGGAACCAGCAGCGCGGTCTCCACGACCAACGAACTCGACTTGGGTTACACGTACAGCCTCAATAATGGAGATCTGGTCTATTACACCGCGGTGCATTCTTCGACAACTCCGACACCGATCACGGGCCTGACCAGCGGTCAGGTCTATTACGTGGTGAGCACCGATGCGACGAGCATGAGGCTGGCATCGACCGAGGAGTTGGCCGAGAAGGCCCGCTGGTGGTACTTCGACTCGACCTCGGACCTCAGTGACACGACCGACGACTCCGGCACCACGAGTTCGACGATCACCTTTGCTCAGCCCCATCCGTACGTTTTGAACGATGAGCTAGTCTACACGATCACTGACTTCTACGAGGACCCGACCAGCGAGACGATCGAACCGCTGCAATATGTTGACCCGACCGACGGAACGACCAAGACCCTCGCCGAAGGCCAGACTGTCTATGCCATCCCAGCCGTCGGACTGGATGTGGTCGATATGGATGCCGGTGAGGACACGACGATCTACTTCGGCTTGCAGATCGCCCTGGAGCCAGATGGCCAAGCGATTCAGTTAATCAACACGGATTCGGCCGGGATCCATGGGTTCCGCTCGGATGCTTCGGCGGTCCAGATTTCGGCAGTCAGTGACACCGGGACAACGCACTTCCTCCAGTCGTATCAACGAGTGGATCTAGACGCCTCCGATAGCTCGGGCCAAGACTATGCCATTCGTCTTGCCCTCGATCCCTCAAGCGCCACCAAGGCGACCCATGGACTGGGCCGAACCTTCGATCCCGATACGGCCATCGGTGGCTCGGGCACGTCGATCAACCTGGGCTACACCCATGGCTTCCAAACCGGTGATGCGGTCGTCTACAGCAATGGCCGGGGTACGAGCATCGATGGAATCGGTCATGGTAACGTTTACTATGTGGTTTCCGTCGATGAGACGACGATCCAACTGACCAAGACGGCCGAGGATGCCACGTCGGACGATCCGGACGTGATCTCACTCAACTCGGACGTCGCCACTGGTTCGCTGCACGGCTTCGGCCTGGCCTTCGATGCCAATCCGATCGTCGACAGCCCGACCAACACGATCCACTTTGGCCATGCTCACGGCTTCGACGATGGTGATTCGGTCGTCTACCAGACCAACGGGGGAGCGGCGATCGGTGGGCTGACTGACGGCCAAGTCTACACTGTGCAACTCGTCGGTGATGACGGCACCTCGCTTCAGTTGCTCGATGCCGACGGGGATGTGATCGATTTGGATGGCACCTTGGCCACCGGCACCTCGCAAAGCCTGGGGGATCTGCTCTCCGACGCCGGCTTCGTCACCGTTGCCGGTGAGGGATTGGTCAGCTCGCACAACGACGGCGAGATCATCTCCTTAGCGCTGGCTTCGGTTCTGCCTGCCCCCAAGGTGGCCGGCAATGACAGTAACGTCGAAGTCGACAACGATAACAACGCAGACGATGACGCTGATGCAGACGTTGGCGACGATGATGTAGCCGATGAGGACGAGAACAACAACGCCAGATCAGCCATGGCGGCCGCTGCAAGTTTTGCGATCAACGTTGTGGCTGATACGACCTATGCCTACATCAAGAACACGGACTTCGTCGCGACAGGCTTGACTCTTTCAGCGATTAACACGACCACGATTGATACGGGGACCGGGGCGATCTCGATCGCCACTCAGGGGGATGATCCGGAAGGCTTGGCCGGGGCCTTCTCGATCAACGTTGTGGCCAACGTGACCCGGGCGTTGATCGAAGATGCGACGGTCAACCTGACCGCTGGGGAACTGGATGTCGCGGCCACCAACACCAGTAACATCGTTGCAGTCGCGATGGGTCTGGCTGGGTCCTCGGGCTCCTTCGACCTGGCCGGCTCGGTGGTTTTCAACGTGGTCGATTCGGATGCCCTGGCGTTGATCAAGGGCTCGACGATCAACGTCAGCGACGGTTCCCTGGCGTCGGCAAGCGGGGATGTTTCGGTTCAAGCAACATCGACCAACACGATCCTGGCGATCGCCGGGGCTTTCTCGGGGAGCGTGGCCAGCTCCGGCACAAGCTCCAACACCGGCGTGGGTGTTGCCGTGGCGTTCAACCTGATCGTCAACCCCCGAGGCTCCGATGATGACCCGAGCGGAACGGCGGCGATCATCTCCGACACCGATTTGAGTGCCGATGGAGTGATCGATGTCTCGGCCTCGACCGACAACACGATCGATAGCGTCGCCGCCGCGATCGCCTTTGCTTTTGGGGGCAAGTCGACCGCGCTGGCTTTCAGCTTTAGTGTCAACACCATCGCCGTACCCACTCGGGCTGCGATCCGGCGGTCCGGTGATGGCGATCTGGGGGTTTCCGGCGATGAAGGTGTCTGGGTCTCGGCTCAAGATGACTCGTCGATCGTCTCGGTCGCCGGCGATGTCTCATTGGCGGGGGACTCGGCCAATGGATTCGCCTTGAGCCTGAACGTGACCCGAAATTTGGTGGTCGCGGATGCAACCGACACGACAGTGACCTCCAGCTCCGGCGACGTTCGGGTCACCGCACACGCCACGCCGATCATCACCTCGATCGCCGCCGGGGGGACCGTCAGTGAAGAGGCGGCGCGGCAGGGGTCGTTCTCGGTGGTAGTGACCACGAATACGACTCATGCGTACATCACCGGAAGTTCCACCGAGGTCATGGCCGATGGCAGCGTCCTGGTCTCGGCTTCGGATCGGAGCAAGATCTTCTCGCTGGGCGGCAGCATCGTCGTCAGTGGAGTTACGGGCGAATCGGGGCAGCCGCTCTCTTCGGTGGGGATCGCCAACTCGACGTTGGTGACGGTCAACTCGGTTACTGCGGCGATCGAGGAGGACGTCACCGTCCAAGCCAACGGCAACCAAACGGCCATCACGGGGTATGACCAGGTCGGCGTGCTTGTCTCAGCGACTTCCGACGACACGATCACAACCATCGCCGCTGGGGCCGTGCTCGACGTTGCGTCGAGCAACATCTCGATCGCCGGTTCGGCAACGGTCACCGTACTCACCGAGACGACCGAAGCGTGGATCGGGGATGGTGCGCAGATTAATCTGGCGACCTCAGATGAGGGCGACAGCCAAGATGTCGTGGTCACGGCTGATGAGACGACCACCCTGTTCGGGGTCGCCGGTGCTGCCGATGTCTCGATTGAAGGTACCGGTGTTGGGGCCGGTGTCGACGTCAGTGTGATTACCAAGCATGTCGAGGCTTGGCTTGGCTTGGGGGCCGACGTCGAGGCGACCGGCGATGTGATCGTTCAGGCCACCTCGCACGAAGACGCCACCTCGATCACCGGCACGATCGCCGTGGGGGCCTCGCAAGGAGCGATCGCCGGTAGCGTTGGCGTCTCGACCTACGACATCACTACCAAGGCCGAGATCCAAAGCAGCAGTGCGAGCCAGACAACCGTGGATGCCGGCGGCAGCGTCTTGGTCGCCGCCGAGGAACGGACCGAGATGGTCCTGGTCAACGCCGACTTCGCCGCATCGGCGGAGGACGGCATCGGTGGCTCGATCGGCATTCCGGTGGTCATCAAGACGACCGAAGCGACCATTGGTGACTCGGCGATCGTCGACGCTTTGGGTGGTGGTGACGGCTTGACTGTCAACACGGGCACCTTCGAGACCTTCAGCGGAGATACATCGCACAGCGGACTGGTCGACAGCCTCGACCTCGGCAACAGCAGTCTGCCGATCGCCGACAAGGGCTATCTCGAGAACAGCAACGCGACGCCCGAGCAACTCACCGCGTTCCGTGGCGTGGCAGTGACGGCCGTCAACAGCGACCAGATCGAACTCTACAATGTGGGCGCCTCGGCCTCATCGGAGGCGGCGGTGCAAGTCTCGCTGGGTGTCAACGACCTCAACGTCGACACGACCGCAACGATCGGCAGCAGTGCCCAGATCAACCAGACGGCCGCCTCCTCGGCCTCGGCCGACGACGACCAATCGGTGCACGTCGCCGCCGGCGCCGACTTCTTCACCCGGTCGATCCTCGGCGGCCTCTCGGTGTCCGGCAACGCGTCGGCGACTCCGGGTGTGGGTGTGGCCTACGTTACGATGGACACCGAAGCCACCATCGGTGAGTCGGCCGACGTCGACGCGGTCAAGAACGTTCATGTCTTCGCACACAACTCAGAGGACATGGAAGTCGTCGGGATCGCCGTGGCTGGGACCTCGGGCGAGTTGGCTGCCGCCGGCTCCTTCGCGGTGATCGATTTGAACAACACCACGATCGCCTCGATCGGTGACTCGGCGACCATCGACGCCGGAGGCAACGTCACGGTCATGGCCCAGGACCTGACCGACTCCGACATCATCGCCGGCGCCGCGGGGGTGGCCGCCGGCGGGGGTGGTGTGGGGGTCTCGGTCGGCCTCTCACTGATCAGCAAAGAAACCCGGGCCTTCATCGGTGATGGCGCGACCGTCGACGCCAAGGGCCAAGGCGACGACAACACTTTCGACATCCGAACCAATGATTTTGGTAACGATGGCAGCTTCGTCACCGAATCGCTGCGTGGTGTCGGCGTCAGCGCCTACACGGTCGAGGACATGTTTGCCGGAACCGCTGCGGGAGCCGGTGGCGTCGCCGTCGGACTGGCCGGAGCGATCACCTGGCAACAGATCGATTCGGACACCCGGGCCTATATCGATCGCAACGCCTTGATCAACACCGCTTCGGACAACAGCAGCGCCGCCCACGCCAACCAGGATGTCGCGGTCACGGCGTTCAACCAGGTGACCGCCACCGGCTTCGGCGGCGCGATCGATGGCGGAGCCTTCGGCTTCGGCGCGGCCGTCGACATCGGCACGATCGCAAACGTGACCGAAGCGGCGATCCTGGCCGACGTCGATGACGACGATACGTCGCTCTCCAACAGCGGCGAGGTCTTCGCCCGCAACGACGTCCGGGCCGAGGCGGGCTCGGACCGCTCGATCACCTCGCTGGCGGCCTCGGCCGGCGGCGGGACCTTCGCGCTGCAGGTCGGGCTGTCGCTCTGGACCATCGGCGATCGCGTCAGCGCCAACTATGATGTCGACGGCCAAACCCAGAGCCCAATCAGTGGAATCGACTCCTCGACTGAGGACGTCGGCAACGACACAACCGACGTCGATGCCGGTTACGAGGGCACCGGTTCGAACAATCAGGGCGACAACTCGGACAGCGTTGCCACAAACGTCGGGACGGCGACCGATCGTCTGGGCAGCTTCACCGACCTGTTGATCTTCGGCGATACCTTGGTCAGCGGGACCAACGCCTATTTCGGAGCCAACGGAACGGTCAATGCCGGGGACGAGGTCTCGGCGATCTCCCAAGAGCAATCCAGCGTCACGTCGGTCGGGGGAGCCTTGGCTGCCGGAGTCGTGGGGGCCGGGGCTGGTGTGGCGATCGCCAACATCGCGTCGAAGGCCGAGGCCACGATCGAGGACGGGGCGATCGTCACGGCCGGTGGCGATCTCACCATCCACGCGTCGGCCGACGAGTCGACCAGCAACTACGCGGTGGCCGGCTCGGCCGGCTATGTGGCCGTCGCGGCCCAGTATGCCGAGTCGGACGTCAAGAGCGTGCAGAGCGCCTCGATCGGCGCGGGCGTTCAGATCCTCGAGGCCGACGCGGTGACCGTGGAGGCCGCGCAGACCCGAGACCTCCACGCCTTCACCGCCGGGGCCGAGGCGGGAACGATCGGTGTGGCTGGGTTCGCCGGCACGCTGGTCGTCGGGGGGGGGACGGTCGAGGCGGTCGTCGCGGAGAACGCCCAGATCGGAACTGCCTCACAGGGCGTCGGTTCGGTCGCGATCTCGGCCACGAGCACGACCGAGCAGGCTAAGGCGGAGACCTATGCCGTGGGCGGCGGCCTCGGTTTGGCCGTGGAGGCCGGCAGCGTCCAGGCGAAGGTCGATCCGACGGTCCAGGCGGCGACTCTCGATTCGGTCCAGATCTATGCCGAAGGTGACGTGTCGGTCGGTGCCAACGCTTCGGCGGTGGTCGAGTCTTACGGCTATGGCGTGGAGATCGCGGCGGGTGTGGCCGGGGGCTCGATGTCGGTGCTCTCGGTGGTCTCCCCAACGATCGTGGCCGAGTTGGGCTCGAGCAACACGGTGGTCTCCGGTGGCGATGTGACCGTTAACGCCGAGCAGACCTTGGTCGACGACAACCAGTCGGCCTATGCGTACGGCTTTGGCGTCTCAGCATCGCTGTTTCTGTCGATCGCGGGGGTATCCGCCAAGGCGACCAGTGAGACCTCGGCCACCGCAATCATCGGCGCGGATTCGAACGTGACGGCTGCTTCGGGGACGGTCACGGTCGAATCAGGGATCGCCAACGACCTCGGCGCGGTGACCGACGGGGGCAGCGGCGGTGGGATCAGTGCCTCCGGGTCCAACGTCTCGGTGATCGACGTGACGACGACCTCGGTGGCCATCGTCGATGACGGTGTCAGCATCACTGCCGAGACGCTGGAGATCGTCGCCACCGGCACCGATACCGCCGACGGCCAAGCGGCCAACAACAAGTTCTCTTTCGGCTTCACCTCGACGACAAACAACTCCTCGGACGATCTCTTCGCCTCGCAAGTCGACATCACCATCAACAGCACCACCAGCGCCTCGATCGGGGACAACACGTCGACGAGCCAGGCGATTGACGTGACCACCTTGAAGATCACCGCCGACCACGAGAACGTGATTTCCGGCTCGGCCGAGGACGTCTCCGTCGGTATCATCGCCGGACTCGGCGGGGCCGGTTTCGGCGCCGACCTCGACGCGACGGTGAGTGCCGCGATCGGCGAGGACGTCGTGGCGAACGCCGAGACGATCGCCATGACTGCCGGCAACACGTCCGGCTTGGCCGAGGACAGCACGGGCTTCACCGAGGCCGTCGACGCCACCAGCGCCACCGGCGGGGTCGGGGCTTCGGCCAAGGTGGTCAACGAGATCGATGTCGACCACGTCACGACCGCAACGATCGGCGAGGGAGCCCAAGTCAACGCCGATTACAGCCTGGTGGGTAGTCCCTCGGCGGTCGCCGGCGGCGTGGACATCGAGGCGTCCAACGACGCCAACCTGCTCAGCACGGCCAATCTCGGTGCGGCGAGCTTGCTGGGTGCCTCGACCAACGCACAGGCCACGATCGATCTGGGAACGTACGAAGCGATCGCCGCGGTCGGTGACGATGCGGTGCTCAAGAGCTCGGGTGAGATCAGCCTCGCGACGCTCTCCAATGCCAATCTGCGGGCCACGACCAACGCCATCGGTAAGGGCCTCTTTGTCGGAACCAAGGCTGTCGGCTCATCGACCGTCGATGCCGACAACGAAGTGCGGATCGGCTCGGGAGCGACCATTGAGTCGGAGGACGACGTTAATCTGTTGGCCGGCCAGATCGGTGTCCTGGAGAATGTCGGCGATCCGGTGCCGGCGCTCAACAGCTTCACTCTAAACGGGAGCACCGATGCGTATGCCACCGACCAGGTCTCCAGCGACGGCGGAGTCTCGGCGACCGCCTCGGTCGATCAAACCAACGAGGTGACCATTGCCGAGGACGCCACGGTCCGTGCGGTCAGCGACGCCTACTTCCTGACCGATGCGGGTGTTGTCCTGACCGAGGCTTCGGCCTCGTTCCAGTCGGTCACGGGCTCGCTCGATTCCACCGAGACCGAGACCGACGATGCGAACAATCTGGTCGTCGTCGACGGCGACGTCGAGGTCGGACTGTTCAACCGCCGGACCCTCGAATTCGATTCCGACGCGAACCCGATCAGCGACACGATCGACACCGACGCGATCACGATCGACGCCAACACCGATATGGACCAAACCCTGGAGGACCGGATCAACACGATGGTTCAGGAGGCCGCCTACTTCTCCGGCACCTCGATGGACGAGGCCTTCGAAGAGCAACGCACCTTCTGGACGGATCTGGTCGCTCAACTCGGTGGCAATCTGGAATTCGTGGATGGTGAAGCGATCGTCTCCGAAATCGTCCTACCGACCGCATCTATTCTGGATGTATACGTGACGTCCGGTAATATCTATGTCGAGGGTAAGAACCTTCGGGGTTCGGGGAGCCTGACCGCACCGACCGACACCACCATCGAGGTCGTCAACAACTCGAACCTGACCCTCGACTTCAGCGACCTGACGATTCCCGACCGGCCCGGCGGTCAGGTTCGACTCAACCGCGTCCGAGTCGACGGCGTTGAGGCCGTCAAGGCGCTCAACACCAATAGTAGCCTCGATAGCCTCGTCGACATCACCTTCAACTTTAGCTACGAAACCGACTCCACGGCCGATGCCGACACCGAGCCGTTGATCTCGGTGACTAACGTGCCCGTGGCTGGTGAAGAGATCGACGCCAACCTGTTCTTCAACGGCGACGTGACCAACCGGAGCGGTGATGTCGACCTCGATGGCGGCGACGGCAGCGTCCTGGTCAACGGCGGGATGACCGCCGGCAGCTTAGCCATTTCCAGCGGCGGCGACTTCGTCTTCGGCGACTCCGACACCGACGGTGATGGCTTCTTCCACGTTGGCGGCGACCCGTTCGACCTCTATTCCGACGTCGCTGGGGCGAACGAGGCTGCCGACAGCCAGGTCTCCGACGTCACCGAGCCGATTGCCGGAACGACTGGGAGTGTCAGCGATGACGCCGGTTCGACGATCGTCGCTGGTAACGTTTTGATCACGGCTGAGAACATCAACATCAACGGGATCATCCAGAGTGGGATCCCATACCACACCGTCACGATCTCGGACCCGGACGGCGACCTCGATTCGGTCATCCAGGCCGCGACCGACGCCTACGAGGCCGCTGATGCGTCCGACGCCAGCGACCTCCGATACGTGACGCTCGACTCGAAGTATCTGTCCTCGGCCACCGGTAATGCTAGCGATGACCTCTTCGACAGCATCAGCGACACGCTCGTGCTCCAGTGGGATGCTCAGGAGCAAACCCTCATCCTCGTCGGCGAGATCGAAGTCCGCGGCGGCTTCATGCAACTGACGGCCAACCGGATCATCAATAGCTCTGGCGGGGAGCTTCGCGTCCTCGACGGCTACGGGACGATCGATATCGCCAACGAGACCGACCTGCCCATCACCCTGAGCAATCTGGATGTCGGCAGCGGGACCGATGACGCCGAGGGGATCGAGGGCACGATCATCCTCACGGAGAAGGCCCGCCATGCCGAGGCCGCCAGCGGCCAGTCGGCCTTGATTACCGTGTTCACCCGAGCCGACGACCAGGTGACCGTCACCACGAACTCCACCGTCGACTCCTCCGGCAACCCGGCAAGCGCCACAACCACCGCCGGCGACACGGTCACCTACACTCCGTTGGAGGGCACGCGTTATCAGTGGGTTTCGGCTGGGACTGAGGGCACTATCCAAGTCTATGAGCTGAACGGTCGGAGTTCCAAGCCGACCTTCGACGAGATCGTCACTGAGGACAACCTCGTTTCCGAAACCGACGACGGCAGGAGCGACCTCACTTCGAGGGGCTCGGTCGTGACCGTCGATACCGAAATTGAAACTGATATCTACACTTACGAGTTTTCTGAAATCGTTGATTCAGTTTATAATTACTGGTACGATTACCAAACGAGACACATTAATGCATTGACGAGAAAAGTCGAGTCGATCACTTACGACGAGCGGATCACCCGGACCATCGGGACGCGGACGACCCACATCAATTCGGTGAAGGCCGATTACCCGATCACCGTCACGTTCCTGGGCGACTCGGGTGCCATCAACGTCGACTCGCTGGGTTCGGTGATCGTTGGGGGCAGCCTCTCCGCGCCGGGCGGCCAGGTGACGATCAATGCGGGCGTCGACACCAGCGGGGAGGTGACCAATGATGCAGCGACGATCGAGTCGTCCGACTCGGATGGCGTAATTGAGGCCAACCAGATCGACCTCAACGCCCCGGGAGGCATCGGCACGGATGGACCAGACAACTACGACCAGAATTCAGCCGCCGACGAAACCGCCGTCGAGGCCACCAGCGACGGCGACATCAGCCTCTCCTCGGCCTCGGACGTTGTGACCCTCTCGAGCGTCGTCGCCGGTACGGACAGTCTGGTGACCATCGAGGCGACGGCCGGGGCCATCGCCGGCGTCTCGGGCACCTCTAGCGTCATCACGGCGGGGTCGATCGACCTGACCGCCGCCTCCGATGTGGGGACCGCCGACCAATCCCTGAATATCGACACGGGCGGGTCGAGCGATCAAACGCTCACCCTCAACGCGGGCAACGACGCGTACGTCCGGGAAGTCGAAGGTGACCTTTACGTGAGTCTCATCGAAGCGGTCGACGTCTCCCTCTTCGTGGACGACGGCAGCCTCCTCGATGCAACGGCCTTCGAAGGAGCCGATCGCGATGCCGCCACAATCGACGACCTGGTCAGCCTCTGGGAGAGCTTGGGCCTGATTAACGACGCCGCTGAGGACCGCAAGGCCCTGATCCTCAGCGATGCCGTCTCGCTCCACAACTACGAGTACGAGCAATACTGGACCCAGCGATCGGCCATGGACGACCCGACCGATCCCTCATCGTTCGACTTCCAGTTCAGCGATGAGAAGGTCGAGCGGATGTTGGAGCTAGGCTACACCAGCGTCCAGATCTCCAACCTCGAATCCTCAGCGACCGCCCGGTTCCTCGAACTCAACGATGTCTACGGGCCAGGCGGGACCTATGTCACCAACAACGACACCTCCTACGATCCCGATACCTTCGATACCGACTTCGATTACCAGCTCACCGATGACGAGATCGCGGACCTCACCGCCGACCTCGCCTTCACCGAGGACGGCTTGCTCTGGAACCTCTCGACGGGGGTGACCGATCGGACCGACACGACCGCCTTCGACGAATCGCCCAATATCATCGCTCAGTCGATCTCTGTCGTCGCGAGCGACGCTGTGGGCGACTTCAGCGAAGGGGTCATCGACATCGCGGTGACCGATGGCGATATCGCCGACATCGCCGACGATGATGACAACACCCGAAAGATCGAACTGCTCTCGGCCGATCCCGAAGACCTTGCCTTCTACCTCCAGGAGACCGACGAGAACCTCGTTGCGGCTTGGCAACTCGATGAGGATGCCGGCTCGACTTATGCCAAGGATTCGACCGGCAACGGACATGGGGGCGCTGTCACTCTCGCCGACTTCGGAGTGGGTGGGGCCATCGGCGCGACGGGGACCTCTGCGGAATTCGACGGATCCGGACGGGTCAAGGTCCCCTACGACGCTGCCCTCAATCCCGACAGCTTCACCGTCTCGGTTTGGGCCCGGCCAACCGGCGGCAGTGGGTATCGGTCCGTGATCACGTCGCGACTCGGATCCGGACCACGACTCGAAGGCTACGTGCTCTATCTGACCCCGTCCAACCAATGGGAGTTCTGGACCGGTACCGGTTCGTCCTCGTGGGTCCACCTCAACGCAGGCGACGCCGAGCTAGACGCTTGGACGCACCTAGCGATCTCCTTCGATGCGGACACCAACACGAAGACGATCTATGTCAATGGGGAGGCGACCAGCACGACCTCGCAGGCTTACGCTCCCAATCAAAGTGAGGACTTCCACATCGGAGCGGGAGGCACGAACGGGACGACCTTCCATTTCGTCGGCGGTATTGACGACGTCGGGGTCTTCGATACCGCATTGGATCAGACGTCCATCCAGGCCTTGATGGCCGACGGGATCACAGTGGATCGGACCCCCTGGTCGGAAGTCGACGATGGCGACGGGATCGTCGAGGCCGACGAATACAACCTGATCGAGCTAACCCTACGCGAAGACGTCAACCTCGCCAGCACCGACACCTCGATCGCGCCCATCGTCAGCGCGACCGCCAGTGGCGGCGTCCTCCTCGGCTCGACCAACGACCTGAGCCTCAATCAGATCGACGCTGGAACCGGTGAGGTCCGCATCAAGGTCGATGGCGGTATCATCAACGAGGCCGGCACCGGTGTAGCCAACATCACTGCTGGCAACCTGATCATCGAGGCCGCCGGGGCGAGCATCGGATCGTTGGCCCTCCCGGTCACCTTCGACCTCAGCGGTGCCCTGACCGTCCGCGGTGAGTTCGACGCCTATCTCGAGTCGGTCGCCAATGCTGATCAGGATGTCAACCTGCTCACGGCGGTCGTCGGCGACGTCTTCGGCCTGACTGCTCCCGGCGCGATCGTCGACGCCAACGACCCCACCGACAGCTCCGGCAATCAGATCGCGGCGGTCGCCAACGTCATCGCCGGCGCCGTCCGGTTCTCCGCCGACACCGTGGGGACTTCGGGCAATCCAATCGAGGTCGAACTCGACTCCGGTGGTGCGCTCAGCGGATTCGCCGGCACGTCGCTCTACGTCGACGCCCTGGGCGCCCTGCTGATCGACGATCTCAACTCAAATTCCGGCGTGCTCCATGTCACCGCCGTGGATGACATGTACCTCGGCCTGATCGAAAACACCGAGGGTAGCGTGACCTTGGCCTCGACAACTGGCTCGATCCTCAACAACGCCGTCGACGGTCTCGATCTGCTCGTGCCCGACGTTGACCTGTCGGTGACCGCATCCGATGCCACGATCGGAACCGAAGCCAACCCCTTAGAGATTCTCCAGGGGGCGTCCGTTACGGTCTCCGGACCCTCGGTCGATCCCGACGACTACGCCTTCTACGAGTTCACCTCGCCTCCCTTGGGAGTCTTCGACCCGGGCGAGGAGATCGGCGGGGGCGGCTCGTTCGTTCACCTCGACGACTTCGACGGCGACGGATATCTAGACGTCCTGACCAGCCTCAATGGTGTCACGTTGATGCTCAACGACCAGGACGGGACGTTTACCAGCCAAGGCGTCGTCGCAACCGGGAACATCTTCGCCGCCCTTCCAGGCGAGTTCAATGGAGACGGATACGCCGACTTCCTGCTGTTCAACATCGATAGCTCGTACAATTTCAGCGCCAAGATTTACCTGAACGACGCCGATGGGACCGGGGCGCTCACGCTCCACCAGACGATTGATCTGGGGATCCTGCACAACGGACAGTTGGTGGCCGACAACTTCGTGGAACTCGTCGACCTCGACAACGACAGCTTTATCGATTTCACCGTCTACAACCCCGAAGACAAGACGATCGTCCAGTACCGCAACAACCGGTCCGGGACCTTCTCGGAGTTCGGAGCGATCACCCTACCCACCTGGTGGCGCGACAGCGACTCGGGCTACCAATTCGCCGAGCTGACCGGCGACGACAACCTGGATCTGATCCTCGGACCGGGCCCGTTCCATCAGGTCGTGGCCGTCATCCCCAACGAGGGGAACTGGACGTTCTCCGAGGATCGGGCAGCGTTCACGACCGACTCCACGGTCATGGTCGATCAGCAACACGTCAACACCGTCACCGTGGGCGATGTCGACGGGGATGGCCTCAACGACCTCGTCTTCGGAGTCCAGGCCGAATTCTCGGGTTCGAACGGCTCCTATACCAGCTACGTGGTCCTCAACCAAGGGTTTGGGGTCGTTCCCGACGACCTCTTCGCCTTCCCCTCCGACGGATTCAGCTTTGAGGTCGACTCGGATGATCTGCTCGGCTCCACGCGGCTCATCTTCAGCTTTGGCGAGGCGCTCGGCGATGCCTTGTATCCCCAGCAAATCAACTTGGTCGACCTTGATCTCGACGGCGACTTGGATGCTTTGATTGAGAGTTCCGCCACACCACCGGACCAGGCGTACCTTTACGAGGACGGCAGCTTTACCGCGACCGGGCAAATCCTGACTGGTTCGAGCGGAAGCGGGGCGATGGCCGTCGGCGACCTCGACAACGATGCCGACCAGGACGTCATTTTCGCCAATCAGATCTGGCTCCAGCGCCGTGAGCCGATCATTGCCTCGGATCAGTCGTTCTTTTTCGCCGAGAACCGGATCGCCGGCGAGACCTTCTACACTGTCGTGACGCTGCCGACCACCGAGGTCGTCACGTTCAACCTCGAACAGGTCACCAACGGCGGCGTCGACGTTACCGAGAACTGGGCGATCGACGGCGACACCGGCGTGATCGGTGTCGTCGACCCGAGCCGACTCGACTACGAATCGGTGGACAACCATAACTTCCTCTTCACCATCACGATCACGAGCGTCCGCGGTGGGACCGACACCAAGACGGTCACCGGAACCATGCTGAACCTCGATCGCGCGGAGGTCTTGTATGCTAGCTTTAATGACGATTTGACAAATTACAATATTGATGAAAACTCCGAGGCGGGAACAGCTTTCGATGTTTCCGGACTGGCCGACGACAACGAATTGGAACTGACCATCGGTCGCGATGACGATGGCAATCTCATACAGATTCCTGGCGACCGGATCGTCGGCTACGAGATCACGGG